>JAUXUD010000033.1 GCA_030680835.1 Bacteroidota bacterium
TTGATCCAAACGCCTTTGTTTGCAAATGTTGAAAAGGCACCTACCATTTCATACACCGAAATATCAGCAGTACCTAAGGCCGATGAAGGGTAGGGTTCAACCTTACTGGTGACTCCCATTTTTTTTGCGAGTTCAATTACATTTTCTATTCCTCCTGCTCCCAGCATCTTTAATACATTTAAACATATCAGGTTAAACGAAAACTGTAAACCCCGGTACATGGTCATTTCCGGGGTGCTGAATTTTTCGTCGGCATTACCCGGATTATAGTCGGGGTATCCTTCAAAACTAACCGGCTTATTAGGGATCATCGTACAGGGCGAAAATCCATTATCAACGGCAACCGTATAAACAAAAGGTTTAAAGGTTGAACCCACCTGTCTTTTTGCGGTGATGTTTACATGGTCGTACTGAAAATATTTATAGTTATGTCCGCCAACCCAGGCTTTAATTCTTCCTGTTTGCGGATCCATGCTCATAAAACCACACTGCATGAAATATTTGTAATATTTAATACTGTCCATCGGGGTCATGATGGTATCAATTTCACCACGGGTATAACTAAACACACGCATTTTTACAGGGGTATCAAATTCTTTTTTTATCTGTGCATCTGTTTTCCCGGCTTTTTTGGCGTTGTGATAACGGTCGCTTCTTTTCATGCCCGATATCAAAACCTCTTTAAATTCACCCCAGGGTGCTCTTCCTTTCCAATGGGCATTAAATATTTTTTGCTGAATTTTTAATTGCTCCTGAACCACACTTTCAGCAATGCTTTGCATCTTGGGATTAATGGTTGTATAAATTTTCAGCCCGTCTTTATACAAATTATATCCATTCTCTTCGCACCAGTCTTTTAATTCAACCCTTAAAGTTTCCCTGAAATAAGTCGCCAAACCTTCAATATGACTTTCTTCTGTGTATATTAATTCAATCGGCTGGGTTTTAAATAATTTGCATGAATCTTCACTTATAAAACGTTCTTTGGCCATTTGGTTCAGCACAATATTTCTTCGGTTTATAGCATTTTCGTAATTTAAAATCGGACTGTATAATGTAGGTCCTTTTAGCATCCCAATTAATAATGCAGCCTCTTTGGCATTAAGTTCTTTTGGCGTTTTTCCAAAAAATGTTTTCGATGCACTTCTGATTCCAAAAGAGTTGCTACCAAAATCAACCGTATTAAAATACATTGTTAATATTTCATCTTTAGTATAACGTTGTTCAATATATACAGCCGTTATCCATTCCTGTATTTTGGTAATAGCTTTTTCTACAATTCCCTTGAACCGTTTTCTCGGAAACAGGTTTTTTGCCAGTTGTTGTGATATGGTGCTGCCTCCTTGTCTCTTGCCGATTAAATTATAAATGATAATGGTAAACAACCTGCTGTTATCAATTCCACTGTGTTCGTAGAAGCGAATATCTTCGGTTGCTATTAAGGCATTAATCAATTGCGGACTCAGATCCTGATAATTTGCATTGCTCCTGTTCTGAAAATAATATTTACCCAAAGTTGAACCGTCATCAGCATAAATTTCACTTGCCAGATACGTTTTGGGATTCTCGAGTTCTTCAATGGGCGGCAATTGTCCAAACCAGCCCATTGCGATAATCCAAACCAGTCCGGTAAGTAGTATAATACCGCCAAAGGCACCTATCCATAACCATTTAATTAATTTCCAGTAGGGGCTTTTAAAAAAGTAATCTTTTAGTTTCATTTTTTTTGGTTAAAACTTTCTGCTTGTTTTTTATAAAAGAGTGCAAACTTTTCAAGTTTTTTCTCCTTAAGCACATTCAATAAATTGGTTTTTGAAATTACATATTCCAGGTAGTTTTCATCCACCTTTAATTGTTTGTTTATAAAATCGTTTGCCTTTATTCCTTTTAAGTATTCGTTTGCCTGTTTAAAATTTGGAAATTCCCTGATCACTAAATACTGGTATCCCTCATTGCTCAGGTTGGCATTTACCCTTAAGTTATTTTCAGAGGCATAAGCTTCATTATAGGTTGTGAACTTTGAAACAAACTCAGTAAAATCTACCTTTTCATTTTTTATCGCCATTAAATAATAAAATGGAGTTTCTGTTTCAATGTCAAAATTCAACTCATTCAATACACTGTCTTTACCAATAATGCTTTCTTTTTTTTCGTTAACGTTTAAAACTGCAAGGTATTCTGTTGCCGTTTTTGCCACATCGGTTTCTTTAAAATTAACCGTTATTTCTAAAAGTGCTTTTTTAAAAGCTTCTTTATCCTGAGTTCGGCCAATGCAAAGCGCATACAGGAACTCATATTTGGGTCTGAAGTTATTACCCGGATATAATTTATCGAGCTCGGTTTTTAACGACATGGCTTTCGAATAGTCTCCGGCGGTATAAGCTTCGTACATGCTTTCATACAGTTTTACAAGCGCTTTGTTCTGGTCGTTCTCCGCCGATTTAATAACGATGTTCTGCAACAATAAACTGAAAGGATGTTCGGGATATTCTTTGAGTAAAAGATCTTTAAAAGGTGCTGCTTTTGCGGGTTGTTTTAAATCAGAATAGCTTTTATATGTATAATAATAAGCGTCAGGTTCATATTCGTTTTTTGGAAATTTATTTTCCATTAAGTCAAAATAGCGGATACTTTCCGTATAGTTTTTCAGGCGTTCATAATAAATCAAACCAAGGTTATGCAGCGCTTCCAGCATTTTTAAATTGGAAGTAAGTTTTTGTGATTTTGTGAAAGGTACATTTTTAACCCAACTATCTTTTTGCTGGCTAAACAAAGTATCTGTATTCGTGGGTTCTATTTCTTTTTTCAGCGGTTCAACTTTTTTATTCTTATCCTCAGCAGTATCCTTTGCCGTTACCGATTCCTCATCTTTAGGCTTTTCTTTTGCTGCAATGCGCCAATAATCTTCATTGGCCCGCTGACCCCATTTTCTCAGGCTAAAAAATTCTGCAGCCCCGCTGGCAATTAATGTGGGATTATAAAAATACCATTCGTTACTTCCTGCACCCGCAATGGCCAGGTTGGGTGGAGGTATATAATTTTGATTTTGTTTGGCTCCGGCATTTTCCTTTGCCCTTTTTTTTGCCAGTTTTGCGTTCAGTTCATTTCTTCGTTTTTCTTCAGCAATCCATCCGTCAATTTTACGTTCCAGGGCATCCTTGCTCAGGTTGGCCAGTTTTTGTAATGAGTCCTGTGTTTCGTATAAAACCAGATTATTAATTAAATCTGAAAGTACAATTTTGGTTTGATTGATGGATTCAAAGTTCTTGTCTTTTGGATCCATGGTTTGAACCGTACTGTCGTAATACGCCTGTGCAGGTTTAAAGTCTTTTTGTTCAAAAAACAATTTTGCCAGCGCATAATAACTCATCGCTTTCTGGTTTCTGTTTTTTGTGCTGCTAGCTACTGATATTTGAAAATATTTAATCGCCAAAGTATGGTTTTTCTGAGACAGTTCGAGTTTCCCCAATTCGAAATAAATCTGATCCAGATAATCCAGGTTTTTTTCATCTCCGGCCATCCGTTTCAGGTATTTTCTTACCCGGGCCACCGAGCGTTTGTCGTTTACATCATAAATCTGGGTTAAATTAATGTTCGCATTAAACGCAAAATCATAAGATGGCAAATATTTAAGCACCCGGGTAAAATGATAAGTTGCCTCAGGTTTTCTGTGGGCTTGTAAACACAACTGCCCGAGTATATAATTGTAACGAACTTTCTGGTCCTTTGGGAGTGGCACGGTTAATACCTTTTTTAAATTGTCAATGGCAGGAGCAAATTTTTCAAGCTTTATATTAATATCAGCAGCAGTAGCATATATGAGTGCGATTTCACGCTTGTTAAAAGTTTTATTGGCCATTAATAAGCCCATCAATGCTTCGGCTTCCCCAATTTTATCCAAACCCACATAACAGCGTGCAATCCAGCAAGTACTTAAATTGCTGTAATCACCCCTGCTGTATTTCCCAATAATATATTGAAAGGTTTCCATTGCAGCAAAATAGTCCTGCTTATAAAAACGACAAACGCCAAGTTGGTAATATGCATCATCTGTATAGCTGCCAATGGTATGCAATTGTACGGCACCCGAAAACTTTTTAATGGCTTCATCCAGCAAATTTCCTGCATTTTTTGCCGACTCAGGCGTACCCAGCGGAAATACGTGCAAAGTTTTACTGAAGTCATTCTGATGACTGCCTTCAATTTGTTTTACCGCATCAATGAGTTTTTGTTCGCCATTGAAGTATATATTGTAATGACCCGTTAATGTATGATATTTTCTGTTTAACCATTTGTTTTTAGTTGGACTGCATGAACCCAAAACAAAAAATGCAATAATTAGGGTGATGGATATGTTTTTGAGTGTATACAATGAGCTTAAGTTTTTACCTATCTTTGAATTTTTAATCTTACAATTTTAACCAAACTTTTAAAATAAAGGTAGAAGGATGGACCAACCTAAGAAAAAATTAATTCATAAACTGCGGTTTAAGTACCGTTTGGTGCTCATAAATGATGAAACTTTTGAAGAGAAGATATCGTTTAAGCTTACTCCTATGAACGTCTTCGCAGGTTTCAGCTCTTCGTTGGTATTATATGCCATTTTAATAATTATGTTGATATTTTTTACGCCCATGCGTGAATATGTTCCCGGATACACCGACACAAAGACCAAACGTAACTTGCAACAGCTTTTGTATAAAACAGATTCGCTTGAAGAGTCATTAAGGGCTAAAGAGCTTTACTATCAAAACATTGTAAATATAATAAATGGAGGTGAAGGACTTAAGGATTCTACCACAAGATCTGTAAAGCCATTAGGTTCAGGCAATAACGATAATACCTTTGAAAAAGAAGCTGCGTTTAACAAAAACTATGAAATACAACAAAGGGCAAAAAGTTCATCAGATTGGATTGATCCCTCCACCATAAAAGAACAAAGCATGGTCGGGTTGAACCTGATTAATCCAACCAAAGGACTTATAACCAGAGGATTTGATGCAAATGAAGAGCATTATGCAATAGATATTGTTGCTGAACCCAATGCCCTGGTAAAGGCAGTTCAACAGGGAACCATCATTTTTGCAGAATGGACTCCGCAAGCCGGAAACACCATTGCCATTCAGCATCGCAATAATTTAGTAAGTATTTATAAGCATAATTCGTCTATTTTAAAAAAAGTTGGTACTTTTGTTGAGTTGGGTGAGGTAATTGCGGTGGTTGGCAATACGGGTGAACTGAGCAATGGCCCTCATCTTCATTTTGAAATTTGGGAAAATGGCACGGCCATCAACCCAAATGATTTGTTAAACTATAACTAGAGTCTGTCTATAATGTCCTCTGGCTGCGTTATGCTCATTCCCAAAAATGCTCATGTACACCAGCACACTGCGCTTTTTGGTAACTTCGCATGCCTTGCCAGAGAACACTATAGCTCAGACTCATGACTAATTGTACAACCATTAACTAAAACTAAAATGGCAATCTTTAACCAATCAAAAAAGGCGGCATTTAACCCGCAGGAAATCAATATTATCAATGCCGGCACCAAAATATCAGGCGACCTAAGCTCTGAAGGAGATTTGCGGATTGATGGATGTGTTACCGGAAATATATCGGTAAAAACCAAGCTTGTTTTAGGTCCTTCGGCTAGTGTAGAGGGAAATATTTCGGCCCAAAACTGTGATATTTCGGGTACCTTGAAAGGCAATATTAGTGTAAGCGAGTTGCTTACCATTAAAGCTACTTCAAAAACTACCGGTGATATAAGCTCCTCCAAGCTGATTATTGAAGCAGGTGCCGAGTTTAACGGGAAAAGCTCTATGAATGCAGGGAATTCCATAAACTTCAATGATTATAGAAACGGACAAAGAAATAACAAACCGCTTGAAACCAAAGCACCTGTAATCAGTGAATCCATCGCCGAAAAAGCCTCCATATAGCCAATTTTTAAAATACAGCAGCCAGGCTATTCAAATGATTATGATTATCGTGCTGGGTAGTTTGGGGGGTAAATACCTGGATGGTAAGTTACTTACGCACTTTCCGGTATTTACACTTTTAGGAGTTATTCTTTCTGTTTTTGCGGCTTTATACCTCTCAATTAAAGATTTTTTAAAGAAATAAATGAAAAAAAACAATTTTTATACAAGCTTAACGCTCTTTACTTTAATTATTGCCGTCGTTTTGTTTATCGTCAAAAACATCCAGCAAAAATTTGTGATTGACTATTTAACCTGGGGTGCATTAATTTATTTTTTGCTGCTTACCATCGTCATTTATAAAATATCCTATTCAGCCCTTTCAAAGAAAAACGAAATCTTCTTAGGTCGTATCTACAGTGCCATCGGCCTTCGTTTTGTGTTCTCAATTTTCCCGCTTATTATCTATATGATATTTGTAAGCGAGCGGCAAATCCCCTTTATTATTGTGTACCTTTTATTGTATTTCTTTTACACGGCTTTTGAAATTTATTTCTTAGTTGTTAACTTGCGCCCCGATTCAAAAAAATAAAATCGTAGATGCAGGCCAATAACAAAAAGATTACCAGATACTTAATTCCCGCTTTTTTAATTATTTTTTATGTTGCTTATGCCAGCTTTAAAGTATTGGGGCAGGAGCATGGCCATGATTCAACATCAAATGTAAGCCAAACTTCAAATCAGCACACCGACGAAAAAGGTATACATGCATCGCATGAAAATCTTCCTGCAAATGAAGAATCCCATGCTAAAGAAGAAAAAATAGATGCAGGTAAAATTATCATGGAACATATTGGTGATGCGTACGATTGGCATATTGCAACCATTGGGCATTCACATGTTTCTATACCATTGCCTGTTATATTAAAGGATAATAATGGCGTTAAAATATTTTTATCCTCTAAATTTCAGCATGGACATGCAGTTTATCAGGGATATAAACTGGAAAAAGGGAAAATTGTTGCTGTAAATGCCGATGGATCGATAAACACACAAGCTCAGTTTTTTGATATATCCATCACTAAAAACGTAGCAAGTCTGCTCATGTCGGTAATTTTGCTTTGCTGGCTGATGCTGTCGGTTGCCCGACAATACAAAACCAATAAGGGAAGAGCCCCTAAAGGCATTGCCAACGTAATTGAGCAACTGGTTTTATTTGTCAGAGACGAAGTTGCCCGGCCTTCTATTGGTCCGAAATATGCCAAATTCCTACCGTATTTATTAACCATCTTCTTTTTTATCTTTATCAATAACCTATTCGGTTTGATCCCATTTTTTCCGGGGGGTGCCAATGTAACCGGCAATATTGCCATAACCATGGTGCTGGCCATATTTACTTTTGTTATTACAACCTATAACGGAAATAAAAGCTATTGGGGCCATATTTTACTGCCTCCCGGAGTACCCAAAGCATTATGGGTTTTATTAATCCCAATCGAAATCATCGGAATGTTTAATAAGCCCATTGTATTAATGATACGTTTGTTTGCAAACATTACTGCAGGCCATATTATCATTTTAGGTTTTTTCAGCCTGATTTTCATTTTCGGGGCTATGAACCAATATCTGGGTTACGGAGTATCTGTTGTATCCGTGGCGTTTACCGTTTTCATGAACTTCATCGAATTACTGGTAGCCTTTTTACAGGCATATGTGTTCACATTACTATCGGCCCTTTACTTTGGTACTGCCGTTGAAGAACACCACACAAAAGAACATCATTAATCATCATATAAATTAAATTAAAACTCAAAAATTATGACACTTTTAAACATCATCCTGCAAGCAGCAGCTGACAAAGGAATCGGAAACATGGGCGCAGGTATTGGAGCAGGTTTAGCAGCAATCGGTGCAGGTATTGGTATTGGCCGAATCGGTGGCAGCGCTTTGGAATCAATTGCCCGTCAACCTGAATCATTGGGCGATATCCGCGCAAACATGATTGTTGCCGCAGCACTTGTAGAAGGTGCCGCGTTCTTTGGCATCGTGGTTTGTCTTTTGATCGTATTATTGTAGAGTCTGTCTATAATGTCCTCTGGCTGCGTTATGCGAATTCCTTAAAAAGCTCATGTACAATAGTACACTACGCTTTTTAAGAAATTCGCATGCCTTGCCAGAGAACATTCTAGTCCAGACTCTGGATTAGATTGGATAGACATTAATTTACAGATTACAAACAAATACAATAACAAATAAATAAAAAGCATGGAATTAGTAAAACCGGGTTTAGGGCTTATTTTCTGGATGACCATCACGTTTAGTATCGTGTTGTACATCCTGTCTAAATTTGCCTGGAAACCAATCCTGAATGCAATCAGGGAAAGAGAAGATTCGATAAACAATGCACTCAATGCTGCCGAAGAAGCACGCATACAAATGAGCGCATTGAAAGCGGATAATGAAAAATTGCTGAATCAGGCCCGGGTTGAACGCGACCAGATGCTGAAAGAAGCAAATGAAATAAAGGAAAGCATTATTGCGCAGGCAAAAAAATCGGCCGATGAAGAAGGTCGGAAAATTATTGCCAAGGCAAGTGAAACCATTGAAGCAGCTAAATTAAATGCCATGAACCAGTTGAAAACGCAGGTAGCGGTTTTATCGGTTGATCTGGCTGAAAAAGTGCTTCGTAAAAAAATGGAAGACCGTGCCCAGCAGGAAGCATTTGTGAACGAAAATTTAAAATCAATCAGCTTAAACTAACATGTCTGAATACAGAGTATCCGGCAGGTATGCAAAGTCGCTCATTGATCTTTCGGTGGAAAAAAATATCCTCGAAACCATCCATGGCGATATTGTGTCGTTTAAAGAAGTAGTTGTGCATACACCGGCTTTAATGATTATGATGAAAAGCCCCATCATCAATGGCGATAAAAAAATGGCCGTGATTAAACAGATTTTCGAAAAAACATTTAATCCGTTAACCATCTCATTTTTTGATATTGTGATCAGAAAAAAACGCGAATATTATTTACTGGATGTTGCCAATGCTTTTATTGAGCAATACAACCAGATCAATAAAATTACTACTGCCAAAATTAAAACAGCAACCATCATCAGCGAGCAGGTTGTAAAAGAGGTAAGTGCTTTTATTGAAAAACAAACGGGTAAAAAGGTAATTCTTGAAACTTCCGTGGATCCATCCCTCATTGGAGGTCTGGTTATTCAAATGGAAGATAAACTCTATGATGCCAGCATATCCGGGAAATTGAAAAAAGCAAAACACGATTTATTAAATACTTACATTTCAAAATAACATTTCATTATGGTAGAAATAAGGCCTGATGAGGTATCAGCAATTATAAGAGAGCAACTCAGCAATTTTAAATCTGAAACCGAACTTGAAGAAGTGGGTACTGTGCTCCAGGTGGGCGACGGTATTGCACGGATCTATGGATTGACAAAGGTACAGTCGGGAGAATTGATTGAGTTCTCAAACGGAGTAGAAGGAATTGTGCTGAACCTGGAAGAAGACAACGTGGGAGCGGTGTTATTGGGTTCATCCGAACAAATATTAGAAGGAGATATCGTTAAACGAACAGGCAGAATCGCTTCCATCAATGTGGGAGAAGGAATGATTGGACGTGTTATCAATACTTTGGGACAACCTATTGATGGCAAAGGTCCGTTAACCGGCGATTTGTACGAAATGCCCCTGGAGCGCAAAGCACCCGGAGTAATTTTCCGTGAACCGGTAAAAGAACCTTTGCAAACAGGCATCAAGGCTATTGATGCCATGATTCCGATTGGCCGTGGGCAGCGTGAGCTGGTAATTGGCGATCGTCAAACGGGTAAGTCTGCTGTTTGTATCGATACCATCATCAACCAAAAAGAATTTTTTGATGCAGGAAATCCTGTATTTTGTATCTATGTAGCCTGCGGTCAAAAAGCATCAACGGTTGCTCAGGTATATAAAACTTTGGAAGAACGCGGTGCCATGTCGTATACCGTTATCGTATCGGCAACTTCTGCCGATCCGGCTCCTTTGCAGTTTTTTGCCCCGATGGCGGGTGCCGCAATTGGCGAATTCTTTCGCGATACCGGTCGCCCTGCACTGATTGTTTATGATGATTTATCAAAACAGGCAGTTGCCTACCGTGAGGTTTCTTTATTGTTGCGTCGTCCGCCGGGCCGCGAGGCATACCCGGGTGATGTATTTTATTTGCACAGCCGTTTGCTCGAAAGAGCTGCTAAAATTATTGGTTCAGACGCCATTGCAAGCCAGATGAATGATCTTCCAAACTCAATCAGACATATGGTTAAAGGCAATGGTTCATTAACCGCTTTGCCTATTATCGAAACCCAGGCCGGCGACGTTTCCGCTTATATTCCCACAAATGTAATTTCAATTACCGATGGTCAGATATTTTTGGAAGCCAACTTGTTTAACTCTGGTATCAGACCCGCAATTAACGTAGGTATCTCTGTATCCCGTGTAGGTGGAAATGCACAAATCAAGTCGATGAAAAAAGTAGCAGGTACTTTAAAATTGGATCAGGCGCAGTACCGCGAATTGGAGGCATTCTCTAAATTCGGTTCCGACCTCGATGCAGCTACCAAATCGGTATTGGCAAAAGGAGCCCGTAATGTTGAAATTTTAAAGCAGGGACAATTTGCACCGTTTCGTGTTGAACAACAGGTTGCCATTATTTATTTGGGAACCAAAGGAATGTTATCACATGTACCGGTAAATAAAATTCTCGATTTTCAGGGTGAGTATTTAAACTATCTTGAAAACAAACACAAAGATGTGCTCGATAAAATTAAAAAAGGCGGAATCGGCGACGATGTAACCACTGTTCTTGAAACCGTTGCCAAAGAATTATCAGCAAAATATAGTAGCTAATGGCTAATTTAAAAGAAGTACGAATTCGGATTGCATCGGTTAATTCAACCCAGCAAATTACCAAGGCCATGAAACTGGTAAGTGCAACCAAGTTGAGAAGGGCCCAAAATGCCATTATACAAATGCGTCCGTATGCACAAAAGTTAAATGGAATACTTTCCAATCTAACCGATTCCATTGATGTAGATTCGTTAAAAGTATATTTCGACCAGCGCCCGATAAACCATGTGTTATTGGTTGTAATTACATCCGACAGAGGCTTATGCGGTTCATTCAATGCGAATGTAATTAAGCTCGCCAACCGTTTGATGAAAGAGGAATATGCAGGCAAGAAAATTACCATTTTGCCCATTGGTAAAAAAGCATTCGAATATTTTACCCGTCAAAATGCAAATCTAATTCCCGATTTTAGAGAAAGTCTGCAGGCATTAAGTGCAAAATCAGGCTTCACTATAGGCGAATTTGTTTTGAACCAATACAAGGCAGGCAAATTTGATAAGGTTGAAGTAGTTTATAACCAGTTTAAAAATGCAGCAACCCAGATTTTGAGTAACGACCATTTTTTACCGATTGTAAAACAAATTGTAAGTATCAAAGCTGCAAAAAACGATTATATTTTTGAACCGGGTAAAGAAGAAATACTGGAGGAACTGATTCCGCGTATTTTAAAGACGCAGATCTATCGCAGCATGCTGGATTCTTTGGCTTCAGAGCATGGAGCCCGTATGATTGCAATGGACAAAGCTACCGACAATGCGGGGGAACTCATTAAATCATTAAAGCTCGAATACAACCGTGCACGCCAATCGGCCATTACCACCGAAATTTCGGAAATTGTAGGTGGAGCAGCCGCGTTAAGTGGTTCTTAAAAAATACTAAAATTTTATGTAAAAGGGTGGTTCGTTTATTCGTACCACCTTTTTTTGTATTGCAATTGACATATTAATTAACAAATTTTATATATTTGACTGCTACTTTATAAATAAAAGTGATTAATGAAAAATGAACTCAAAGCATTTGTTAAGTTTACTTTTGGGTTCATATTAATGACTTGTCTGTTGATTACTGAAGAAGTATATGCACAACATTTTGATCTGGACGGATTCAGGCAAAAGTTGTCTCAATGCGATTTATCAGACAGTTCCCGCGTTAATCTTAACAATGAAATTGCAAGTGCTTATCATTTTGTTGAAACAGATTCAAGAGCATCCAATAAAAAAATAGCAGAGTCACAATTTAATTTTGAGCTTGAAAAGAAACAAAAGGAAATAGAGTTATTGGAGAAAGACAGCTCGCTTAAGGACAGTTCCAATAATATGCACCAATTGATTTCATTGGCTTTAACAGCTTTTTTATTACTTTTTATCAGTATGTCAGTTATTTTTTTCAGAAGTAAACAAAAAGAAAAAAAAGCCCGTCAACTTATAGGTAAACAAAAAGATGAAATTCAGGCACAATCGGAAAAACTGGATGAATTAAATAAAGTTAAAGACAAAATATTTACCGTTCTGTCGCATGATATTAAAACGCCATTGGCCCAGTTAAGCAATGTCATTAATTTACTGGAATTAAATATCCTTTCGAATGAAGATTTTTTATTTGTTAAACGTTCTCTGGATAAACAGCTTATTGGCTTAAATATATTCCTTGATAATTTATTGCAATGGTCAAAAAGTCAAATGGATGGGAATGCTCCCTTCAGGAAAGAGAATTTTTTCCTCGCTCAAATGATTGACCAGGTTTTTTCATTGTTTCATGAAAATGCAGCTCAAAAAGAAGTGAAACTGGTGAATAAAGTACCGCACAGTATCATGCTCTTTTCCGATAAAAATCAATTGGAGATTGTTTTCAGAAACTTAATTATTAATGGAATTAAATTTTCGGAAATGGGCGGAGAAGTAATAGTAGATGCAAAACAGGAGGGGGATAAGATTTGCATTGAAGTTATTGATGCAGGAATCGGGATTCATCCGGATAAACTAAAAAAGCTGCTGTGCGGCTTTACAAATTTAAGCAGTATGGGAACTTTTGGTGAAAAGGGCACCGGACTTGGTTTATTATTATGTAAGGAATTTGTTGAGAAAAATAATGGCACTATAACTGTAAACAGCGAATTGGGTATAGGTACCACTTTTAGTGTTTGTTTAGCAGTATAGATGGGAAGGGGCGTAGGTAGGGTATAGAGTGTTAATTTCTAATTTTGTTATATTTGAGAAATTAAACAAATAAATCGTATGAGATTATTCCTGTTGTTGTTACTGTTCCTGCTGATAAACCCCAACCATTTATTTTCACAAATTTTTGATGTGAAGGCAAATTATGTGAAGCGTGAGGTTTATATCCCAATGCGTGATGGGGTCAAATTATTTACTGCTATTTATTTGCCAAAAGATTCTTCTGTTAAATATCCTGTATTGCTGAACCGAACGCCTTATAGTGTAGGTCCGTATGGTGCGGATGCATTTCCGGAAAGACTAAGACCTTCTGATTTGTTTGCCAGAGATGGTTATATTTTTGTTTTTCAGGATGTACGTGGAAAATCCATGTCGGAGGGCGAATTTGTAAACATGACACCACAAAAAACAAGTAAAAAATCGAAACTCGATGTGGATGAAAGTACCGATACCTACGATTGCATTGAGTGGCTACTTAAAAATATAAATTATCACAATGGCAAAGTGGGTCAATGGGGCATTTCCTATCCCGGTTTTTATACTTCAGCAGGCATGATTGATGCCCATCCGGCATTAATAGCATCATCTCCCCAGGCACCCATTTGCGACTGGTTTACAGGTGATGATTTCCATCACAACGGTGCCGTTTATCTGCCGCATTTTTTCGGTTTCTTTTATGGGTTTGGCCAGGCCCGTTTAAAACCCGGTCCAGGCTCCTGGAAAAGTATTGATTACAAAACAACTGATGGATATAAATTTTATCTGGAACTGGGTGGTTTGAAAAACATCAACAATTATTACAATCATAGTGTGGCATTTTGGGATGAGATGACCCAACATGAAACTTATGATAGTTTCTGGCAGGCACGAAATTTACGTCCGCATTTTAAGAACATTAAACCTGCAGTATTGGTTGTTGGGGGCTGGTTTGATGCGGAGAATTTGTACGGAGCTTTGCAAACGTATAAAACCATCGAGAAGCAATCTTCCAAAACCACCAATTCACTGGTAATGGGACCCTGGGTGCATGGAGGCTGGGGCAGAGGCACAGGCGAGTATTTGGGCGATATAAACTTCAGGCATAAAACAAGCTGGTATTACCGCGACAGCATTGAATATCCATTTTTCAGTTACTATTTAAAAGGCAAAGGCGACTGGAAATTACCAGAGGCCATTATGTTTGAAACAGGCAGTAATTTATGGCGTAAGTATGAACAATGGCCACCTAAAAATATTGAAGAAAAAAAGTATTATTTAAATGAGCAGGGAAATATGAACCTGAGTAGCTCGGGAAATAATTATGATGAATTTATAAGCGACCCCAATAAACCTGTTCCGTATATGGTTAATTGTGATTTGGGTATGACCCGCGAATACATGGTTGCAGATCAGCGTTACGGGGCACGCAGACCCGATGTATTGGTTTATCAAACATCCATTTCCACCCAGGACCAAACCTTTGCCGGTCCGGTAAAAGTTAATTTAAAAGTATCAACCAGCAGTACCGATGCCGACTGGATTGTGAAAATTATAGATGTATACCCTGATAAAATGCCCAATGATACTATTAATGGAAAAGCAATAAATATGGATGCATATCAGATGCTCATTCGTGGTGAGGTAATGCGGGGCAAATTCAGAAACAGTTTCGAAAAACCCGAGCCGTTCGTACCCAATCAAATAACCGATGTAAATTTTGAAATCAACGATATCAACCATACTATCAAAAAGGGCCATCGTTTAATGATACAAATTCAAAGCACCTGGTTCCCATTGGTTGACCGCAATCCGCAAAAGTTCATCAATATTTTTGAAGCCGAAGCAAATGATTTCGTAAAAGCTACGCACAGGGTATACAGGGGTTCAACGGTAACCTTTTTGCAAATTAAATAGTCTGGACTATGATTTATGTGATTAGTTTGAAAAAATTTATCCTGCTGTTAGCACTCTTTGCAACCCTGCAACTAAACGCGCAAATAAGTGAAGAAACAGCTATTAAAAAAGTGATTGCGGAACTCTTTTCCGGTATGCAGAAATTCGATACTGCCAGCATCCGGCCCTTGTTTCATCATGATGTGCGACTGCAAACAGCATTGATGAATCCAAAAACATCAATGACAAGATTACAAACCGAAAGTATTGATTCCTTCCTGTTTCAAATTGCCAGATTGAAAAGTGATACGCTAAAAATTGAAGAACGTGTTATCGGCTATGAGATAAAAATAGATTTCCCGATGGCAAGCGTTTGGGCTCCCTATGAATTCTTTATTAATGATAAATTATCACATACCGGAACAGATGCTTTTCAATTGTTCAAATCAACCGAAGGATGGATTATTATTCAGATATGTGACACCAGGAAAAAAGTAAAACGTTTGAAGTAAGGTAGCCTTAATAATTTTCTTTAATCATCAAGAGAAGTACTATCGCGCATTTCCCCTTTTTTATCCATCATACCTTTGTGTTTGTGCATTTTGCCTTCCATTTCATCACAGCATTCCATTTCTTCACCTTCACAATGCATTTCTTTCATCATCATTTTATGGTGCCCCATGCCTTCCATTTTGCATTCGGTTTTGCATTCACCCCTGTGGCAGGCCATTCTACCAATACCGCGGGCTAACTGACAAATAAGAATCAATAAAGCAACAGCGATTACTATATAGGTAATCCATTTAAAGAATGAGCCAAGATTTTGATTATTAACCTTAGTCAAAAAATACATTGCCGCCAATAATGTGAGCAATGTGATACAAATTGATAAGTACATCATAATTTATTTTTGTTTAGGGAAACGAAGTTATAAATATTTATTATAATTCACTATATTTATTGCCAATACAATCAGGGTTGAATAAATTGTTTGAATGGGGGTTTTATTTTTATAAATTGCGGGGTAACCCTGTATACTCAACGCAAACTTTATATAATTTGAATGTTTGATATTAATAATAATAATAGAATTCGGGTATTGGGAACATATTGGTTTTTATCAATAAGTTTATTGTGTTTAGCAATAAATATATCGGCACAAAACAGGCAGGTAGACAGCTTACTGAATCTGATAAAAAAGCACCAAAATCAGAATACTGCCCTCGTTAATTTGTACTGTAATCTGGCAGAAAATTACAGATATTTTAATCCCGAAAAGATGGAACCCATGGCCATGAAAGGATTGAAATTGGCAGAAAAAATAGGCTATAAGAAAGGCATGGGTGATTGTATCCTGGCTTTGGGGGTTTATTGTTCATTTATAGGTGAGCATGAAAAGGCATTGCGTTACGATAATATTGCAATTGGAAAATATAAGGAGATAAATGATAAAAAGGGGTTGGGTGCCGCATATAATAATATCGCAAATATTTACAGTGATCAGGCAAGATACTATGAATCAATCGGCTTTTATAAAAAAAGCCTCGCAATCAGGGAGCTGATTGCTGATAGTGAAGGAATCGCTTCAAGCTATAATAATATGGGCAATTCCTGGCTGAACCTTGGAAATTATTCTGAGGCGTTAACCAACTTATTGAAAGGATTGAGCATTCGTGAAAAGTTGGGTAAAAGTCAGCCCATTGTAAACAGTTTAAACAATCTGGCGGGAGTATATAATACCATTGGAAATCCCAGAAAAGGATTGCATTATTCTCTAAAAGCAATTAAATTAAGTGAAAAGGACAGCAATATTTTAGGTTGTCTCTGGTCATATAACACAGCAGCATTGTCATACGCAGGTTTAAAGAAATATGAAAGGTCGCTCTATTATTATTACAAGGGACTTAATCTGGCAATTAAAAACGAATTCGAAGGGGAAGCACGGGTTTATGAGATTGGTATTGCCGAAGTATATGTGTTTTTAAAAGATTATACCCGGGCAACCGAACACTATCAAAAGTCGCTTAAAATGGGTGAAAATTTGAATAATCCGGACGAAGATGCAACGATTTATATAGGTTTAGGTTCAATATATGCTAAATCGGGAGATGTAAAGAAAGGTCTGGAATATTTATTAAAAGGGTATCAGTTGGCTGAGCGTATTCATTTTAGGCCACCCATGCTGCAAGTAACGAATGAAATTGCCAATGCCTATGCTCTGATGAATGATTACAAAAAAGCGTTTCATTACAAACAACTTAATTCAGCATATGCAGATAGTTTACTGAATGATGAAACGAATAAAAAAATTGCGGAGGCACAATTTGATTTTGAATTGGCGAAGAAGCAAAATGCTATAGAATTACTGGAAAAGGATAAATCTATTCAACAGAAAGAATCAGATAAACAAAAGTATATTTCAATGGGTTTACTGGGGTTCCTGATTTTGTCGTTTATCATTCTGTTGGGAGTTGTTGTAAATATCAGAAAAGAACGAAAATCAACAGCCTTAATTCGAAAACAAAAAGATGAAATTGAGAAACAAAGAGTAACACTGGAATCGCTGAACCAGTTGAAAGATAAAACGTTTTCAATTTTATCTCATGATTTGAGATCTCCTGTGGGCTCACTTACTCAAATATTAATTATGCTGGAAGATCAAAGCATTACACCTGAAGAGTTTCTTATTCTTAAGAAGCATCTGGACCAGCAATTGGTAGCCCTCAACCGCTTCCTCGATAATCTGCTGCACTGGTCGAAAAGCCATATGGAGGGGAATGTGAGCAGTTTAAAGGTTCCGCTCAATCTTTTGGATTTGGTGCAGCATAATTTTCAATTGATGCACGAAAATGCAAAACAGAAACAAATTGAAATGATTAATGAACTGAGTGATGATGTTATCATAACAGCAGACAAGGATCAGATAGATTTGGTATTAAGAAATTTAATAGCCAATGCCATTAAGTTTACAACTAAAAATGGAACCATCAAAGTCTCATCAAAAGAAGAAAACAACAGGTTAATTATTGCTGTTAGTGATAATGGAATTGGAATGTCGGCCGAACGCAGTGCAAACCTGTTTGGTGATTTTGCAAACAGAAGTCTTGATGGCACCATTGGTGAAAAAGGTACCGGATTGGGACTCTTGCTATGCAAAGAATTTGTGGAATTACATCAAGGAACCATATGGGTTGAAAGTGAATTGAAAAAAGGAAGTACCTTTTTTGTTAGCTTTCCCGTAAGAGAGGTATGAGGTATTAGGTATGAGGTATGAGGTATTAGGTATGAGGTAATAGGTATTAGGTATTAGGTATTAGGTATGAGGTGTGAGTTATTAGGTATGAGGTATGAGTTAAGGGTATGAGTTGAAAACTTTATACCAATTATATGATAAAATGTAACCTAAAACACGGACATAAGTGAAGAATTATGTGGTATGTGTTTTAGATTTGTATTATGATAACATATAATAGTATCTCTCAATTACCTATTAGAGAAAGAAGTTTTAAATTTGCTGTTGAAATTGTAAAATTTTGTACCTTGTTAAAAGAAGAACGTCAATATGAAATCGCAAAACAGTTAATTAGATCCGGAACTTCTATAGGCGCAAATATCCGGGAATCAAATAATGGGTTTACAAAAAAAGATTTTATTTTTAAAGTAAACATTGCTCAAAAAGAAACAGATGAAACAATTTATTGGTTAGAAATTATAAAAGAAGTTTCCGACCTAAAAGAAGAGACAAATCATTTATTACATGAAGCAATGCAATTGCTAAAAATAATCCGAACCATATCAATTAACGCAAAAAACAAACAATAACCCATCTAAAACTCATACCTCATAACTCATACCTCATACCTCTGCTACATATTCCTCCTATACTGCCCACCAACCTCAAACAAGGCATTTGTAATTTGCCCCAGCGAACAATACTTAACGGTTTCCATCAGGGCATCAAAAATATTTTCATTGTGTATGGCAACCTTTTGAAGTTTTACAAGCATCTCTTTCCCTTTTTCCTCATTCGCTTTTTTCAATTGGTTCAGCATTTGTATCTGAAATTCTTTTTCTTCGGTAGTGGAGCGGATTACTTCTTTGGGTAAAATTGTGGGTGATCCTTTTGAGCTTAGGAACGTATTTACCCCAATAATCGGGTATTCTCCGCTATGTTTCTGCATCTCATAATACATACTTTCTTCCTGTATTTTATTGCGCTGGTACATGGTTTCCATGGCGCCCAGTACCCCTCCTCTTTCCGATATTTTATCAAACTCGGTTAATACCGCTTCTTCAACCAAATCTGTTAACTCTTCGATAATAAATGAACCCTGTAATGGATTTTCGTTTTTGGCCAAGCCCAGTTCCCGGTTAATAATTAACTGAATTGCCATGGCTCTTCGCACCGATTCTTCAGTGGGTGTAGTTATGGCTTCATCATATGCATTTGTATGCAGCGAATTACAATTATCATAAATAGCATATAAGGCTTGTAAGGTAGTCCGAATATCATTGAAGTCGATCTCCTGGGCATGCAGGCTTCTTCCGCTTGTTTGTATATGATATTTTAACATCTGACTGCGCTCATTGGCACCGTATTTTAACTTCATTGCTTTGGCCCATATCCTTCTGCTTACCCTGCCTATAACTGAATATTCGGGGTCGATTCCGTTGCTGAAAAAGAAGGACAGATTGGGCGCAAAATCATCAATATTCATGCCCCTGCTCAAATAGTATTCAACAAAGGTGAATCCATTGGAGAGGGTTAATGCCAATTGGGTTATTGGATTTGCTCCGGCTTCGGCAATATGATATCCACTGATGGAAACGGAGTAAAAATTGCGAACTGCATTGTCGATAAAATATTGCTGCACATCACCCATCACACGAAGGCTGAATTCGGTAGAAAAAATGCAGGTATTCTGTGCCTGGTCTTCTTTTAATATATCGGCCTGAACCGTACCACGTACCTGTTTTAAAGTATCTTTTTTTATTTTAGAATACACATCTGCAGGCAATACCATATCGCCGGTAACGCCCAACAACATAAGCCCCAGGCCATTGTTCCCCTCCGGCATGGTTTCATTATAAACCGGACGGGCAACTCCTTTTGCTTTAAAAATAGCATCTATTTTATTGTTGATTTCTGCTTCCAGTCCGTGTTTTTTTATATAAAGTTCGCATTGCTGATCAATGGCTGCATTCATAAAGAAGGCACAAATAATGGCAGCCGGACCATTAATCGTCATCGACACGGATGTTTTTGGGTCAGCCAGATTAAAACCTGAGTATAATTTTTTGGCGGCATCCAAACTCCATACACTCACTCCCGAGTTACCAATCTTTCCATAAATATCAGGCCTGTGGTCGGGGTCGTTTCCATATAAGGTAACCGAATCGAAAGCAGTACTTAAACGGGCTGCAGGCATGCCTAAACTTACATAGTGAAAACGTTTGTTGGTGCGCTCGGGTCCGCCTTCTCCGGCAAACATTCGGGTTGGATCTTCGCCCTCCCGTTTAAAGGGATAGATACCTGCAGTATAGGGGAAATCTCCAGGGAAACTTTCCTGCAATGCCCAGCGCAGTATGTCTCCCCAGGATTTAAACCGGGGTACAGCAACTTTAGGAATCTGTGAATGTGAAAGCGATTCACTATGGGTTTTAATCTTTAACTCTTTATCACGCACTTTATACAGATAGTATTCGCTTTTATAAGTGCTTATTTTCTCATCCCAGTTTTCAATAATAATCTTGTTTCTTGGGTCAAGGTTTAATTCAATTTCTTTATAGGCTGCTTCAAGATGAGGAAGCATTTCTTTGAATGAATCGCTGGATTTTAATTTTTTATCGTTTAAGGTGTTAATGGTTGTTCTGATGCTGTATAATTTATCTGCAATTTCACCTTGCTTCAATACCCATTTATCATATGCCCGGTTGTTTTCAGAAATCTCTGAGAGGTACCGGATGCGGGCAGGTGGGATGATGTATATCTTCTCACTCATTTCTTCGCTGATATGGTAATTGGATTTTAAATCTGCACCCGATTTTTCAACAATTTTATCCATCACAGCCTTGTATAAACTGTTCATTCCGGGGTCATTAAACTGCGATGCGATGGTTCCGTAAACCGGCATGGTTTCGGGGTCTTTGTCGAATAAATTATGATTGCGCTGATATTGTTTTTTTACGTCACGCAAAGCATCTAAAGCCCCTTTTTTATCAAATTTATTAATGGCAATGATATCAGCAAAGTCAAGCATGTCAATCTTCTCCAGCTGTGTGGCAGCACCATACTCAGGTGTCATTACATATAAACTGGTATTGCTGTGTTCAATAATTTCCGTATCGCTTTGCCCGATACCGGATGTTTCCAGTATAATCAAATCAAAATGAGCTGCTTTTATGATATCAATGGCTTCTTTTACATATTTTGATAAGGCCAGGTTACTTTGGCGTGTTGCCAGTGACCGCATATAAACTCTGGGATTCTTTATAGAATTCATCCGGATCCGATCGCCCAATAATGCCCCGCCTGTCTTGCGTTTGCTGGGATCAACCGAAACAATGGCAACTGTTTTTGTTTCAAAATCGGATAAAAACCGTCTAACCAATTCATCAACAAGCGAAGATTTACCCGAGCCCCCGGTTCCTGTAATCCCCAGCACCGGCGCTGTACCGATGCGATTTATTGCTTCTCCGGCAATTTTATTATGAACCCCAACAAATTCTTCGGGAAAATTTTCTGCCGCAGAAATTAAGCGTGCAATCGATTTATAGTCTTTATCTTTTAGATGGGATACCTCTCCATTTAAATTGGAACCGGTTGCAAAATCACATTTTTCAAGCATATCATTAATCATGCCCTGTAATCCCATGGTACGGCCGTCATCGGGATGGTAAAGCCGGGTAATGCCATAGGCTTGTAGTTCAGCAATTTCCTCAGGTAAAATGGTTCCGCCGCCACCTCCAAATATTTGAATATGTGCACATCCCTTCTGAACCAACAAATCACGCATATATTTAAAGTACTCCACATGTCCACCCTGGTAGCTGGTCATTGCAATTGCATTGGCATCTTCCTGTATGGCGGTATCCACAACTTCTTCAGCACTTCTGTCGTGACCCAAATGAATTACCTCGGCACCACTGGCCTGAATAATTCGGCGCATAATATTAATGGCAGCATCATGGCCATCAAATAAAGCAGCTGCTGTTACGATCCTGATTTTATTTTTAGGAATATATTTTTCAATGATTTCCATACGGAATTGATATTACAATTAGAACGGGCAAAAATAGCAGTTTCGGCCGTAAAAAGAAGGCTTTAGATTTTTCTAAAAAGCTTGTTAAAAGATTCCTGCTTAATTTTAAAAAATAGCTAAAATAAAAATTATTACATTTGCGCTCCCTAAAAACGCAAAATATGGAATTAAAAGATGTAGTTGCTATTGCAGGCCAAAGTGGTTTGCATAAAATTGTTGGCAGAACAAAAAACGGTTTAATTGTTGAAACCATTGGCACTGGCAGACGTTTTGCCACAGGTTTTCAGGATAAAGTTTCGGTATTGGAAGACATTTCAATATATACGGTCGACGAAGATATGCGTTTGAATAAGGTTTTACTGAAATTAAAAGCCAGTGCAGAAGTTCCTGCGCCTAAAGACGATATGAAAAAAGTACGTCAGTTTTTAATAGAAACCATACAATTGGACAGCGAACGGGTATATGACAATGATATCAAAAAACTAATGAACTGGTTTCATATTTTGAAGGATGTGTTGGATTTTAGCAAATTAGAAGAACCTGCTGAAGAGCAAGTTGCAGAAAATATAGAAGCCACAGCGGATGAGGTAAATAAGAATGAAAGCATTTCAGAAACTGCGTCGGATGAAATAAAACCCAGGAAAGTAGCCGCAAAAAAAGTGACTGTACCAAAGATTGCAGCTCCCAAAAATGTGGCAATTAAGGCAAATTCAAAAGGTGCCGGCGGGTCAAAAACCACTTACCGTTCAAAAACAGTATAAATTTACATGCACGGCAGCGGACGTTTCAATGTCGGTATATGAACTTAAAAAAAGGCGTTCAACACAAAGTGGAGCGCCTTTTTTGCAAACCGAATTTGAGTATTCGAAATATATTTTATGATATTGTGAAAACAAATTATTAATTCGTTTCCTTATAAAAACAAAAAACACACAAAATGATTACCATAATAAAACGCAGATTTTTACCCGACAAAATCAAAGTGAGCAGTTGGGATATTCTTGAACCCTATTTTAATAAACTGAAAGAACGTGAAATTCTTTCAAAAGAAGATCTTGAAAATTGGTTGAAAGACCGGAGCGAACTGGAAGCTTTTGTAAGTGAAGATCTGGCCTGGCGTTATGTGCGCATGACCTGTGATACCACAAATAAGGATTTAGAGAAGGCATACCTGTTTTTTGTTACCGAAATTGAACCTAAAATTGCGCCCTTGCAAAATCAATTAAACCAAAAGCTGATTGCCTGTAGTTTTTTAGATCAGTTGGATCACGACAAATATTATATTTATTTACGTGGAATTAAAAAAGACATTGAGATATTCAGGCAGGAAAATGTTCCCTTACAAGCCGAAATAGCTACTGAAGCTCAAAAATATGGCACTATCGTTGGCAGCATGAGTGTGCTTATTGATGGGAAGGAACTAACCCTGCAACAGGCTGCAAATTTTTTAAAGAACCCGGATAGAAGCAAGCGCGAAGAAGCCTTTAGAAAGATCAATGAAAAACGTGCAGCGCATACAAAAGAACTGGATGATTTGTTTGACAAACTGATTGCATTGCGACACAAAGTTGCACTGAATGCAGGATTTGAAAACTTCCGTGATTACATGTTTGCAGCCATGGGACGTTTTGATTATAAACCTGAAGATTGTTTTGCATTTCACGATGCGATACAAAAAGAAGTGATGCCTTTAGTAAAAGCATTTACCGAAAAACGAAAAGCCGAACTGGGTCATGATTTAAGGCCCTGGGATATGGAGGTAGATACCAAAAACAGGGAAGCACTGGAGCCTTTTACCAGCGGAGCCGATTTGCTCGATAAAACGATTAATTGTTTTAAAAAAGTAGATGATTATTTTGCCTGGTGTATTCAAACCATGGATAATATGGAGCGACTGGATTTGGAAAGCAGGAAAGGGAAAGCGCCGGGAGGCTATAATTATCCGATGGCAGAAACCAGCGTACCTTTTATTTTCATGAATTCGGCCAGTTCAACACGCGATGTGGAAACCATGGTACATGAAGGCGGACATGCAGTTCATTCATTCTTAAGTAAAGATCTGGAACTGGCGGGGTTTAAAAGTTGTCCGAGCGAAGTTGCCGAACTGGCAAGTATGAGTATGGAACTAATCAGCTATGAGGGCCAGGATGAATTTTATAAAAACAAGGAAGACTTTAACCGGGCTAAAACAGAACACCTGGAAGGAATTATTAAAATACTTCCCTGGATTGCAACCATTGATAAATTTCAGCACTGGATTTACAGCAATCCAACACATACGGCCGAAGAACGTAAAACATATTGGGTTCAGTTAAGTAAAGAGTTTGGAACCGGATTGGTTGACTGGACTGGTTTGGAAGCCATACAGGCTTATACCTGGCAAAAGCAGTTGCATTTGTATGAAGTGCCCTTTTATTATATCGAATATGGAATGGCTCAATTGGGGGCATTGGCAGTATGGAGAAACTACAACAATAATAAACAAAAGGCTCTGGAGCAGTATAAGGCAGCCTTAAGTCTGGGTTATACCAAAACCATTGGTGAGATATACAAAACCGCAGGAATTGAATTTAATTTTTCTCAAAATTACATCAGGGAATTGATGTTGTTTGTAAAAGAAGAACTGACTAAGTGCTAGTGTTTATTGAGTATGGCAAACTAACCAAATAGTAACTAACTACATAGTTAGTTACTATTTGGTTAATTAATTGATTAAATTATATTTGTAGCCATAAACAAATTAAATGATGGATTTATCTTTTTTAGAAGATGTTAGTTCTCCTTTTGCTTTTGGACGGATAGCTGTTGGTAATACATTCGTAAACAGGGACAAGGAAAAAAAAAGACTGGCACTAAATTTTGCAAATAAAGTGAATACCATTTTGATCTCTCCGAGAAGATGGGGGAAATCGAGTTTGGTAAAAGAAATAGGTACAGGCATGAACCAGATACATAAGCAATATCGTTTTGCTTACATTGATTTGTTCAGCATCAGAACGGAATCTGAATTCTATGAAGCTTATGCCAAAGAAGTGATCAAATGCACTGCAACTAAATTTGACGAATGGATAAGCAATACCAAATTATTTCTGCAAAATGTGACTCCTAAAGTGAGTATAGGTGGAGATGCTACACATGAGTTTGATTTAAGTTTTGATGTAAAAGACATCAAAAAAAGTTATGAGACTATTTTAAATTTGCCTGAAAAAATCGCGATCAGTAAAAAGCTTAAAATAATAATTTGTATTGATGAATTTCAAAATATTGATGGGTTTACAGATAGTCTTTCTTTCCAAAAGAGATTGAGAAGCTTTTGGCAACAGCACCAAAATGTTACTTATTGTTTATATGGCAGCAAAAGAAGTTTGTTAATTCAGTTATTTGAAAAAAGAAGTATGCCTTTTTATCGTTTTGGTGATATGATGTTTCTGGGAAAAATTGCACCTAAACACTGGGAACCATTTATTACAGGTACTTTTTTAAAAGCTAAAAAGAAAATTAAAACCGAACAGGTCACTAAAATTATTGAATTGATGCAGTGTCATCCCTATTATATCCAGCAATTGTGTTACCTGATTTGGATCAGAGCGGGCAGGATGGTGAAGGATTCAGATTTAAACGCCTCCATTGAAGATCTTATTAACCAGAATTCGAATCTGTTTGAACGCGAAGCAGAAAGTTTGAGCAACTCAAAAATAGCCATTATCAAAGCGATAGCCAAAGGTTATCATTCGGGTTTGAGTTCGGGGGCAGTAATCAGCGAATTTAAATTAGGCTCATCGGCCAATGTTACAAAAACATTAAAAGCATTAGATTTGGACGAGATTATTGATATACGCAAAGGCGAATATTTTTTGATTGACCCAAGTTTTGAATTATGGTTCAGAAAGCGTTTTTTAGGGAAGAAAATTACTTGAAGGCGATAATTATGACATGTAGAATAAAATTAAACAGGTTTAACTTTTTAAGAACCAAATAAATTGTTTGATATATGAAAATATTTTGTGTAGGAAGAAATTACAGCGAACATGCAAAAGAACTTGGGAATGCAGTACCCGAAAATCCTGTTATATTCAGTAAACCCGATACGGCTTTACTTAAAAACGGGGAACCTTTTTATTTGCCTGATTTTAGTAATGATGTGCATCATGAGGTTGAACTGGTTATAAAAATCAGTAAGGTTGGAAAAAAAATTCAGGAACAGTTTGCAGGCAATTATTTTAATGAAATCGGAATTGGAATAGATTTTACCGCACGTGATTTGCAGAACAGTTTAAAAACAAAAGGCCTGCCGTGGGAACTGGCCAAAGGTTTTGATGGTTCTGCTCCCCTCGGGGAATTTATAAATGTGAAAGAGCTTGACCTGAGAAAAATCCACTTTAGTTTAAAAAAGAATGGCGGTTTGGTTCAAAGCGGAAACGCAGAACAAATGATTTTTACATTCGAAAAAATTATTTCATTTGTTTCTCAATATTTTACTTTAAAAGTGGGAGACTTAATTTATACAGGAACACCCGCAGGAGTTGGCAGGGTTGAAGCCGGAGATAAGCTGGAAGGTTTTATAGAAGATAAATTAATGTTAACTTGCGAAGTGAAGTAATAACCTGCATGTGGGAAAACTGAAAAATCACAATTACAAAAAGTATCAATTATTAAAGGTATTTGTTGCACTGATTATACAGTTTTCTTTTGATTCTGTTTCCAGCTTATCCGCTCAAAATTACCCGCAGAATTACTTTCGTTACCCATTGGATTCATTACCCAATTTTATATCGCCTTTTGGGGTTTTGCGCGATAACCATTTTCACAGCGGAGCCGACTTAAGAACAAATCAAATGGAAGGATTGCCTGTATATGCTGCAGCTGATGGGTATATAACCCGGATAAAAGTTCAAAGTATCGGATATGGAAAAGCCTTGTATATTGATCACCCGAATGATTATACAACCGTATACGGACATTTGCAGCAATACTATGGTGCCATTGCCGAATGGGTTCATAAATACCAGTATATAAACCAAACATTTGAGTTTGATAAAATTTTTTCGCGTCAGGTTTTATTGGTGAAAAAAGGAGATACCATTGGCTTTAGCGGAAACAGCGGAGGAAGTACGGGCCCGCATTTGCACTATGAAATAAGAGATACCAAAACCGAAAAAATACTCAATCCGCTTTTTTTTGGAATGCCTTTGCACGACACCTTACCGCCTACAATAAAAAGCGTGCACATATACAAGTTTGTAACAGAAGGTTTGTTACTCAAAAAACGTATATTACCTGTTGCAAAGCGACTCATTGTTTGTGATTCCTTTTGTGAATACAAAGATACTTTGTTGCTGGAACCCGACACTTATGGTATTGGAATAGAGGCATACGACTATATCCACAATGCCGAAGACGAAAAAGGAATTTACCAATACCAGTTGTGGCTGGATGGAAAGTTTGCCTTTCAGCATCAGATGGGGAAATTTGCCTTTAATGAAAGTAAATTCATCAATGCACATATTGATTATCCTTATTATAAGCTTGAAAAATTACGAATACAAAAATGTTTTATTGACGATGGAAATGAATTCAGGACCTATAAAACGGATGGGAATAAGGGCAGACTTATTTTGGATTCAAAACAAACCGGTTTTATAGAATTAGTTGTTACAGATTATAATAAAAACAAGTATACACTTAAAATACCTTACAGGTTAATACCGGCAAAAACAGATGAAGATATTGAAAAGTATAAATACGGAATCGTTGGAAAAAGAACGTTTTACCCTTTAAGGGCAAATTCAATCCGGAATGAAAATTTTCAGTTGTATATGGAGCCAAAATCCATTTACGATACCATCTATTATGATTTTGTAGAATTAGCTCCTGTTAAAAATGCATTATCACCCGTTTTTCGCATCCATCAATCTTCATCTCCGGTTCATAAACCTTTTGATATAGCCATTAAACCTGATGAATCTGCAAAAGTTTGGAAGGAAAAACTGTTGCTGGCATACTTTGATAAAAACGAAAAATATTTCCGTTCGGCCGGGGGTAGTTTTGAAAATGGTTTTGTTAGGGGAAAGGCATCGGTTTTTGGTTCCTATTTTGTTTGTATGGATACAGTTGCTCCCACAATAGAACAGATTTATATGGCCTGGGAAAATGGTATGCTTGATACCTTAAACTGGTATTTTGAAATTAAAGATAATTTTTCGGGCATTGCCAAATATGAGGGCTTTTATAACAACCAATGGATTTTACTGGATTTTGATGCGAAAAATAACTTGTTAACCTATAAATTAGATGAAGTGTATTATGATGCACAAGAGGATTTAGATATTGCCTTAAAGCAAAATTTATCAATAGTTTTTCCTGAACTCACAATACGTGTAACTGACAGAAAAGGAAATATAAATATCAATACCTTTCAACCCCTGAATTTTAAGAAATAAGAAGTAGAAAAATAGAGATTATGGCAATAACATTAAAACCGGGCATGAAAGCACCCGCATTTCATGGGTATAATGAAAAAGGAGAAAAAATAAATCTGGCAGATTTTAAAGGGAAAAAACTGGTATTGTATTTTTATCCCAAAGACAATACACCCACATGCACTGAAGAAGCATGTAACTTGAGAGATAATTATCATTTATTTATCAAAAATGGATATTCAGTTTTGGGCATCAGCACCGACAGTATGAAGAAGCATCAAAACTTTATCAAAAAATTTAAACTGCCTTTTTCTTTAATCGCAGATGAGGATCACAGTATTTGTGACTTGTATGGAGTTTGGGATGAAAAAACACTTTTTGGCAGAAAATATATGGGCATTTTAAGAACTACTTTCGTAATAAATGAAAAAGGTAAAATTGAAAAGGTTATTGAAAAGGTAACCTCTAAAACACATACCGCCCAATTAATATAAAACCACCCGTAAAGACGCGATTTATCGCGTCTCTACCGCGTCTTCCAATTTATCGCGTCTCTATATTTGAACAATAGCTTTAAACAATTAATTAAAAATGTCTGCCAACTGCATCCGCTATTTTTAACGCAGGCAATTCTTCCATGCAACTAATACCATCAACACAGCTGCCTCTGTAAAAGCATTTGCATATTTTGTCGGGCATTACAATTTCACCTTTATTAAACAAGTCAAATTCATAGGGGTTAAAAATATTATTCATCAAAATAATTTTTTTGCCAAGCGCCAGGGTAATATGCATTCCCATAGTAACCTGGGTAATTATTAAATGACATTGATTTACCAGATTGATAAATTCAAACAGACTGTAATATCCCGGATAAAGTGCTCCGGAACGCTTTTGTATTTCTTTGTTACGGGCATCTTCTGCCTCACCACCAAGCAACAAAACAATCGCATCGGGATGTTGCAATTTAACCAGGGCAACCAGTTCCACCCATTTGTCAATGCTCCACAAGCGCGTGGTCCAGCGCCCGCCACAACCGGTATTCATGCCAATTATTTTTTTATCCTTTGGCAAATTCCAATGGTATCCTTTATCATCGTGGGTATCCATTAAATAAGGTTCGCCCTGATGTTCAAAGCCGCATATTTCAAATATTTCCTTTAAATAACTTTTGGTATTAGCCTGGCTGATATCATCAAACATTCCGGTTAAAAATTTGTGTAAGGCCAATTCATTGATGGGTTGAATTTCATTATCCTTCAAAACAAAACCAAACTTTTCTTTGGCATCCACAACTTTTAATAAAGCCCCTGCTTCCTTTTCCTTATCGAGGTTAATGGCAATGTCCCACGAAGCATTTTGGGCGTACATGATTGAATTATGATCCCATTTCAATATTTCATCTATCTGTGAAGAAGGCAAAATATCAGGTGTCCAGGTGAGCCAGGTAATTTTACAATTTGGGTAAAGGGCTTTATATTTTACTACCAGAGGGGTTGTTCTGATTACATCTCCAATAGCGCCGAGTTTAATAATCAGAATGCGTTTTGAAACCTTTTCGTAAGCCGGACAATCATCACAGTGATAACCGAATTGTTTGTGGGGTTTGCAAGGAATATGTCCTTTAAAAAAGAGGCAATCAGCTTTATAATTCATGTCTTTTTAATGGTGGTTTTAACAGATTTGTCAAAACTTAAATCTGTCAGCTAAAAAGGCAAACCTAAGTTTTAGATACTAAAAAGGCAATTTTACAATAAAATAACCCCATTTTTGCAAACGCATGTACATTTTGTCAGTCTCAAAAACTTTGGATGTTTATTTGTATCTTGCATCAAACATAAATTAAAAAATAACAATGAAAAAAGGAACAATTATTCTTTTAGCAGTAGTAGGTGTTTTATTATTGCTGGCGTTCAATGGTTGTGGTGGTTACAATAACATGGTTTCAAAACAGGAAGCAGTTAGCTCTTCGTGGGCACAGGTAGAAAACGTATACCAAAGACGTTCTGACCTGATACCCAACCTGGTTGCCACAGTTAAGGGAGTTGCAAATTTTGAACAAAAAACATTAACCGATGTAATTCAGGCGCGTGCAAATGCTTCCCAAATTAAAGTAGATGCCAGCAAACTAAATCCTGAGCAAATTCAAAAGTTTCAGGCTTCGCAAGGAGAACTGAGCCAGGCTTTGGGCCGTTTAATGGTTGTAGCCGAGCAATATCCACAGTTAAAAGCTACACAGAATTTTCTGGAATTACAATCACAACTGGAAGGTACTGAGAACCGCATTACAGTTGAACGTCAGAAATTTAACGATATCGTGAAAGACTATAATGCGTATATCAGAAAATTCCCACAAGTACTTTATGCAGGAATATTCGGCTTTGAGAAAAAAGGTTATTTTGAAGCAACTGCGGGTTCTGATAAGGCACCTGAAGTTAAATTTTAATATTGTCAATATTGCAGAGACGTAATGTTCACGTCTCTGCTTTTTTATTTCGATACAGGTTTCCGAAATTACAAATCGCATGTCAAAAGATTTATTTTCTGTTGAGGACCAGGCCCAAATTATAGAAGCCATAAAATTGGCGGAAATGCAAACCTCGGGTGAGATCAGGGTACATATTGAGCCCAATTGCAAAGGTGAACCGATGGACAGGGCATTGGAGGTTTTTGCCGAATTGAATATGCACTCAACTGCACTTAAAAACGGAGTTTTGATTTATCTGGCAACAGCCGACAAAAAATTTGCCATTATTGGAGATAAAGGCATTCATGAAAAGGTGCACGATTCATTTTGGAATGAGGAAAAAGAATTGTTAAAAGAACATTTTTCAAAAGGTGAATTTACCTTGGGATTGACAAAAGCAATTTATAAAGTTGGAGAAAAATTAAAGTTGCATTTCCTCTATCAGTCTGATGATACCGACGAATTAAGCAATGATATTTCTTTTGGAGGGAAAGCTGATGCGTAAACTATTCTTACTGTTATTAACCGTTTTTACGGTTCTGAATGCTTCTGCCAAAGAACTGCCTGCAGCACCCAATCCCCCTAAGCTTGTAAATGATTTTACAGGCACGTTATCTGCACAGGAAATCCAGATGCTTGAGTCAAAATTATTGGCTTACAGTGATTCAACCTCAACCCAGATTGCAATTGTAATTGAAAGCAGTTTGGAAGGCGAAGTTGCTTTTGACTATAGTCAGCGTTTGGCCCAGAGCTGGCAAATTGGACAAAAAGGAAAAAACAATGGTCTGCTTATTTACATTGCCATTGATGACCATAAAATTTGGATTCAGAGCGGTTATGGTATGGAGGGGACTATTACGGATGCATTATCAAAACGTATTATTGAAGAAAACATAAAACCGTATTTCAAACAAAAACAATACTATCAGGGATTGGATGAAGCCACAGGCATTATTATGAGGGCGGCTTCGGGTGAATACATTAACGACCAGCCCCGTAAAAAAGGCAAAAAGGACACTTCAATCGGGACCATCATTTTTTTTATTATCATTGTTGTAATTGTAGGTTTGTTCAGCAATAAGGGAGGCGGAAGAGGGCGACGCGTTCATGGAGGAATGAGTCCGTTTTTCGGTACATTTGGCAGTGGTGGATTTAGCAGCGGCGGCGGTGGCGGAGGTGGATTTGGCGGCTTTGGCGGGGGTGGATTTGGCGGTGGCGGTGCAGGAGGCAGCTGGTAAAGAGTCTGGCTTATTTATGTTCCGCTTTCAGGTAAGCTCTCAGAAATTCATTCGGCTTCAACCCATATTTTATTACGAGCCTTCTTTTGTTAAGCCATAAACTTTGCGGCACACTGTTTATTCCCATCTTTATACTCAATTCTTTTCCTCCGTATGCCAGTAAATAATTGGGCTTTGCATCGGTTCCAAAAATCCTTAACTCGTAACTCTTGTTTACATACAAAACGCAGATTACTTTTAATTTATTGGTATCCAAATCTGCAATCTGCCTTAACAATAAAGTGTCTGATTTAAAATTTTTGCTGGTTTTGCTCCCGAAATAAATATACACCTGCTTTCTGCGGTATTTGTTCAGTTTAAATTTTTCACCCCTGGCCAAAGTAAATTTAATTTTTGGAACCTTTTTCCCCACTTTAATCCGCCCAAATTGAACCTCATCATTACTGGCTTTTATCTTAATAAATTTACCAAAAGGATCGGCTTCAATGATTTGGTATAACCTGCCGTTCTTCTCAAAATAATTATTCTTGCCTTTTTTATTGAATACAACAAAATTTAAAGGGTTGGTAGCATCCAATACCGTGTCATTTGTGTTCACAAAAATTACCTTATCGGTATCTGCATCATTATATAATCCATTTGAATTTGCATCATAAAGTGCAATTTTAAACGACTCTTCATTAAGTTTTACATGACCCACCCGTGCGATATATCTTTGTTCCCGGTAAGTATATTCAAGTCCTACAAATTTACGGCCTTTATACACCATGTGATAATACTCATCCATTTGCTTTTTAAATTCAAACTTTTGACCAAAAAGCCTATTTCTTGAAAGCACTACTTTAATTTTACCTTCCGGAAAACTGATATTTGAAAATTCAATTTCTACTCCGGGTTCATCAAAGTACGGGAGACTATATTTAGGGTCATCGGTAAAATCGAAGTTTTGGTTAAAATCAATATAAAGCTGCGGTTGTTTGTGGTAGGGATTACAAACCAATACAGTTACATAACCGGGATTAAATTGGTTTTTGGAGCCGGTAAAAAAAATATTCCCATAGGTATAGTCTTTATAACCATGAGGTTTTTTTATAATAATGGGTAAGGCAGGCCGGGTCCCTTCAAAATCCATACTCAGAATAGTATCTTTTTGTACATGAAAAAGAGGTAAAGTAATCTGGTATTTGTCAAAGCGGTCGTCTTTGGCATAATTTAATAAAGGTATAGTTAAAACACTATCGGTTTGAGCCAACAGGTGTATTGAAAAAAAAATGAATCCAATAATCAGGAATGCTTTTTTCATAAAAATAAAAAAATCCCGGTGCATAAAACCGACCGGGATTTTTAATGTATAATGATGGTTAATGTGTACCCAGATAATGTGCAACTCCTTCGGCTGTTGCCGACATGGCTTCTTTTCCCTTTTCCCAGTTTGCAGGGCACACTTCGCCTTTGTCTTCGTAAAACTGCAAAGCATCAATCATGCGCAAAGCCTCGTCAATATTTCTTCCCAGAGGCATATCATTCACAACCTGATGACGAACGATTCCTTCTTTATCGATCAGAAACAAACCGCGATATGCCACTGCATTTTCTCCCAAATCGCCAATCCAAATGAGCTCGTTTGATTCGTTATAATCATAACGGCCGGCCAAAACGCCAAAGTTTGTTGCAATGGTTTTATTTACATCGGCAACCATCGGATAGGCTACACCCTGTATGCCTCCGTCGTTTTTAGGCGTATTTAACCACGCCCAGTGCGAAAATTTACTATCGATGGAACAGGCAACTACCTGAACATTTCTTGCTTCAAAATCGGCAATACGATCCTGAAATGCGATGATTTCTGTTGGACATACAAAGGTAAAATCCAATGGATAAAAATAGAACAATACATGCTTTTTGCCTATGTACTGATTTAAAGAAAAGTTCTCTTCAAACTCACCACCGTTTACCACGGCGTCAGCGCTGAACAGAGGCGCTTTTTTTCCTACTAACATTGTCATACTGATAATTTTTATTTTTTTAAATTTTTGTTTTTTTAGAGCCAGGCTCTGCAACATTTATAATTTGAACCTGTGAAATTAATTATTTTAAGGTCAATAACACAAATAGAGTCAAGAATCATGATAATTTTATGTTTTAAATAAAATACTGCTATCTCCAAAGCTTAAAAACCTGTAGCTGTTCCCGAGTGCATGGGCATATATTTGAGTCCAGTCATTTCCTGCCCATGCAGCAATCAGAAGCAACAAAGTGCTGTTGGGTTGATGAAAATTAGTAATTAATATATCTGAAACTTTAAAATCATATCCGGGGGCAATTAAAATTTGAGTTTGTCCGGTTAGTTCCTGTTTTTCGTTTTCAATCAGGTTAATGATCACAGCATTAAATGCATCAATAGCTAAATAGTTACCGGGTAACTGGTAAACCTCCCATTGTTTTAATTGCAGTATGGGTTCAGTTTGTATTTTGCTTAGCAATTTTACGCCATGCCAGTATATGCTTTCCAGTGTTCTTAATGATGTAGTTCCTACCGGAATAACTTTTCTCTTTTTCTCTAAAGCTTTTTTAATATTAACGAGTGTTTCAATACTTACAAAAACAGTTTCACTATGCATTTCATGGTGTTCCAAAATTTGAGATTTCACGGGTTTAAATGTACCCGCTCCCACATGAAGTGTAAGTCCGGTTGACTTGATTTTTTTCATTTTGAGTTGTTCAAGAACCGTATCGGTAAAGTGCAAACCTGCCGTGGGGGAAGCCACTGAACCTTCTTTTTTTGCAAATATAGTTTGATAATTGATTTCGTCAGCTTCTGTAACATCCCGGTTCAGATAGGGTGGAATTGGTAAAAGCCCTGCTATACTCAATACTTCTGCAAAATGCAGGGTTTCATCATCCCACGAAAAACGAACCGTAAAATTCTCCTGACTTTGAGCTGTCAACTCAGCGTTTAAAATGAAGGTTTTATCATGAAAGAAAATTTCTTTCTGCAAAATCTCGCCTTTCCATCTTTTTGCATTTCCAACCATACAGTTCCAGTTGCAGGTACGGGTTGAACCTAAGGCTTGCTTATAATTGCCCGAAACAGGTTCAAGGCAGAATATTTCTATCTGTGTTCCGCTAATTTTTTGAAAGACAATGCGGGCATGAATCACTTTGCTATTGTTAAACACCAATAGCGATTTTTCAGGCAAAATTCGGGGTAAATCATAAAAATGTTTATCGCTGATACTGCCATTTTTATATAGTAATAACTTACTTTGGTCGCGTTGATCTAATGGAAACTTTGCAATTTTATCCTCAGGTAAGTGATAAGAATAATCACTTATTGAAATATTTTTTGGGTTCATTTTATTCAGGCTTGCGTAAATTAGTAAAGGTTTTTGTTTTATCTGAATAATAAGGATTAATAACCTTTAAAATCGGGTTTTCTTTTTTCAACAAAGGCCTTCATTCCTTCTTTTTGGTCTTCACTCGCAAAGCACAAATAAAAATTTTTGCGTTCAAAATGCAAGCCTTCCTGCAGGCTGCATTCATAAGTTTTTAAAACAGATTCTTTCGCCAATCGAACCGCTATGGGACTCATAAGGGCAATTTCGCCGGCCAGTTTTACTGCTTCATCCAAATAAACTTCATCGGGAACCACTTTATTTACCAAACCTGCTTTTTGAGCTCCTTCGGCCGATAAAAATCTTCCGGTTAAAACCATTTCCATAGCCAAAGCCTTGCCCACGGCTCTTGTTAGACGTTGTGTACCGCCGGCTCCCGGCATAATACCTAGTTTTATCTCAGGCTGACCAAATTTTGCGCTTTCTGAGGCAATAATCATATCACAGGTCATTGCGAGTTCGCAGCCACCACCCAGGCAAAAGCCCGAAACGGCTGCAATGATCGGTTTTTTTGTTTTTCTAATCTGGTCCCAGGTTTCAAACTGATCAATTTTAAGCAAATCAACCGGTGTACGGCTTTCCATCTGTTTAATATCAGCACCTGCCGCAAAAGCCTGTTCATTGCCCGTAATAATAATGCAGCGAACCGATTCATTTTCATCCAAAGCGGATAATGCCTGCTTCAATTCAAGCATCAATTGCAAGTTTAGCGCATTCAATTCCTTGGGTCGGTACAGGCGAACCAAAGCAATATGAGGTTGAAAATCAGGTTCAACAATTATAAATTGAAATTCCATTTCATAAAATTAAGTAAGCGCAAAAAACGCAAAATATTACAAACTTTACAATTTAGTTCAGTTTAATCATGTGAACCGGACTTTATTCATTAGATTCGCAGGGTGAATGCAGCATTTCTATATTTATTCAAATCGAAGAAATTGCCCGGATAACCAATAAATTTTGAAAACTTTCCATAATACTGTTGCTATTTACAAAATAAAACAAGATATTTGCAGTCCTTTTTGAAGAAAATAACGTCATGAGAGTATGTGATTTAACCGGCAAGCGTCCGATGGTAGGTAATAATGTGTCCCACTCTAACAGGAGGACCAAAAGACGCTTTTACCCAAATTTACAGGAAAAGAAATTCTTTATACCTGAAGAAAACAGATGGATTACCCTGAAGGTTTCCACCAAGGCTATTAAAACAATCAATAAAAAGGGTATCGCAGCCGTTTTAACTGATTATGTACGTAACGGAAAAATATAATTAGGAGGAAAAGAAATGGCAAGAAAAGGCAATCGTATACAGGTAATTTTAGAGTGTACCGAACATAAGAATACTGATAAACCGGGTACATCCAGGTATATTACTACTAAAAATCGTAAAAATACAACCGAAAGAATCGAGTTAAAAAAATACAACCCGGTTTTGAAAAAGGTAACTGTTCATAAAGAAATTAAATAATTAACCATGGCTAAGAAAGTAGTTGCAACATTAAAAACTGCGCAAGGCAAAGACTTTGCAAAAGTTTACAGAGCTGTTAAAACCGAAAAAGGTTCATATTCGTTCAAATCGGAAATTGTTCCAAACGAATTCATAAAAAGTTACTTTTCAAAAAAGTAATTTTAATTAATAATGATCGAATTAAAAGCATTCTGTTACAAGCAGAGTGCTTTTTTTGTTTAATAATAAAAGTCTCTTTATGGGAATCTTTAGTTTTTTTAGCAAGGAAAAAAAGGAAAAGCTTGACCAGGGTTTAGAAAAAACCAAAAGCGGTTTATTTGATAAAATAAGCAAGGCAATGCTTGGCAAAAGTGTTGTGGATGATTATTTTTTGGATGAACTTGAGGAGATTCTGGTAGGCAGTGATGTGGGGATTGAAACTACATTAAAAATTATTGGGCGTTTGCAACAGCGTGTTGCAAAAGATAAATATATTGGAATAAGCGAACTGAACGCGGTTTTGCGAAATGAAATTATCAAATTACTGGAAGAGAATACTTCCGGAATTCTATCTTCATTTGATGACCTGGCAGGTAAGAAACCCTATGTGATTATGGTAGTTGGCGTAAACGGAGTGGGCAAAACAACTACCATTGGTAAAATGGCTAATCAATATAAAAAAGCAGGCAAAAAAGTTGTACTGGGCGCAGCCGATACATTTAGGGCTGCGGCAGTTGAGCAGCTTAAAATATGGGGAAGCAGAAACGATGTTCAGGTAATTGCTCACGGAATGAACACAGATCCGGCTTCGGTTGCCTTTGATACGGTTAAACAGGCTGTAGAACTCAATGCCGATGTGGTAATTATAGATACTGCCGGCAGATTGCATAACAAGATTGGTTTAATGAATGAGCTCACCAAAATAAAAAGAGTTATGCAAAAAGTAATTGAAGATGCGCCTCATGAAATTTTATTGGTATTGGATGCAAGTACAGGCCAGAATGCGTTTGAACAGGCCAAACATTTTACTGCTGCTACAGAAGTGAATGCACTGGCCTTAACCAAACTTGACGGAACAGCAAAAGGGGGGGTTGTTATCGGGGTTGCCGATCAGTTTAAAATTCCGGTTAAATATATTGGAGTGGGTGAGGGTATTGATGATTTGCAGTTGTTTGACAAAACCGAATTTGTGGATTCGCTGTTTAAAAAATAAAAAGATTGAAAACAAAAACGCTTAAAAAAGATAAAGTAAACATCATTACTTTAGGTTGCTCAAAAAACATTGTTGACAGTGAAGTTTTATATGGTCAGTTAAAGGCAAGTGATATTGAAGTGACACATGAAGCGACAGGAGATGATGCCAATATTGTAATCATCAATACATGTGGTTTTATAGATAATGCCAAAGAGGAAAGCATCAACACGATTATTCGCTGGGCCGAAGCCAAGCAAGCAGGCATCATCGAAAAACTTTATGTAACCGGTTGCCTTTCGCAACGTTATATGCCCGAGCTGCAAAAGGAAATTCCCGAAGTAGATAAATATTTTGGCACCACCCATCTACCTCAGTTGTTAAAAACAATTGGTGCAGATTACAAACACGAGTTAATTGGGGAACGCATAATTACTACTCCAAGTCATTATGCATACTTAAAAATTTCGGAAGGTTGCGACCGGCCCTGTTCATTTTGTGCCATTCCGATTATGCGTGGGAAACATATTTCAAAATCGTTTGAACAAATTGAAACGGAAGTAAAAAGCCTGGTAAAACAAGGTACCAAAGAGTTTTTGTTAATTGCCCAGGACAGTACATTTTATGGTTTGGATTTATATGGTGAACGCAAGTTAGCAGAATTGCTACAACGCATTTCAGATATTCCCGGGGTTGAATGGATTCGTTTGCATTATGCTTATCCCTCTCAATTTCCAATGGATGCTTTGGATGTGATGGCTGAAAGAAAAAATATATGTAATTATATTGATATTCCATTGCAGCATGTGAGTGATAATATGCTGAAGATTATGCGCAGGGGAATCACGCGCCAAAGAACAGAAGAATTGGTTCAAACCATTCGGGAAAAGGTGCCGGGTATATCAATCAGAACCACACTGATTGCAGGCCATCCGGGTGAAACGGAGCAGGACTTTTTGGACTTATGTGATTTTGTTCGCAGAAACCGGTTCGACCGTTTGGGAATTTTTACTTATAGTCATGAAGAAGGAACGTATGCAGGCACACTCCCGGATGATGTACCTCAGGAAATAAAGGAAGAAAGAGCCGCCATCATTATGGAAATTCAACAGGAAATTTCAACTGAGCTCAACAAGTTAAAAGTGGGAAAAGTTATGCGGGTATTGTTTGACCGGAAAGAAGGAGGATTTTATATTGGCAGAACAGAATTTGACAGTGTGGAAGTTGATAATGAGGTTTTGGTTGATGCAAAAACAAATTTTGTGAGAATCGGTGATTTTGCCAATGTACTGATAGAATCTGCCGAAGATTTTGATTTATATGGAAAGGTAATATCTTAATTTAATTAATAAGATGAAACATTCAAAAATTCTACTGTCTGAAACCGGTTTGGTTCCTCCTATTGTTTTAGATTATTTAGCAGGTAATGAATTTTTAAAACCATTTTATGCTGAACCCAATACGATTGGTGCATATAAAAAATTAATAGATGCAAGAAATTTTGATGAAAAGAAAAGGCAGGTCCTATATGATTCATTAATCAATCAGTTTCATAAAATTAAACTACCTCTCGAAAATTATCCCATCCTTTATTCAAATATAAAATTACTTCTTGATTCCAATACGTATACTATATGCACGGGACATCAGCTCTGTTTATATGGCGGGCCCATGTTTGTAACTTACAAGATATTAACAGCCATAAAATTGTGTTCAGAATTACGCAATGCATACCCCGAAATCAATTTTGTGCCGGTATTGTGGCTGGCCAGCGAAGACCATGATTTTGAAGAAATAAGCAATACGCATTTATATGGCAGGGATTTTAAGTGGCATAAAGATAGCGGAAACAAACCTGTTGGAACACTCGATTTGGAAGGACTTTCGGAAGACATCGAAACTATTTCAAAATTAATTGGTACGAATGAAACAGGACAAAGATGGATAAAATTAATTGAGGATTCTTATTTAAAAAGTAATGATTTATCTGAAGCGACTATTAAATTGTATACCGATATTTTTAAAGATTACGGTTTAATTGTATTAGAGCCAAATCAAAAGATATTTAAGGAAGAATTAATACCTGTTATCAAATCAGATTTATTAGATCAAAGTAATTTTTCGGTGCAAACTAAATCTGATAAATTATTGGCTGAAAAATACAAACTACAGATAAATGCCAGAGAAACAAATTTCTTTTACCTGAGTGAAACGTCAGGAAGAAGGCAGATTAAAAAGGAAGGGGAAGCGTTTGTAATAGCAGGTACTGAAACCAGGTTTTCGGTTCAGCAATTAGCAGTTGAAATAAATAATTACCCTGAGCGCTTTAGTCCGAATGTTAATTTACGACCGGTTTATCAGGAACTCATATTGCCCAATCTGGCTTATATAGGAGGGCCTGCAGAAATTGCCTATTGGTTGCAGTTAAAGGCAATTTTTGACGTAAACAAAATCAAGTTTCCGTCAGTGGTACTGCGTTCAATGAATTTAATAACGGGAAGTCAACTGATTGAAAAAGTTGAAAAATACGGATTAACGGTTTCTGATTTGGTAGGCAATGAACTTAAGCTGACCCAGGCTTACCTGCAGAAGGGAAGAAAATTTGATTTTCAGAAAAGCTTTGACATTATTTTAAATGAATTTCAAATTTTGATAGACGCCAGTAAAGATTTGAATAAAGAGGTGTCGAAAAACTTTTTAGAAACCAAGTTAAGCTTAAAAAACTTGTTTCATGAAAAGCAACGGGATATAAAACGAAGTATCGGTGAAGCTGAAACTGAACAAATTGAAAAACTGATGAAATTGCGTTCAAAGCTATATCCGAAAGGGATTTTTCAGGAGCGTACGGATACACTTTTTCAACATGAATCAAATTTAAACAGGATATTAATTCCTGAGATACTGGAACAAATAGATATTTTTCATCCTGCACTAAATGTTTTCAGTTTATAGAATCATTTTAGATTTTCATTTTTCTGTAAAATTTGATTCATAAAATGCCAAAGTACAATTCCTGTGCTTACAGCAACATTAAGTGAATGTTTGGTGCCAAATTGAGGAATTTCAATGCTTCCATCGCATAGGTCAATGAGGTTCTGATCAACCCCATCAACTTCGTTACCCATAATAATTGTAATAATACTTTCAGAATTATAGGTAAAGTCTTGCAGTAAAATGCTATTGCTGGTTTGTTCAATGGCGTATATTTTCTCCCCTTTCGATTTAAGAGTTTGTATTAATAAAACTGCATTTTCATGGTACTCCCATACCACAGATTCTGTAGCACCAAGGGCTGTTTTGAGTATTTCCTTATGCGGAGGGATTGCTGAAATGCCCGTTATAAAAATCTTTTTAACATTAAAAGCATCGGCTGTTCTAAATATTGAACCGATGTTTTGAGCACTCCTGATATTATTCAAAATGATATGAACGCCTGTTTTTTCAGCCAGTTTGAAGGCTTCGAGGCTTGGCCGGTTTAACTGAGAGCTACTTGTTTTGGTATTTTGCATGGTTTTTTCGCACAATTAAACGGTAAATTAACATAAATCAGCAAATATTTGCTTTGTTCACATTAAAAAACTATTACTTTTGTATTCAAAACTATACTTATGAAGCCTCTAACTAACATTACTCAATTGAAAAAAGGAATTAGTTTTCTTTTTCTAATAGCATTTTCATTTTACTCATTTGGCCAGGGAGCCGAAAAAAAATTATCTGGGGGAGTTGGGTTAGGTATTCCCATAACCTTTTTTACGGTTAACTCCAGTCTGGTTGGACTCTATATGGGTAATGTAAGATACTCATTTAATAAAACCTGGTCATTAGAAGCCCGGTTAACTTCAAATGTTTTTTATAACACACCCAAACCGCCAAATCCACCTAAAGCGGTACTTGATGGAAGTGCATCTGATTTGGTGAGTTACCGAACTGCCATGTACGGCTTTCATGCGATGGGTTATTATAATTTACCTAATATTTTTGGCTTGGTAACTCCCGAAAGCAATTGGTTGCCCTATTTAAACGCAGGTATTGGCATGCATATATACAAACCCAGAGCTACTTATGTAAATGGAGCCAGTATGCAGTCATTAACCTTTGGAAAACCCTGCCGTGATTACCAGGTTGGCGTCGGTACGCGTTATTTTATAAATTCAAACATAGATTTACATGGAGGTATGGAGTATCATTTTGTTGAGAGCTATTGGCTGGATGCATTGGGTACTAATAAAAAGCTGGATAACTTCTTAAACCTTTATGCAGGTGTTAGTATAAAATTGGGAGCCAAACCCTGGGATAATCTGGTTGACTGGTCGCATAAAAATATTGAAAATCCAAAAGAGTCTGCAAAAAATTATTCGAAATGGGCTGCAGATGTAACCTTGGGTATTCCGTATATGTTTACACCGGTCGGATATAGTTTTACTGGTATGTTTGGTTTGGGTATCAGACATTCATTTTCTAAATCTATGGGATTACAATTGGCTTATCATCATGGCAATCTTTCAGGAGGGCAAGATTTAGTTCCGGTTGTTGTTATCCCATATACTGAGGCGGAATCTGTAAAGACTTTTTCAACCAAAATCAATCAATTTACTGTAAGAGCGTATTTTAATTTAAGGAACTTATCGTCAGAATCAACTTCCAGAACCGAATGGAATCATTATGCAGTACTTGGTGGTGGATTTATTTATGGAAACCAGGATGTAACTTTTTCAAATAATACCAGTGTATCTAAAGTTAAAGTTTATAACAAAAGTGGAGTTCAAAATATAGTGGTAGGTTACGAAGCCCGGAAATATTTAATGCATAATTTGGACCTGATTGCCGGAGCTGATTTTAGTTTAAACCAAAGTAAATATTTTGATGCTGCTCCAATAAAACCCAATTTAAATTCGCATTTATATTTCCATACCGGAGTTACCTATAAAATTGGAACCAGTAAAGATAAAGAACATATAGACTGGTCATATGTATCATATAATAATTACAAAGACAAATCCATACAGATTGAACAGGTACCTATTATAGAGAAACCAGTAACTGAAGAGGCTCCTAAGATTGATACCAGTATAGCTGTAGCCCCTCCTGTTGTTGAGCCAACACCTGTAACACCTCCTGTTGTTGAACCCACCCCTGTAACACCTCCACCTGTTGAGCCCGTTGTACCTGAGCCCGTTGTTGTAGCTCCAACTCCTACTCCGGTTCCAACTCCGGCTCCTGCACCCAGAGCAGTGAGAAGAGCCAGACCTGCACCAGGAACCCCAACAAGTCCATCTGCACCGTCAACTTATGTTGCAACCGATGAGGTTACCCCTCCACCAACACGGTATAATGTTATTGTTGCCTGCTATAGTGTAAATAAATTACATATTGCAAAGGCATATAAAGTGAAGCTGGAAAAGAGTGGCTACAGTCCTAGTATTTACAGGAGTTCAACAAATTCCAGAATGTTGAGAATGTCGGTTATTTCAACCAGTGACAGAAGCGAAGCACTGAATACTTTAAGAAGGGCCCGCAAAGAACTGGAACCGGAATCCTGGATATATATATACAATAAACAATAGATTGTAGATAACTGAAAGGCTTAAAATTCTTAGTTCTCATACAATGGTGTACCTTAGCAGACAAATTGACTGTTAAGTCCCATTATATGAGAACTAATTTTTTTATAGTACTGCTAGTCATTCTATCAAATTCTATTTATGCTCAGAATAATGGCGGGAAAGTTAAAAAGCCCGAAAAGTATAAAAGTGAAAAGTTGAAATCTCCGGATATGAGTGTTGTGGATGGCAGCACTGCAACAAAAGTTACCAAACCCCTTAAGAAGGCCAGCGATACAAGCAATATTATTCCACCGGTAAGTTATTCGAAATTATCTTTCGGACTCAATTATGGAATTGCTTTTTATGCAGGAGACGTAACCATGGATGCTGCCTATCCGGGATACGGCGGCTTTGTGAAATATTCTTTTAACCATGTAATGGGTGTAAGAGCTCAATATTTATATGGTAAATTATCAGGCGGGCATTCAAGGCTTGATAGTACCGCTTTCCAGAACAGGACTACCAATATCAATTTACAACTCATATTTAACGTGGGCAGTGTAGATTACAGAAACAGTTTTCCAAGAAATAATTTTTATTTTGGTGTGGGTGCCGGTATGCAGTTAAATAATGCCCAAAAGGATAGCAGTCCTTATGGAACATATACTGCCAATAATTTCACAATTCCTTTAACCTTTGGTTTTAAAAGAAAAATCAGCAAGAATATTGATTTGGGAATTGAGGCAAACTTAATGTTAAATGGAAATGACATGATTGACATGAAAAATACCGGAAATAACTTACCTGATTTAAACGGGTATTGTGTAGCCAGTATTGTATATAATCTCACAACTGCCAACAAACCAAAACATATAGATTGGAGTAATCCGATTAATAAAATTTACATGGATTTAATGGAAGCCAATGAGAATGCTGCAGCCATGAAAAGCGATGGGGATGGGGATGGTGTTCCGGATGCAATTGACAAGGAGCCCAATACCAAGGCAGGCTATAAAGTAGATTCAAAAGGCATTACGCTGGATAGTGATGGTGATGGAATTCCCGACTCAGAGGATTCGGATCCGTTTGGTTTTGACAAAACATTAGGCAAGTATTTCCCAGGATTTAACGGGGGACGGGACTCTGCAGAAAGAATTTATAAAATAAACGATTCAATTCCGCAAATTGATTTTGTTACGGTTTCAATGAGCGGTTTGGGATTGCCTTTTATTAATTTCCCACCAAACGGGTATACCATGCATGTAGAACAATATGGATTATTACAGGTTATTGCCCGGATATTGATGATGGATACTTCGGCTGCATTGGTAATCATCGGACATGCAGATAACAACAAGCCCAATTTAACCCAACTTACTTTGGCAGAACGCAGGGCGCTTGAAGTAAAACGCAAACTGTTTAAAATTTATGAAATTGAGCAGCACAGATTGCTGGTATTTTCAGAGAAGGATCCCTATATACAAAAATACCAGCTGAGTTCGGAAGGATTAAACAGAAAGGTTGAATTTAAAATTATCAGACCCCGTAAAAAATAATTTTAGTCCCAGGGAAGCTTGCCAATTTTGTGCATATAACGGTTAATCAGGTTTTGTTTTCTTCTGATGTATTTCGAAGGTTTGTTTGCCTTCCATCTTCTCGGGTTTGGATAGCAGGCAGCAATTGCCGCTGCCTCAGATGAAGATAACTTATAGGCAGGTTTGTTAAAATAATAAAGTGACGCTGCTTCAGCGCCATATACTCCATTTCCCATTTCAATAATATTGAGGTATACTTCGAGAATCCGCTTTTTTGTCCACAGCACTTCAATACATACGGTAACATATACTTCTAGTCCTTTACGCAACCAGCTTCGCGTTGGAGTGAAAAAGAGATTCTTTGCCGTTTGCTGACTGATGGTGCTTGCGCCTCTTGGTTTTTTTCCGCGGCTAAAACTTTTTTTTACCGATTCATATATTTGTTCAAAGTCGAAACCATAATGCTGAAAGAATTTGGGGTCTTCGGCAGTAAGACTGGCAAGACATATATTGGATCCCAGATTTTCAATAGATTCCCAATCTTTTTTTAATCGTACAGGATCATCACCAAAAACCTGCTCAAAAAGCCTGATTACAGGTAAAGGGGTAATAGGAACGGGTATAATACGGTAGATAACAATAAAAAACAGACTTACCTGAAAAGCCAGTAATAAAACTTTAATTGCAAACTCCTTGAGTTGCATCAGTTTTTTACCTAAGGCCCTGGTGGTTTTTCCCATAATTATTAATGTGCAAGTTTACTAAAGTTATTGAATTAACCATATATGAAACTTATTTCGTTTCTTTGAAATATAAATTTTTTATTCCACTCATTCATGCTGTTGTTTAAGATTAAAATGATTGTAGGTACGCTTGTTTTTACCTTGTTGGTAGATATGTATGTGTGGCAGGCAATAAAAGTACTCATCAAAGATAAACCCACCTGGTATCGAAAAATTATTACCTTTTCATTTTGGGCAGTGCCTGCAATACTTTTGCTGACATTTGGAGCGAACCAGATTTTTGCATTTTTTGATACCTATAAAAACATACGAACTTATTTTTTGGGCACATTTGTAATTATTTATGCGTCAAAATTAATTACGTTTTTGTTTTTGATTGTAGATGATATTAAAAGGTTATTCATATGGGCGTGGCGTTTGATAGAGCGCAATTTTTTGCACCAGAAAGCGCTTGCAGAAGAAGAGGAAATGGAAGAAGCGATAGAACCCCAGTCAAAAAAAATTTCGCGCTCAGAGTTTATCGCCCGGGCAGGTATTTTAGCTGGAGCAGTTCCTTTTATTATGTTGAGCCGGGGAATGATAACCGGTGCATACAATTTCCAGGTGCGCCGGGTAAATCTGGTTTTACCCAATCTCCCCGAATCTTTTGATGGCTTAAAAATAGTACAGATATCAGATATTCACAGTGGTAGTTTTACCAACAAAGATGCGGTATACCGGGGCATCAATATGATTAAGGAACAAAAAGGAAATATTGTTTTTTTTACAGGGGATATGGTAAATAACCGAACCAATGAAGTATATGAATGGATGGATATGTTTTCCGAAATAAAAGCACCGATGGGTGTGTTTTCGATACTTGGCAATCATGATTATGGTGATTATGTAACAGATTGGAAAAGCCCTGAAGAAAAATCTAAAAACATGCAGGATTTGGTTGATGTGCATAAAAATCTGGGATGGAACCTGATGCGAAACGAACATGTTTTGCTGGAAAGAGAAAACAAAAGCATTGGTTTAATTGGGGTTGAAAACTGGGGTGACAAAGGCCGGTTTCAAAAATTTGGAGATATAACAAGGGCAAAAGCAGGTATGCCTGATGTTCCTGTTAAAATATTGTTATCACATGATCCCAGTCATTTTGATACCATTGTTAGCAAGAGCCATACCGACATTGATTTAACGCTTTCGGGACATACACATGGATTTCAGTTTGGGGTTGAATTGGGAGATTTTAAATGGAGTCCTTCACAATATATTTACCCGCATTGGGCCGATTTATATAAAGTAGATAAGCAAATGATTTATGTAAACCGGGGCTTTGGTTTTATTGGTTATCCGGGAAGAGTTGGGATTATGCCTGAGATAACGGTTATCACACTGAACAAAACTGCATAATCAACTCAGGTATTTGCCGGAAATAGGGACCCTTCTGCCGGGTCCGAATGCTTTTTGTGATACCCGCAAAACAGGTGGAGCCTGCCATCGCTTCCATTCACTTGTATTCACCATTTTTAAAATTCGCTTCACCAAAGCAGGTTCAAAACCCATGTTTACAATTTGCTGAATCCCCATGGTTTCTTCAATATAATGGTAAAGAATTTTATCTAAAACCTCATAAGGAGGAAGGCTATCACTATCTTTTTGTTCGGGCCGAAGTTCTGCGGAAGGTTCTTTGTTGATTATATTAACAGGTATAATTTCATCTTTTTTATTGATGTGTTTTGACAGTTCATAAATTTCTGTTTTATATAAATCTCCGATAATGGAAAGTCCGCCACACATGTCTCCATAAAGAGTTCCATAGCCAACAGCCAGCTCACTTTTATTGCTTGTGTTCAGTAAAATATAACCAAATTTATTGGCAAGAGCCATTAAAATTAAGGCACGTGAACGCGACTGCATATTTTCTTCAGTCAGTCCAAAAGGAGTTTCATTAAAATAAGGTTTGAGAGTCTCGGTTAGCGTGTTAAAGGTGTCTTCAATAGATATGATGTTTTGCCTGATTCCAAGCCGGGCTGCCAATAATAAACTATCATCAATAGAATGGTCGCTGCTGTATTGTGAAGGGAGCATTACCGCCCAGATATTTTCAGAACCCAGTGCCTTCGATGCCAAGTACAATACAACCGCCGAATCAATTCCTCCTGATAAACCTAAAATGGCCTTTTTAAATCCTAATTTATCAAAGTACTGTTTAATTCCTAATGTAAGTGCACTTTCAATATCCGCATATTTATTTCTGATTCCTGTGAGCGTGCTGATCGAATTAACCAGGTCAATACCTTTATCACCCTCATTTATTTTGTAGGTTTTCTGGTCTTCGTTAAAGTACTGCAGTTCATCAAAAACATTTCCGTTTGCATCTATTGCGCAACTGCCTCCGTCAAAAATAAGATGAGTTTGTGCACCTACATGATTCACGTAAAAAACAGGAAGCTGATATTTGCGGGCATTGTTTTTTAATACCGTTTGCCGGGTTTGTATTTGTGTGGTTGAATAGGGGGAAGCAGCAATGTTTATTACAAAATCAGGATTTTGATGTATTAACTCTGCCATGGGTGTTTTAACATACATGGGATTGTCGTTAATATTCCACAAATCTTCGCATATGGTTAACGCAATTCTGAAACCTTTGTAATGTATAATTTCAAAATGGGTATTGGGTTCAAAATACCTGTATTCATCAAAAATATCATAATTTGGCAACAAGGTTTTATGCACAATTTTTTGAACCTTGCCATCTTCAATAAAATATGCAGAGTTAAACAGGTCTTTTCCATGTACAACCGGATTAATACTGGGTGAACCTACAATTGCTGCAATACCTGTACAATGTTGTGCAATTTCATCAATACTGTTCTGAGCCAGTAAAATAAAGTCATGAAATTCTAGGAAATCCCTGGCCGGATAGCCACAGGTGGCCAGTTCGGCAAAAACGATTAAATCAGATCCGCCCGACTTAGCCAGTTGAATTGATTCTATAATTTTTTGGGTATTGCTGTTAAAATTCCCTGTATGAAAACTTTTTTGAGAAAGGGTTATTTTCACCTTATTTTTAGTTTAAAAGAAAAATCCTGCATTCAAAGATAAATAGCTATTGGCAGCATTCCATTTACTTTCATCTAAAAAATCGCTAAGTCCCATATTGTATCTTAATCCTAAATCAACCCGTGAATCATTGAGTATGTATAGTTGCGTTCCCGCACCAAATACCAGACCAACCCTTAAACTATTAATGGCATATGTATACTTTGAACCGTCGGCGTTTTGCAATTCAAATTTATCTCCATCATCCGGTGTTCCGGTATTTACATCCTCAAGGTTTAGCTGGGGGGAACGGATATCGGCCCTTTGTTTTAAAAGAAACCCGGGAGCGAAACCAAATTCACCGTAAAAACTCAGGTTATTTTTGTTTTGGGTATGCATTTTTAACAAGCAGGGTACTTCCACATATCTTAACCTATAGTCAATATTAAAATCTGTTGAAGTTGTTAAAATTCCGTTTTGTGGTTTTACGTCAATTAAATCAAAGTGTATATTGGAGGCTATATTTTGCAGGTTTACTTCAAATCCAAAAGCATATTTTTCGCTAAGTTTATAGTTAATCCGTGCACCAAACCCCCAGTTAATCTCGCTGCCATTGCTTTTAATTATTTTCGAATTTGAAGTAACCCAGCTCACTGAGGGTGAAAGCCCGAGACCAAATTCAAGTTTTTCTCCTATTATCTGTGCACTACTTTTAAAAGTAATGACGATGAGCAGCAGGGTAAAAATTTTACTTGTCTTTTCCATTGAGTCCAGATTATTTTTATATTCAATTCAATTATAGTTTCAATTTACAGATATTGCAATCCGTATTTAAATCGCTTATATAATTTAAAAAATCAAAAATATGAATGTTGTAAATAAAAACCAGCTATATTTTTTAGTCCATTTGTTAATTACTTTTGTTTTTGCCGCCTGTAAAGAAGAAGCTGTTCCCTTAAAAATAGACCGGTTTGAACAGAATTTATTTTCAGTACATGAGCCCGGCGGTGTAGAACAATTAAAAAATCTTTCAAAACAATATGGCGTTTTTTATCAAAGTTTTGCTGAAGATATGTTAAACATAAGCAATGAAGAGGCTCCTGAATATTATGCACCTTCTCTTTTGAAATTTATTAATTATCCAACGATAAAACAATTAAAAAAGGAGGTAGACAGTGTTTTTCCGGATTTACATTCAATAGAATCGGAGTTGGGTGAAGCCATGATTCTGTACAGGAAATTTTTCCACGATAAACAGGTGCCTAAATTTATCAGCTTTATTTCAGAGTTTGGCTATGCAAATGTTACCTACGACAGTATTGTTGGGATCGGATTGGACATGTATCTTGGAAACAATTATGTGTTATACCATGCGCTGGAGTTTCCTGAATTTATGATTCATAAATTGCGGAAAGAATATATTGTTCCCAATGCAATTAAATCAATGGCGATTGGGAAATATGAACATCAGTTAAAGGACAAAAGATTTATAGCCATGATGTTGTTTGAAGGTAAAGTTAGATATTTTATGAAGCAATTAATGCCTGAACTTAATGATACGATATTGTTCGGATACACTGCAAAACAAATGGAATGGTGCAAAGAAAGTGAACAAATGATATGGACCCATTTGGTGGAACAAAAATTAATATATAGCAGTGATGTAAATCAATATATGCGCTACTTTAATGATGGCCCTTTTACCTCGGCAACAGGTGTTCCGCAAGATTCGGCACCGGCCATCGGTGTGTATGCGGGGTATCAGATTATATCAAAATACATGCGTGAAAACAGCAAAGTATCCCTCGAACAGTTAATGGAAAACCCGGACTGGGAACAGATTCTTAAAAAAAGCAAATACAGGCCTGAATTTTAATAAATAGCGCTTGATTATACCTGATTAAAAAAAAATTAATTTGCATTTTTCATAAGCATTATAGTACCTTTAAAATTGTAAATGTAAAATGCTCATGAGAAAAAAATTATTAACTATGCTGCTGGCGTGGATGGTTTCTACGTTGGCAGGCTGGTCTCAAACCAGACAAATTACCGGAGTTGTCTCCGACGGAAAATCCCCAGTAATAGGAGCCTCGGTTCATGCGAAAGGAACCAAGACGGGTACAGCAACAGATGTAAATGGAAGATATGTTTTATCTGTACCCAACGAAACAACTGTTATTGTTATTAAGGCACTTGGATTCAAAACACAGGAAGTAAGTATTGCAGGTTTGTCGGAAATTGATGTGAAGCTGGCTCAGGAAAGTGTAGATCTTGGAGAGATGGTGGTAACAGCTTTTGGCATTGAACGCGAGCGGAAAACTTTAGGGTATTCGCAGCAAAAAGTAGGTGGAGACGAGATCAGAAAATCCGGGGAGCAGAATGTAATACAAGGCTTGTCGGGTAAGGCAGCCGGCGTATACATAAATGGATCAGGGGGAACACCCGGAGCATCTGCAAAAATTTTATTGAGAGGAAATGCAACTTTTACAGGAAATAACCAGCCATTGGTAGTTGTTGATGGAGTTCCCATTGATAACAGCACAGCACAATCTACTGCGGGTGATTATCCATTTAACCAAAATTTATCAGGGGTAAACAATTCGAACCGGGCGGTAGATATAAACCCCGATGATATAGAAAGTATCAATATTTTAAAAGGTCCGGCTGCTGCCGCATTATATGGGGTTCGAGCAGGAGCAGGTGCCATTATAATCACTACCAAAAAAGGCAAAAAAGGTACACGTACTTTTGGTGTTGATTTAGGTTCATCGGTTGAAATAAGCCAGGTAAATAAATTGCCAAAATTACAAATGAAATACGGACAGGGCAGGGGAGCATTCGCTGCTGCTGCAACAGGTGGAGGTCGTTTGGTATTCGATACTGCAAGCGGAACCTATTCATCGGTTGCTGCTGGAAAATCAGAGCCGGGTCTTACTCCTCAAAGCTGGGGTTCAGAAACTGCATCACCTACAGATAATCCAAAAGAATTTTTTAAAACTGCATATAGTTTTAATAATAATGTAGCCATCACAAATAACAGTGAAAACAGCTCGGTACGTTTTTCACTGGGAAGGTTGGATCAAAACGGAATAGTACCCAATACCCGTTTTGAAAGAACTTCTGCACGTATAACAGTAGATACACGTGTTAGCAAAAAAGTAATAATCGGAGGCACTATAAATTATATCAATTCAGGTGGTATCCGTTCGCAAAATGGCAGTAATTTATCGGGTGTAATGCTTGCATTATTACGCGCACCCAATTCATATAAACTGAATGATCCGGAAAATGGAGGATATAAAAACAAGGATGGTACCCAAAGAACTTATCTGGCACCTTATGACAATCCTTATTGGAGTGTATATGAAAATCCATTTAAAGATAATGTGAACCGCATGCTGGGTAATATGAATGTTACCATAGATCCGTTTGATTGGTTTTCGGCAACTTACAGGTTGGGAACTGATATGTATACCGACCAGAGAAAATATGTATTTGCTGTGGGTTCAAACCAACCTGATAATGCACCCGGAGGTGAAATTAATGAAAATACATTGCGTTACCATGAGGTTTATTCTGATTTACTGCTCACCTTTAAAAGAGATATCAACAAAGATATAAAAGGTACACTGCTGGTTGGAAATAATTTAAATCAACGCTTTAATAAAGATGTATATTCGAGAGGAAGGGATTTGGGCGTACCTGGAAATTATAACTTAGCCAATGCAGCAAGTTTATATGCAAGTGAGTACAATCAAACTATTCGCACTGCCGCTTTATTTTTAGACCTGAATTTGTCCTATAAAAATTATTTATTTTTAGGGGTATCGGGCCGGAATGAGTGGGCATCCACATTTGGTGCTGCTAAAAACAATTTCTTTTATCCTGCTACCAATTTGTCGTTTGTATTTTCAGAGCTGGTTTCCATACCAAAGTTATCGTTTGGTAAAATACGCGTTGCATATGCATACGCAGGAATTAATCCGGATCCTTATGGTACAAGAACCTATTTTAGCAGATCAACCTACACCGATGGATTTACAGGCGGACTTTCATTTCCTTATGCCGGTATCAATGGTTATGGTTACGCTTCAACCATGGGAAATAATAACCTGAAACCTGAGCGGAATACAGGTAAGGAAATTGGCTTGGATCTTCGGTTTTTTGAAGGCAGACTGGGAATTGAATATACCTATTTCAACCAAACTTCAACCGATTTGCTGGTATCACGTCCAATAGCCCCTTCAACCGGATTCAATGCGAGTTATGAAAATTTAGGATCTATGGTTAATAAAGGGCATGAACTGTTACTCAGCGGCACACCTCTTAAAATGAAAGATTTTACATGGGATATCACTTTAAATTGGTCGCGTACGGTAAATGAAGTTTTAGAACTGGCACCCAATGTTAAGGAAATTGATTTGGAAGCCGGATTCTCCTCTATTGGAAACTTTGCAATTAAAGGCCAGCCTTATGGTGCACTATACGGTTTTAAATGGGCAAGAACCGGTGATGGTAAATTGATTATTGGTGCAAATGGACTCCCAACAGTAGAAACTACCCGATCTAAAGTTGGAAATCCATATCCAGATTGGTTTGGTGGTATCAGAAATACATTCACCTACAAATCGGTATCACTTACTTTTTTATTTGATATTCGTAAAGGAGGTGATATATGGAATGGTACCTGGGCGCGTTTGAACCAATTGGGCCGAACTGATGAATCTGCCGACGGCAGGGATAAGGCATATTTAATTGAAGGAGTTAAAGATATAAATACAGACCCGACAAAACCGGCAAATTATGTACCAAATACCAAATATGTTTCGTCGTCTGCTTATTTCCGTACCTTTAAAGGAGATGGAGGAAACTACGCTACTGAAAATGCAATTCAGGATGGTGGCTGGGTACGGTTAAGAGATTTAGGTATTAATTATACATTTAGTCTGGGACCTAAAGTTACTAAGATTGTAAAAGGACTTTCTGTTGGATTTGTAGCCCGTAATCTTTGGCTTAAAACCGATTATAAAGGTGTTGATCCTGAAACCAGCTTAACAGGTGCCAGTTCAAACATCGGAGGATGGGATTACTTCAACAATCCGGGTACCAAATCATATACATTCTCTGTAAAAGCCAGTTTCTAAAATTATAAATGATTAAAAAAAACAGATTATGAAAAAATTAATATTGATATTATTAGCAATTGGATTTATTGCAGGAACAGGCTGTAAAAAATTCATAGAGGGGTATGATAAAAATCCAAACGACCCGGATAATGTAACGCCGGCATTATTATTATCGAATGCCGAGGTGGCCTATTTTGCAACCATGAATGGGCAGCTTTCGCGTCAGTCGGTTATTATGGCCCAACAGGTTACCGGTGTCGATTTTCAATCAAAGGACATCAACGATTATGCGATTGATGAAGCAACCAATGTAAATGAATGGGATGTAATATATACGAATGGTTTGGTAAACCTGAAAAAATTATATGATCAGGCAGGCGCTGAAAATCCGTATTATCAGGGAATGGCCAGGGTATTGCATGCCATGTTCTTGGGGGTAACAACCGATTTATGGGGTGATATACCAAACAGGGAAGCACTTAAAGGTTTGGATGGCCCGGCTAATTTTAATCCGGCTTACGATGCACAACAAACTGTTATTGCCGATATCCAGTCGTATTTAACAGAAGCCATTGCATTACTTTCAAAAACACCTGCACAAAATACATTACTACCCGATGCAGATGATCTGATATATGCAGGTGATGCCGATGCATGGATTGCTGCAGCACATGTGTTAAAAGCACGTTACCACAATCGTTTGAGTAAAAAAGATGCCACTGCCTCGGCAACAGATGCCCTTGCATCTATAGCCCTGGCATACGCTGCCGGATTTACCAGTTCGGATGCCAATTGCAATGCAATTTTTGGAGCCAATGCCAATGAGTACAATCAATGGTATGCTTTTACTCAGGTTGAAAGACAAAACTATATAAAAATGGGAAGTGTGCTGGTTGATACTTTAAAAGCAGATGCAGATCCACGGTTAAGTTTTTATTGTATGAAAGATGACAGTGGTAAATACACAGGAACTTCGGCCAGTGATGCAAGTGCATCCGCATCCGATGTGGGCCCATATCTGGCTACTGCAAATGCTCCATTTCCATTGGTTTCATACGCAGAGGCCAAGTTTATTGAAGCAGAAGCCAAGTTTAGAAAAGCCGATTTGGCAGGCGCAGCCACTGCACATAATGAAGGGGTTCTGGCAAGTGTATTGCAGGTAACCGGCGCAGCCGCCAGTGCAGCCTTTACAACCGCAAAAGCAAGTGAAACAGCTGCCACAATAACGTTGGCAAAAATTATGGGACAAAAGTATATTGCATTATTCGGCCAGATTGAAGTGTATTCGGATTGGAGAAGAACGGGTTTTCCAACTTTAACACCCAATTCGAATGGAAGTGTTACCGTAATACCCAGAAGATTACCAACCGTTTTGGATGAGCGTTTATACAATACCAAGGCACCTGCAGAAAATGATATCAAGAAACCTGTATGGTGGGATCAATAGGATTCTGAAAAATGAGTAAAATAAAAAACGGGCAATACATAAAGTGTTGTCCGTTTTTTTTATGTTTGAACCATGCGCAGGCTTTCACAAATATTTATTTATCCCGTTAAAGGTTTAAAAGGAATTTCATTAGATGAAGCACTGATAGATAATACAGGACTGCAATACGATCGCAGGTGGATGCTGGTTGATGAAACCGGAACCTTTATGTCACAGAGAACGCATCCCATAATGGCTTCGTTTAAATTGGTTCAAACCGAAATGGGATTTGATATTTGGGAACCCAAAGCCAAAGAATGCATAGCTATCCCAAAGCTTGTTACAGGATCAAAAGTAACAGTTAAAATCTGGAACGATACCTGCGAAGTGGTTTCGTATAGCAAATTTGCCGATGCATGGTTTTCAACTTTTCTTGAGATGAAATGTAAATTGGTTTATATGCCTGATGATTGCAATAGGGCGGTGGAAACTGAATTTAACCGGGGCAGTGATACCGTTAGTTTCGCCGATGCCTATCCTATTTTACTAATCGGCGATGAATCAATGGCGGATTTAAATAATCGTTTGAACACACCCGTAAATATAGATCGGTTCAGACCAAACCTGGTGTTTACAGGTGGTACAGCTTTTGAAGAAGATACATATTCAGAATTTAGTATAGGTTCGCATCATTTTTTAGCAGCCAGGCCTTGTGGACGTTGCAAAGTTCCGGGCGTGAACCAACAAACAGGTAAACCCGATAAGGCAGGAAAAGAACTTCTAAAAACATTAGCAAAATACAGAACCCAGAACAATAAAGTTTACTTTGGACAAAACGTATTGAGCAACGGAGGAAGCGGAATTGTAAAGCTTGGTGATGCGCTTGTAAATATTTACTGAAGAACAATTTTTCCTGTATAGGTTTTGGTCCCATCGTAAACTTTCACGAATCACCTGTAGTACCTCCACCCTGAATAAAAGCAAAAGAATGAAAAATATTTTAAATAATAGTTCCCAATGAGGGAACTATTTAGTATCTTTGTATAAAATATATTTAGTGAGAGTAATTGCCAGGAAAACCCTACGTGAATTTTGGATTGTGCATAATGATTGCGAACAAGCACTGAAATCATGGTATGATGAGACAACAATTGCCAGATGGAATGGCCCAAAAGATATTAAGCAGGATTATCCAAGTGCCAGCTTTTTGGAAGGTAACAGGGTTGTGTTTAACATTAAAGGGAACAAATACCGGCTGATAGTGAAGATTAATTATAAGTTTGGCATGTTATGGATAAGGTTTATAGGAACCCATGCTGAATACGATCGTATAGATGCAACAAAAATATGAAGATATGAAAATTAAACCTGTAAAAACAGCAAAAGATTACAAGGCAGCATTGAATCGTTTAAATCAGATTTTTGATGCCAAACCGGGAACAGCAGTAGGGGATGAATTGGATATTCTTGCTCTGTTAATTGAGAAGTATGAGGAAGAGAAATATCCGATTGAAGCACCAGACCCAATTGAAGCCATAAAATTCAGAATGGAACAGTTGGGATACAAGCAGAAAGATTTGGAAGATATTATTGGTTATAAGGGTCGGGTAAGTGAGATACTTAATAAAAAGAGAAAGCTCAGCCTTGAAATGATTCGCAAACTACATTTTGCACTGCATATTCCAACGGATGTGTTGGTGCAGGAATATTAATTTTTCTTAAGAGTCAGCGGTTCCTGAAATACACCTTTGGTGTCGGCATATTTTAAAACAAATTTTTGGAGCTCTTCTGTCGAAGCAGTCAGCAGAATTGTTCCGTCGGAGGATTTTATATGCGCAATATTAATTTGGTTTGACTCAATACCTTTTTCTAACCATGAAGGGTCAAACATTTCAATGGTTAATTGGTCGTTGATGATTTTTATTTTGGAAAATGTATGAACCGGAAAAAAATGTATTTGATATAAATGGTCGACAGATTTTAGCTCTTCGGGATAAAGGTCAAGGAAAAGAAATTCTCCTATCTTTACTACGTGTGCCCGAAAAGTTGCATGCTTATTATCTTCAGTGTGCGTCAGTTTGTACTCCTTGTCACTTTTCTGTTCAAATGTCCAGCTATCTATTGACTTTGTTTCCTTCCAGGTCCCAAGAAATTCTGATTTAAAAATCAAATCCATGCTTGTGTAAAGTGGGTTTAAGGACGGAATACATCCAGTGAGGATAGAAATAATGCCCAATGCCATTATTAGTTTTTTAGTTTTCATAATTCTTTTGTTTGGTTTATGTTGATTATCCTTGAAGTCTGTCATTAAATGGGGTTAAACTCAGCGTATGAAAAAACCAATCAAATTACGCTTGGTAAAACTTGTGATAATAACTGGTAAATGCAAATTTATTTTATAAATTTTGGCAGCGTACAGGCGAACATTCGGATGCTTCAACCCCGGACAGTTATAATCCGGTTTTCACTTGTGGTTATAGAGTTATTAAAGTTTTAAATACACCGTCTATTACTTTTGCCATCCTTTTTAAATCGAGCGTTTCCATTGTGTCTGATGATTGGTGATAATTTTTATTTCTATAAAATGAAGTATCAGTTATCATCAACGCACTAATTCCAAATTTCCAATAATTCAAATGGTCTGAAAAGTCAATACCCGGTAAAGCCGGAGGTCCGGTAAATTTTTTTGTCCGGATTGCTTTAGAAGATTTAAAGCGTCTGCAAAACTTATGCGCAAATTTTCCTGAACCGAATTTTTTTACAAGCGTGATATAGTTTCCTTTATTGCCATAAAAAAGTGAAAGCAATCCGACAGGATAGGACTGTGATTTTTTCTCGTCTGAGAAGTAGCCAATCATTTCAATTGAAACCATGCCATAAACTTCCGCCTTAGCGTCTACAAGCGATTTAGCGTGAATGTAGCTGCCCATAAATTCGGTTCTGAAATAGGGCGGTTCTTCTAATGAATAAGCAACCAGGTCAATCCTATAATTTAGTTTTTTTCCTTTTAATAATCTGGATAGTTCAAGGAGCCCTGCCACACCGCTTGCATTATCATCAGCACCTTCCTGATCGCCGCAAACATCATAATGCGCGCCAACAACAATTCGTTTTTGATTCTCTGTGCCGAAGGAACAAATGACGTTTTTATAAGTCCTGCCATCCGCAAAATATTCCTGGAAAAATACACTATCGGAGTATTGACTAAAAACAGATTTGATGAAGTTGGCTGTTCTGTTAAGTTGGTCAATATTATTGTAGGTACGATGCTTTTCTGTCTTTGTTAATGCCGTTAAATGTGATTTAATAATTGTGGTGTCTGCCAGAGTTTTTGCATTGCAATAACTTGTTATAAAAATTATTAATAATGTCACTAAGTATTTGCAGTTTGGCATAAAAAAGGGCTTATTGGTGCAGAATGTGAAAACCTGTCACAAACTGCTTGGTAAAACTTGCGATAATAATTGGTAAAAGCAAATTTATCCTGATTAGTACAACCTATTTGTTGTTTAACGCCCGCAGTTTATACCCAAAGGGGGGGACAATTTGTACCCACCCTTTAACAAGTTCTTCATCATGTTGACACATACGGCGTTCTCCCACTTTAATGCTGAACATACTGTTCAACACAGGATTCATCCTTCAGTCCTTTCGAAACCCCAACTATTGCCGGCTGGCCACATGCATAAATGTCGCTGATAGTTTTATATTTGTTGGTCAGCATGAAATACAAAACACCGAATAGTCAAAGTGAGATATTACCTAATTTACTTGGTCTCAAGTCATCTGAAGATATTGCACTGTCTGAGTTTGAAGGTTTTTTAAAGGCGGAAATTATTTTGACCGAAAAGCTGTCAAGCAGAACAAGATTCGATGTTCAATACATTTTGAAAATCCACAAGCTCGCACTTGGTCATCTTTATTCCTTTGCCGGGAAGTATCGGGATGTTAATCTCTCAAAGGGAGGCTTTCCTTTTGCTGCTGCCCGCTTTCTACCTGAAACAATGGCTTCATTCAATCAAGAGATATTGTCCAAATTAGCAAATGAATATGAAAACAGTCAGGTCTTAATTGCAGATATTGCTAAAGTACATGCTGAATTTTTATTTATCCATCCCTTTCGTGAAGGAAATGGTCGAACGGCCCGTATTTTGGCAAATCTGATGTCGCGTAAGCAGGGTTATGATCCACTATTATTTGATAAAGTTGGGAAAACAGAATTTGAATTCTACGTATTAGCAGTACAATTGTCCGCAGAAAAAAATTACAATAAAATGGAGGAATTTATAACCTCTATTTTCCCAAAGTAAGTTCGACTTTTTTAAGTGTCGCTAAAGCCGAATTCGATGAAATATTAATTCCTTCAATTTTGAAAGAAGCTATCATTGATCGAAGGATTTCTTCTCTTAAATTTCTGCCTGATTTAGCTGGCTTTTTTGCTTTGTTTTTCACGTTGTAAATATAGTCATTTTATTCCTTATGTCCAATTTTATTCACTTGTTATGGCCTTCCCTATAACGTCAGAATATGAAAAAACCAACCGCAATTGTCCCCCCCCTTTGGCCCCATGCGATAGCAGAGTTCTCCAGTTTTACGGGAACAGGTGTTCAACAAATGGTTCATTCTTGGTCCTTCGGTTGCAACGAACCTTTGCCTGTTAGCTTTAGTTTTTTCATTTCTTGCGCATATTCATAAGCAATTATTCCAATTGGAAAAATTACAAACACAAGCCAAACTGCAATATTTCTTGGCAAAAATTGATGGTTATAATTTAACCAAAAAAATGTCCCAACAACAAAAAGACAAATCAATGAATATGTAGTTTTTACTTGTTCTTGAGAATATCTCTTTACATGATCCTTTTTCAGTTCTTCTAATTCCTTAAAATACTGCCTGTTAAAAAAGGTACCTTTTCCAGGTAAAAATCCAATTAGCATAATTAGGTTTTGAATAATATATATACAACAAACTCCAAGTAAAAAGTATTGCAAGCTAATGTAAAACCCACTTGTTATATCTTCTGAGTTCTCAATTTGGCCATTTTGATAGACTCGATAAATATTGTCAATTGCAAAAAGCATCATGATTATCGAACTCCAAATACTTAATGAAAGTCTGCTTGACCTTGTTATTTCAGCCCTTGTGAATGCGTGATAAAAAGCAAAAATTGTAAAACATAATCCAATAAACATCAATATATTCAAGAATAGATTTATGTCTGTTAGAAAGCCGTAGTCAAAAACCCAATAAATAATTGCTATTGATTGTATAAGCGTAATACCTTCTGTTAATTTAACTGTTACCCGTTCTTTATTAAATGCTATAATTAGAAGAGAAAATATTCCGATAAACCAATAAGGCCATTCTTCTATGTGGTTTTCGATACCATAACCATGCTCACCTTTCCCTGGCAAAAAAGCCAGATAGCTTAAAATAAAAGATGCCAAAGACAAGAAAAAAACTGTCTTCCACTTTTCTATGATTCGCTTACCTTCAAATATTGCTCCAATAATGATTGCTAAAATGCTAATTGGAATTAACCGCCTTTCAGACAAGTGTAGTTTAAAGCCAACAAAAATTGTCAGTACGAGTAACAAACCACCTAGTACATACAAATATGGTTTAAGGTCAAACCCCGCTGATTTTTTTCTTTTTGTTGAAGTTTTCTTTCTTGCCAATTTTCCTTTGATTATTCCTGTCTCCAATTAAATTACACCTAACGTCAGAATGTGAAAAAACCTATCCACAAATTGCTTCGTAATGAGGAAATAAACACGAGGAAAAATAATAATTTCAAATTGCTTCTCAACATTGTTATGACTTGTTTTTCTTATTTCAGTTTTATTGTTCCGCTTTCTTTTAATTCTTTCTTATCGTTATTCCAACCATATGTTCGGATAAATTTTAGTTTGTTAATGTCCATATTGTTTGTTAATGAAATATTATTAACAGAACTTTTAAACACATCATATTGAAGTGGTAGTTCCCCCCATTCCAATGTGTATTGATATGCATCAATGATTTTATTTTCCTTATCTGTTTTGATGATTAAAATGTCGTGAAACTCTTTGAACAAACGTGGCCCGCCAGAATTATAGGCTTCGCCTACAAATGTCGAGAGGAATTGATAATATTTATACTGTCCATTTACGGGTTCAAAGACTGGCATTAGGTTTTCAATATTAATTGTTTTGAAATTATTACCATCAATGTCGTCAAGTTTTGAATAGTTAAAATCTGAATTCTCTTTCTCCTTTTGAAGAATATAAATTTTTGTTTCATTCGGTATAGTAAGAGTGTCCATTTGAGGTAATTCTGATATGGTCTTAACGGGTTTGTTCTGGCAAGAAGCAAGTCCAGTTAATAGTATTGAAAATGTAATGAAAGTCAAATTTTTCATTAATTGTCTATTGTCGTTTTTCTTTAAAGAGTAGCGGTGGCAAATATATTCAAAAGGCGACATTTTGCCAATGCGGTTAGATTTTCGTGTCATCTTCTCTGATTTGACGTACTTCCCCGTAAGTTATCCCTGTTGTGTCAGGTCGAGGACCGAACATAGTTTTATCTGGTACTGACATAATATTGCGCTGAACAAGTATTTCTGTGTTATTTTCTAGATATTATTTCTGCTAACCCTTCAAGATTCTCTTTAAGCTGCCACGCATATTCATTATAAGTGACTACATCGGAATCAAGGAGGTTGTTTCTTGGCAGTAACTCTTCATTAACCAATTCAATGAATAGTGAATATAGGTTATGCATAAACTCGTTTCTTTGTTTTTTGGATTGTTTAAATGCGATTAATAAGTTACTGTCAAATACACCTTCATTCTCTCCGATCCTAATTAAAGTTCCAAGAGTTGCTTTCTTATGCTCAAACTTCAAATCCTTCCTTTTAAAATACAGAATAATTTCTGCTTCGAGTTGACCAGATGCGAGCGCAACTTTTCCCAATTCGGATGTGAACTCTGTCGATTGCAGAAGCAGGGAATAAAAGTCTTTCCCATTTGAAGGTTCACCTTTGTAAGTTTCCATATAATTGCCCATAACGGTTGAGGGCATGAGTTGTTTTGGATGTGATACCGCAAATCTGTCGCCCGAAACCGCACTAACGAAAGTAGATAATTTACCTGGAACCACAAATACCAAAATAACTTATGCCCTTTGTTAACGCACGGGCTGTTGCGCAAATGGGTCCGGTCACTATTGTATGTAACTAAAGAGTCTTGTCGGCATTACGAATGCTAAAGAGAGGGTGCGTTTATAGATTTAAAACGTCATGGAGCAGGCATTGCAAATTGATTTAGTTACAATCAATTATCTGGTGTTTAGTTAATAAATTACGCTACCTTGCACATAATTACATTAATTAAAAATGTCGGGTTTATGAGAATTGCTATAGTTGCCGAGCTAATCGCTCTGGCGGTAATTTTAATTGGCTGTCAAAAATGCGAAACGTATACTTATAATTATTCCATGGTCGATTCAACGTTTTTTGCGATGATGCCTTACACCGGAACAGACACACTGTATTTCCTTCATAATAATAGTCATTCGGACACTTTCCTGGGACAAGGATTAGTAAAAGTTGACTATGACATACAACCTCTTAATTCACAAGGCTCGTGTCCAGATATATACCACGTAGAAAAAATAACCTGCAATTATAAAAATATATCACACAAAGGAATGGATATTTTATTTTCAATTCACTATGCATTTTATCAGGATCATGGTCAGCCCGACAAGCATTTTTCCATCAATTATGCTGAAGCTTGGATGGATGAAACGCAATACACAATTATCGAAAAGATGAGAAATCAATTAGATTCCATTGTAGTTAATGGAGATCGCTACTCATGTATATATTTGAATGTTGGCTTGTATTATAGTACGAAACATGGTATAATTAAGTGGACGTCCACTAAAAATTCATTACAAAAAATCAATTAACCAATCAGTCTTTTTCAACGGTATGGCAATGAGTCCAAGGATACCACCTTGACTCAATTTCTCCGAGATAATTCTCTGCTTTCATTGAAACTAGCCAAGAACATTTAGTTTAATTCATTGGTTTAAATCGTCCTCAAAAGCACATAAACGTATAAGTAAAAGTGTCGCGGGAACAGAAAACAGACTGTGCGTTAACTTCTTTATAGCAGCCAAAAATTCACATGCAACAAACAAATGCTTGTTGGCTTGCGTTGACTAAGTAGCTGCCTTCTGTGTTCAAAACTATGGTATTTTAATAAGTTACCAAACGGATAATAAACTGAATTGGCAATTCGGTTCAGATATGTGGCAAAATTCAAACATTATCTCACCTTACCCATCAATCAAATGCAATTTTGAAAACATTATTTCTTCTAGCACAACGTTTATGTGGCAAAATTTAAAATTTATTTCACCAGGCTCTCCAATCAAGTGCCATTTTGAAAAAATTATTTCTTCCGGCGGAGCAATCAAATAAGGTGGCGTATGAACTAATTAATCTGGCGATTCAATGATGTGGTGTGGCGCAAAAATTACTTGATCCAGACGATTGATTAAGTGGCAAAATTCAACAAACAGCTCATCCGGTTGATCACTTACATAGCCTGGCTTATAAATTACGCCATCCGGCGCATCATATACGTGACCTGGCTCAAAATAATATAAGTCAGCCATTCACAAACGAGGCAAAAAGCAAAAATTAAATCATCTGGCTGCTTTCTGATCAGGCATCTAATAAAAAAAATTTGTATCATGAGTTGATGCAATGCCATTTTTCGTGCCGCCACGTCCTTTTTATTTAGCCATGAGTTAGATCTTCGATTAAATGATGCGCTTCTACGAATCAATAGCTCTTTTTGGATAGTGGTAACTGAGTTTAAAGGGAGTAATTATCATTTCAAGCGGAGGTTTATCTTTGTTTTTAATCAAATATTAATGATTGCACTATCTCAGTTTAATATTATACTTAAATTTTACCTTATTTTTTATTCACATGCCTTATTCTGCCATTTACATAATACATTGCTCTTGTTATCAGCTAAACTAATCTTAGCTGTAATCAAATAATTATGGCAGATCAAACAAACAACAACAACCCAACTCCTGAATCCGGTCAAAATGGCAATTCAGGCAGTGATTACAAAACAATTGATGCTTACCTGCTCGGAATTAGCATTGCAATTCAAAACAGCGGTCATGATGAGATTGCTCCCGCGCTATTGGCATTTGGCTATAGTCGGGCTGAAATTGAAATTGGAACGGCATTACTTACAAATGCAGTTGATAAGCATCAAATCCAGGTAAGAGAGTATGGCGACCAATACCGCGCAACCGATGACCTGCATCTTAAAATAGATCTGGCAAAAGGTATTTATTTAACACATTTAGGAGTTGCCCGCGTTGCCTTTAAAAAGGAAAGGGGAATTTTGGCAGAGATAAATGCTTCCGGTTCGCGTAAGCATACCATTTCGGGCTGGCTCAATCAGGCAAAGACTTTTTATAAGAATATTTTGGGAAAAGCAGAATACAAAGCAGGCATGGCTAAATTTGGCCAAACTGAACCCATCCTAAAAATGGCTGCCGATAAATTGAATGAGGTGGAAACTGCCATAGCCAAACAACAAAAAGAAACCGGTGAAGCACAAACTTCCACCCGCACTCGCGACCAGGCCCTGGATGCATTGGCACTCTGGAGCGATGATTATGTTGACATTGCAAGAATAGCCCTTAAAGATACACCTCACCTCCTCGAAATACTGGGATTGAAACAAGTAGCATAGAACTGATATCCCATATTTTTCCTAACCAAAAAACGGCATGCAACAAATTTGTTGCATGCCGTTTTTTTTTAATAACACATTCAACCCTTTCAGGGTTGTAATTTCGTTGGAGGCACCTATTACCACCGGGTTTTACCCGGGGCTATTGTAATTCAATCCCTTCAGTATTGTAATTTTAATTGAAGTAACAAACATTGTAATGCCGTGCTGGCCACGTACATTGTACATCGTACATTGTACATCGTACACCGTAAATTAATTACCGATTGCCAAATTTGTGTCTGTCCGTGGAGTCAGAGTCTGAGCTAGAATGTTCTCTGGCAAGGCATGCGAAGCCTCCAAAAAGCGCAGTGTGCTGGTGTACATGAGCATTTTTGGTGGTGAGCATAACGCCGCCAGAGGACATTATAGACAGACTCTAATTACTCACCTGCTCTGCGTAAGCCTCGGTGGGAATGCAAGCACAAACCAGGTTTCTATCACCGTACGTATTATTGATCCGGCCTACTGAAGGCCAGAATTTAGCTGCACGTACATACGGCAATGGATAGGCAGCCTGCTGACGTGTATAGCTATGTTTCCATTCATCGGCAGTTACTACGGATGCAGTATGCGGTGCATTTTTTAATGCATTGTCGAGTTTATCAACGCTGCCATTTTCTATGTTGCTTACTTCATTTCTAATCGCAATCATGGCATCGCAAAAACGGTCCAGTTCTGCTTTGGATTCGCTTTCGGTGGGTTCAATCATAATGGTACCTGCAACCGGGAAACTCATGGTAGGTGCGTGGAAGCCATAATCCATCAAACGCTTGGCGATGTCTTCGGCTTCAACACCAGTAGCGCCTTTAAAAACGCGTGTGTCCAAAATCATCTCGTGTGCGCAACGGCCTTTACTGCCTGAATATAAAATCTGGTAATATTTTTCCAAACGGGCTTTGATATAATTGGCGTTCAGAATAGCATATTTGGTTGCATTTTCCAATCCTTCGGTTCCCATCATTTTTATATAAGCCAATGAAATCAGCAGGATGGAAGCAGAGCCCCAGGGAGCTGCGGATACGGCATGCATGGATTGAGTTCCACCACCCATTTCCACCACCGAATGACCGGGAAGGAAAGGTACCAGATGTGTAGCAACGCCAATGGGTCCAACACCCGGGCCACCGCCACCATGTGGAATGCAAAATGTTTTGTGCAAATTTAAGTGACATACATCGGCACCAATATTTGCCGGACTGGTTAGTCCTACCTGTGCATTCATGTTGGCACCATCCATATAAACCTGACCGCCATTTTTGTGAATCATTGCACAGATATCGGTAATTTGCTCTTCAAAAATTCCAAAGGTTGAAGGGTATGTTACCATTAAACAGGCCAGGTTATCTTTGTTTTCTTCGGCTCTTAACTTTAAGTCTTCAATATCTATATAACCGTTTTCCAGTGTTTTGGTAACGATAACTTTCATGCCGGCCATCACTGCGCTGGCAGGATTGGTACCATGTGCCGATGAAGGAATTAATGCAATATTTCTATGCGATTGACCAATGCTTTTAAAATATTCGCGGATAACCATTAAGCCGGTATACTCGCCCTGGGCACCGGCATTGGGTTGTAAACTGATGCCGGCAAAGCCTGTAATTTGTTTCAATGCATGGCTCAGTTCTTCAAAAATTTGTGTGTAGCCTGTTGCCTGATCGCGTGGAATAAATGGATGCAGTTGTCCGAAGCCGGGCATGGTTACCGGAATCATTTCGGCGGTTGCATTCAATTTCATGGTGCATGAACCCAAAGCAATCATGGAATGGCAAAGTGATAAATCTTTTGATTCAAGTAATTTAATATAACGCAGCATTTCGTGCTCACTGTGGTAGGAGTTGAACACAGGATGGGTCATAAAATCTGACTTACGGGCAAAGTTGGCCGGAGCCTTTAATTCACACGATTCGGCTTGTTTGCTGTTTATGGTTTTACCTGTTAGCACAGATGCAAGCTGATTGATATCGGCAAGCGTATGCGTTTCATCAATGGAAACACGAATATGATTTGCATCTGTTTTTGCCACATTGATTTCGGCTGCCAAACAATCTTTCATCGATTGATCAGCGTCTGCAACTTTAATGGTGATGGTATCAAAATAACTTTTGTTCTCTACATGTAATCCGGCTTCATTTAAGCTGTTTGCAAGGGTTTGGGTCAAACCGTGTACACGGCCAGCAATGCCCGAAAGGCCTTTGGGGCCATGGTAAACGCCATACATACTGGCCATAATAGATAATAATACCTGGGCGGTACAAATATTTGAGGTTGCTTTTTCTCTTTTGATATGTTGTTCGCGGGTTTGAAGAGCCATACGCAAAGCAGGATTTCCCTGTGCGTCAATCGACATTCCAATCAGGCGGCCCGGCATCTGACGTTTGTAAGCATCACGGGTAGCAAAAAAACCGGCATGTGGTCCGCCGTATCCCATGGGTACACCAAAGCGCTGGGCTGAACCTACTACCACATCGGCACCCCATTCGCCCGGAGGCGTTAAAAGGGTTAAGCTTAATAAATCGGCAGCAACCGCTACCATTACATGATGTGCCTTTGCTTTTTCTACAAAGGCGGTATAATCGTTTACCGAACCATTTAGAGCCGGGTATTGAACCAGTGCACCAAAGTAAGTATCATCAAATACAATAGTTTCGTAATCGCCAATAACGAGTTCAACGCCGATCGGTTCAGTACGTGTTTTTAATACATCAATCGTTTGCGGGAAACACTGGTTGGAAACAAAAAATTTGGTTGCTGTTTGATTCTTGCACTCCGAATGCAGCATGTGCATGGCCTCACCGGCAGCAGTTCCTTCATCCAGTAAGGAGGCATTTGCAATGTCCATTCCGGTAAGGTCGATAATCATGGTTTGATAATTGAGCAAAGCCTCCAGACGGCCCTGGGCTATTTCGGCCTGGTATGGAGTATAGGCAGTATACCAACCCGGGTTTTCAAATATATTGCGCAATATCACACCGGGGGTAAAGGTTCCGTAATATCCCTGACCCAAATAATTTTTATATAGTTTGTTTTCGTTTGAAACTTTTTGCAGGAAAGCCAACAGTTCATTTTCCGTCATTGCTGCGGGCAATTGCATGCGCTCTTTTAATCGGATATGAGCTGGAATGGTTTCATCAATGAGTTGGTCAACACTTGAAACTCCGATGGTTTTGAGCATTGATTGGGTATCGTTTGAAAGGGGAGAGATGTGACGATTTACAAAATCGTCGGAATGGTTTGCCTTGATTTGCATAATAAAAATGACGCTTAAATTTTTGGCAAATTTATCTTTTTTAAAATGACCTCAACCAATTTTTTTCAAGATTTATATCAGGATGCAATTATACACCCTTACCTTTGCCTAAAGATGGGTTAATAAGCATTGTGACGTGTCACCCGTAGAGACGCGATTCATCGCGTCTCCGGGACGCATCGCATCTTTGGGATACATCACATTCGCATAAAATAACCATCACATAACCATTTAAATTAAAAAATATGTTTGATAAATTGGGTCAGGCCAAACAAATGGCCGAAGGAGTAAAGGCTAAATTAGATACCATTGAAGTTGAAGGCGAAGCAGCTAATGGTAAAGTTAAGGTGATAGCAACAGCAAACCGTAAAGTTAAAGAAATAATAATTACGGATGAATTGCTAAAAGCCGAAAACAAGGAAGAGTTACAGGATTTATTGGTGGTAGCCACCAACAGGGCCTTAGAAACCGCCGAAAACGTGTCGGAGAGCGAAATGCGTGCCGCCATGAGCAGCATGATGCCCGGTTTAAGCGGTTTGTTTGGTAAATAATACAAATTGTGTTTCACGATTTAAATTCGCAACACCGATTGAGACGCGATGAATCGCGTCTTTACCCGCGCCACCTGTAGAGACGCGATTCATCGCGTCTCATGTGTGCCACAATAATGCAAATATACCATGATATTGCAAACGCAACGCATCTTCAAATGGCGTTCGCCAAAATTGCCGTATATTCGCCCCCATTTTATTTTATTAATGGCTGTTAACAATTTATGATTCAGGAAGAACTATTAAAAAAACGCAGAACCTTTGGTATTATCAGTCACCCCGATGCAGGTAAAACCACATTAACCGAAAAGTTTTTGTTGTTTGGCGGTGCCATTCAAACTGCCGGGGCGGTTAAAAGCTCCAAAATTAAAAAGTCGGCTACCTCCGATTTTATGGAAATTGAAAAGCAGCGTGGAATTTCGGTCGCTTCGTCGGTGATGGGTTTCGATTACAAAGGTTACAAAGTAAATATTTTAGATACACCCGGTCACAAAGATTTTGCTGAAGATACCTACAGAACTTTAACAGCGGTTGACAGTGTAATATTGGTTATTGACTGTGTTAAAGGCGTAGAAGAACAAACCCGCAAACTCATGGATGTGTGCCGTATGCGTCATACCCCCGTTATTATTTTCATTAATAAATTAGATCGTGAAGGCCAGGATCCTTTTGATTTGCTGGATGAAATTGAAAAGGAACTGAATATTCATACCCGCCCGCTGAGCTGGCCCATTGGAATGGGTTCAAGCTTTAAAGGGGTTTATAATTTGTTTGAAAAAAAGCTGCAATTGTTTAGTCCGGGTAAAAATAAATTAACCGATGAGGTGTATCAGATTAACGATTTAAATTCGTCTGAACTGGATGCGCATATAGGAGATAAACCGGCAAAAAAATTGCGTGAGGATGCTGATTTGATAGAGGGAGTTTATGAACCTTTTGATAAAGAATTATATCTGGAAGGATATCTGGCCCCGGTATTTTTTGGTTCGGCCATTAACAATTTCGGGGTAAAAGAATTGCTCGATACCTTTGTTCAGATTGCTCCCGAGCCTCAGTCGCGCCAAACAGATTTGCGTGAAGTGATGCCTGCTGAAGATAATTTTTCCGGTTTTATTTTTAAAATACATGCCAATCTGGATCCGAACCACCGCGACCGGATTGCTTTTTGCAGGGTGGTGTCGGGCAGGTTTGAACGCAATAAATTTTATAAGCATACGCGTCTGGATAAGAAGTTCCGGTTTTCGAGTCCTACCAGTTTTATGGCCAACGAAAAAAGTGTTATTGACGAAGCTTACCCCGGCGATGTGGTGGGTTTATACGACACCGGAAACTTTAAAATAGGGGATACACTTACCGAAGGCGAGATGATAAATTTTAAGGGCATCCCAAGTTTTTCACCCGAGATTTTTAAGGAACTCATCAATAAAGATCCGATGAAAACCAAGCAGCTTGAAAAAGGTATTTTGCAGTTGACCGATGAAGGGGTAGCGCAGTTATTTTCGCGGCAGCCCGGTAATATAAAAATTGTTGGAACGGTAGGTGAACTTCAGTTTGATGTGGTACAGTTTCGATTATTACATGAGTATGGAGCATCCTGCGAATTCCGTCCTTTAAATTATCAGAAAGCATGTTGGTTTACCACTACTGATAAAAAAGCACTGGCTGATTTTAGCTTAATAAAAGGGCATCATATTGTTAAAGATAAAGAAGGCCGGTTGGTATTTTTAGCCGACAGCATGTGGTCGGTTCAAATGGCTCAAAGCAATTACCCGAGTATTAACTTTTATTTCACTTCGGAGTTTAAGAACGCGGATGAAACTGCGGTTATAGGGAAGTATTAGCAACGAAATTTAATTACGAGTTACGAGTTACGAGTTACGAGTTACGAGTTACGATGTACGATGTACGATGTACGATGTACGATGTACGATGTACGATGTACGATGTACGATGTACAAATTACGCAGTACAATATACGAAAATTTAATTTTCTATTTTCTATTTTCTACTTTCTACTTTTTTCAACTCATAACTTATAACTCATAATTAATACCTCATACCTCATACCTCATAACTCATACCTCATACCTCATACCTCATACCTTGCTTTTTTAATCAATCCCCGATCACAAACCTCTTCAGGTACTGCTTGCCATTGTCATTGAGCTTAAGCAGGTATACGCCTGTATTTAATGGGTTCAGGGCAATTTCTTTTACGGGTTCAAAACTATGGGTTTCTCCTTTTTGAACCAATGCGCCACTGAGGTTATAAATCTGATAGCTGAAATTTACTGCCGAATTTTGTATATAAACCTGCAAAATATCTTTGGCCGGATTTGGATAAACAAATACCTGCCGGGTTTCTTTCATTTCGGCAATACCTGCCGGTGTTCTTACTACGATCTGGTACTTGGATGTTGAATCATAAACCGTTTGACCAACAGGAATGGGGCCTAACATTACTTTGGCATAAATGGTGAGATATACGGTAAGCGGATAATTTCCCCCTTGCAGATGCACTGCTTTTCCTTTTAAAGTTACACAGCCTGTGGTTCCTCCGCTTACTGTACAGGTACTGTTATTGCATTGATAAGTAAAGCCTGTGGGCATCCCTTTTACACCGGTTACGGTAATTGAATCAATAGTAGCATCCAGGGTATTTCCTGAAAACACAACAGTAGTATCTTTGTTAATATAAAATTGAATAATCTGATTGTATTGAACATCAATTTCGGCGGTATCAAGTACCGAAGGATATACACCTGTTGAATGAATACTTGTATCGGGTGTGCATTGGGCTTTTAATTCAGATGCAAAATTTAGTATTGAAAACACTATTATTGAAAGTATTAATTTTCTCATTGTTTTAAAATTTATGGCAAGATATAAAATTCTTTTATTTTGTTTCGTCACACTTTTTATAGGGGGTGAAAATTTATTTGCACAAACACAAATATTAGAAGGAAAAGTATTAGAGACAGATACCAAAATACCCATTCAGGGAGCCATTGTAAAAGCAGGGGTAAATGGCACTGTCACCGATGCTGCGGGAAATTTTAAACTGAGTATTCCTGTTTCCACAAATGAAAATGAATGGCTCGTTGCATCAATGGTGGGTTATCAGAACTTTGAAATAAAACTCCATTCGATTGCATTTGATAAAATTTTTACGATTCTTTTACTTCCTTCAAATCAACTGTTGAACCAAATAGTGGTAACAGCCGGCAGGTATGAGCAATCCATTAAACGCAGTACCGTGAGTACCGAAGTGATTAAGCCCTGGCTCATTCAAAACCGTTTAACTACCAATATGGATAAACTACTGGATCAAATACCCAGTGTAAGCGTGGTTGATGGACAAATAAATATAAGAAACGGAAGTGGCTGGACATATGGAGCCGGTTCAAGAGTAATGGTTTTACTGGATGATATGCCTTTTTTAACAGGAGATGCGGGACAGGTTAAATGGAATTTGGTACCTACCGAAAATGTTTCACAGGTGGAGGTAATTAAAGGGGCAAGTTCTGTTTTATATGGTTCAAGTGCACTCAATGGCATTGTACATTTCAGAACCCAATTGGCAAGTGATAAACCCATAACAAAAATAAATGTTTTTGGAGGTGCTTATTTTAATCCGAAGCGTCAAAGCATACAATGGAGTGATAAAATTCAGAAGCAATATGGCTTTAATGCTTTTCACAGTTTTAAAATAAAGAAGGGTCAGTATGGAATCAGTGCAAATTATCTGCGTGATGAAGGGTACCGGCTGGGTGAAACGGAAAACAGGTTACGCGTATCACTTCATTCTAAATATAAAATCAGTTCTTTTATCAATGCAGGATTCAATGTGGGCATGCTGTTTTCAAAAGGTGCCTCATTTTTGTTTTGGGAAAATTATGATAAAGGGTATACCGTGATGGATTCAATTGTTACCAATACCGTTTCCAATAATATTTATTTTGATCCTTATATAAATATTTTTACCGGTTCATTTAAGCATACAATCAGGGCAAGATGGATGTATATCAGCAACGATATACAAAATGCCGACCCGAACATTAATCAGGATAATTCATCTAAAAATTTGTATGGTGAATACCAGGTTCAAAAGGTATTTGTGGATGTGAATTTAACGTTCACCGGAGGCTTGTCGGGAAGCAGCAACCTTTCCAATTCACCTTTGTTTATGGGTACCAACCGCAGCCGGAACCTGGCCGCATTTGTACAATTGGATAAAACATTGTTCAGGAAATTATTTGTAAATGCAGGTGCACGCTATGAGCATTTTGAAATGAATGGGAAAGCGGAAAGTAAACCTGTGTACCGGGCGGGGGCCAATTATGAACTGAGCAAGGTTACTTTTATAAGAGCAAGCTACGGGCAGGGCTATCGTTTCCCGGCAATCGCTGAACGGTATATTCAAACTTCATTCGGATTGTTAAATATTTTTCCCAATCCAAACCTGCAATCGGAAACCGGATGGAATGCAGAGCTGGGCGTAAAGCAAGGTTTTTCACTCGGTTCAATAAAAGGTTTTATAGATCTGGCTTATTTTTATACACGTTATCAAAATATGATTGATTTTAATTTTGGAGTTTGGAAAGCAATCAATTTTACAGACCCTTTTAAAAGTTTTGGTTTTAAAACAGTAAATATTGGTGAAACACAAATCTCGGGTATCGATTTAAGCATTAATGCCGAAGGGAAAATTGGAAAGGTTTTAATCCAGAGCATTTTTGGATACACCTGGTCGAATCCCATTATGCTCAATCCCGATTATGTTTTTGCAAAAGATTCTTCCAATGTGCAATGGACTTTCAGAAATACCCGTAGCGACAGCACCAATGTGCTCAAATACCGGTTTAAACATTTGGCTAAATTTGATATACAGGCCACTTATTTAAACTGGCAAGTGGGAAGCAGTTTGCGTTATAACAGTTATATGGAAAATGTTGACTGGGCATTTGTGGGTCTGCCTTTTTTAAATGGAGTACAGCAAGGAAGAGATGCCAATAAAAAAGGCAATTTTGTTATAGATGCCCGGCTTTCATACCAGTTGAATAAGTACTATAAATTATCGCTGGTTGTAAATAATATTTTAAATGCCGAAGTGATGACAAGGCCTGCTGATTTAAGACCTCCACGATGGTTTTTGTTGCAGGCTGGGGTGATGTTTTAACTACCAGCTCAGCTCCAAATCACCTACAATTCTGTTATTTATCACATGTTCATCCACTATGCGTTCCACATCATCGGGGGTTACATGTCCATAATAAGTGCCATCGGGATAAATAACCAGTGAAGGTCCAAAATCACAGGCATCCAGACAGCCCGAGCGTTGTGCTCTTACTTTTCCTTTCAGTCCTTTTTTGTTGAGCACTTCCCTGAATTTTACAACCAGTTCCATGCCACGTTGTTCTCCGCAACAAGGTTTACCTTCTGCTTTTTGATTGGTACAGATAAATATATGTTTATCAAATCTCATTTTATTTTATGATTAATTAATTGAGTAATATGGGTTCAAATTTAATTGATTCTGTTCCGGTTTTTTTAATTCCGGGTGCAGGATAATGATAAAAGTCGAGTATATTTTTTACGGTTTGAACCGTTTTGTTTTTTGTGGTAAACGCACCCAGGTTCCAGTCAAGACCCAGGCAAAATTTTCGACCAGTAGCCCAATCGGCTATTCCATAACCAAATGCGAGGTTTAAATATTTTGGCCAAAACCGTTTAGCAGGTTTGGCCAACAGATTATTTATATCTGCGCTTAACCAATAAATATGTCCGCCATAATCGGAAGTTAGCCTCCATTGATAAAAGTTATTATTTATAAAATACCGGGAAGGGAAATAGCTGTATTTAAAATTAAAGTTTTTTAAATAAGGAAATTTTTCCTGCGCCAGTCCGTAAGCGATGCCTAGGGTATTTGCTGCCAGGTCGCCGGGAGAAAATTCATAGCTTGAAAAACCATCTCCAATCTCAATGCTCAAGGCCCATACTAATGGAATTGCTGTACTTACCCATAAGCGTGTTTTGGGATTAAATTCAGCCCAACTCATGAGTTCATTTAAGGTTTTAAAATATACATAGGAAGTATAAAAATGACCAACTTTATCTATGCCCAAACTATAATTATTAAAGCCACCATCGGAGCTCATTACAAAGGGATGATAATTGCCTTCCCACCACCATTTATACTCTAAATAAAACGTTGCGAGCTGATGTGCTGCCAAGGCACCCAATACATATTTTTGCTTTGGAGTAAGTTGTTTTTTTAAAGGTTGAACAATCGCAACAGAATCATTTACCTGTGCAATTAAATGGGTATTAATTGTAAGATAAGTAATGAAGCATATAAATAAAAAATGTTTCTTCAAAGCTAAAATTCTAAATAGAGTCCGATGCTTGAAAATTTCCGGAACCCCGTATAATACTGACCCCTTTCTTCAAGGCCTGCCGAATAATCACAGGCTATTCGTAAGGCCTTTAAATTCTTTTTTTGAAGCCGGTAACCCAACTGAAAATGATGTGTGTTCTGATAGTTCAGTTCGCCACGTAATTTAATATCGGCTGCATAATATACAGATTGGGTTTTGCTGAACCTAATTGGGGTATGTTCAAATCCAAATTGAATGATAGGGGTGTTTGAGATATTGATTCCGGGTACGGTTTTAAAATTATAATTGAAAACGATTCCGCTGTACACAAAAAAATCGTATTTCTTGTTTTTATAAATGCCAAATAACTGATGGTAGTCGCGGGCATAATTTGCAAAAACTGCACCTTTGTTTATGGCATCATCGCTTAAATGCTGACTGGTATGTCCGGTACCCAAACGCAGTAAAAAATAATTGGTAATTTTTGCATCGAGGTATACATCGGCAAAAAAATCTATGTTTTCAACCGAGCCATGATTGCCGGTACGTTTCAGGCTAAGATAGGTTGAGGCTGCTGCACAAAGCTGCAATACCTTTTTGTTTTTTTGAACCTGTATGAGCGGGAAAATACCTCCCATACTGCCCAGATAACTATTGTTTCCCAATACTCTTTGAATAGATATCCGGTGCGCCCTGGCATCTGCTGTAAATAAAGGTACTAGTTTTTTTTGCGGCAATACTCCCCATTTTACCTGAGTAGTATCAATGGTTTGCGCATAATTATTTTTGAATGAAAAAGTAGAAATGATGATAAAAACCACCAGGAATTTGTTCATTTGTCAAATATAAATTTATTAATCAAAAATCCCATTTTCCATTTCATGCCTCATAACTGCACCCTATAAATTTGCTTACCCCCTATAGGGCAAATGCAATTTGCCCCTACTCGTGTCAATTCATACCTCATACCTCATACCTAAGCTAGCTTAACGCCTTAATCATCGCTTCGGCCTTAAGCAGGCACTCCTCATATTCCTTTTCAGCATCACTGTCAAAAGTAATGGCTGAACCTACCTCGAAATTGAGGTATTGAGTGCTTTGGTTGTATTGGATGCTTCGGATTACCACATTGAAATCGAAATCTTCGTTGGGTGCAAAATAGCCCATTGCTCCGCTGTAAACGCCACGTTTGGAGGTTTCATATTGTTCAATCAATTCCATTGCCATCACCTTGGGAGCACCCGTCATGCTGCCCATGGGGAAGGCATTGCGAATGGCTTCTACCGGATGCAAACCATCGGTAATAGTTGAGGATACCGTTGAAATCATTTGGTGTACCTGCTTAAAACTGTAAATACCATATAACTCCTCAACTTTTACACTTCCGGTAACACTGCTTTTGGCCAGATCATTTCTTACCAGGTCAACGATCATTAAATTTTCGGCCCTCTCTTTTTCAGAATATTGTAATTCTTCCTTCAATTCTTCGTCTTTTAAAAAGTCATCTGATCGTTTTACTGTACCTTTAATGGGCTGAGAGTAAAGTTTATTGAGCGATTTTTTAATAAAGCGTTCCGGACTGGCACACAGGATATACTTATCATTTAACTTAAAAAAAGCACCAAACGGGGTTGGCGAATTGTGTTGCAGGTGAATATATGTTTGAACCGGATTGAGTATCACTTTTTCTGCAAAAAACTCTACACAATAATTCAATTCATATACATCTCCTTCGATAATATGATTTTTAATGGCCTCCACATTTCTCAAATATACTTCCTTGCTTACCTTTTGTTTTAAGATAACCATTTGACGTTTATTGTCCTCGATTTTTTGAACCTTTATCTGCTCCATTATGGCATCGCTTTCCGGGCTCATTACCATCATTTGTGCATTGCTGTCGATTAAAATTACATGTTGCGGAACAAAAAAATACATAGAAGGAAACTGAATAAAATCATCATGTGCGGATTCCAGTTTTTCGATTTGATTTTTCAGGTCGTATGAAAAATAACCAAATACCGGGTAGTTTTGAGAATGCTTATCTATAAATGTTTTTAGCCGCTCCCAATCGTCAATCCCATTGCCTGTAATTGAATCACTAACTCCAGCGGCCATGGCAAATTCAATTTCATGTAAATCAAATGCATTTACACATGAGTTATTATCCAGTATACAGCAAACATCAAACTGATTGGCCCACTGTACCGCTTGTTGTTTAAAATGTAACGAATCAGTTTTCTTTTTCATTTATGATTTATTATGCGATGTCGATGTTAATGTTTTGTTCGACCCCGATGGGGTCGCAGGTTTATAGTAGGTTGCATTTATCCTATAAACCTACGACCCCATCGGGGTCGAATACAGAATGCATTTCATTTAACGTCGACATTGATTTAAGATGTACAATTTACGACACAATATGCGATGTCAGTTTTATAATTCAAACTTCCTGTTTTTTTTGATTGATAATGATGAGCAGAAAAAAATAGGATTGCCAGATTATTCTTCCGTCTGCAATAGTAGTGAAATAACTGATTAAATATAAAAGCATTGCACCTAATATTCCGGCTATGGATGCAAGAACGAGACTATTGGTTTTAATTTCTGTTAAGGGATGGTGTAATAGACTTTTAACAAACAAAAATCCCACCAAACCAAAACTTAGAATAAATGATAACCAGGTATGGATTCTGTATAGATTTGTTTGAACGCTGTTAAAACTTGCTTTCCAGAAAACATCTGCCGATACCCCTTCGGAAACCGGAGCCAGCTTGCGTATCAAAATATATTCGAATACTATTAAGATGAAAGCGAACATATGGTATAGAACTATTTTTTTCTGTTGCTTGACCCAATAATAGGTTAGTGAAAATGGGAATAATAAAACGATCGTTTCTTTAACCAATAATCCCAGCAATACACTCACATAAAAAAGCCAGATATTTTCTTTAAGTACTGCATAAATACCCATAGAAATAAAGAATATAACTCCCGGTTCAACATAACTGATGCAGCTATAATAAAAGGTTGGAAATGACAAAATAAAAAGCCATAAACTTTGCCATATTTTAGATGTCTGAATATTTAAATGTGCAAGCGTTTTATAAAAAACAAATAAAGCAGCCATTAAAAAAAACAGATTCAATAAATTAATAGAAGTAGCCGGTGAAAATGGGAGCCATGAAGCCACAAAAGGGGTGAGCATACGCCAGTTGCTGGCTGGTCGCAAAGGCTGCGTTAACGGCTCTCCTCTGAAGTAATGAATATACGATTCAAAATATTTGGCATCATAAGATACTTGCTTAACAATAATTTGATTGCCATTAAATCGTGGCAATGTAACTGCTAATAAAAGTATAAAACTGATGATACTGTTTTTAATTGTTGTGTTTTTTTTCACTTGAAAATCTAATAAAAGTAACTATCTATAATTTGTGATGCCTTGTCACTATCCTTCGACAAGCTCAGGATGACAACACCCGATTCGTCTATTGGCGATGGTTTTGGGGAGATTAATTTTTTGTTTTGCAAAAAAATTAATCTCCCCAAAACCATCGCTGAACATAACAAGAAGACCTGTCATGGTGAGCTTGTCGAACCATTGCTTCAGCCTAATCCTAGTTCTAGATTCTGACATATATCGTACATTGTACATTGTACATCGTACATTATTTAACTGTATTAAAAAACGCCCACACCAATTTGGCTTTCGTTGTTCCAATAATTTCCCTCAATTCACTTTGTTTGGTTTCCCGTATTTTTTTTACCGATTTAAGTTCCTGCAATAATAATTTGGCAGTTGAGGGGCCAATGCCTTTTATGTTTTCCAGTTCCGTTATCAGGGTGTTTTTGTTTCTTCTTTTGCGGTGGTGGGTAATTCCAAAACGGTGGGCTTCATCGCGCAATTGCTGAATGATTTTAAGCGTCTCCGATTTCTTGTCGATATACAGGGGCAAATCATCTTCCGGGAAATACAATTCTTCGAGGCGTTTGGCAATGCCCAGGATGGGAATTTTGCCGTATATATTCAATTCTTTAAGGCTTTCAATGGCTGCACTCAACTGGCCTTTTCCCCCATCAATAATTATGAGGTTGGGGAGGGGTTGTTTTTCTTCAAGTAAGCCTCTGTATCTCCTGAACACCACTTCGCGCATGGTGGCAAAATCATCCGGACCCACAACGGTAGTTGGAATAAAATGCCGGTAATCTTTTTTGCTGGGTTTGGCATCTTTAAAAACCACACAGGCCGAAACCGGGTTGGTTCCCTGTAAATTGCTGTTATCAAAACATTCAATATGCGCAGGCAATTCGGTTAATCGTAAATCGGTTTTCATTTGGTTCAAAATACGTTCTACTTTAAAATCGGGGTTCAGTTTTTCATACTGACTCATTTTTTCTTTCTTATAGTACATCGCATTCTTCATGGAAAGGTCGAGCAATTTTTTCTTTTCACCTATTTTGGGTACGGTAATGGTAATATGTTCATCCTGCCAGTCGAGTTCAAAAGGAACAATAATTTCTTTGGAGTTTGAACCGTATTTATCACGCACTTCGGCTATGGCAAGACTCAGCATTTCTTCATTGCTTTCATCAAGTTTCTTTTTAATTTCAAAAGTCTGGGTTTGAATAATGATTCCGTTTGAAACTTTGAGGTAATTGGCAAAGGCAAATTTTTCGTCACTCACAATGCTGAAAATATCTATATCATGTTTGATATCGTTTACAATCGTTGAGCGGCTTTGATAATTTTCCAGTAATTCCAGTTTTCTTTTATATCGGGATGCTTCTTCAAATTTGAGTTCATCTGAAGCTTTTTTCATGAGCACTTTAAACCGGTTTTTAACTTCTGCAAGGTTGCCTTTTAAAATACTTTTTATTTCTTTTACGTTTTGTACATAATCGGCTTCTGTTTGTAATGCAATACAAGGTGCCAGGCAATTCCCGATATCATACTCCAGGCAGGCTTTAAATTTATGGGACTTAATATTGGCTTCACTCAGGTTAAACGTGCAATTGCGTAAAGGGTAACTGGCTTTTATTAAATCTAAAATCGTATGCATCATATGGCCACTGGTATACGGACCAAAGTATTCGCTGCCATCTTTTACAGGTTGCCGCGTTGCAAAAATTCTTGGGAAGTGTTCATTTTTAATGCATAAGGAAGGGTATGTTTTATCATCTTTAAGACTGATATTAAACCGGGGCTGGTATTGTTTGATCAAGGAGTTTTCAAGTAGCAAGGCATCCATTTCCGTTTCAACCAATGTGTATTGAATATCACATATTTTACCAACCATTACAGCCGTTTTGCGGTTTTCATGATGATTTTTTGTAAAGTAACTATTGACCCGTTTTTTTAAATTTTTTGCCTTGCCTATATAAATTAAATGTTGATCCGAATCATAATATTTATATATGCCCGGAGATTCGGGAAGTGAAGAAATAATACTTTTTAGATGAGACCTGTGCATGGGCAAACTTAACGGATATGCATATTATAATTTGAGTAAAATTAAACAAAGGTACGCTCGACTGAACTCATAAAAATAATTAATATAACATGAGAGGTAAAAATATAAAATAAAAAATAAAGCAACTTAAATAGAAATACAGCATTTAAAATCAATAAAATGGAACGAAAAGAGAATATTTTGATTTAATAAATGAGATTAAAATAAAAAAGTTTGTTAATATTTTAATTAAAATTAACTTGCTATTAAATAGGATTCGAATTTTAATCAAAAAAACATATGGAAAAAGCATCTACAAAAACAATGAGGATAACCCGAAGCAGTATATTGCTGTTGTTGTTATTCTTTTCATTTTATGCACAGGCTCAGGTGAATATTGCACCTAACGCAACAGCTTCGGCAAGCACTTGTAATACGGGAGCGTGCAGTACTTTAAATGACTTAAATTTTGGTACTTGTGGAACCCAACAAATGTGGATTAGCACTGCAACTCCACCGAGTGGAGCCGAATGGTTGGAGTTTACATGGACTAGTCCTGTTACTACCAATAAAATTACGATACACCATGGTCAGACAACCGGTAGATTTTTAGCTGGTGGTATTATTCAAAGTTGGAATGGATCGGCATATGTTAACCAGTTTACATTTTCAGGATTGAGCCAGTCAAATTGTGTAAATGATGTTAATTTTCCTCCATTTACAAGTACCAAGTTAAGAATTACTGGATTTGTACCTGGACCAACTGGTCAGCAATCAAACATGAATTTCCGCGAAATTGAAGTGTGGCAAGCTGTGTTAGGAATAAATAATGCAGGTGTGGTTTCAATAGATTCCCCTTCGGTGTATTGTACTGCGGGTTTAAAAAATGTTTTTGCAACTATTAAAAATTTTGGAACTAACATTATTGATACAGTAAGTGTTGGCTGGTCGGTGAACGGCACTGCACAAACAAGCCTAACTTATTTAGGAATATTGGATACAGCAGGAGGAAGTGGTTCAAGTACTGCGCAGGTAAGTTTAGGCACGTATACTTTCCCTACTACTCCAGTTGCGTTAAAAGTATGGACTTATAATCCCAACAATTCAGCAGATACGATTAATAACAATGATACAGCATATGCAAGTAAGGCCCCATCAATGGGAGGTGTATTTACCATTGACCCTGCAGGCAGCGGAACTACGAATTTCACAACTTTTGCCGATGCCATTACTGCTTTAAATGCCAATGGTATTTGTGCTCCTGTAGTATTTAATGTGGCAGCAGGAACCTATACAGTAACCTCAGCAATTACAATAGGCAATATAGTTGGGGTAAATGCAACCAATACCATCACCTTTGAAGGTACCAATGCGGCCACAAGAATTATTACGGGAAGCATAGCAAACTCAGCTGTTATTGTTATGAACGGCAGTAAATATATTTACTGGCGAAACTTAACCGTTACCAATACAAACCCGGCCCCGGCAGGTATTGCCATGGTAGGTGCCGTAAGTAATATTAAAATTTTTAAATGTACAGTAAATATTCCGATTCAAAGCGGAACCAGCACCACCGGATATGGTATTATTGCTACAGGAACTGCAAATGGCTATGGCGTTTCAGGCATGAGTGGAGATTCGATAGTAATCGACAGCAATACCATTAATGGGGGAGGATATGCTCTGGTATGTTATGGTGTGCAAAATGCAAACGCAAACCGGGGAATTCAGATTCGGAATAACATTACCAATAACACCAATTATTTTGGAGCTTATATTGCCTATAATTTTAATCCACTGGATATTATTGGTAATACCTTTAATATGCAAGGACAGAATTATGGTTATTATGGTTTGTATTTTTATTACAATCAATCAAGCAACACCACTCAGGCACATCAAATAATAGGTAACAAAATTTTAAATTTCGGTGGTTATGGAATTTATCTGTATTACCCGATAAATAATGCATCTGCAACTCCTGTAAAAGTATATAATAATACAATAAGCAGTGGTACCAATTCCAGCTATACGGGGTATTATGGAATATACCTGTATCAGGCCAGTTCAACCTATCAGGCCGAAATTTATCATAACACCATTGTTATGAATGGTCCGACTACATCAACCACTTATACCTGTTTTTACAATACAGGTTCCACAGTAACCCTCATCAAAAATAATGTTTTTGCAGTTACTGCAGGAACTGCAACTCCGTTATATCTGGCAACCAATCCAACAGGTAATGTGGTTAATTATAATAATTATTATAAATATGTTACACCTGCAACAAGCAATTTGGTTTACAGAGGCGGTTTCTATAATCCTTCAACCTATAAAACGGCCACTGCCGGAGGAGACTCGTCATTTAACGTTCTTCCTTCTTTCGTATCCATTTCACCGGTACCGGGGAATTATCATTTAACTGATGGTTGTAATGGTTATGGTTTTGATTTAACAGCATTTGTACCTACAGATATTGATGGTGATTTGAGAGCAATAACACCAAACCCGGGCAGCGATGAATTTATAGGAGGAGTTGCCAACAACCTGTTTGCTCAAACTTTACTTACTCCTGCTCCCCCAATAGCTTTGGGTTCACAGGATTTAAAGTTTATTGTAAAAAACATTGGTAACAATACGGTAACCAGTTTTAATGCGAGCTATAAATTAAATGCAGGTACACCGGTAACTCAGGCCTGGAGCGGTACAATGGCAAGCTGCGCACAGGATACTGTTATTTTTACAGGAGCTAACCAGGTAACCATGGGTTCAACCAATACTTTAAAAGTATATACTGCCGCACCTAATGGTAATCCCGATGCAGATAAAAACAATGATACGATATCTGTTGTTCTGTATGCACCTTTAAACGGTACTTATACCGTTGGAGGAACTGCACCTGATTTTGCAACACCCAATGCGGCTGTAGCTGCATTGAGTGCTTTTGGTGTTGGCGGTCCGGTTATTTTTGATATTCGTCCGGGTACTTACACCGGCCAGGTGGATATTAATACTGCTATTATAGGTGCTTCAGCAACCAACACAATTACATTTGAAGGAAATAATGCTGCAACACGAATTATAACAAGCAGCACTTCAGGTGGGGTTACATTCAGAATAAAGGATGCAAAATACATTAAAGTAAGAAACCTTACCATTGCCAATACCTATGTGGGTGGTACTTGCGGAGGTTTTGCCGTGGTGGGTTCAACTTCTTCTTATAATGCAAGTAATAATTCAATTACCAAATGTATTATTAATTTACCGGTTGAATCGGGCACTACATCTTATGGCTACGGTATTGTATTTACAGGTACTGTTACAGGCGCAGGCCTCGCGTCAATGGGAGCTGATTCATCGGTTATCGACAGTAATGTTATTAATGGGGGAGCTTACGGAATTGTACATTATGGTTCTTCAAATGCTTCATACAACCGCGGAATTCAGGTACGTAATAATGTTGCCAATAACATAAATGCTTACGGAGGATACATATCGTCTAATTATAATCCGGTTGATGTAATAGGCAATACCTTTAATATGCAGGGTCAGAATTATGGTTATTATGGTTTGTACTTTTATTATAATCAATCAAACAATGCTACTGTATCACACAATATAATCGGGAATAAAATTCAGAATTTTGGAGGATATGGACTATATTGTTATTATCCAATTAATTCAACTGCTGCAGCTAAAGTTAAAATATATAACAATACGATAGTTGGTGGAACGGGAAGTTCGTACCCGGGTTATTATGGTGTTTACTTATATCAGGCAAACTCTGCATACATTGCCGAAGTTTACCATAATACCATTGTTATGAACGGAAGTGGTACTTCAACCAGTTATACATGTTTTTACAATACAGGTTCAACCTCAACACGCATTAAGAACAATATTTTTGCTGTGACTGCAGGTTCATATACTCCGTTATATTTGGGAACCAACCCAACAGGAAATGTGGTTAACTATAATAATTATTATAATTATACAAATCCTGCTACAGGTAATTTGTTATATAGGAGTGGTTATTACAATCCATCCAATTACCTTTCTGCAACAGCAGGTGGAGATTCATCTTTCAATTCACGTCCTGCATTTGTTTCTATCAGTCCGGTACCGGGCAATTACCATTTAACAGATGGTTGCAACGGTTATGGCGTTGACCTTACCGCTGATGTACCTACAGATATTGATGGTGATACAAGAGCCATTACCCCCAACCCGGGAAGTGATGAGTTTGCAGGTGGAGTTGCAGATAACATTATGGCTTTGTCTATTCTAACCCCGGTTGCTCCAATTACATTAGGTGCACAGGATCTTAAATTTATTGTTAAAAACATTGGCAGTAATACCGTAACGAGTTTTAACGCAAGTTATAAATTAAACACCAGTTCAACAGTAACACAGGCCTGGTCGGGCAGTATGGTTACCTGTTCGCAGGATACCGTTACATTTACGGGTGCAAATCAAATTACAATGGTTTCAACCAATAACCTGAAAGTTTATACGGCTGCACCTAATGGTAATCCGGATTCTGATAAAACAAACGATACCATTACAACTGTAATGTTTGCTCCTTTAAGCGGAACATATACTGTTGGGGGTACCACCCCTGATTTTGCAAATCTTCAACTGGCAGCAGCAGCATTGTCTTATGGTGTTGGTGGACCTGTAGTTTTTGATATTCGTCCGGGTACTTATACCGGCCAGGTAATTGTTCAGGGTCCTGTTTTGGGTACTTCAGCAAGCAATACCGTAACTTTTGAAGGTAACAATGCAAGCACACGTATTGTAACCAGTAATATGAGTGGTCAGGCTACATTTAAAATTGTGAATGCCAGTTATATAAAGGTAAGAAACCTTACTATTGAAAATACATATGCAACGGGTAATTGCGGTGCATTTGCCAGTATCGGAGCTGCCAACAGTTATCAGTCAAGTAATAATTCTATTATAAAATGTGTTATTAATTTACCTATTGAAACTACCACATCGTTTTACGGTTATGGTATTTGCTTTACTTCCAGCGCATCAGGAACGGGAGTTTCAACAATGGGTAGTGATTCATCAGTAATTGATAGTAACGTAATAAATGGAGGTGCTTATGCAATTGTACATTATGGTACTCAAAACGCCAGTTATAACAGGGGATTAAAAATACGTAATAACGTAACCAACAATACCAGTTATTTTGGGGCATATATGCCTTATAGTTACAATGCAATTGATTTGTTGAACAATACATTTAATATGATGTCTCAGGTTTATGGTTACTATGGTGTATATTTTTATTATAACCAAAATTCAAGTTCAACCGATTCGCATAATATTAAAGGCAACAGAGTTTTAAACTTTGGTGGCTACGGTATTTATCTGTATTACCCGCAAGCTTCGTCTACGGCTTTAAAAACCAATATATACAACAATTTAATAGTAGGCGGAATCGGCTCATCTTACCTGGGTTATTATGGAATTTATTTGTATCAGGCAAGTTCGGCATACGTTGCAGAAGTTTACCACAATACATTTGTAATGAGAAATAGTGCCGGTACTTCTACTACTTATACCGGATTTTATAATACAGGCTCATCAAGTACCCTGATTAAAAATAATATTTTTGCAGTTACTGCCGGAGCATACACTCCATTATATTGTGCAACATCTCCGATTGGAAATAATGTAAACTATAATCTTTACTATAACGCTACAAGCCCAACTGCTACTTTATTATACAGAGGCGCCAACTATACTGCAGCCAATTACTTGTCGGCAACAGCCGGAGGAGACTCTTCATACAATGCGAATCCTTTGTTTGTAGATCCTGCTACCTATAATTATGCAGTAACTACCTGTTTCGTAGGAACAGATTTAACGGCACTGGTTCCAAACGACATCAACAATGTTGTTCGAAATGTTCCTCCAAAAGTGGGAGCTTATGAGAATTCAATTCCTATATCATATGGTTCAAGCAGTGCTGTTCAGGTAACGGGTGCAGTTCCTCCGGGAGCAACAGATGCAGCCGTTCTGAGAATACCTGTTGTTATGGGAGGTTGTGGAAGCGGTTTAGTGACCGACATGCGATTTAACACAGTGGGTACAACTGCTGTAGCCAATATAGTAAGTGCCAAACTATACAAAACAGGTGCTTCGCGGGTTTTCTCAAATACAAATTTATTGGGTACCGTGTTTGCACCTTCAGGTCAGTTTGCCTTTTCTATTTCTGATCCGATTAACAGAGATTTTGGCGATACCACCAACTATTGGTTGGCATACGATGTGAGTGCTTCGGCAACACCAACAAATTTACTGGATGCACGGGTTGACAGTATCAATGTTCTGGGAATTTACAGAATACCTGCAAATAATAATCCGTCAGGAAATCTTGTTGTTACTGCACCGATGACCTATGTGGGTTCTGATGTGATACATCCTCTGCTGACAACGGTTCAGCCCGGCACAGCGCAAAACCAAATATTGAGAATAAATGTGATCGGCTCATCAAGCGGTGCACCGATTAATGCAACCCAATTTGATTTTAATACCAATGGAGGTGCTCAGGATACTTTGAACCTTTTAAATGCCAAACTTTATTATACCGGAAGCAGCTCAACTTTCTCTGCTGCTACTTTATTTGGGACCTATGCACCAACCGGACTTAGCACCATGACCTGGCCAGGATACTCAATTACAGGCCTACAGCAATTGGCTAATAACAACAACTATTTCTGGTTAACTTATGATTTGAAATCAGGTGCTGTTTTAGGAGATTCTGTAGATGCCGAAATGGTAAGTGTGGTTGTAAACGGTACCACGCAATATCCTTCAAGTGGTGCTCCGGCCGGAAGCCGCAAAATAAGGGCTCCTTATTGTACTTCGGCAGCAACTACAACTGCGGATGGCGAAATTATGAATGTTACCGTAGGTGTATTAAACAATAGTTCAACATGTGCAACTACAGGTGGACCTGGTTCTTTACTTAACCGGTATTCCGATTATACAAACCTTAATCCGGTAAATATGGTTGCAGGTCTTCCATTAAACTTCTCAGTTCTCACTGCTACCTGCGGTGGAAACTATACCGGTGTATTGGGTATCTGGGCAGATTTAAACGATGACGGAGATTTTATTGATGTGGGTGAAACGCTGCATATGTCGACAACCTTTACTTATGGTGCTGGTGTATACAGAACGGGTACCCTTACTATACCTTGTACAGCAAATGCCGGAGTTTTAAGAATGCGTGTTGCTCTGATTGAAACCGGTACCTCTCCAATATCACCATGCGGTACTTATGGTTATGGTGAAACAGAAGACTATCTGATTAATGTTGTAAGCGGTTCACCTGTTCATAATGCGTCAAAGGTAGTACAGGTAACAGGTGCTGTAATAGCAGGCTCAACAGATGTGCCTATTATAAGAGTACCGGTTAAAGTACAGTCTTCTCCTTGTAACCCGGGTATTGTAACCGAGGTAAGATTAAATACATCAGGAACAAGTTTGGTTTCCAATATTGTTTCAGCCAAATTATACAAAACAGGTACATCACCTGTATTCAGTACAGGTAACCTGCTTGCTACATTGTTCTCACCAAGCGGACAAATGATTTTCAGTGTTAATGATACTGTAAATAATGACACCAATAATTACTGGCTGGCCTATGATGTATCTTCTTCTGCTGCCAACGGAGCTACTTTAGATGCAAGAGCCGACAGTATTTATGCGTTTGGTAATTACTATATTCCAAATCCAAACGACCCGGCTGGAAACAGAGTTGTTTCCGTTCCCATGTCGTATGTAAGTTCTACTTCGTTCCAGCCTGATTTAACCCAGGTTGAACAAAACTCTGTAAACAACATTATATTAATGGTACCTGTTACCATGAGTGCTACCGGTGCTCCTGTGAACGTTACCAACTTTAATTTAAGTACAACAGGTTCAGCAGCACCTTCAACCAATATAGCCAGTGCCAAAGTATGGTATACAGGCGCAAGTTCATCCTTTGCTGCTACAACCCAGTTTGGAGCAACCTCAACTTCTCCTAACGGAGCATTTAGTGTTGCCGGTTCTCAGGCGTTAATCAATGGAGTAAACTATTTCTGGGTTACTTATAATATTCCGTCTTCTGCCATAATAGGCGACTCGGTGGATATCGTTATTAACGGAGTAACCATAGATGGCGTTCCTCAAACACCTACGGTTACAGCACCTGTAGGTTCACGCAAAATCAGGGCTCCTTATTGTATCCCTACTTATGTTGATGGTTGCGCCACGGTTGATTATATAGATTCAGTTTGGGTAGGTACAACACTTGTTAATGTATCCAATTGCAATGGTAATTACAACCATTACGCAAATGTAGTATGGCCTACTTTTTATCAGGGAGGAACCTATACAATCAAGTTGAGTTATGGTCCGGATGGGACACAATATTCACAAGCATGGATTGATTATAATAATGATGGCGATTTTGCAGATGCAGGTGAAAACTTACCTGTTCAGGTTCCGGCAAATGCAGGTTCAAATGGAAAATCATTTATTACCTTTACCATTCCTGTTTCAAACCAATCTGGTTTATTACGTTTGAGAATAAGAGGTGGCGATGATGTGCAGCCTTCACCTACCCAATATTGCGGAGCAAGTAACTCAACATGGGGCGAAACCGAAGACTATACCATCAATGTAGATGTGGCTCCTTTGGTTACTTATGTATGGACCGGAACTACTTCTACTGATGCAACTGTTGCAACCAACTGGACGCCATCACGTACGGCTCCTAATTTAAATGACAAGTTGGTGTTTAATTTGGGCGGAACCATAAATGTTACCAATGTTCCAACCAATACCGTAAGGGCTGTTGAGCTTGCCAATTCAACTGTTGTTAATATTTCAGGTACTACCGGAAATGTTATTTCTGCAAAAGACAGTTTGATTTTAGGCGCAAATACACGGATTAATACAAATAGTTTGGTGGTTGCCGTTGGTACGGGTGTAACTTCATCAGGAGTTCAAACAGGTACCGGTAAAGTTTATGGAAATATGAGATTATGGGTGGGTTCAACAACTACATCTGTGAGCTTCCCATTATCTGATAATGCAGGTACCACCAGAACAGTAGGTTTAACTTATACAACAGCTCCTACCACAACAGGTTCAATTACCGCAGCTTTCGTTGCTACAGCACCCGGAAATGCAGGCTTACCAATAACCGATGCTGGTATTACAGCTAAGAGAGCAGGTATCAATGGATTCTGGACACTGGCTACTACTACAGCAGGTGGTGTATACACAGGAACCTTTAATGGTACCGGTTTCTATGGCGTAAACAGTTATGCAGGACTTCTGTTGTTAAACAGGGCATCAGCAGTTTCATCATGGATGTTTGATGGTACGCATGTTACCACAACAGGTTCAAATGCAGCTCCTGTATTAAGCAGAACCGGCATGTTAAATTATGGTCAGTATGGAATCGGTGGTGATACACTGGTGAATCCATTGCCTGTAAACATGTTGTTCTTTACTGCAAGAAATGTAAACGGCGATGTGAACCTGAACTGGGCTACTGCAACCGAAACCAACAACAAAGGCTTTATGGTTGAACGTTCAATTAATGGCGTTGACTTTGAAGATATGGTATTTGTTGAAGGAAAAGGAAACAGCAAATCGACCACACAATACGGAAAAGAAGATGTTGCCGCATTTGCCAAAGCAGGCGTACCAACTTTATACTATCGTTTGAGACAAGTTGATTTTGACGGCGCATTAACCTATTCTTCAATTGCAGTGGTAAACGAAAATGATATATTGGGTGATGACATCAAAGTGTTCCCGAATCCGTTTGAAACCAACGTGGGTGTGCGTATCGAATCTACTGCAGGTTCTGCAACAATCCAGTTAATGGACATGCACGGAAGAATGATCAGCGAAGAAAAAATCAGCACCAAAGCAGGTACTACTTATTATGAAATGAAAAACATGAGCAATCTTGCTAAAGGTGTTTATTTCGTAAGGGTATCGATTAATGGAGCCGGAAAAACCATTAAGGTTACAAAGGCAAACTAGGTTTTGATTTAAGATTAATAACAAAAAAAGGGTGGCTTCGGCCGCCCTTTTTTTGTTTATTATTAAATAAAAATTATGAAAATTTTAAGTGAATTATATTTAATTTCGTTAATCTGTTTTTAATTTAACAGGTTCAATGCAAATCAAATTGTATTTTTCTCCTTCTTCCCCCACTGGCAAAAGCTTTCCCTGGAACAGTACCATCTGGAATAATTAGACTTTACGGATTCTCCCTTGTTATTTTTTCAATATCCGGTTTGGTTTGTTAAAGTTAACAGATGGTCTGGATGTTTTTTTTCAAATAAATTATTAATCACTTATGAAAACATTTACAAACTCAAAAAAATTATTTTTGCGGGTGACACTTATTGTGCTTTTTATTTTAGGAATAAGCGGATCATTCATTCTAACAGGTCAAACATTAACCAATTACACATTTAATTATTCAACGGGTACTTATGTTCCTATAAGCGGTGGAACTTTATTGGGTTCAACTACCGTTGACGACGAGTTGTATTTAGACTCTACCACAACAGGAGTTTTGGGAACCCTTACCGGAAATTCGGGAGGCGGTTTCCCGATCGGATTTAATTTTAATTTAAACGGAACGGTTTACGACCGTTTGGCTGTAAGCACTAACGGATGGATTGGGCTGGGAATTTCAAGTATGACACCCATGGTAAACCTGAATACATCTACATGGGCAGGATATTGGGAGTATGTTTTATCTGCCGGTTTTGCATCGGGTCAGCCCATTCCCTTACAAAACAAGATTTCGGTATTGTGCACCGATTTGCAGGCGCGAACCGGTTCATCCATACGGATTGAAACAATCGGAACCGCACCCTACAGGACTTGCGTAATTCAGTGGGCAAATTACCGTAAATATGGAGCAACCAATGACACTTTTAATTTTCAGATCCGGTTAAATGAAACTACAGACTCGGTTAACTTTTCATACGGACCCTTTGTTTCAGATGTAAATGATGGAGCCCCACAGGTTGGAATATTAACTTCAGCCGGATTTGTTAACAGAACAAGCAGCACCTCATGGGCAAGTACTACTGCGGGTTCAACCAATGCTGCTGTAATTACTTTAACCAATGCAATTAAACCTGCAAATGGTGCTAATTTTGGCTGGGGCATGCCGCCTAAGGTTTATGTATCTTCTACAGTTGAAGCACCCATTTTAACCAATGTGGGTCCGGGTTCAACCAATGAACCGGTTGTAAGACTTAAAGTGGTAGTTGCAGGACTTTCGGGTACCCTTCGTTTAGGCGGATTAAATGTAAATACAAACGGAACCACTTCATTAAGTGAAATTTCAAATCTCAAAATATTTTATACAGATACCTCAACTGTTTTTTCAACGGGCAGACAATATAGTTCAACTATTTTTACCCCCTCAGCCAACAATCCAATTATTGATTCAATAGATTTAACCACTGGCAATAATTATTTCTGGGTAACTTATGATGTATCTTCATCGGCTTCACTTGGAAATTATATTGATGGCGCCGTTACAACCATAACTGTTGGGGGTACTGCTGCAATCCCAACTGTAACTTCTCCTGCCGGCAGTAGGCAGATTCAGGCTTTAATGACATATGTGGGTTCAACTTCAGCACAACCTGATATTACTAAAATTCAAAGAGGAACCACTAATAATAAAATTTTGCGAATCGATGTACAAATGAGTGCAACCGGCTCACCGGCCAATGTTACTAATTTCGACTTAAGTACAAACGGTTCATCAAGTATATCAACCAATATTACCAATGCAAAAGTTTGGTATACGGGTTCAAGTACAACTTTTGCAACAACTAATCAGTTTGGTGCTACATCCACTGCTCCGGGGGCAACTTTTAGTGTTACCGGATCACAGTCATTGCTGAATGGGTTTAATTATTTCTGGATAAGCTATGATGTTCCTGCAACGGCAATCATAGGGGATTCGCTGGATGCAGAAATTGTGGGATTTAATGTGGCCGGTTCCTACCAATATCCTACTGTAACAGCGCCTGCGGGCAACCGGAAAATAAGGGCGCCTTATTGTGTATCTGCAGCAACCGCAACCGGTGATGAAGAAATATGGGGTGTTTCTTTCGGTACATTAAATAATGTTTCAACATGTACTACCACTGCCCCGGGTCCGGGTTCTTCCAATCAGTTGTATTCAAATTATACCACCTCGGTTACGGCGCCTGATATTGCATCGGGAATACCTACACTACTATCGGTTACTAAAGGAACCTGTGGGGGTTTTTACGGTGAAGTAATTGCCGCTTATATTGATTATAACCAGGATGGAGTTTTTGGAACCGGTGAAACGGTTTTTACTTCTACTTATGCAACGGGTTCAAACAACCAGGTTATTTCGGGAGTGGTTACTGTACCCTGTACAGCTTTAAGTGGCAATACCCTGATGCGTATTGTATATGTTGAAGGAACTGGAGCTCCTGCTTGTGGAACCTACACCTGGGGAGAAACAGAGGATTATCTGATTAATATCGTTAATGGTCCGCCGGTTTATACTTCTTCATCGGCCATTCAGGTTACAGGTGTGGTAGCTGCCGGAACCAGTGATGTTCCGATACTGCGTGTACCGGTAAAAGTTTCAGCTTCTCCATGCAATCCGGGTGTTATCACCGAGCTGAGATTTAATACCGTGGGTACTACAAATGTTGCGAATATATTAAGCGCTAAGTTGTATAAAACAGGAGTCGGTTCAACCTTTAATACCAGTAACCTGCTGGGCACCTTGACAGCGCCCAGCGGATCGATGGTATTTTTAATTACAGATACCGTAAATAACGACAGTAACAATTATTGGCTGGCATATGATGTTTCAGCAACTGCCTCAAATGGCAATGTATTGGATGCAAAAGTTGACAGCATACAGGCTTTTGGAACTTACTATATTCCTGCCAATAATAATCCTTCCGGCAACCGATTGATTTCAATTCCAATGACCTATATCGGTTCCAATGTAAATCACCCGGATATAAGCAAAGTTGAAACCAATTCAGTTAATAACAGATTGCTCAGAATTATGATCAGAACCAGTTCAACCGGCTCCCCATTAAATGTTACCCAATTTAGTTTAACTACAAATGGGGGAGGAATAGATACATCAAATATTTTGAACGCTAAAATATGGTATACGGGTGCAAGCAATACATTTGCAACAAGCTCGCAATTTGGTTCAAGCTATACAGTAAGCAGTCCCACTGCGGCAAGCTGGGCACCTTATACAATAACAGGTACACAACCTTTAAATAACGATACCAATTATTTTTGGTTAACCTATGATATTAAAGCTTCGGCCATAGTCGGAGATTCGGTGGATGCAGAACTCGCATCATTTATTTTAGGAGGTGTAACACAAACGCCTTCAACTACAGCTCCTGCCGGAGTGAGGTTAATCAGAAATCCGTATTGCAATTCGGGTGCATTTTATACCGATTATGACGATATCGGACAAGTAGTTTTTACACAGGGTGCAAATACAATTTTAAACAATGGCGTTGGTTGTACGCCGGCACAGTCAAACACCAATGCCAATAAACAATATACCAATTACACACTCTTACCTCCTGCTAATATCATTAAAAATGTTCCCGTTAACTTTAATATATGTGATATTTCAGGAACAACATTTACAGTTGGAGCATACCTGGGTATTTTTATTGATTATAATCAGAATGGGACTTTCGATACAGGAGAATTGGTTTATGCATCTACTGTATCATCAACAGTTGGCCATACCGGTACATTTACCATTCCTTGCGGAATTACCCCTGGCAATACGCGTATGCGCATTATTATGCAATCCTATAACCCTGTAACCAACCCCTGCCTGATAGCAAATGCAAATTATTATTATGGTGAAACGGAAGATTACATCATCAATATTACTGACAATCCGATTACTTACTTAAGCAGTACTGCCATTCAGCAAACCGGTTTAACTGCTCCGGGTTCAACAGATGTTGCCATCTTGCGTGTTCCTGTTAAAGCAATAGGTTGTGGTGTGGGTATTGTTTCTGAAATGCGTTTTAATATTACAGGTACAACTACTGCTGCAAATATTTTATCAGCCAAACTATATAAAACAGGTAACAGCACTTTGTTTACCAACAGCAATTTAATCGGACAGATATTTGCACCCACCGCACAAATGGTATTTACCTTTAATGATACCTTATCGGGTTTGCTGGGTGATACAAATAATTATTGGCTTGCATATGATATTTCATCGAGTGCTTCAACCAGCGCTAACTTTATAGATGCAACTTTTGATAGTATTTTGGCAATAGGTGCATATAGAATTCCAACCGTTAGTGCTCCCGCAGGCAATAAGCAAATTAACCTGGCCATGACTTATGTGAGTTCAACTTCGTCGCATCCCGATCTTTCTAAAATTGAGCGGAACACAAACAACAACCGGATTTTACAGATTATCGTAAATGGAAGCGCAACAGGTTCGCCCATTAATGTTACGGTATTCGATTTGAGCACTAACGGTTCAGCAACTCCTGATACCAATATTACCAATGCAAAAGTATGGTATACCGGAAGCAGTACAACATTTAACACAGGTGCTCAGTTTGGATCCGCATCAATAAGACCGAGTGGTGCCTTTGCAATAAATGGTTTTCAACCTTTGTTGAATGGAACCAATGTGTTTTGGGTAACTTATGATGTTCCTGCAACGGCTTTGATTGGCGACTCGGTAGATGCAGAAATTACAGGCATTACCGTTGGAGGTACATCACAAATTCCTACAATTACAGCTCCGGCCGGATCACGCATAATAAGGGGACCTTACTGTAATTCTGCTGCAACTACAAATGCAGATGGTGAAATTTTTAATGTTGCCATCGGAAATCTTAACAATACTTCCTCATGTTCTACAACAGGCAGCGGACCCGGTTCAGTTTTGAACAGGTATTCCAATTATTCCAATTTAACTGCAACCAATATGGTTGCTGGTCTGCCCCTGAATTTCTCAATAAATACTGCAACATGCGGTGGTAATTATACCGGCGTTTTGGGTATTTGGGCTGATCTTAACGGAGATGGTGACTTTACCGATCCGGGAGAGACTTTACATATGTCGCCAACTTTTACTTATGGAACTGCAGTGTTCAGAACAGGCACCATAACCATTCCATGTAATGCAAATCCGGGTGAAACCCGTTTACGGGTTACCCTGATTGAAACAGGTACCAGCCCCATTGCTCCATGCGGAACTTATGGTTATGGCGAAACAGAAGACTATTTAATTAATATTATCAGTCAGCCTGCAAACTATACTTCTTCGGCTGCGATACAGATTACGGGTCCTGTAGTTTCGGGTGCAACCAATGTGCCGGTATTGCGTATTCCGGTTAATATAACTGCTACACCCTGTATGCCCGGAGTGATCACCGACTTTAACTTTAATACAATTGGAACAACTGTTGTGGCAAACATACTTTCAGCAAAATTATATGCAACCGGAAATTCCAGCACATTTAATACTTCTAAATTATTAGGTACTGTTGCTTCTCCAAGTGGCGCATTTACATTTACAGTTACCGATACGGTTGTAAACGACACCAACAATTACTGGCTTGCTTATGATGTTTCATCTTCAGCACCAAATGGAAATTTACTCGATGCACGCATTGACAGTTTAAATGCTTTTGGCAACTGGTTCATACCTGCCAATGGCAATCCAACAGGCAGCAGAATTGTTTCGGTACCGATGACCTATCTAAGTTCAACAACTTCACATCCCGATTTATCTAAAGTAGAAAGAGGAACCCCCAATAACCGGATTTTAAGGATTGATATTGTTACCGGCGTAACGGGTGCTCCCATTAATGCAACCAATTTTGATTTCAGCACCAACGGTTCGGCAACACCGGCAAGCAATATTAGCAATGCAAAAGTTTGGTATACCGGATCAAGTAATACGTTTGCCGCAACTACACAGTTTGGTTCAACCTCAACAACCCCGAGTGGTTTATTCAGTGTTACCGGTTCACAAGCTCTGGCCAATGGCAATAACTATTTCTGGCTTAGCTACGATGTACCTGCAACTGCAATTGTAGGAGATTCACTGGATGCTGAATTATCAGGTATCACCATTGACGGAGTATCACGTACTCCAATAGTAACAGCACCGGCCGGCTCACGGATAATACGTGCTCCTTATTGTACTTCAGCAGCAACAACAAATGGGGATGGGGAAATATTAAATGTAACTATCGGGAACTTAAACAATACTTCCACTTGTACTACAACAGGTGGAGGACCCGGTTCAGCAACCAATATGTATTCAAACTATTCCAATCTGCCTGCAACCAATATGATTGCCGGTATACCATTGAGTTTCTCGGTAAATACGGCAACATGCGGAGGCAATTATACAGGGGTTTTGGGTATATGGGCTGATCTCAATAACGATGGTGACTTTATAGATGCAGGCGAAACCTTACATATGTCGCCTACCTTCACATACGGACTTACCGTATTCAGAACCGGAACCATTACGATACCCTGTTCAGCAGCATCAGGAGAAACCCGCTTACGTGTTGCCCTGATAGAAACAGGTACAAGTCCCATTGCTCCCTGCGGAACTTATGGTTATGGTGAGACAGAAGATTACCAAATCAATATCATCAGCCAGCCCGCAACCTATATTTCATCAAATGTTGCACAGCTAACAGGATTTACACCCAATGGAGCCACTGATATACCGGTATTGCGGATAGCTGTTAAAGCCAGCGCAAGTTCTTGTTTACCCGGAACCGCTACCAACTTTAACTTTAATACAAGCGGAACCACCCTGGCATCGAATATCCTCTCGGCAAAATTGTATACAACAGGAAACGCAAATACTTTTAATACATCAAAATTATTGGGTACCGTAGCATCACCCAATGGTGTGTTCACATTTAATATAACAGATACAGTTGTAAACGACACCAACAATTACTGGCTTGCCTATGATGTTTCTTCATCAGCAGCAAATGGTAATTTACTGGATGCAAAGATTGACAGTTTAATGGCATTTGGTAACTGGTATATTCCTGCAAATGGAAATCCTTCGGGCAGCATGGTAGTTTATGCGCCAATGAATTCTTATGTTTGGAATGGCAGCATTTCAAATGATGTAAGTGTTGCCGGTAACTGGACACCTGCAAGATTAATGCCGAACGTAAACGATAAAATGGTGTTTAATTCAGGGGGTGTAATAACATTGAGCAATATCGGTTCGGGTTCGTTGAGAGTGATTGAACTGGCAAATGCAACCGTTGTAAAACTCAGTGCAGCAACAGCTGCTTTGATTGTTGTGAACGACAGTTTAATTTTAGGAACCAATTGCAGAATCCATACCGATTCCATTAAAATGTCGGTGGGCAGCAGCACTTCAAATATTGGGGTATTGGCAGGATCCGGATTTATTTATGGTAACCTCATTCGCTGGATGAATTCCGGCAATACAACCCCAACTTTCCCATTATCGGATAGCAGTGGAGTGAGTAGAAATATTACATTAAACTATACTACGCTTCCAACAACTTATGGTTCGCTAACAGCAGCATTTAAAATGGCATTACCCGGCAATACAGGTTTACCATTACTTGATGCAGTTGCAAGTGTAACGGCAAAAAGAGCAGGTATTACAGGTTTCTGGACGCTGTCATCAACTGCAACCGGTGGCGCATTTACTGGAACATTTAATGCAACAGGGTTTAAAGGAGTAAGCAATTATGCACAGCTTATTTTATTGAACAGAGCAACATCAATTTCTTCATGGACATTAAACGGAACACATGCTGCTACAACAGGTTCAAATGCTGCTCCGGTTTTAAGCAGAACAGCCATGAATGCTTATGGTGAATTTGCGGTAGGTGGCGATACATTGGTAAATCCATTACCTGTAAATATGTTGTTCTTTACTGCAAGAAACGCAATCGGTGATGTGAACCTGAATTGGGCTACAGCAACCGAAACCAACAACAAAGGCTTTATGCTTGAACGTTCAGTAAATGGTGTTGACTTTACAGATGTAGTATTTGTTGAAGGAAAAGGAAACAGCAAATCAACCACACAATACAGCAGAGAAGATGTTGCCGCATTTGCCAAAGCAGGTGTACCAACTTTATATTATCGTTTGAGACAAGTTGATTTTGATGGAGTAATTACGTATTCATCAATAGCAGTGGTAAATGAAAATGATTTGCTCGGTGATGATGTTAAAGTATTCCCGAATCCGTTTGAAACCAACGTGGGTGTGAGGATCGAATCTACAGCAGGTTCTGCCACGATCCAGTTAATGGATATGCATGGAAGAATGATCAGCGAAGAGGCGATCAGCACCAAAGCGGGTACTACTTATTATGAAATGAAAAACTTAAGCAATCTTGCGAAGGGTGTTTATTTTGTAAGGGTATCCATTAACGGAACAGCTAAAACGATTAAGCTAACAAAAGCGAATTAATTTTTGCTCATTTTTAAACAAAAAAGGGTGGCTTCGGCCGCCCTTTTTTGTTTAACTGGCTCAAAAGCATTGAAAATCCAATAAACCCCAAAAGTTTTTTTTGCTACTACTTGTTTATTATCTCAATATTCTTACATTTGCAGCCCCTTTAAGGGGAATTCAGGAATAAGACTGATGGTTTTGTATTCGCTTAACCCGCTCAGCAAACGATATTTATATATCAATATATCTATTTTTTGTAGAGCGCTTGCTTCGCTAATATCAAATCACTACCTTTGCCCTCCCGTTTTTAAGACTAAAATTGCGTATTCAACAATAAGGTATGCCTACTATTCAACAACTGGTTCGTAAGGGCCGCAACGATGTAACAACTAAGAGCAAATCACCGGCTCTTGATTCATGTCCGCAACGCAGAGGTGTTTGTACCCGTGTGTACACTACAACTCCTAAAAAGCCAAACTCGGCAATGCGTAAGGTGGCTCGTGTTCGTTTAACAAATGGAAATGAGATAAACGCTTATATTCCGGGTGAAGGTCATAACCTGCAAGAGCACTCTATCGTATTGGTTAGAGGGGGCAGGGTAAAAGATTTACCTGGTGTTCGTTACCACATTGTACGTGGTGCTTTAGATACTGCCGGTGTAGCCGGACGTAACCAAAGACGCTCGAAATATGGTACCAAAAAACCGAAACCAGGTGCAGTAGTTGCAGATACCAAAGCTAAAGCAAAAAAGAAGTAAGACAGGTCTAAGCATATAATAAGATGAGAAAATCAAGAGCTAAAAAGCATATTTTGTTACCTGATCCAAAATTCAGTGATGTATTGGTAACCCGCTTCGTGAATAACTTAATGTGGGAAGGCAAGAAAACGACAGCCTACTCAATTTTTTATAGCGCTTTGGATAAAGTTGAAGCAAAAGCCCAGGAGCGTGGATTGGATGTTTGGAAAAAAGCATTGAACAACGTAATGCCGTCTGTAGAAGTAAAATCACGCCGTGTGGGTGGTGCAACATTTCAAATTCCAATGGAAGTTCCTGCCGACCGTAAAGTAGCAGTGGGAATGAAATGGCTGATCAAATACTCCCGCAACCGCGGCGAAAAAACAATGGCAGATAAACTGGCTAACGAAATTTTGGCTGCTTCTAAAAATGAAGGTGCATCTGTTAAAAAACGTGAAGACACACATAAAATGGCGGATGCCAATAAAGCATTCTCACATTTTAAAATCAGCTAATTAATAAAAAAGGAATCAAGTTAAATGTCCCGCGACTTAAAATATACAAGAAACATAGGTATTGCAGCTCATATTGATGCTGGTAAAACCACAACTACGGAGCGTATTCTCTACTATTCGGGTGTGAACCACAAAATAGGCGAAGTACACGACGGAGCTGCTACTATGGACTGGATGGTTCAGGAGCAGGAACGTGGGATAACAATTACATCGGCCGCTACTACCGTTTTCTGGAAATACCGTAATAACAATTATCATATAAACATTATCGACACTCCGGGACACGTGGATTTTACTGTTGAAGTAAATCGTTCATTACGTGTATTGGATGGATTGGTATTTTTATTTTCAGCCGTTGATGGAGTTGAACCCCAATCGGAAACCAACTGGCGTTTAGCCAATAATTATAACGTTGCCCGTATCGGTTTCGTAAATAAAATGGACCGCTCGGGTGCCGATTTCTTAAATGTAGTTAAACAGGTGAAAACCATGTTGGGCAGCAATGCAATTCCCTTGCAGTTGCCCATAGGTTCAGAAGATAACTTTACCGGTGTGGTTGATTTAATCAACTTCCGCGGTATGGTTTGGAATGAACACGATAAAGGGATGACCTATAAAACCATCGACATTCCGGAAGATATGCTTGAAGAAGCAACAGAATGGAGAGAAAAATTGCTCGAAGCCGTTTCGGAATACGATGATAAATTGATGGAGAAGTTTTTTGACGATCCTTCAACAATTACCGAAGCTGAAATCTTGGTTGCGCTTCGTGCAGCTACCATTGATATGAAGATTGTTCCCATGGTTTGCGGTTCTTCTTTTAAAAATAAAGGAGTTCAAACCATGCTCGATCTGGTAATGGAATTATTACCAAGTCCGATGGACAAAGGTACCATAACCGGAATCAATCCGGATACAGGTCTGGAAGTTACCCGCCAGCCCGATTACAAAGAACCATTTACAGCACTTGCATTTAAAATTGCTACCGACCCGTTTGTTGGAAGACTTGCATTCATAAGAGTTTACTCTGGAATGCTGGATGCCGGTTCATATGTATACAATACCCGCAGCGAAAACAAGGAGCGTATTTCACGCATCTTTCAGATGCATGCAAACAAACAAAATCCCGTTGACCATTTAGGTGCCGGAGATATTGGTGCGGTTGTTGGATTTAAAGATATCAAAACAGGGGATACCCTTTGTGAAGAAAAGAACCCAATAATTCTGGAAGCTATGGATTTCCCTGATCCGGTTATCGGATTGGCGGTTGAACCAAAAACCCAGGCCGATTCGGATAAATTGGGAATGGCATTGGCTAAATTGGCCGAAGAGGATCCAACCTTTAAAGTACATACAGACGATGAAACAGGCCAAACCGTAATCTCCGGAATGGGAGAGTTGCACCTGGAAATCATCGTTGACCGCTTAAGACGGGAGTTTAAGGTTGAATGTAACCAGGGTGCACCGCAGGTTTCGTATAAAGAAACCATTACAAAAGCAACAACACACCGCGAGGTTTACAAAAAGCAATCGGGTGGACGTGGAAAATTCGCAGATATTACATTTGAATTAACCCCGGGTACACCGGAAAAACCAGGTTTGGAATTCATAAACGAAATTGTGGGAGGGTCTATTCCAAAAGAATACATTCCCGCTATTGAAAAAGGATTCAGACAGGCAATGCAAAATGGAGTACTGGCAGGTTATGCAGTGGAAAGTTTGAAAGTACGCCTGTTCGACGGTTCATTCCACGCAGTTGACTCAGATGCTTTGTCATTTGAGATTGCCGCCAAGATTGCCTTCAGGGAAGCTTCCCGTAAAGCAAGCCCGGTACTGCTTGAACCAATAATGAAAATTGAGGTGATTACACCTGAAGAGAATATGGGTGATGTGATTGGAGATTTGAACAAAAGAAGAGGTCACCTGGAAGGCATGGACAGCAGGGCAGGAGCTTCGGTTGTAAAAGCAAAAGTACCTTTGGCAGAAATGTTTGGTTATGTAACTCAGCTGAGAACATTATCATCAGGACGCGCTACTTCAACAATGGAATTCGACCATTATGCAGAAGCACCCAAAGGAGTACAGGAAGAAATATTAGCAAAAGTTAACGGTAAGGCAAAAGCTTAATAAATATCATGGTTAGCCAAAGAATAAGGATTAAATTAAAATCGTTCGATCACAACTTAGTCGACAAGTCGGCCGAGAAGATTGTAAGAACAGTAAAAGCTACTGGCGCAGTAGTTAGCGGACCCATTCCGCTGCCTACGCAAAAGAAAATTTATACAGTTCTGCGTTCCCCGCACGTAAACAAAAAAGCGAGAGAGCAGTTTCAATTGTGCTCATACAAAAGATTGTTAGATATTTACAGTTCAACCGCAAAAACAGTTGACGCTTTGATGAAGCTTGAATTGCCCAGCGGAGTTGATGTTGAAATTAAAGTTTGATAAAATACTATGTCAGGTTTAATAGGAAAAAAATTAGGAATGACCAGCGTCTTCGATAGCAATGGAAAACAAATCCCTTGCACCGTTATCGAAGTTGGACCCTGTGTTGTAACACAGGTTAAAACATCAGATGCTGATGGCTACACAGCTGTACAAATTGCGTATGGAGATGCGAAAGAAAAAAACACTCCCGCTGCGCTCAATGGTATTTTCAAAAAAGCAAATACAACTCCAAAAACTAAAATGGTTGAGTTTAAAGGTTTTGATCAGCAGCTTGCTGTTGGACAAACTTTAACCGTAGACTTGTTTGTAGAAGGCGAGTATGTGGATGTTGTTGGAACTACCAAAGGAAAAGGTTTTCAGGGTGTTGTAAAACGTCATGGCTTTCACGGTGTGGGAATGCAAACACACGGTCAGCATAACCGCTTACGTGCGCCGGGTTCAATCGGAGCTTCATCAGATCCTTCACGTGTATTCAAAGGAATGCGCATGGCTGGTCGTACCGGTGGAACCCGTGTGAAAAAAACCAATCTGGAAATTTTAAAAGTTCACAAAGACCAAAACTTATTGGTGGTTAAGGGTTCAATTCCTGGTCATAAAGGTTCAATTGTATTGATAGAGAAGTAAAATGGAATTAGCAGTATTAAATACCAGCGGATCGGAAACCGGAAGAAAAGTCAGCTTGAATGATGATATTTTTGGAATAGATCCTAATGATCATGCCATTTATTTGGACGTGAAACAATATCTGGCTAACCAGCGCCAGGGAACGCACTCGGCTAAAGAAAAAAGTCAGCTAAGTGGTTCAACCAAAAAGCTACACAGACAAAAAGGTACCGGTGGCTCCCGTAAAGGTAGCATCAAATCGGGAACATTTGTGGGTGGTGCACGTATCCACGGACCCCGTCCGCGCGATTACAGCTTTAAGTTGAACAAAAAACTGAAGCAACTGGCCCGTAAAAGTGCTTTGGCCTATAAAGCCAAAGAGAACAACATTACCGTATTGGAACTATTTGCAATGGACGAACCCAAAACCAAAAGTTACATGAATATTCTTAGTGGATTGAATTTTAGTAACAATAAAACATTACTGGTTTTGGCCGACTATAACGAAAATATTTACAAGTCGGGTCGCAACTTGCCAAAAACAAAGATTATGGCTGCAAAGGATTTGAACACGTATGATATTTTGCATGCAGATAAGGTAATATTTGTTGAGAATTCAGTGGAAGTGATTGAAAACATTTTAAATAAGGCATAGGATGATTATACTAAAAAAGCCTTTGGTTACCGAAAAATTTACTACCATCAGCGAGAAGCTGAACAAGGTAAGTTTTATTGTAGCCAAAACTGCCACAAAAACAGAAATTAAAAAAGCTGTTGAAGAAACATATAGCGTGAAGGTTGCAAACGTAAACACCATGATATATGCAGGTAAAGCAAAAGCCAGGTTTACCAAAAGAGGTCAGTTCTCAGGACGCAAACCTTCTTTCAAAAAGGCTGTGATTACATTACAAGAGGGTCAAAAAATTGACTTCTTCCAAAATATCTAACAGGAACAATGGGAATCAGGAAATTTAAACCAGTTACACCGGGCACACGCTTCAGAGCTCAAAACACTTTTGAAGAGTTAACGCCGGATTATAAGGTTGAAAAATCGCTCATAGTAGCATTGAAAAACTCCGGAGGACGTAACGACTCAGGTAAAATGACCATGCGCTATATTGGTGGTGGTTACCGTAAAATGTATCGTGTAATTGATTTTAAACGTAACAAATTCGGTATCGAAGGGGTTATTGATTCAATTCAGTACGATCCAAACCGTTCATGCCGTATCGCCCTGGTGGTTTATGCAGATGGCGAAAAACGCTATATGCTGGCTCCAAAGGGAATCGAAGCCGGTCAAACCGTAATCAGCGGACCGGGTATTGCTCCTGAAATCGGGAATGCATTGCCATTAAGCGAAATTCCTTTGAACACAACCATTCATAACATTGAAATTCATCCGGGTAAAGGCGGGCAATTGGTGAGATCAGCAGGCTCACAGGCTCAGTTACTGAACAGGGATGGAAAATATGCAACTGTTAAGATGGCCTCAGGAGAAACCCGTCAGATACTGGCTGCATGTTATGCAACGGTTGGACAGGTATCAAATCCTGATCACATGAACGAACGTAAAGGTAAAGCGGGAGCAAATCGTTGGATTGGCCGCAGACCACGTACACGTCCGGTAGCGATGAATCCGATTGATCACCCAATGGGTGGTGGAGAAGGAAGAGCCTCAGGCGGACATCCACGTTCACGTAAAGGGTTAAAATCTAAAGGGTACAAAACCCGTACTCCAAAGAAATACTCGAATTCATTTATTATCGAAAGTCGTAAGAAGAAATAACGAGATATGGCGCGTTCATTAAAAAAAGGTCCGTTTGTTGAAGTGAAACTTGAGAAAAAAGTTTTTGCAATGAACGACAACAAAAAGAAATCGGTGATCAAAACCTGGAGTCGCAGGTCGATGGTTACACCAGATTTCGTGGGACATACTTTTGCAGTGCATAACGGGAGTAAATTTATTCCGGTTTATGTAACCGAAAATATGGTAGGCCACAAGTTGGGCGAGTTTGCTCCAACCCGAACATTTAAGTCTCATCCTATTAAGAAAGATTAAGTAGAATGGAAGCAGTAGCTAAATTAAATAATTGCCCGACCTCACCACGTAAAATGAGGTTATTGGCCGATTTGATACGCGGAAAGCGTGTAGATGAAGCATTCAATACATTGATTTTCAATGCTAAGAAAGAAAACTCCAACCGTTTGGAGAAACTTCTTCGCTCAGCTATTGCAAATTGGGAACAAAACAATGCAGGCAGCCGTGTAGAAGACAGCGAATTATATATTAAAACTATTTTCGTTGACGGAGGCGCCATGGTTAAAAGAATCAGACCTGCCCCGCAGGGAAGAGCACACAGAATCCGCAAGCGTTCAAACCATGTTACATTAGTGGTTGACAGCAAAGCGGCCAAAGCAGAAGTTATTAACGAAACAATTGAAAACGCATAAATAAAACAGAATGGGACAAAAGGTTAACCCAATAGGTATACGTTTAGGAATTATCAGAGGCTGGGAGTCTAACTGGTATGGCGGAAAAAATATGGCTGAGAAACTTATCGAAGATGAGAATATCAGAAAATATTTAAGAGCCAGAATCACCAAAGGAGGGATCGCTAAAATTATTATCGAGCGTACCATCAAACGTGTGATTATTACCATACACACTTCACGTCCGGGTATCGTAATCGGAAAAGCTGGTTCTGAAGTCGATAAGATTAAAGAAGAAGTTAAAAAGCTTACCAAAAAAGATGTTGCCATCAATATCTTTGAAATTAAACGCCCTGAATTAGATGCTACCTTAGTGGGTGAGTCTATTGCAAGCCAGGTAGTAGCGCGTGTTTCCTACAAACGTGCTGTTAAAATGGCTATTGCTTCTACCATGAGAATGGGTGCAGAAGGAATCAAGGTAATGGTTTCAGGTCGCTTAAACGGAGCTGAAATGGCACGCTCAGAGTCTTTCAAGGAAGGTCGTACTCCCTTGCATACTTTACGCGCCGATATTGATTATACCATTGCTGAAGCATTAACTGTTTACGGTAAAATCGGAATCAAGGTATGGATTTGTAAAGGTGAAGTTTATGGCAAACGCGATTTGTCGCCAAACTTAGGATTTACAAGTGCAGGGGATAAATCCGGTCCGGGTTCAGGCCGGCCAGACAGACGCAACGAAGGTGGCGGACGTGGCAGAGGTGGTGAACGTGGCGGAGATCGTCGTAGTGGCGGTGGAGATAACCGTGGCGGCGGCGGCGGAGATAGAAGAAGTTCTGGCGGAGCCGGTGGCGGCGGAGACAGAAGAAGAAAATAAATTATTGTTCGAAAGCTAATATAAAACTGTAGAAATGTTACAGCCGAAAAAAACGAAATATAGGAAACAGCAAAAAGGAAGAGTAAAAGGTAATGCCACCTGTGGTTATACCGTAGATTTTGGATCATTTGGTTTAAAAGCACTCGATACTTGTTTCCTTACATCAAAACAACTGGAAGCGTCACGCGTTGCCTTGAACCGCTTCATGAAACGTGAAGGCCAGGTTTGGTGCAGAGTGTTTCCCGATAAACCCATGACTAAAAAACCTGCAGAGGTGCGTATGGGTAAAGGTAAGGGAGCGCCTGAATTCTGGGTAGCCAGATGTAGACCGGGTACCATTATTTTTGAAGCAGACGGTGTTCCGATGGCCGTTGCTCAGGAAGCCATGAGACTCGCTTCTCAGAAATTACCCGTAATTACTAAGTTTGTTGTAAAACCTGACTATAGCGAATAAGAGATATGAAAAACATTGAAATCAGGGAGTTGTCGGACAAGGAATTGACAGCCAGAATTAAGGTTGAAAGAAGCGGAATGAATAAAATGATTTTAGGTCATGCCATTTCTCCCGTAGACAACCCGAATATTATTAAAGAAAACAAAAAGTTGATTGCACGCTTACTTACCGAACAGAAAAAGCGTCAGTTGGCAACAGTTCAATAAGCATTGAAGATGGAAAATACAACTGAAGAAAGAAATTCGAGAAAAGTCATCATTGGCAAAGTAGTGAGCAATAAAATGCAAAAAACTATTGTTGTTTCTGTTGAACGCAAAGTGATGCACCCTAAATATGGTAAATTCATTAAAATGACATCTACCTTTAAAGCGCATGACGAAAAAGACGAGTGCGGTATTAACGATATCGTAAAGGTGATGGAAACCCGTCCCCTGAGCAAAGATAAACGTTGGAGATTAGTAGAAATCATTGAAAAAGCTAAATAACGATGATACAACAAGAAAGTAGACTGAAAGTTGCAGATAACAGTGGTGCCAAAGAGGTATTATGTATTCGCGTATTAGGCGGTACAGCCAGACGTTACGCTTCTGTAGGCGATAAAATTGTAGTGACTGTTAAATCAGCATTGCCATCAGGTACCATTAAAAAAGGTACCGTTTCAAAAGCCGTTGTGGTTAGAACCAAAAAAGAGGTTCGCCGACTCGATGGCTCCTATATTCGTTTCGATGACAATTCGTGCGTGTTATTGAACGCGCAGGATGAGCCACGCGCAACCCGGATTTTCGGACCGGTTGCCCGCGAATTAAGGGAAAAACAGTTCATGAAAATTGTTTCATTAGCACCAGAGGTATTATAAAATGGAAAGAAAGTTTAACACTCAGGCGAAACGCCATGTTAAAAAAGGCGACATGGTAATGGTTGTTGCAGGCGATGACAAAGGCAAAAAAGGCCGCATCCTGGAAATAATCACAGCAAGCGAAAGGGCTTTGGTTGAAGGCATTAACATCGTTAGTCGCCATACCAAACCCAATGCACAGAACCAGAATGGCGGCATCATTAAAAAAGAAGCCCCCGTTCATATCTCTAACTTAAAAGTTTTGGATAAAGCAGGCAATGCAACCCGCACCGGCCGTAAAGTAAACGAAGCAGGTAAACTGGTTCGCGTTTCAAAAAAGTCGGGTGAAATAATTGATTAAGAATTACGAGTTATGTATACACCGAGATTAAAAGAAAAATATTTAAAGCAGATTGTTCCGGCTTTAAATGAAAAGTTTAAATACAAAAACAGTATGATGGTTCCCAAACTTGAGAAGATATGTATCAATCAGGGTGTGGGTGCAGCTGTTGCTGATAAAAAACTGGTTGACCAGGCACTGGAAGAATTATCAACCATTGCCGGACAAAAAGCAGTCGGTACCCGTTCCAAGAAAGATATTTCCAACTTTAAGCTGAGAAAAAATGTTCCCATTGGTACCCGCGTAACCTTACGTGGCGAAAGAATGTACGAATTTCTGGATCGTTTGATTTCTATCTCATTACCCCGCGTTCGCGACTTCCAGGGCTTGAAACTGAGTGGTTTCGATGGCCGTGGTAACTACAATATGGGCGTTACCGAGCAAATCATTTTTCCTGAGATTTCAATCGAAAAAGTAAACCGTATCAATGGTATGGACATTGCTTTCGTAACCTCAGCAAAAAGTGATGAAGAATGTATGGAATTGTTGAAAGAGTTTGGTTTTCCATTTAAAAAAGCATAATTAAAAGAAAATGGCTAAAGAGTCAATAAAAGCACGCCAGCGCAAAAGAGAGAAAATGGTAGCTCAGTATGCTTCCAGACGCGAGGCATTGAAAAAAGCAGGTGATTCTGCAGGATTGCAGAAACTTCCGCGTAATGCTTCTCCGGTTCGATTAAAAAACCGCTGTAAACTTACCGGTCGCCCTAAAGGATATATGAGAGATTTTGGCATTTGTCGGAATCAGTTCAGAGATTTGGCCCTGATGGGCAAAATCCCGGGGGTAACCAAAGCCAGCTGGTAAATTTATAAAAATTTGGTAAGGGAGGCCAATATGCATATATTCGCAGCCCTTAATTTTTGAAAAAGTAAAACAACTTAGTCGATAAGAGTAAAAGCCTTGGCTAACTATCGGCAAGTAAAATTTAAACATAATGACAGATCCAATATCAGATTATTTAACCAGGCTCCGCAATGCGATCAAGGCAAACCATCGTATCGTTGAAGTCCCTTCCTCTAAACTAAAGAAGGAAATTACCAAAGTTCTCTTTGAAAAAGGTTACATCTTAAACTACAAATTTGAAGATGTGGTGAACCATCAGGGAAGCATCAAAATTGCATTAAAGTACCATCCGGTTACTAAAACTTCAGCAATTAAAAAATTAGACCGTATTAGTCGCCCCGGCCTTCGTAAATACACTGGTGCAGAAGATATGCCCCGTGTAATTAACGGAATGGGTATTGCCATTGTTACCACTTCAAAAGGTGTAATGACCGATAAAGAAGCCCGTAAAATTCATGTAGGTGGCGAAGTATTGTGTTACGTGTATTAATCAATAGGAGAACAGAAAAATGTCACGTATAGGAAAAGCACTGATAAAATTACCTGCAGGAGTAGATGTACAAGTATCTCCTTCAAATTTAGTTACCGTTAAAGGTCCGAAAGGCGAATTAACCCAGCAACTGATGGAAGATATTTCATTGAAAATTGAGGATGGAAATATCCTGATGAACCGCCCTACGGATCAGAAACGTCACAAAGCCCTTCATGGCTTGTACCGCTCACTGGTTAATAATATGGTAACCGGCGTAACTACCGGTTATATAAAACGCCAGGAATTGGTGGGAGTTGGTTTTAAAGCAACTGCCGAAAACAATATCCTCGACCTTACCCTGGGTTATTCACATCATATTTATTTTGAAATTCCTAAAGAATTAAAAGTAAAGACCGAACAGGACAAAGGTAAAAATCCCATTATCACTTTAGAAGGTATTGATAAACAACTGATAGGCCAGGTTGCTGCAAAGATTCGCTCGTTGCGTGCTCCTGAACCATATAAAGGAAAAGGTATCAAGTTTGTAGGTGAATCGTTAAGAAGAAAAGCAGGTAAAACAGCTTCTAAATAATATTGAGCCATGTTAAGGAAAGAATACAGAAGAAATAAAATACGTGCCCGCATTCGCAGCCGCGTTGCCGGTACCGCTCAAAAACCCCGCTTGTCGGTTTTCAGGAGCAATAAATATATTTACGCTCAGTTAATTGATGATCTGGCAGGAAAAACACTTGTTTATGCCTCTTCAAGAGCAATCTCAGAAAAAGCACCCAATGTAGAGTTATCGGCTTTGGTTGGTAAAACATTGGCCGAAAAAGCAGTGAGTGCCGGGATCGTTGAAGTGGTATTTGACCGTGGAGGTTATTTGTATCACGGCAGGGTAAAAGCTTTGGCTGATGGTGCAAGAGAAGGCGGACTTAAATTCTAATCATTCAGAAAAAAGATCAGTATGTCAACAGCAAATATTAAAAAGGTAAGCAAAACCGAAATCGAACTGAAGGAAAAAGTAGTTTCTATAAACCGTGTGGCTAAGGTTACAAAAGGGGGTAGAACTTTCAGTTTCTCAGCTTTAGTGGTTGTAGGCGATGGTGCCGGTATTGTAGGTTATGGTTTGGGAAAATCTTTAGAGGTTACCGATGCCATTTCAAAAGGAGTAGACGATGCAAAGAAAAACCTGGTGAAAGTACCAGTTTTAAAAGGTACCGTTCCGCACGAACAATTGGGTAAATACGGCGGAGGTCGTGTGTTTTTGAAGCCAGCTGCTCATGGTACAGGCGTAATTGCCGGTGGTGCGATGCGTGCGGTTCTTGAAAGTGCCGGTGTTACCGATGTGCTTGCCAAATCAAAAGGTTCATCAAATCCGCATAATGTGGTTAAAGCTACCATCAATGCATTGCTTGAAATGCGCGATGCCTATACCATTTCGCAGCAACGCGGAATTAGTTTAAAGAAAGTATTTAACGGAGAATAGTACGATGGAAAAGTTAAAAATAACCCAGACGAAAAGTGCCATCCACAGACCGGAAAACCAAAAACGCACCGTGCGTGCTTTGGGTTTCACCAAATTAAATCAGAATATAGAAGTGGAAGGTACTCCACAAATATTGGGCATGATTAAAAAAGTTGCTCATTTATTAAAAGTTGAACAATTATAATAACGAATCAACGATGAAATTACATACATTAAAACCTGCTGCTGGTTCAACCCACAAAGAAGGTAAAAGAGTGGGTCGTGGTGAAGGTAGTGGAAAAGGCGGAACTGCTGCACGTGGTCATAAAGGCGCGGGTTCAAGAAGTGGTACCAGCACCAAACGTGGTTTCGAGGGAGGTCAGATGCCTTTATACCGTCGTATTCCAAAATTTGGTTTCACAAACCTGAACCGTGTTGAATATGCCCCGATTAATTTAGACAAACTACAGGAACTTGCCGAAAAAGGCATCACCACAATTGATACCGCAGTTCTTGTAAATAACGGATTAATTGGCAAAAAAGACTTAGTTAAAATATTAGGGCGTGGAGAATTAAAAGTTGCACTTGAAATAAAAGCAGACAAATTCTCTGCTGCTGCTCAAAAAGCAATTGAGGCTGTTGGTGGTTCTATTACAAGTAACTCGAAACATTAACCTTTAACGCTGCTAACGCAAGTGAAGAAACTAATAGAAACAATAAAAAACATTTACCGCATCGAAGAACTGAGGTACAAATTGTCACTTACCTTCTGGATGCTGGTGGTTTACCGCTTCGGAACCTATGTTACAATCCCCGGGGTTGACCCGAATATGTTGCAGGGCTCGGCAAGTCAGGCAAGTGGTGGAATTTTTGGTTTGATCGATATGTTTGCAGGTGGAGCCTTCGCAAGGGGATCCATTTTCGCATTGGGAATCATGCCTTATATCTCTGCCTCCATCGTGGTTCAGCTGTTAAGTCTGGCAGTTCCCTCTTTCCAGAAAATGCAGAAAGAAGGAGAAGAAGGCCGGCGTAAAATTAACCAGTTTACCAGGTATTTAACCATCGCCATCACTGCGGTTCAATCTGTAGGTTTCTTAATCAACCTGAAATCAGAAAATCCTCAGGCCATCATTTCCATGACGAATCCTTCGATGATTTCTGATTATATGTTTATGCTCACCGCAATAATCGTACTTACCTCAAGCACCATGTTTGTTATGTGGCTCGGTGAACGTATTACCGAAAAAGGAATTGGAAATGGTATTTCTTTAATCATCATGATTGGTATTATTGCACGCCTGCCTTTTGCCTTAAAAGAAGAATTTGACTTTAAATTAACAGAAAGCGGGGGTGGATTGGTAATATTCCTGGTAGAGTTGGCCGCACTCTTCGCCGTAATCATGATAACCATCCTGTTGGTTCAGGGCACCCGAAAAATACCGGTGCAATACGCCAAAAGGATAGTCGGAAACCGGCAATACGGTGGAGTTCGCCAGTATATCCCTTTAAAGGTAAATGCTGCAGGTGTAATGCCCATCATTTTTGCCCAGGCTTTAATGTTTATCCCGTCAACGGTAGCACAGTTTTTCCCAAATTACGAAAGTATGCAGGGCGTAATGGCTGCGTTTATTAACCCCATGGGCTGGACTTATAATATTACTTTTGGACTATTAATCATATTGTTTACTTATTTCTATACCGCGATTTCGGTGAATGCAAACCAGATTTCGGATGATATGAAACGCAATGGCGGCTTTATTCCGGGTGTGAAACCGGGTAAATCTACGGCAGATTTTATCGACAACGTCATGTCGAGAATTACCCTGCCGGGTGCCATATTCCTGGCTTTTGTGGCAATATTGCCCTCACTGGCCAGTGTGTTGAATATCAATAGTCAGTTTGCGCAGTTTTACGGGGGTACGTCTTTGCTGATTCTTGTCGGGGTGGTATTGGATACCCTTCAGCAGATAGAAAGCCACCTGATGATGCGGCATTATGACGGGTTGATGAAATCGGGTAGAATTAAGGGTAGAACGGCATCGGGAGTTGCCATTTAGGAAATAATACGTTGACAAATTCAAATAATCTCGTATTTTTGCAACCCTTTTGCGGATAATATGCCAAAACAAGCGTTAATAAAACAAGATGGTACCATTACCGAATCGCTTAGCAATGCGATGTTTAGGGTGCAATTGGAAAACGGGCACGAAGTGATTGCCCATATCTCAGGTAAAATGAGGATGCATTACATCAAAATTTTACCCGGTGATAAAGTGTCGATAGAAATGTCGCCATATGACTTGTCGAAAGGAAGAATTATTTACAGATATAAGTAAGGACTTGTAAAATGAAGATAAGAGCATCAGTTAAAAAGCGCAGTGAAGACTGTATCATTGTTAAGCGTAAAGGAAGAGTTTACGTGATTAACAAAAAGAACCCGAAGTTTAAACAACGTCAAGGATAATAAGAAATATGGCTCGTATAGCAGGTATTGATTTACCCAAAAACAAAAGAGGAGAAATAGGTTTAACCTACATCTTCGGTATTGGACGCCCAACCGCACAAAAGATTTTAACAACTTGTGGGGTTGATTTCAATAAAAAAGTAAGCGAATGGAACGACGAAGAGTTAAATGCCATCCGTAAATATTTAACTGAACAGGTAACTGTAGAAGGTGAATTGCGCTCTGAACGCCAGTTGAACATCAAGCGATTGATGGACATTGGTTGCTACCGCGGATTACGCCATCGTAAAGGTTTGCCGGTTCGCGGACAACGTACCCGTACCAACTCACGTACCCGTAAAGGTAAACGTAAGACGGTTGCAGGTAAAAAGAAAGTTACCAAATAAGTAAAGAACGAACAATGGCTACACCTAATAAAAAAGTTACCAAGAAAAGAGTTGTTACAATTGAAGCACATGGGCAAGCTCATATCAAAGCTTCTTTTAACAATATCATCATCTCTCTTACCAACCAAACCGGACAAGTTATATCCTGGGGATCGGCTGGTAAAATGGGTTTCAGGGGTTCAAAGAAAAATACACCATACGCGGCTCAAACTGCGGCTACCGATTGCGCTAAAGTTGCAGTGGATGCAGGAATGAAAAAGATTGATGTGTTTATTAAAGGCCCTGGTTCAGGACGCGATTCAGCAATCAGAACCTTACAAGCTGCCGGTTTGGAAGTAATGTCTATTACCGACATCACCCCACTGCCGCACAATGGCTGTCGTCCGCCTAAAGCACGCAGGGTATAATAATTAAAGAAACAGAACAATGGCAAGATATATAGGACCAAAAACAAAAATCGCAAGACGGTTTAAAGATCCGATTTTCGGACCTGATAAGTCTTACGAAAAAAGAAATACACCTCCAGGTCAGCACGGTAACTCACGCAGAAGAACCAAATTAACGGAGTACGCAATTCAGTTGTTTGAAAAACAAAAGGCTAAATACACCTATGGGGTGCTTGAACGCCAGTTTTACAAAACATTTGAACTGGCAGCCCGCAGAAAAGGTATTACCGGTGAAAACCTGTTACGCTTTTTAGAGGCTCGTTTGGATAATACCGTGTTCCGCATGGGTATTGCCCATTCACGCAGCCAGGGCCGTCAACTGGTTTCTCACGGACATGTAAATGTTAATGGCAAACTGGTTAATATTCCATCTTACCAGTTAAAACCGGGTGATGTGGTTTCGGTTCGCGAAAAATCAAAATCTTTGGAAGTTATTACCAGTTCAATTGCTCAGAGCAATCCTAGAAAATTTAACTGGATCAATATGGAAACCAAAGAACTTTCAGGTACATTCCTAGCTTATCCGGAGCGCGATCAAATACCTGAAAACATAAAAGAACAACTGATTGTAGAATTGTATTCTAAGTAACAAATTAATCCGATACATAAATGGGTATCCTAGCTTTTCAAAAGCCTGACAAAGTTATCATGCATAAAGAAACTGACTTTTTTGGTCAGTTTGAGTTTCGCCCTCTTGAAAAAGGATATGGCGTAACTATTGGTAACTCATTAAGAAGAATTTTGTTGTCTTCTTTAGAAGGCTACGCAATTACTTCTGTAAAAATAACAGGAGTAGATCATGAGTTTTCAACCGTTAAAGGTGTAATTGAAGATGTTACCGAAATGGTAATGAACCTCAAGCAGGTTCGCTTCAAGCGCATTATTGATGGCATTGATAACGAAAAGGTTTATATCAATATCAAAGGTCAGGAGCAGTTTCTGGCAGGTGAAATTGGTAAACATACAAACTCTTTCAAGGTGCTGAACCCTGAACAGGTTATTTGTAATATGGAACCTTTTGTTCACCTCGAAGTAGAACTAACCGTTGAAAAAGGACGGGGTTATGTGCCTTCTGAAGAGAACAAAGCCAAAGATGCAAATATTGGTGTGATTGCCATTGACTCTATTTTTACACCGATCAAAAACGTGAAATACAGCGTTGAAGATTACCGTGTAGAACAAAAAACAGATTACGAAAAACTGTTAATCGAAATCAATACCGATGGTTCCATCCATCCTGAAGATGCTTTGAAAGAAGCTGCCAAGATTTTGATTCAGCACTTTATGCTGTTCTCTGATGAGTTGATTACCCTGGATACTCAGGTTAAAGAACCAACCCAGGAAGTTGATGAGAATTATTTACATGTACGCAAAATATTAAAAACACCTTTGTCCGACCTTGATTTATCTGTTAGAGCTTACAATTGCTTGAAAGCTGCCGATATTAAATCACTTTCTGACCTGGTTGCATACGATATTGCTGATTTGTTGAAATTCCGCAACTTTGGTAAAAAATCGTTAAGTGAGCTCGAAGAATTGGTTCGCGATAAAGGATTAACTTTTGGAATAGACATTGCGAAATACAAATTGGATCAGGACTAAAAAGAACACAGGATGAGACACGGAAAAACTTTTAATCATTTAAGCAGAACAGCATCGCACAGAAAGTCGTTGCTTGCCAATATGGCTACCTCGCTTATTATACACAAACGCATTACCACCACGCAGGCCAAAGCAAAAGCATTGCGCAAGTATGTTGAACCTCTTTTAACAAAAGCAAAAGACGACAGCACGCATTCGCGCAGGGTTGTGTTCAGCTATCTTAAAAACAAAGAATCGATTGTTGAGTTGTTTGGACCCATTGCACTAAAAATTGGCGACAGACCCGGTGGATATACGCGCGTAATGAAATTGATGAACCGTAAAGGCGACAACGCCGAAATGGCCATCATTGAACTGGTTGACTTCAACGAAGCACTATTGGCCGAAAAAGGCACCAAAGTGGGCGCATCAAAAAGAACCCGCAGAGGAAAAGCAAAAGTGGTTGCTCCTGCAAAAGAAGTGGCTGCAAAAGAAGTTGCTCCGGCAACTGAAGAAGCTCCTGAAGAAAACTAATCAGCAAATTATACATTATTTAAAAGCCGTTACATTAAAATGTGGCGGCTTTTTTTATCTCCTATCTGCGAAAATATGCGTATACATCTGCGATAATCTGCGAGAAAAGAGGATTTACAATTTCACGCAGATTTGCGCTGATTTCAACGCAGATTCACGCAGATTTAAGTTTTTCATAGTACATATCCACAATTAATTAAAACTTCCGTTTCCTGCTTTCTTTCAAATTCCTTACAATTGAGGTATTAAACCAATACCATGGCATTAAGCAGATTCTGGTCGTATATGATTGTAAGCAGCATCGTATATATTTTTTATATGATGCTTTCGGGGGGTGTATATTCATTGGGCAGTATTGTTAATGGCAAACAAAATGAACCATTGGTGGTTGGAGAATTTACCACTGTTGTTTTACAGCAAAAAGATTCGGTTTTATTTGCAAACATTGCTGCTAATAAAGGAACTGGATTTCAGCAGAATGATACTTTATACCGTTTACTGGATAATGGCGTGGTTGAACTGTGTGTGGGCAAGCAACAGGCAGATGGAATTTTTGCTACCTGTAAAAATACCATTATGGATTTATGGCTGCCGCTCATTGGCTATCTCACTTTTTTTTGTGGCTTGTTAAATTTGTTAAGCGATTCAAATGCCATTAGCAAACTGGCCAGAGTACTGGCACCGTTTTTTGTGCGCATCTTCCCCGACCTGCCCAAAGGCCATGCAGCTTATGGTTTTATGACCATGAATTTTGCAGCCAATTTTCTGGGCCTGGATAATGCCGCAACTCCATTTGGATTAAAAGCCATGGAAAGTATGCAGGAAGTGAATCCCGATAAAGACAAAGCCACCAACAGCCAGATTATGTTTTTGTGTTTGCATGCTGCCGGTTTAACCCTGATCCCAACTTCTATAATTGGGTACCGTGCTGCGCAAAATGCTACCAACCCCGCCGATATCATGCTGCCTACCATCATCACTTCATTTATTGGAACATTGGCAGCTTTGGTGTTTGTGAGCATCAAACAACGCATTAATTTAATAAACCTCGTAGTGTTGGGTTTTGTGACCGGCGTGAGCGCAATAATAAGTTTCCTGTTATTTTATATCAACAAATTAAATGGCATCGAAAAATTTCATTTTACGGGTAACTTAAGTAATGGGGTTTTGCTGTTTATCATCCTGCTTATTGTTGCGTATTGTATTTACAGCGAAAAAATATTTAAGCTGAACCAAACCAATATATTTGATTCGTTTGTGCATGGAGCCAAAGATGGATTTACCACAGGAGTACGGGTATTACCTTATATGATTGCCATGCTGGTTGCCTTAAGCATTTTTCGCAATTCCAGTTTAATGACCATCGTAATGAACGGAATTACTTCTTTATTGAATGTATTTAAAGTGGACCCACAAGTTATCAATGCCATACCCGTCGCTATCATGCGTCCGTTTAGTGCCGGTGGCTCAAGAGGATTTATGCTCGATGCCATGAAAACCTATGGTGCCGATAGTTTAACCGGACAATTATCCTGCCTGTTTCAGGGTGCCGCCGAAACAACTTTTTATGTAGTAGCCTTATATTTTGGTTCAGTAAATGTAAAAAATACACGTTATACATTAGGCATCATGTTGCTCGTCGATCTGGTTTGTGTAATCACCGGAATTTTTGTTTGCAAGCTGTATTTTTAGGGCTACAATGCATTCCATGTCGAGTAAGCAATTTTTGCTTTAACAAACAATTTCTATGATTGACATTTCCCAAACTGCGTCAGCAGTGTCATCTCATTAGAAAAAGAAATGGCAGAATAAAATTGAACAGCGTAGCTGTGGCATCTTTCTTCTTAACATTGAAAGTAAATGAATACAATTCTAATGAAATTCAAGAAACAACTTTTAATTATTAATTGTTAGATGCCACCACTGACGTGGTTTAAAACTATTTATGAATGTTTGTGCTACTTAGATGTCACCACTGACGTGGTTATGGTAAACAATTTTTATGGATACAAATAGTTCAATTTTGTGTCATTGGCCGCAATCCCGATAGCTAACTCAGGTTGAAAACGAATGGAATTATTAAGGACTCAAGCTGATCCTTCGGCAGGCTACCAATGACATCTTCCGCATGTGTGTGAAAATCATTAGGTTTCATGTTGGAGATTATTAGGAACAATTGTCATATTTAATAGTGCGGCCCTTTTTATTAGCGATTTTAATTGCTGCATTTCGAGTT
>JAUXUD010000036.1 GCA_030680835.1 Bacteroidota bacterium
CCTTCCTTAAAATCCGAAAAAATCAGGGCTTAATTAAATCTATAAACGATAATTTTGTCGGAAACTGAACGCTCAGGTGGTACATGCCCCCTGGGCGTTTTTTATACCCTTTAACCAGAAGCCGGTTGGGTCCTTTTTTAACCGAAAAGGTGCTTTTTGTAAGTTCCCCTTCTTTGGGTTCAGACAGTAAAAGCGTTATTTTTTGGTCGGTTTTGCAATGTATGAGCACATACAAATTGTTGTCATCCAACACCCGGGCATCCAGCAAACTGTCATCGCGGGTGCAAAGTATTCTTGAACACAATTCTATATCGGGTATGCCTGAACCTAAATATTTATCGGGTTTGTAAAAGTTTGAACCGCTTAAAACCATTACATCTTTTATTTGTTGGGGTGATTTATTGGGAGCCAGTTCCATTAATATCGCTGCTGTTCCGGCCAAAACCGGACAAGCATACGAAGTCCCGTTTCCAAAATACACTTTACCTGATGCGGATAAAACCGATGTGGATTTACCTAAAGCCACCAGGTCGGGTTTAATTCTGCGGTCGGCTGTAGGGCCGGTTGAACTGAAATTTGCCATTACACCCAAATCATCTATGGCGCCAACAGTTAGTACATGCTCTGCATCGCCCGGTGTACTCAGCTGTTTCCAGGTTTCATTGCCTTCATTGCCGGCACTCACAAAAACGAGGATTCCTTTGGAACAGGCTATTTCGGCAGCCTGGGTAATAATGGTTGTTTCACCATCCAGATCACTGTATTTATGGCCCATTTTTTTATCGTCGTGTTTGGTGTATCCCAACGATGAATTAATGATGTCGACTCCGGCACTATCAGCATATTCGGCTGCAAGGGTCCACAGGTATTCTTCGAGCAGGTATTCGCTGGCTGCGTTTTCGCTCCTGAGCAGAATATAATTGGCTTTGTGGGCAGTTCCCATAATTGAGCCGGGTTCGAAGGCAGCCATGCAGCTTAATACAGCCAGGCCATGTTCATCGTCATCAAAAACCTCTTCTTCCTTTTCAACAAAATCGTAAGTGGCAAATATTCTGCCTTCATTAAACAAGGGTTTGAGGGCCTTTAACTGGTCGGCATTTTTAAAACCGGCATCTATCACAGCAATCAGCACCCCTTTGCCGTTTTTGTTATTCAATAATAATTGCCGTGCATTTAACTGGTTAATCTGTTTAAAACTTTTACCTAAAAATAAAGTATCGTTTACCAGCGGTTTGGTTTCAAAGGTTTGTTCAAGTATGCTTATTTGTTCATCCAGCGCGGTGTTTGATGCCTGGTCCTCTTCTATAAAAGGTGATTGCGGACCCAGATAAACAACTTTCGAAACAAAGTCGAGGTCTTCGAGGGTATCAATAATGTTTATATATCCGGTTAAAATAACAACCCCGTTTAGCCAACGGCTGTTGCCATACATCATAAGCGGAAATTTCCGTATTTGTTCCAGGTATGCCGAATCGGGCGGAATATCGTTTACATTAAGCGGCACCCTGTTTTTAAGTCTTCGTTCAACCGCTTTTTTCGATATATAACTAAGGGGTTGTGAAAGCTGGGATTTATAATTGGGTTTATTTTTAAAAGCTACAAAATAATATTTCTGTTGGGCATGCAGGTTCAAACCGAATAAACAGAACAGAATAAACAGAACTCTCATGGTTTATAAAAACTAATTAATTTTTGGCTTACACGATAGCCCGATTTTCCGCTAACCTGGGTATTGATGTAAGTATTTGAAAACGAAATTAAACCTATATCCCGGGCATACACACTTTTGATTAAAATTTCTTCAATAACATTTATGGGTGGATCATGTATTACCGTTACCGAATTTAAATATGTAGTGTCGCCTGTGTTATAAGGAGCGTTCAAGGCCTGCAGTGAGTATGTTTGCCTGATTTTGTCGTTATACATATTTCCATTCCAGCTTTGTACATTACCCAGGGGAAATATTAATTTCACAATCCGAATGTTTTCATCAACCACCTGAACATTATTTGCTGTTTTTAAAATATAGCTGTTGGCGCGGGCATGCCAGGTATCGCTGTCGTTTTTCCGTACATAGCGTTCAACAATCTGGTGATTTTTATAAAGCTGATCGGCTACCTGCCCGCTTATGCGTTCCATTAAAAAAAAGCGGAAGGTATCAATGCTTTGGGTATTGTCGTTATAGGAAATAGAATCAACATGGTATATCCAGGTAAGGCCGGTATCAATGGGGAAATAAGCGTAACCCATGTCCAATGTTTCGGCAGGTATTGACTTTTTACAGGAAGTTCCCAGCCCAATCAGGCAAATAATAAGCAGTATTTTCCCCATTCCGCTTAAACGCACAAAACTATATTTTTGGTTCAGGCCATCCATTAAATATCATACCCCGATTGAATCCAGCCTCCGCCTATTACATCATTGCCTTCATAAAAAACCGCAGACTGTCCGGGCGCTATTCCCTTTACATTGCTGTAAAAATCTACTTTCATCCGGTCTCCGTTTTGTTCAATCACCGAAAATGTTCCGGGGTCTTTATACCGCACTTTGGTTAAGGCTTCCATGGGAGCCTCAAGATTTGCATATTTTTGCATATTTATATTCCTTACCCACATTCCCTTTCTTTGCAATTCGTCCTCTCTGCCCAGTACAACAGTATTTGTATCCGGTTTTATTTCAAGTACAAACATAGGCTCTCCCAGAGCAATTTCCAGTCCTTTTCGCTGACCCACCGTATAAAACGGATATCCGTGATGCTTGCCCAGCACCTTCCCTTCGCGGTTCACGAAATCGCCCCCGTCAACCCGCTCTTCCAGTCCATGGACTTTCCTTTTTAAAAATCCGCGATAATCATTATCGGGCACAAAGCATATTTCGTAGCTTTCGCTTTTTTTAGCAAGTTCTATAAACCCCCGGTCTATTGCCATTTGTTTAATATCGGTTTTATGAAAACCACCCAGCGGAAAAAGGGTTCTCGACATGCTTTGCTGGCTCAAACCCCATAAAACATAGGACTGATCTTTGTGCTCATCGAGTCCTTTTGAAACTACATATCTTTCGTTTTCCTTCCGTATTTGGGCATAATGGCCTGTAGCTATAAATTCACAATCGAGCTGATTGGCACGTTTAAGTAAAGCTTCCCATTTGATATGCGTATTGCATAATACACAGGGGTTTGGTGTTCGGCCTGCCAGGTATTCTTCCACAAAATTATCAATCACAAAATCGCCAAATTCGTTTCTGATATCTAAAATTAAATGGTGAATTCCGTATTGAACGGCAATACTTCTGGCGTCATTAATTGAATCGAGACTGCAGCATCCGGTTTCCTTTTTCCCTCCGCCACTATTCTGGTAATCCCATGTTTTCATGGTGATTCCAATTACTTCGTAGCCTTCTTCGGCCAGCATTACTGCGGCCACGGTGCTGTCGATTCCACCGCTCATGGCCACTAAAATTTTTCCTTTTTTACTCATTATCAAAACATTAAAGGGTGCAAGGCCCTTGTGATTAATATATGCCGCAAATATATGTGAAACTGGGTGATTATGTGTTTATTGGTTCCAATGATTTGTTTTCATTGAAACAGGGCAAATGCAATTTGCCCCTACCCGTTGCGGGTGCAAAATCGGTTATGGTTTATTATTCGGTGCTTGGTAAGGTGAAGCAAACCTTTGTTCCCTTTTCATATTCGGTGGTTAACCAGATGCGGCCGGAATTTTCTTCTACATATTCTTTGCAAAGCATCAAACCCAAACCGGTACCTTTTTCATTGGATGTACCATATGTAGTATGATGGTCTATGGCTGAAAAGGCTTTGTCGGCATCTTCGGGCTTCATTCCTATTCCATTATCAGAAACACAAATTTCAACCATTTCATTATCTTTATAATGTGCAGAAATACCGACTTCCCCATGCCCACCGGCATTTGTAAACTTTATGGAATTGCTTATAAGGTTTCTAAGCAAGAGGTTTAAGTGGTTTTTATCTATAAATACCAGGGTCCGGTCTAAAACATTGCTTTTTAACAAAATGCCCTTTTCCCGGGCCTGAATTCGGTATAATTCAAAAATATCGTTAATGGTTGAACGCAAATCCAGAATTTCGGGGTTGCTTTTGATTCCCTGTAACTGGCTTCGCGACCAAAGCAAGAGGTTTTCAAGGGTAAGATTCAGTGTATCCACATTTTTACGTATACCATTTAATGCCCTTTTCAGGTCTTCAAAGGTTATATCATCGTCGGCAACCCAACCCAAAACACTGCTTAATGATTTAATGGGAGCCCTTAAATCATGCGCAATGATCGAAAACACCTTGTCTTTAATCAGGTTTGATTTCTGCAATTCCTCAGCCTGAATATTGAGTTGGGCTGTTCGTGTTTCCAGATCCCTGCTTTGGTTCTTGTTTATTTCTCTTAACTGAACCGATAAATCTTCAACTTCCTGAAAAGCGTTTGAAAACTTGCGGGTTAAGGTAAAGGCTTGTATAAATGCAAAGGCAAAAATCCCGGCAGGCAACATATAAATAGTATGTATAATTTCCTGACTATACAGAATATCATTGAGTCCGGTAACAAATATTAACAGGAATGCAAAACCCACATAATATGAATAGGGTCTTTTGTTGATTACAATCTTAATGATGACATTTAGTAGATAAAACAGCAAAAAAGCATCAAAAAACAAATAATAAGGAATAAATTCAGAGCCCAGGTTTACGCTGCTTAGAATAAAAAATACGGCTACCAATGCATTAATGGTTGTTAATACTGCAAGCACTTTTCGGTTCACATCCCTTAAAAACATACTGCACAGGTATAAGGTTCCAAACAGTAACATCATAACCAGTGAAACAAACTCTGTTTTTACCAGTACTTCCCATGAAATAGGTATATTATATTGTCTGAATAAGATTTCTCCCGTAGTTGCCAAACGCAAACACGCAAACAGGCACATAAGTGCAAAGTACAGAGAGGTTTTATCCTGTGTTTTTATATAATAAAAGGCAATGAAATAGCCAAAAAGTACAAACAAAGCCCCACACAAAAAAGCAGATAAAATTACCTTCCTATTCGAATTATTCCGGATCAGTTCGGCATTTGAAATAGCCGGTGTAAACCAAATACCCCCTTCCCGGTATGAATAGTTCGATACTTCCATGGCAATGTTAATGGTGTCGGAATTGGCTTCAAAGTAAACAATCTGGGGTCTGAATTCGGGTCTTGCTGAACCTGCATCATTCGAAAAAAAACCAATTGAAGCCAGTTTCTTGCCATCAATAAATAGATTGTAATTGGTACCCACATTTAAAATCTTTAAACCCAATTGTTGGGTTTTTGAATGTTCGTGTACAATACTGAGCGTATATGTTCCGTATCCATGAGGGTTTAATCCCAGTTTATCCCATGAACCCGGCACAATTATGGGTTGTGCTTGCAGTAAATGGTTCGAATCTGCCTGAATTTGAGCATATGTGGTTTGCCAGTAAAAATGCCAACCTTTATCTAATTGAATTATTTTATTGGTAACATCAATCTTAAACACATTTCCGGTTTGCGCAATGATCCCCGTATTTGTGAAAATACAGAAATTCAATAAGAGTATAAATAGTTGCTTTCGCTTAACCAACATGTCTTTTCACTTTAGCAGTTTGCAATTAAAAGATTTTTTAGCAGCCCTAATAATTATTTTTTTTAATTTGCAGGGTGGTAAATCATTTCAAAAAACAATTTGAGCAGTTTCTAAAAGAAAATTATAAAGATGATATTGAGATAAATGCAACTGGAAACACTTTTTTTACCACTTACCATTTGATTAAGCAAAAAATAATTTTTCATTTAATAGATTATCAAACATTTGTCCAAAATAAGATTTTGCCTGAATTCTTCCAGTCAATAAGTATTCAGGCGCATAAAAATAATCTGAAAGTAATTCATATCTGGGAAGACTATTGGTTTGTACGGAATACTTTGGTTAAAAGCCGGATTTTAAACATTATTAAATCAAGCATACGTGTTTCGGCCCGAAGTTGTGTAATTCAAAAAATAGATAAACAACTTACGGATGATTTTTTCAATTTCAATCATTTGCAGGGTGCAACAAGCTATTACTATAAATACGGCTTGTTTAAAGGTTCAAAACTGGTTGCCGCAATAGCTTTTAGCAAATCGAGGGTTATGGTTGATGGTCCCAATTTATACCGTTCTTACGAATTGGTTCGTTTTGCCAGCCTTTGCGGCTATTCGGTAGTTGGTGGCCTGGGAAAACTCCTCAATCATTTTATTAAAACGCAGCATGCACAACATATTATGACCTATATCGACCTCGACTGGGGTTTTGGCGAATCCTATTACAAACACGGTTTTGTGCAAACTGCAATCAGGGAACCCAATTATTTTTTTATAAACAAAGAGCTGAACCAAAGGATTTATGTAACAAAGCAAACCCAGGCTTTTAACCCTGAAACCGATATCCTTGGATTTAACGCGGGCAGCGCCAAACTGATATTGGATTTACGTCGGTTATGAATGTGATTTTAAAAGGAATGGGTATGTTTGTAATCGGTATTCGGTTTACACCAAACAGAAACGCGATAAATAGCGTCTCTACGGGCAAACATAGCGTGTATTTACCGGTTACCGATAATCGATTACCGATTGCAATGAACAATTTATTCCTTTTCAATGCATAATATCATGGTAATACTTGGACCAACGGCCAGCGGTAAAACAAAACTGGCGGCGCAACTGGCGTATCGGTTAAATGGCGAAATAATAAGTGCCGACTCGCGGCAGGTATACCGCGACATGAACATTGGTACCGGAAAAGACTATCCGGACTACATGGTTAATGGCACAAAAATTCCTTGTCATTTGATTGACATTGCAGATGCCGGAACCCGTTACAATTTGCATCAGTTTACCCTCGATTTTAAGATTGCATTCGATGCAATCGTGTTAAATAACAGGCTCCCGATTTTGTGCGGTGGAACCGGATTGTATATACAGGCGGCTTTAAGCAATCTTGCATTTACCAAAATCCCCGTCGATAAGCAGCTACGCATTGAACTCGCTCAAATGGATTTGGTTCAGCTTAAACATCTGTTTACAAAACTTGGCCCTACCCCCTATTCAAACCTGGCCGACCTCTCAACAGCGAAAAGGTGCATACGGGCTATTGAAATAAGCCGGCATTTGCTGAGCAACCCCCATTTTATACAAAATGAACCGAACGAACTGAAACCGCTGATTATTGGATTGAATCCTTCATTGCCGCTGCGGCGTAAACGAATTGCCGAGCGTTTAAGTGAACGACGCACGAAAGGTTTGATAGATGAAATTGAAGGTTTGTTGAAAATGGGAATTGATCCGGCAATGTTTGAATATTACGGGCTTGAATACAAATTTGTGTGGAGGTTTTTAAATGGGCAAATGAGTGAGGTTGCCCTTTTTGAGTTACTGGAAATAGCCATTCAGCAGTATGCCAAGCGGCAAATGACATTTTTTAGAAAATTGGAAAAGGATGGAATGCTGATTAACTGGATTGATGGAGATCTGCCCATAGCGGCGCAAATTGAAGAATGCCTTAAATTAATAAACGCGGCTGATTTTAAAAGTCCCGATAACTGATTCAGCATTCATACGCTACTATCAGGCTTATAATGATTCATCTTAAGCCCATATCTGTTTTTAGTAAAAATCAAAAATCGCTTTTAATTGAAACATAAATGAGGTATTTTTGATAAAAATATCTTAAGATGAAAAAACTATACATCATTATTGCTTTATTATTACCGGTTCTTTCGGCATGGGCACAACCCTGCACGCCAGATCCCACATTAACCACACCGGGTATTAAACCTTCTAAAATTCCCAATGGCGTTTTGGGCATTTCATATTCACAGGTTATTTCATTAATGGTGCCCTTAGATACTACAGTGGTATGGAACTCAACGGCGGTAAATATTAAAGTTGATTCGGCAACCGTTATTTATTTAAGTGATTTTCCATATGGTTTTACTTACGAATGTGATAAAATATCGAGAACCTGGAATGGGGGGCAAAAAGGTTGTGCCCGACTCTTTGGAATGCCTGATACGAATAATCTGGGTGATTATAAAATATGGGTAAAAACGCGCACCTATTTCAAAATAGTGGGTATCACCGGAAATTTCGACCAGATTGATTCAAGTGCCATTGATTTTACCATACAGCAATGGCCTTTGGGTTTGCGCGAATCCTTAAAATTTCAACAGCTTAAAATGAGCCCTAATCCGGTAATAAACGTAATAAGCGTAGAAATGGATCAGTACAATTCAAAGGCGCATTTTATAATATCCAATATATTGGGTCAGCAATTTACTATTGTACCCGTTTTTGAACCGAATACAAGTGAAATTAAGTTTGATGTAAGTGCGTTGCCATCCGGGGTTTATATTATTAAATCAGAAATTGGCAATCAAATAGCACAATCAAGGTTTGTTAAAGAATAGCAAAATTTAGGACTACTGAGACAATTGTCTTATTAGTCCCAATTGCCTTTTATGAAAACAAAATTATACACCCGAACTTTGGCTGCCCTTTTTGGGGCTTTATTATTATGCACTGCATTAAACGGTTGCAGTACCAAAGATGATTGCAATAGCAGTTTAATCGGATCAATTACCGAAATAGAGTATAAAGATACGCTTAAACCGGGGGTGACATATAGCTACCACATAAAAGTTGCCGGTTTTAACGGATGCAGTGAATTGGAATCAATTAGTGCCAAACAAACAGGAAATTCAATTACTATTACCGGTAAGATCCATAATAAAGGCTGTACCTGTACCATGATCTATCCTATTTTTGACGGCATCTACAATTTTAAACCGGAAACCACCGGCACCTATTACCTTAAATTTTTCAACGATTATAACGAAAAGTTTCTGATAGATACGGTGGTGGTGATTTAACCGATTTATGCAATCGCCTCAATAATATCCTGGCGGGTGATGATGTGTACATCGCCCATTAAATCTTTTATCATAACAGCTGCATTTTCTTTGGTTATCATGCGGCTTACCTCATCCATGGGTGCATCGGGTTTTACAAACGGGAATGGTGGCGACATGAGTTCCTTAACCATTTTACTTTTTAATTCGTGGTTTTCCAACAACAAATTAAATAATGTGTGGTCGTTTAATGAACCGGTAAATGTTCCTTTATCATCAGTAACCGGCACCTGCGAAATAAAATATTTCCGCATGAGCTTTAAAGCAGAATCTATGGTTTGGCTTTCGTTAACGGTAATCAATTTTAAATGCTTGTGGCTTTCTATCAAATCGATGGCGCGGGTTTGGTCGCTCATTAAAAATCCCCGGTCGCGCATCCAGTCGTCGTTAAACATTTTGCCCAGGTAGCGGGTGCCATGGTCGTGAAAAATAACCACCACCACATCGCCAGCTTTAAACATATGGCGCATTTGCATAAGCCCCGCCATAGCCGAACCTGCCGAATTACCCACAAATATTCCTTCTTCCCGCGGAATTCTGCGTGTCATCATGGCGGCATCCCGGTCGGTTACCTTTTCAAAGTGGTCAATCAGCGAAAAGTCGACATTGGCGGGTAAAAAGTCCTCTCCGATTCCTTCTGTAATATACGGATATACTTCGTTTTTATCAAAAATGCCGGTTTCTTTATACTTCTTAAAAACCGAACCATAGGTATCTATACCTAACACTTTAATATTTGGATTTTGCTCTTTCAAAAATTTACCGGCCCCACAAATGGTTCCGCCAGTGCCCACTCCTACCACCAAATGCGTTACTTTTCCTTCGGTCTGATCCCAGATTTCGGGGCCGGTTGTTTCGTAATGTGCGGCAGTATTCGAAAGGTTATCATATTGGTTGGGCTTCCACGAATTGGGGATTTCATGAATCAGGCGGCTCGATACCGAATAATACGAACGCGGATCTTCGGGCTCCACATCGGTTGGACAAACAATAACTTCGGCACCAAAAGCTTTTAAGGCATCAAATTTTTCCTTGCTTTGCTTATCGGTGGTAGTAAAAATACATTTATAACCTTTAATCACAGCGGCAATAGCCAATCCCATTCCGGTGTTTCCGCTGGTTCCTTCAATTATGGTATAGCCCGGTTTTAAGCGTCCGTCTTTTTCGGCATCTTCAATCATTTTCACCGCCATCCGGTCTTTTATCGAATTGCCCGGATTAAAGGTTTCAACCTTTGCCAGCACGGTGCAAGGCAGGTCTTTGGTAATTTTATTAATCTGAACCAAAGGTGTATTTCCAATAGTTTCTAAAATATTTTTACTCCACATGGGGTCAAAGATATTATTTAAAATAGAAATGGAAAATGTGGAGGAGAATGAGTGTAGGAAGATAGGAGTGTATGAAGGTAGGATGAAATGGGAAATGAAATGGGAAATGAAAAAAAATCCCATTTCTCATCTCTCATCTCTTTCTTACAGTCCCGGAATGTTTGGGAGCTCGATGTTGAGGCTGATGAAAAAGGCAATAAGGGTTAAAACCGAATAGAGCAGGAATTCGCCTACGGCGGTGTATTTGCGTACATCTATACCTTCCATCTTACAGTAAATCATCAGCAATATTTTTTCGATGGTGCACGAAATTACAAATGCATACGCAATGCCTTCAATGCCCCAGAAAGATATAAACCAGTAAGAAAGTATGCAGTTAATAATAAGATAATTGGTTGAAACCAAATAAAAAATTCGGTTCTTCATCAGCCCCATAATTACCGTTTGTGGATACACCATGCGGCCAATTATCAATAATAAATAAATATTAAAAATGCGGTAACCCTGCACCAAATCATGGTTATAGGCAAGTTGAAAGAAGTATTTGCTTACAAAAATAAAAATAATGGTGGCCGGAAAAAGCCAGCGCATCAGTTTGCGTGATGATGCTTTTAACCTTGCGAGCGCCTCTTCGAGGTTGCCCTCTTTATTTAAATTGGCAATTTCGCCACTGTAAATATTGCTTAAGGAGTTGGCTAAAATTAAAAATATGGGCAATTCCTTGGCAGCGTACCTAAACACGGCAAAATCCACTTCACTGTAATAAAACTCAACAATATAGCTATTGATATAATCCATGCTTCCTGCCAGCAATATGCTGAACATAAACGGAATTACCTTTTTCATAAAATCACTGATGAGCCTTGTGTTTACGCTTATTGTTGAATATTTCATCAACAAAATTATTGTATAATTAAATTTGAGTAATGACAAAATCACCCAAAGATTTATGGCATAATTTAAGGTAAGTCTAAAAAAAATGGGTACGCAAAGCAGGACTATTTGTGCGGTAAAGGTTATTGCCCCCCAAATAATGAGCGATCGGTATTTCCCTTTCAGGTATAAGGTATAATCGGCAATGTAAGACGGCGTATTTAAAAAAATAACCAGGGCAAACATCTGAAACAGGTCGGAGTTTTCGGGGTATTTAACATAGCCGATAATTACGGTTGCAATACCTGCTAACAGGCTTAATACTGTAACCAGGGCAAATGCATTAAATAGTATTCGTTTTTGCTGATCTTTGTTGCTGGCGTTATAAAAAGGAATTAATGTATTGGTAATACTCGAAACCCAAAAGAAAGTTAAGCTGCCGCTTAGTAACAAAAGCAACTCAAATTTACTGATAATAAGCGGACCAAAGCCTGCAGGGTAGCGGAAATAGGTTATTTTGGCTAAAAGAATGGATATGGCAAAAAAGGAACCAAATCTTAAAAACTGGTAGATTTGGAGACTATTGAATTTATTGAGTTCGAACCTATTTTTTATGAGCAGCAAGACTTAATATTTGATGGTTGGGTATATTGGGATCAAAAAATTATAAACAAATATGCACTTTTATAACAGGTTCCTGCTACTTTTTACCTTTTTTATTCCCAAAAGCAGCGAATTGCCTATTACCACCACATCGCTCAGCGCCATCGACAAGGCACCGAGCATGGGATGCAAAAATCCGGCAGCCGCCAAAGGGATGCATAAAACATTATAGAAAAATGCCCAGAACAAATTTTGCTTTATGGTTTTGTAGGTTTGCTTGCTAATAATATGTGCTTCTTCAATGGCACTGATATCATGTCGCATAAGCACCAGGTTGGCGGCCTGAGTGGCAATGTCGGTTGCTTTACTAAACGAAATGCCCACCGAAACCTTGCTCAGTGCCGGTGCATCATTAATGCCATCGCCCACCATAACCAGAGGCGTACCTCCCAAACGCGATTCGATATACTGGAGTTTTTGTGCAGGCATTTGTTCGGCAAAGGCATGGCTTAACTTTAATACATTTTGCAACTGATCCACCTTTTGCTGTTTATCGCCGCTTAATAAAATGGTTTCAAAATTCTCGTCCTTCAAATACACTATAAGTTCGGTTGCGCCATATTTAAGCGTATCTTTTATTTTTATACTTGCTGCCAGTTTTTGGTTCAGCAATAAAAACAAATCATCGTTTTTATCCATGTTTGGGGCAATTTGGGCTGAACCAAATAATACCCTTGTGCCATTTGCCAATAGCGCTTCCATACCGGTTCCTTTTATTTCTCGGGTTGATACAAAGCTCAGAGGTTTTGTATTCCAGTCTGCTTTTTGTTGAACCAACGATTTTGCAATCGGATGAGACGAATGGCTTTCCAGGTGATAAATAAGGTTTTTGAGTTCCTGTTCATCTCCTTCACGTATGTTTAACCCGCCAAACTCAAACTCGCCTGTAGTTAGTGTACCCGTTTTATCGAAGAGTATGGTTTTACTTTTGGCAAAATTTTCAAGCACCTCTCCCCCTTTTATAATAATTCCGCGCCGTGCAGCCTTACCTATTCCCACCATAATAGCCGTGGGCGTAGCCAAACCCATAGCACAGGGACAAGAAATTACCAAAACCGCCACAGCCCTCAGCATGCTTTGGGCTGAACCCAGATCTAAATAAAAATAAGAGAACAAAAAGGTAATTAAGGCGATAAGCAAAACAATAGGCACAAAAATAGCAGATACCCGGTCGCCCAGTTTCTGAATTTGTGGTTTGCTGCCCTGGGCTTTTTTCACCATTTCGATAATCTGACAGAGCACCGATTCCTTTAAAAGGCTTTCAACCCGAACCTGTAGATTACCATTTAAAATCACTGTTCCGCCTATTACTTTATCTCCTGTTTTTTTGCTTACCGGCAAACTTTCGCCCGTTAGCAGACTTTCGTCGCACTCTGCCGCACCTTTTGTAACCACTGAGTCGATGGGTATTTTGCTGCCTGTATTCACCTGCAAAATGTCGCCTTTTTTTAAACTATCTACTGTAACTTCTTCCTGATGTGCATGCCCGTTGTGATCAACAATTAATAGTGCAGTTTTTACTTGTAAAGCGGTAATGGCATGCAGGGCCGAGGTAGTTTTTTTAATAGAGCGTTTTTCGAGCAGATTGCCCAATAAAACAAAGCAGATAATGGAGGCACCCGTTTCGTAAAAAAGGTATAAATGCACCTCATGCGTACCTGCAAAAGCAAGGGTACCATATACACTATAAAAAAGCGATGCCGCCGCACCTATAAAAATAAGTACATCCATATTGGGCACACCGCCCTTTAAGCTATGGTAAGCACTACGACCGAAAAACCACAAGCCAACAGTATAAACCGGTATTGATAAAATTAGCTGAACCCAGGGATTGTGCAGCGGTTCCCAGGGCAAAACCATGTGTAAAGCCAGGGGAATTGTAAAAATAAGGCAGAATATGAGTTTGGCTTCAAGCGAGCCTAAAAGTTTTTTTTTTCTGAACCTGCTGGATTGTCTTTAACTACTACATAGCCTAGTTCTTCAATGCTTTCGGTAAGTTCGGCCAAAGATTTTTGAGGTGTATTTTCAAAACGAACCTCACCGGTGGCAAAATTCACATCTACTTGTTGCATGCCTTGTTTTTCGAGTCGTTTGCGAACACTCATGGCACAATTGGTACATGTCATTCCTTCAACCTGAATCTCTGTAAGTTTATTTTCCGACTCCATCATAGCCACAATATTCGTTTATTTTTTTCAAAATTTAATGTAAAAAATAAATTGTCAATACGTAGCTTTGGTCGAAATAAATGCACACATGAAAACCAACAGAAAAGACTTTATAAAATCGGCCGCATTAATTGGTTTGGGCGGACTGAGTATGGGTTTGGAGGCAAAAACCTTGTTCCACAATGAAGCAGTGTCAAATTCAGTTGCACCCAATTCAATTCAACAAAATTCAGTTGCACCCGGGATGGGCAAATTCGATTTGCCCCTACTGGGGTATCCATATAATGCTCTGGAGCCTTATATAGATGCCAAAACCATGGAAATACATCATACCAAACACCATCAGGCCTATATCAATAAATTAAACGAGGCATTGGAAAAAGAGCCTACGTTAAAAACCATGGAGCTCGAACAAATATTAAAGAACCTGGCCCTGCAGCCCGATTCCGTAAGGATTGCGTTGCGCAATCATGGTGGCGGGCATTGGAACCACAGCTTTTTCTGGCCCCTCTTAAAAACCAATACTGCTATGGGAGCCCGTTTTACCAAACTGGTAAACGATTCGTTTGGATCAGCCGAAGTATTTAAAAAAGACTTTGAAAAGGCCGCCATGGCTGTATTTGGTTCAGGTTGGGCATGGGTAATTTTGCAAAACGATAAATTAAAGATTGTGAGCACTGCAAACCAGGATAATCCTTTAATGGATGCATCGGTAAATCCCGAATATAAAGGCAAACCGATATTGGGTATAGATGTTTGGGAGCATGCATATTATCTCAAATATCAGAACAAGCGTGTTGATTATGTAGGGGCATTTTGGAATGTTTTGAACTGGGATCAGGTTGAGTTGAATTGCAAAAGTTAAAAAAACTATTGGCAAATTAAAACGCAAACCTTACATTCGCAGTCCTTAAAATGGTGGTTTTAGCTCAGTCGGTTAGAGCGCCTGATTGTGGTTCAGGAGGTCGCCGGTTCGAGCCCGGTATTCCACCCCATCAGAGGTTGTCCCGTCATTATCGACGTGATATTCGAAACAAAAAAGCCTTGAGGAATCAGGGCTTTTTTGCTGTTTGGATTTTCTATAGTCAAAAACTTAGAGCTGACCGTTAAAACATCATCAACCCTAAACACAAAAAGCAATAAAAAAGTTGTAAGGTATGGATTGGAAACTATGTGCCATTCTAAAATATGCAAACCGCTTGGGTAACATGGGGAACTCAAAATAATCTAACTATAAATCGGGCGACACATGAAAAAAGCAATACTACTGTTTTTAATTTTCAGCTTAACAACTTTATTGTTTTCAAGATGTAATTTTAATCACGGAGAACTTAAGGATATTGAAGGAAATTCCTATCAATTAAAAAAGTTTAATGAGCAGATTTGGATGACAGAAAACTTAAAAGTTAAAAAGAGCAAAGAGGGTGAATCACTAAAATTTTTTATGCCTGCTAATGATTCAAATAACGTTGAAAAATACGGTCTTCTATATGACTTTGAGACCGCATGTAAAATATGCCCCAAGGGTTGGCATCTTCCAACCGATAGAGAATGGCGTCAATTTATTGAATTTGTTGGGGAAAATTCAGGCAACGAAATTAAGGAATCCTTATATTGGACGAATCGAAATCAAAAGTTTACAAATAAAAGTGGATTTTCTATCAGACCAGCAGGATATGGAAATACTGAATTTGAAAACTTTTTTGGAACAAAAGCAATATTCTGGACAGCAACAAAAGTGGACTCACATTTTGTTTGGGGAACTCTGTTAGCTGATCAATTAGATTCTTTTCGGTTTGCCCCTCAACATCCTCATTACGCATTTTCAGTAAGATGTGTTCAGGATAAATAATATTACCGAAATATATTTAAATGCGAAGCGAATCCAAAACACTTTTCTTAACGACTTAAAACATAAATAAATTCGCAATATTCCATTTTAAGAATAGCGCGGATTGGGTTCGTTACATTCGTGTATACTACAATGACCTGTACCACTGAATCATGGGTATGGATACCGGAATAAATTCGCCGTTGGTAACTACTCCGGTAAAACCAAATTGAATGGATTTGCCTTCTCCCTGATGCCATCTGATTCCGGGGATAAGTAATGCAAATCCCGGATTTTTGTTTGCTTGTATTATTGTTTGCTTTTCGTAAAGAAAAGTAACCGGGTTATATACAAAAACATCAACAGTTTCATATGTAGTTTTTCCATCAAGCATAATAAATGAATCGAAAACAAGACTGATTTTTGAAGACACTTTAATCATTCCTGCTACACTGCCAATGGCTCTTCCCTCCATTTTACCATCAGCCCAAATAGCACCATAACCACCCGAAAAAGCAATGTTTTTCGACCGATCACCAATTGACACGGTTCCAAAAGGCAGTGTAAGTCCCCAGTCGGGTGCCGCCCAGGAACCTGTTCCCACCAAAGCACCCAGCGCAAAATGCGTATTTTTACCGAATTGAAAACTTTTTTTGACAGTACCGATAAGGGGCATACCTACCCATGATGTCATTATACCAACCCCGAAATTGTTGCCCAATCCAAATTGGAAATCAGGCCCAAAAAGATTCCATTGCACATAATGTTCACCTTTTTTAATAGGTAAACCATTGGTGGTAATGAAATACCGGGTTGCAAATTTATCTTCACCGATAAAATCACCTTTAGCATTGAAGTTTTTATTGTGTAATATAACAATCTCTTTAATTGTATGCTGCGGAATGAAAATTTTTCTGTTGTCAATGGTGAGCAGTAAAAGCTCCCGGGCATCCTGACTTAATATTTTGCCGAATAATTCTCCTCCATCCGTTTTTATTATTCTATACGTGTTTGTATCCTGCCTGGCCAATGTATCATTTTGTGAAAATGCATTTGAAGAAATGCATAATAGAAGAACCCATGTGAAGATAAATTTCATCATTACTTTTATTTAAATACAATAATAAACTAATTAAATATTAATTTGCTTTATTGTTGAACCCACTTATTTTTGATAGAAGTACAAAACAAAACATTTATTATTATGCGAAGAGTAATTTTACCAGCCATTGCAACCCTATTTGCTTTAATTATCGGCACTGCTACCGTTTACAAAAAAGATCCGGGGGGAATTGATATCAAGGCAATGGATAAAACAGTGGTTCCGGGCGATGATTTTTACAGGTATGCCAATGGTACCTGGTTGCGCGAAAATCCGGTACCGGCAACCGAAAGCCGCTGGGGAAGCTTTAACCAGGTTACCGACAGGAATAATGAAATACTTAAAACCATATTGGAAGAGGCTGCTGCAGATAAAACGGCCCCTTTGGGTTCGGCCAAACAAAAAGTTGGAACATTTTACCGCCTTTATGTTGATACCATTAAAAGGAATCAACAGGGTATTAAACCTGTTTTGGCAGATTTAAAGTTAATTGATGGCATCAGCAATCAGCTTCAATTGATGGAAACCGTTGGCAGGTTTCATAAAAAAGGCATCCGGTGTTTTTTCAATTTTCATGTAGGTCAGGATTTAAAAAACAGCACTTCTTACATTAGCTATATCTCGCAAGGGGGGCTGGGTTTACCCGATCGCGACTATTACTTTAAAACCGATAAAAAATCGGAAGATATCCGGATTGAATACAAAAAACATATTGTTAAAATTACAGAACTCTTTGCTATGGGCAATGTTCCTGTTGAAAATGAAGCGATGAGCTTTGAAGCTGTGCTCGCATCCAAAGCGATGACGAGAACCGAGCGCCGGAACCAGGAAAAACAATACAATAAAAGAAGCTATCAAACCCTCATCAGCAGATATCCGAACCTGCAGTTTGAAGTATATTTAAAAACAATTGGGGTTGGAAACATTGATAGCATTATTGTTTCCCAGCCCGATTTCTTCGAAAATTTAAACAATGCTTTTTATAATACCTCAGTGGATGTGATTAAAGCTTATTTACGTTGGTGTGTAATGAATAACGCTTCGGGTTATCTGGATTCGAGTCTGGAAAAGCAAAACTTCTATTTTTATAGTACCGTATTAACCGGCACTAAAGAGCAGAAACCCATGTGGAAACGCGGAATCGCTGCCGCAAACGGCGTGGTGGGCGAATTGTTAGGTCAGCTTTTTGTTGCAAAAACCTTTAGCCCCGAATCAAAAAAACGGGTAAATGCCATGGTTAATGATATTGTAGAGGCATTTAGAGTACGTTTGAACCAATTAGACTGGATGAGTGCAGCCACCAAAGAAAAAGCACTGCACAAACTTGCCTCCTTTAACCGTAAATTTGGATATCCGGATAAATGGAGAGACTTTACAAACCTTGAAATTAAGGAGGATTCGTATATTGAAAACAATTACCGGGCCAACGAATTTAATTTTAAGGATATGGTGTCGAAGCTTGGAAAACCAATAGACAGAAACCGTTGGGGCATGTTGCCTCAAACCGTAAATGCATATTACAGCCCCACATTAAATGAAATTGTATTCCCTGCAGCCATTATGCAGCCTCCGTTTTTTGATGCCAGTGCCGATGATGCAGTTAATTATGGGAGCATTGGTGCTGTTATCGGACATGAACTCACCCATGGATTCGACGACCAGGGATCTAAATACACGGCCGACGGCAACCTGATTAATTGGTGGACCGAGGAGGATAAAAAGTTGTTTGAATCGAAAACCAAGGTATTGGTGAATCAGTTTAATGCATATTTTGTGAGCGACAGTTTGCATATAAACGGTGAACTCACTTTAGGAGAAAACATAGCAGATATTGGCGGACTTACCATTGCTTATGAGGCTTACCAGACACACTTAAAGAAAAACCCAGGTAAAAACATCAATGGTTTTACCCCCGAACAACGTTTTTTTATTGGTTTTGCACAAATCTGGAAAAACAATATTCGGCCCGAAGCCCTGCGTCAAAATATACTTACCGACCCCCACTCGCCCGGAATGTTCAGGGTATTTGGACCTTTAAGCAATATGCCTCAATTCTATGCAGCATTTGGCGTAAAGGAAGGCAATAAAATGTTCCGCAAACCCCAGGACCGGGCCAGTATCTGGTAAGTTTTCAAATTGCAAAAACTCAGCAATTTTGGTTATTTTTGAACTATGAAACTTTTAAAAACTCTTTTATACCTAACTTTAAGCACCCTTCTGGTTTCCTGCAATGGCGGATTGTTTAAATATATCCCTTTAAGTGTAGATCAAAATCTGGGATTGATGAATAAGGAATATATTGACGCCAACCCTTTCATGTTTAAATTGCTGGAAGAGACCAGTCATCCTATAATTTATGAAAACCTCAATAAAATAAAAGATAAAATACTGGCTTCAGGAAAGGTTGAACACAAAGCAGATTTTCAATGGGAGTTAAAAGTAATAGACGACGATAGTACTTTAAACGCATTTTGTTTGCCTGGGGGCTATATTTATGTATATACAGGCCTGTTAAAATTCCTCGACAGCGAAGATGCGCTGGCTGGGGTTCTGGGTCATGAAATGGCCCATGCCGATTTAAGGCATGGTACCAATCAAATGATTAAAAATTCGGGCTTAAGCTTTTTGATTCAGCTTATTTTTGGGGTTGATAATTCCGCTCTGGTTAATATCGGAGCCAATTTATTGAGTCTCTCTTTTAGCAGAAGCGATGAAAGTGAAGCAGATATGAAATCAGTGGAGTATTTATACGCTACAGACTATGATGCCAGAGGCGGCAGTAAGTTTTTCGAAAAACTTCAAAGCGATCAACGTGATCCCGGCGTAGTAGAGTTCATCAGCACCCATCCAAATCCTGAAAACAGGGTTCAGAGCATAACTGATAAATGGAAACTTTTAGGCGGTAAAAAAGGAAAAACTTACGAAATGGAGTATCAGGCTTTAAAAAAGGAGTTGAGGAAAATATAGGTATGAGGTATAAGTTATGAGTTATGAGTTATGAGGTATGAGGTATGAGTTATGAGTTATGAGTTATGAGTTTTTAATAACTCGTAATTTTTCCTGGAAACGGAATAATCTCAAAATAGCGGTAAAATCCCAATTATAGAATGGATAATGCCTGACATAATAACAAAATTATTTCGGCAAATCAAAACATAATGGATAAGTTTATGAGTTGTTGTTTGCTAATAATCAATATTTAAGTTAATACAAACTAATCTTTTAGTTTAGATAATAAACCTGAGTGAATTGCTTCTAATTCGCGTTTGTATTCCAAAACCCTCTTTTCATTATCAACCATATACTGATTTAGCTCCTGCAAGTAATTTATCTCTTTTAACAAAATGGCATTATAATCGATAACTTGCCTCGAATTTGCGCTTATTTGATCTAATTTTACATTTAAATTGTTTAAATTATTCAATTCAGAAGAAATATCAGGTTTTTCTGCTTTTTCGCGAAACATGGTTTTTAAGCCTAAAAGCAACCAATCAGGGTCAATATCCGGGAAATGGGTTAGGATTTTTTGAATCAGCTCCAAACCAGGTTTATTTCGGCCGGAACCTATATGTGTAAGCACCGGCAGGGATATTTCGAGTAGGGAAGCAAAGGCAGTACGGCTTAAGTTTTTCGCTTCCATTACACTTAACACCCGTTTATTTAACTCATCCATATAAATTACTGTTAATCAATACTATTTTACAAATGTAAATGATTATAATAACAAATGTAAACACAAAAAACATTTGTTAAGTGACATTATAAACATTTGTAAATAGTTGTATTGAACTTTTAATTTAGATAATAGTAGTTATACAATTGATTTGTAATGAATTGGAACTTGGTATAAGACGGTGTTTTACATGTGTAAATATGCTGCTTTTCAATTGTAAAGCAGCTAAATTGTCAGTAAAAAATGGTAAAACTCAAGTTAGGTGGCAAGCCCCACCTCCTGGTAAATAATTTATTAGGGAGCGCTAAACGAAATTGTGTATGCGAAGGTTTTTTCCTCAAGCGGTTCTACGGAGATAATCCCCTTTTTCTCTGAAATATCCCCATTAAAAGCAACAGAATCGGCCAATCCAGCCCAGGGTTCCAGACAAATAAACTCCTGATTTGGATATTTTGCCCAAATTCCGAGGTAAGGGAACCCTTCAAATTGTAAATCTATCTTAAATATACTCTCATGCTGAACCAAGGCAAGCTGCTTTGATTTCAGATTTTGAAAAACGATGGCATCTTTTATAAATAAATCATTACTTAGCTTCAATTCTGATTGATTCGTACCCAGATTTTCTCTTAATCCATTAAAATTACCCTGGTTCAGCATAAGTCTTTCCAGGTTTTCCGGCTTTTTGAAAAGAATTGAATATTTTGATAAATCTTTAAGCGGCAAATTAAAAGCAGGATGCGCCCCTACTGAGTAAAACAGGGTATCAGAACCGGTGTTTATAACCGTATAACTAATTTTTACCTGTTTGTCTTTTACTTCATACATTACAAAAAACTTAAAGTCATAGGGATATACTTTTTTTGTCAGGTCGTTTGATTCAAGCATATACCGGATCATATCCCCATACAATTCAACCAACTCAAAGCGGCTGTCCCGGGCAAATCCGTGTTGGGTTATTTGAAAATGTTTGCTGCCAATTAATATCTTATCATGATATAGTTTTCCTACAACCGGAAACAGCACAGGTGCATGCCTGGCCCAGATATCGGGATTGGCCTGCCAAATAAATTCAAAACCCCTGCTTTTATCTTTAACCGAAGTTAGCTCTGCTCCCTTTGCATGAACTTTTAAAATAAGCTGGGATGATGAGATTTCAAAAGATTCCATATTCTATAATCGTTTGCAATATTACAATCTGCTGTCGATTAAAATAGATACTTGCAAAATATGCGGAAAACTGTTTGAATAACTTTTATGTAAAATTTAAAAACAAAAAGTAATTTTGAATAACAAAAGTTTCAAATAATTATGGTTCATATAATTCGTTACTTCTTTGTGTGCCTCGTTACTGCAATGATTACTTTATTCGTTGTGGATTTTCAACTGGTGGTTGACGGCTTTGCCGGACTCATAGATGGTTTTTCAGGTATATTGGCTCCCATCAAGGGTGCAGTTAAGTAGTAAATTATTATACATTTCGTTTAAAAAAGGGGTGGCTTTCAGCGAATATATTTCTGTTCGGAAATCTGTTAACTTGCATTATATTTGAAGCTCCCAAATCACCGGGATTTTGCCGTGGTGATGAAATTGGTAGACATGCCACCTTGAGGGGGTGGTGCCCGCAAGGGTGTGTGAGTTCGAATCTCATCCACGGTACGAGAAGCAAAAGAGAAAGTGAATGAGAAAGAGGTTAAATTAAATACTCTTTCACTTTCTGTTTCTGTTTCTTTCTTCGCCCTTTTCTGATATTGTTCTATTATTTGGGTGCCTTTTTAACATTTATGGCATTTAAACCTTTTTGACCCTTTTCAACTTCAAATATCACCCGGTCGTTTTCTTTAATTTGTTCCAGTAATCTGTTTGCATGTACAAAAACACTATCCTGACTGCCTTCAATTTTAATAAATCCAAATCCTTTTGAATCGTTAAAAAATGTAACTGTTCCTTTTTTTATCGGGTCATCATCAATAACCGGCTTTTGCCTCGAAACACCAATTTCAATGTTTTCGGCAAGAATTAATTTCTTCTTGGATGCATCGGGTGGTGTTGCCGAAAAATTTCCGTTCTCATCCACATAAGCGATCATATTTTCAAAACCACCTCCGGGTGAGTTTGCTTTTCTTTCTTCTTTTCTCTGAGCTTTCTCTTCTCTTTGTTTTTTCTTCTTCTTTTCTTTTTCTTTTTTGTTGAAAGTTTCCTGTGACTTAGCCATATTTTACTTTAATGATGTTTCTTGTTTAAGAAGGCAAATGAATCAATTGTGGGTTTATTTGATACTGATTTATTTCCATCAATACTACAAAGATACCTGAATTTGACAAATAAGTGGTTAAATATTAGTAGTTTCTTGGTAATCCCCCTGTTTGCATACCTACAAAGCAAAAAAGCAACCCACTGAGTTGCTTTTTTGATCCATATTTTAAACAAACATTTAGTTTCTGATAAATTTATTTTTTAATATTTGACCTGAATGGGTTTCTGCAATATAAAAGTAAATTCCGGAATTAAAGCCGGATGTATTTATTGATACTGTTGATTGGTTCAAATCGTTTTGTTCTAAAACCAGTTTTCCGTTGATGTCAAAAACTAAAACCTGAGTAATAGTATTATTTGCTGCTTCCAATTCAATGTTTAATGTATTACTAACCGGATTGGGATAAAAAATATGATTTGCTGCGTTTGCATAAATTGCGTTTACCCCCGATGGTAAGGGTGCCGATTTTAGCTGTAAATGATCCAGATACAATACGCTTTTTGCTGCAAATGAAAAGGGATAATAGAGCGATTGAACATCTATTCTGATATTATCGGGTGGGCTTATTGCATTAATTGGAAACTCAAAATAAGTATAATTGGATTTTGCTTTCAGAGAAAGAGTTTCTTCTTGTATGAATGAACCATTTTTTGAAATAGTATACGAAATCATTGCCGAATCACCGGTGCTTGAGATAAATTTATAATAGCCGCACAAGGTATCAACTGTATTTGTGAAGGGCTTACCTCCTACCAGAAAACCTAATGGTCCCATGGTTCCGGTTGAAATCTGACCCGCTTCAACTTCGCCAAAACCAAAATCTATGGATTCCAGTTTAATTGCATAATTACCCCTGTATTTGCTGGTATCTTTAGTGATTAAACCGCCCTGGGTGCTCCAGCCGGTTGCAATATCTTTAATTTTAGGAGTCCAGGTATCAAAGTTGCCATTGGGAATGATACGTGTTACTCCCAAACCTGAAAACACCAGGTCATCAAAAACAATACTGCTGCCGTCTTCAACTCCGGTATTAGAAATAAGGTTGCTGCTCGCTGCAGCAATGATTACCGTATCGGGAAGGTACGACAGATTAATGTTTAAATTAAAAGTCTTGAAAATGGTGTCATTTTTGCCACCGAATTTAAAAATATCCATGCTTATAGGAACCCCACTCTTTTTAAACATGATAAATAAAATCGCTGAGTCGTTGCCCACCATATTTGCCTTATATTTACCACTAATTGTCTCGGCTTTTTGATTGTAGGGTTGTCCACCTTTACCCTGAGTGGGATCATCAATGAGTGTATTCATAAAAAAACCTCCAAGAGTATCATTCCCGACCACTTTTGTCTGAAGTTTAATTGCAAAACCACTAACACCGGATACTTTGCTGGCAGTAACTGTATTTTGTTTCAGGGATTCAATATTTGAAGTATACCAGTAGGTAGCATCATCATAAGAAATGCCTGACCAGTTTTCAAACGACCCGTTTGGAATGCTTTGAGCCTGCAATGTGGCGTAACTACCAATTGTCATGCTAAGTAGAAATAGTAATTTTATTTTCATGGTGTTATTATTTTGTTTTGGCAAGAATACCCAATTTTAGTGTACCAAAAAAACATTTTATATTAATTTTACCTGAACATGCGCAACAGATCCAACAAACAATTCCGGCATAAGCAACCCTTATATTTTTCGTTTAAATATGCCCGCTCTTTATCATTCAGTTGAATACCGTAACATTGGCATTCGGTGATTTGAAATGGGTTGCATTCAAAAGTATTTTTGCATCGCTCACAAACAGCAGGCTCAGGTGTTTTCACTGCGCTCATTGAATATACAATTTTTGAGTAATCATATGGTTTTGCGATTTTACTTTTATGAAATAAATACCCCTGCTTAAGTTAATCTTTACAGTATAATTACCCGAACCCCAATGCGTGTATTCAACCGGGGTTTGTTTACCCAAACAATCCGTGATAAGTACATGCGTAATGGGTTCAGAAGAAATTATATTAAATAGTTCATCTGTTTGCAATGGATTCGGAAACAATTCAAATCTTCCCGGCAAATTTATTTCGGCAATTGTGGTTTCATTATTTTCATGTATTACAGCTACGGCATCCAGATCAAAACCTGATGACGGGAATGCTGTTGGCCAGGGATCATTTATCAGATGGCCATTCGAATCCCTGTTTCCATATGGGTTTTGAATACTTCCTACCACATCAATGATTTTAATATGAGTGATGTGGTTGATATCAATACTTGATAAAGATGCAAATATTTCAAGGTCAAAGGGCGTTCCATACAAACCAATATATTTACCAGCCAGGTTATTTATTTTTGATGCATCCATTCCTCCAAAATAATTTAACTGTTGTACCGTATCAATATTACATATCGCTGGAAATCTTACATAATGCCAGCCATTGGAACTCACTTCAACAAAGGCAAGCTCTAAAAATGCAAGGCTATCGGTATAAAAACCATTTTCAAAAATGGCAAAATCAAAACCCGGTCCGTTTTTTATAGGATTTGCAAAAGTAAGAATGGCTTCACCCCCATCGCCCAAACTAACAACTCCATTTCCTGCCTTGCCTACTGCGCTCAAACTATCACCTACAGAAACTTTACCAAGCGTAGTGTCGGCTATATTTTGCCAGCCTAATTTTAAGCTGCATTTTGTAGCCCAGGCTTTAATTGCAGAACTGTCTTTATAAATGGCACTATTACCCGGTTTTCCTACCTGCGGTGCATATTGCGACGCTGCTGTAAATTGGTTCAGAAGAAATAGAAAAAGTAAATAATATTTAATCACAAAAAGATAATTCAATGCTAGGTTAACTACTAAACAAATGTAGGTTTTTACATATGCTGAACCGCAGTTGAAGCTACTAAAAAAACAATACAATTATTATTTACCTTATTTTGAGTGCGTTAAAAGAAATACTTTACGTAAAATGAATTAAAATAAAATAAATAAAATAATTAATTTGAATTTAATAAATTTGATATGTGTTTTTGAGTTTATAGCTTTTGTTCCACTTTATTAATTATACAAATATGATCGTTGAACTCATTGAAAAGGAAAGTTTAAACCAATTAAAATTTCCAAAGTTTTATCCTGAGTTGAGCCCAGATAAGAAAATATTACTGCTCGAAAAGCTCAAAAAGGCTGTGGTAATTGGAAATTCTGATAAGGTAAAATGTTCAATTGTGTTTAATGACAGTGAAGGTTTAAAGCAGATAAATACTACTATCTGGGAATATGATGAAGAATTTATCAGCTTAAAAAGCGGCATGACTTTAAACCTGAAATATATCGAAGATATCATTCTTTAAGAAGCAAGACAACGTGATGCAAGAATCGAGACGCTAGATGCGATAACTTTCCTGAAATTATTTTTATTTTTTATTTGCATTATTGAAATGTTGTTAATATATTTGCCATGTATTTGTTAATATAAATAACAACTTAAATCAATATAAATCGTATGTATTTGTCAACCAACATCAAATTTTTACGCAAACGTAAAAATTTCAGTCAGGAAGAAATGGCAATAGCCCTCGAATCCAAACGCTCGGTGCTCAACAGTTACGAGAACAATATTGCCTCACCTCCCATTGAGATGGCGATGCGAATTTCCGATTATTTCCGCATCAGTCTCGATACTTTGTTACGGATAGATTTAAGCAATTTACCTGAATCTAAGGTGGGCGAATTGGAACGCGGGCTCGAAGATTATATTAAAGGAAAATACCTGCGTATTATTGCCACTACCACTAACCGAAACAATATTGATAACATAGAAATGGTTTCGGAAAAAGCCCGGGCGGGATATGCAGCAGGCTATGCGGATAGTAAATTCATTAGTGAACTTCCTCAGTTTAACTTGCCGTTTTTAGACAACCGCAAAAAATACCGCAGTTTCCAGTTAAGCGGCGATTCGATGTTGCCCATAAAAGACAAAACCTATGTTACCTGCGAATATGTTGATGACTGGACCAATATGAAGGACGGCGAATGTTATGTGGTTTTAACCAAAGAAGACGGCATCGTTTTTAAACGTGTTTACAACGAAATTGCTAAAAGCAAAAAGCTGGTGATGGTTTCCAATAATCCCGTTTATAAACCCTACGAAGTGCAGATTGAAGAAGTAATGGAAATCTGGAAATATGTAATGGATCACAGCAAAACGCTGGATTAGTTATAAAGAGCTTACTCAAATTTTAAAAATTTGGTTTGATTACAAAAAAGAGCATTGTTCCAGAACCTGGGATGATGCTTTTTTGATTATACTAAATTCGTTTTATTAAGTCCCAGCAATAAATAAGCTGCTACCAGAATAGTAACAAACCCAGTAAGCAAAAAGGTAGTCTGCATGCCAAAATAAAACCAGGTTAAACCTGCAAGGGTGCTGGCAAACAAGGCACATACGCTCTGTAAACCAGCGTACGTTCCAATGGCTGTTGCCGTATCTTTTTTATCTGAAATATTACTAATCCATGCTTTTGCAATTCCTTCGGTTGCTGCCGCGTAAACTCCATACATAAAAAACAATACTAAAAACAAATAAACATGTGTGCTGAAAGCCATTCCAAAATAAACAAAAGCAAACAAAATAAGTCCAAAAATAAAAGTGTTTTTCAAACCCAATTTATCAGCAAGAATTCCTATTGGAAAAGCAAAAAGTGCATAGATTAAATTATAAAAAATATAAATTCCAATGATGAGGGTATCGCTAAGCCCTGCTTGTTTTGCACTTAATAATAGAAACACATCTGAGCTGTTAAATAAGGCAAATACCAACAATCCCCCTACTACCTGCCTGTATTCGGCCCGGCTTTCTTTCCAATATTTGAAAAAAGAAAAAAATTTTATGGGTTTGTGTTCAGGCGATTTTACCACCCCTTGTTCTTTTAATAAAAAGGTAGCTATAACCGCCAGCAAACCGGGCACAAATGCAATATAGAAAAGTGTAATATAGTCTTCGGGTTTAAAATACAAGTAAAGCAGTGCCAGAGCCGGACCTATTACAGCCCCCAATGTATCCATTGAACGGTGAAATCCGAAAACTTTACCCTTTGTTTGTGGTGTAGCTGCATCAGATAAAACAGCATCCCTTGCCCCTGTTCTGATTCCTTTGCCAAAACGATCAATGGTTCTTGCCAAAAAAATCCACGCCGGGTAAATAAAGATTGCCATCATGGGTTTCGACACCGCGCTGAGGGCGTATCCAACCTGAACAAAAGGAACGCGCTTACCCGAATGGTCTGAAAGTTTACCAAAATACCCTTTGCTCAGGCCTGCTATCGCCTCTGCAAATCCTTCCAGAATACCTATAAAAACAATAGAAAATCCAATACTCTTTAAATAAACGGGCATAACCGGATAAAGCATTTCACTGGCCATATCTGTAAATAAACTTACCAGTGACAATATCCAAACGGTTCGCGTTATATATTTCATAGGATTAATTTAACCTGAATAAAAACAAAGTGCACAATTAATCAATAAATAATTTCGCAAAAAGGCATAAGTTTTTTTAAACGTTCCTTCTCAATATCTGTAGTATATTTGTTATTGTACGATTTCATCTGCAATACTTTAACCTGCTTACATCCTTTAACCGATTCAGGTATTTGCTGATCGCCCCGGTCAATAATCAATATCTCGAGCTTTTTTAAATGACAAAATTTCGGGAATTCTTTTTTGAAATCAAATCCTGAATGTCCTGAAATATCAAGTATTTCAAGATTTTGCAATTTGCTTATTTCAACAGGCAATGTTGTTATTTTTGCATTTGATCCTATTTCTAAAAACTTTAATTTGCTTAACTGACCTATTTCTTTAGGGATCATATTTAAGTCCCTGCATGCAGTAATATTCAAGTACTCCAGGTTTTTCATTTTGCCCATTATCCCAGGCAGATTCATGAGTCCCTGACTTTGGTGCAGCATTAATTTTTTTAGATTTGCACAATTTGAAAGCCTTGTTAAAACATCTGTATATTTAAACTGCGTTTTCATTAATTCAAAATACACTTCTTCAAGTTGCGTCAAGTTTTTAATAGATTCGGGAATGGTAATTAATTTTGAATTTGCATTTAAATTTAAAACTCTGAGTTTTCTAACTTCACCCAATTCAACTGGTAGAAACTTGATTTGGGTATTTGTAATTTCCAGTTCCTCCAGGTTTTTCAACAATTCAATACTTTGCGGAATCTCTTTTATGGTATCATTTCCAAGTCGTAATATCTTCAGTTTTTTTACTCCCGACAGTTGTTTAAAAACATCATTCAGAATTAATTCGGGATTACTTTTTAAGCATATTTCTTCCAATAGAGCGAACTTTTGGATTTCTGCAGGTAAAATTTTTATTCCTGTTTCATTTAAATTCAATTTTTTTAGATTGGGAAGCTTTGAAAGTTTACTAAAAGTGTCGTCCCAATCCATGTCCCTGTTCAGATGTAACTCTTCCAGAGAATCCAGGTAAACAAAATCACCCGGAATCCTTTTTATTTTGTTGCCTGAAAATTTTAGTTTTTTTAGTTTTCTCAGGTTTGAAATTCCGGGAGAAATAACACTTATTTCATTTGAATCAATTTCAAGAACTTCAAGGTTTGTCATCTGATAAATGTATTCAGGTATATCCGATACATTTTCAGATTTTATTCTGTATTCTCTGATGTCGCTGTAGTCGGGTACCGAATCCAGTATGGGTTGCAGTTCCTTATCAATATCTTGTGTCGCAATAGTAAAGTATGTTGGCGCTTCCGGTTTATCATATTCGTAAAACGTTAAATATATGATTACTTCCATTGCCTTTCCTTTTTCATTTCGGTATTTTATTTTAAAAAGATCGCACATGGCAACTCCCATAATCCCGCTTTTTGATGGAAATGGGCAGCAGCTTCCAATCCTGATCGCTGTTACCGGATCTTCGTGCGCATCTCTTAATAACTCAAGAAATATTCTTTCATTAGCCGGGCCCCCTTTTTTACTCTTGCCAACTTTTATGGGATTTTCAGGTGAATATCCATAGGAAATATCATTTTTCTGAGAAAATGCTTTTGGATGCAGGCAAATCACAGTTGCCAAAATTAATATCCCTGATTTTACTGTATTTAAATTCATTAATCGGTTAAGCGTGCTAATTTGAAATATTGCTTACTAATTGCAGAATGGAAACGATATGATTACCTGTCATTATTAATAAACCCAATCGTAAAAAAATAAAAACAAATATTAGCATTCGTTATTTCAAATCAGTTAAATTTTTATTAACAGCCCGGAAATATAACAACAAAATCTATACAGGTAAAATTATTTTTACTTTATGAATGTATGGGAGCGCAATAACAGCACTTTAATACAGGTTATGTTCCTATATATTCGGATTTTGCTTCAGGATGTTTATTTCTATTTTTGAAAAGCCCGTCCTGCGGTTTATATTTGCCGGGATTGCAGGCTATTTCCTGCAATTTTTTTAATTGATGACAAAAGAAATTGTAGTTAGCGGAATCAGGCCCACCGGAAATTTGCACCTTGGAAATTACCTGGGAGCGATAAGCAATTTTGTAAAAATGCAGCACGATTATACCTGCTATTTTTTTATTGCCGATTACCATAGTTTAACTACACATCCTAACCCGACCGATATTCATAACCATGTGAAACAAGCGCTTGTAGAATATCTTGCCTGCGGACTGAATCCGGAATTATGTACCTTATATGTACAGAGTGACCTGCCTCAAATTCCTGAATTGTATATGATGCTGAACATGCACGCCTATAAGGGTGAATTGGAACGAGTAGCTTCTTTTAAAGAAAAAGCGCGTACACAACCTGATAATATCAATGCCGGCTTGCTTACGTATCCGGTTTTGATGGCTGCCGACATCCTTATTCATAAGGCAACCAAAGTTCCTGTGGGAAAAGATCAGGAACAGCATCTGGAAATGGCCCGAACTTTTGGCAACCGGTTTAACCGGATTTATCAGAAAGAAATTTTCCCTGAGCCTTATGCCTTTAATTATGGAAGTGAGCTTGTAAAAATTCCCGGTTTACAAGGAGGCGGTAAAATGAGCAAAAGCGATGGAGACGCCAGTGTAATAAAACTTAATGACAGTGCGGATCAGATTCGCAAAAAAATAACAAAGGCGGTTACCGACAATACACCCCTTGAACCCAATACGCCCCCGTCAGTTGCTGTTCAGAATTTACTGGATTTGATGAAAGTGGTTTCTGAAAAAGAAAAGCTCATGCATTTTACCGCGGCCTATGCAAATTGTAACATTCGGTACGGAGATCTGAAAAAGGAGCTGGCGGAAGATATGATTGCTTTTCTTGCACCCATCCGTGAAAAAATTATTGAATTTCAGTCGGATGAGAAATTACTGTCACATATAGTGAAACTGGGAAAAGAAAAGGCACATGAAAGCGCAGATAAAACCCTGATGGAATGCCGGGAAGCAATTGGATTCAAAAAGTTTTAAATAAAAAAGGGAAGCCATTGCGACCTCCCTTTTTGATGAACAAGAGCTTTTACTTCCCCAATTCGTAAAATAAGTTATTCCTGGCAGAGGCCGATCTTAGCTGTGCCGGATTATAGGTGCTAACTTTTGACTGAACTTTGTCATTGATTGCACTATTTACTTTTTGTTCAAATATTGCACCCGGATCTATATCGGCAACCAATATAACTATGAGTGATACCAAAAATAATGTGATAAATGACAATGCGACCAATATTCCGGCGGCATTTGGGTTTGCTGATGATTTCATAATGTATCCGGTTGTTTTTACTGTACAAAGGTAAAAACTATGAATTCAAATAGCAATCACTACTTTTTAGGTGGTTATAAAAACTACAAAATTGGCCTCTTTTGATTACTTATTAAAGAGTAAAAATAGTTTTATATTTTATAAAAGTTTAATATACAGTAGTTTATATATAATTTAGGCGCAATTGTAAAATTTCAATTAAAAATTTTAATGTTATTTATGTGAGTAGCTGTTATAAATTATTTTAATGTAAAATATAAATGTAATTTTCAAACGGATTGGGTTTAGCCTAAACCGATAAATTTTAGTTTTATGTCGTTAAAAATACTCCATACAGCAGACTGGCATCTCGGCCAGATATTTCACGAATACGACAGAAGTTTTGAGCATGAAACTTTTTTAAAATGGTTAATTAATACTGTATGCGAATACGATGCAGATGTTCTTTTGATGAGTGGAGATGTGTTTGATGTTTCCAATCCCTCAGCCGCTTCAACCCGCCTCTACTATTGGTTTCTGCGGGAACTTACCTCAGCCGTACCTAATATTCAAATAATAATTACTGCCGGAAATCATGATTCAGCGGCACGTTTGGAAGCCCCCAGGTTATTATTGGAAGCCTTTAATATCAGTATTGTGGGTTTGGTTCACAAAAATGAAGATACCTCAATAAATTATGAACATTTAATAATTCCATTAAAAAACAAAGCAGGACAAAGAAAAGCCTGGTGTATGGCAATCCCTTTTTTAAAACAGGGTGATTATCCTGTTATTGAAGGAGCCACACAACCTTATGCACAAGGTGTAACACAATTTTATCAGGATGCATTTGCCGCGGCTTTAAACAAAAAGTTACCGGGTGAAGCCATAGTTGCCATGGGGCACCTGCATACCCTTGATGCAGTAAGCTCGGAAGATGACAAAAGCGAAAGAGCGATTATGGGGGGTGTTGAATTTATACCGGCATCTGCGTTTCATGAACAAATCGCATATACCGCTTTGGGACATATCCACAAGGCACAAAAAATTGCCAAAAAAGATCATATACGTTATTCAGGGAGTCCGATACCCATGTCATTTTCTGAAATAAATTACAGGCATCAGGTAATTTTTGTTGAACTCGAAGGTGAAACGGCATATAAAATTGAACCCATAGAAATTCCGGTAAGCATTGAATTATTGCGTGTACCCGCCAAACCCAAACCTTTAAATGAAACTTTAATTGAGCTCAATCAACTTCCTGAAGTAACAGATAAAACATATGCCCCTTTTTTGGAAGTAAGGGTTTTACTCGATGGTCCTGAACCATCATTGCGCCATCAAATTGAAAACGCAATTGAGAACAAACAGGTTCGGCTTACCCGTATTAACCCGGTTTATAAGGATGCTGCACCCGATGAAAACGATGCTGTAAAAAGGCAAAACGATCTGACACAACTCAAACCCTTTGATATTTTATCGAGAGTTTATGAAAAGAAATACAATAACAAAATTCCGGACGAACTGGTTAAACTGTTTCATGAAGTGAGTCAGAAATTAGAAACAAGTGATCAATAAGGCATGAAAATTTTAGCAATCAGGGGAAAAAATATGGCCTCATTGGAGGGTTTGTTTGAAATTGATTTCACAACAGAACCCCTGCATTCGGCAGGCATTTATGCCATAACAGGTCCAACCGGTGCAGGCAAATCAACCATCCTGGATACACTTTGCCTGGCACTTTATGCCAAAACCCCCAGGCATATTTCAGCCAGAGAAAATGGGATTGAATTACAAGATGGATCGGGAGGAAAAATAGCACAAGGTGATGTTAGAAACATTTTGCGCAAAGGATGCTCTGATGCCTTTGCTGAAGTGGTGTTCACAGGTCAGGATGGCAATAACCACAAGGCTTTATGGCTTGTGCGACGTGCCCGAAATCAGATAGCTGGGAGCCTGCAGCCGTTCTCCCTCGAACTTGAAAACCTAAATACAAATACAAAATTTGGGGGAACCAAAACAGAAATTTTAACAGAAATAGAAAGGCTCATCGGATTGAATTTTGAACAATTTACCCGTTCCGTTTTGTTGGCTCAGGGAGATTTTACAACATTTTTAAAAGCAGATAAAGACGCAAAATCATCCTTATTGGAAAAACTTACGGGTACCGATATTTATTCACAGTTGTCAATAAACATTTATGAACAAACAAAAGCTGCAGAACAAGTAGTTAAAGATATTGAAAACCAACTTTCGGGCATTAACATTTTAAGTGAAGAAGAGGCGGGCAGCATAAAAACCCGGAAAGAAGAATTTGATCAGGTTTTGACTGCCTTATACCAGGAAAAAGAAAAGATAAAGCGCGAAACCGAATGGCATGAGGGCTTTATGAGACTTACCGATAGCAGGAACAAGGCAAAAGAAACAATTACTATTGCACTCAAGGCGAAAGAAGAAGCGCATGATAGAATCGCAAATTTTGAACTTGTAGAAAAGGTACAGGGTTCGAGAAACCTGTTTGAGTCTGTGGACCGGCTTACATTGATTTTGCAGGATAAATACAATGCACTCGAAACAATCATCAATAAAATTGAAATATTAAATGCAAAGTATAAAAGTTCTGCTGATAATCAGAATCAGACTGAAACCAAATTAAAATTGAACAGCGAGGCATTTCAAAAAGCATTGCCGGATATTGAAGCAGCAAAGCGCCTCGATACCCTAATCCTGTCGAAAACTGAACCTGTAAAACAGGCACATGCAGAAAAGGCCGAATTAGCCGGCAAAATCCTGAAACATGCTTCCTTATTGAAGGTTAAGGAGCAATGGCTCCTTGATTTAAGCATTAAAACAGGTTTAATAATAAGCTGGCAAAAAGAAAATGAGTTTGCCAAACCTCTTGCTGAAAATCTGAATTTTATTATATCGAAAATGCTGGATGCTGCCAAATGGCGAGTGAAAAAAACGCAGTTAAACAAAAACATATTATCACTTTCAAAACGAATTGAATCGGATAACACGGCGCTTGAAACATTAAATAAGGACTTTAAAAGCATTGAGGAATCCCTTACAGCAGCAATTTTGCTGTATAACGAAACGGATGAAGCGTTAATTCAGTTTCCGGTAAAAGAACTTGAAGAAAGTGAACGTATTAACCTGGGCAGAATTACTCAACTGGTATCGGCCATAAGCTATTGGGAGACCTTGTATGAAAGCACTTTAATTAAAGAGAAATCAATTCTGGAATTGGAAAAATTATCTGTTTTCATTACAGAAAGTTCGTTGAAACTGAGTTTACTTATTGTTGAACGCAACGAATTAATGATAAAAAAAGAGCAGACAGAAAAACTATATAATGCTGCTCAATTAAAAACCACAGAAAGTGTGGTGGAAATGCGTGCTCAGCTTGTAAATGGAGCGCCCTGCATGGTTTGTGGAAGTACGCAACATCCTTATAAAACAGATGATAATAAGCTGCACGAAGTGCTTGAAATGCTATCAAAAGAAGTACAGGAAAGCGTGATGAAGTACCAGAAAATATCTGAAGATGCAATAAAAACAGAACAGCAAATTTTGGGTTATGAAGCAGATAAAGCAAGAGTTACAAATGACCTGAAAACTTTAGATGAAAAAATAAAAACATATACGGTTAAATGGAATTCCATGAATCCGGAAGCAGCATGTTTGGCTGTTGAGCCTGTCAATCGATTAACATGGCTTGAAGAAGAGCAGAAAAAAATATCGTTAAATTTAAAAGCGCAACAACTTCAATTGCTGGAACATAAAAAGAAAAAGGAAGAAGCGGATTACCTGAAACTAAAGATTGAAAAACTTGAAAAAGAATTTAATGAAGTTAAACATGCCTTAACAAATAAACAAAGTGAACTGAAGTTATTAGCACAGCAATTTGATCAGTACAGGGATGAACTTGAATCCTGTACACTGAATATAGATGCAGCTCTGCAGGATTCCGAACTCTATATTAAAAGAGACCAGTGGAAGTCTGACTGGCAAAATAATCCGGATCTGTTTGTTGAAGAATTGCGAATGGCAGCAGAAGAATGGAAACAAAAAGCCTCATTGCTGGAAGATGGAAATAAAGAAATTATTTTAACGCGTGTTGAAACAGAAGGGTTAAAAAATCAGCAAAAACAATTTGAAGATCTTGCAAAAATTAGTGAAACAAGGCATGAAGAACTTTTGGCGGAATTGAATTTATTAAAAGCCGAACGTATTAAATTATTTGAAGGGAAATCAATAACTGAAATTGAAGAACATTTTAAAAATAATGAGCTTAATATTCGATCTGAATTGAATAAGTTAATGACCCTGACAGAAGAAATTCAAAAAGAACGTAATATCAATAAAGGCATTCTTAAACAGCTTGAAGGTGATATCGAAAACAATAAAATACTTTTTGCAAAACAAGAGTTGGATTTAAACAGCTGGTTACAGGATTTCAATTTGCTATATCAGCCGGAACTCAATAAAGAAGGCCTACACAAGCTGCTTTCCTTTTCACCGGAATGGATTAACAATGAGCGCAGAGAAATAAAAAATATGGACAATCAACTCCTCAGTGCTGAAACCACTTTTAAAGAAAGAGAACAGGTGTTAAAGGTGCATGTTTTAAGCAAAACAACAGAAAGAACATTAGATGAATTAAATGAGCTAAGTATAAAATTAAATGCGGATTCTACCCGGCAGGAAAACATGATAAAAGAACTTGAGTTCAAACTGAAACAGGATGAATTAAACAAAAAATCTGCCAAAACGTTGTTAAGAGAGATTGGTTCAAAAAGAGAGATACACGAAAAATGGGCTAAGTTAAATGAGCTGATTGGTTCAGCAGATGGGAAAAAATTCAGACAAATTGCACAGGAATATACTCTGGAAATACTTTTGGGATATGCCAATATACAACTTTCAGAACTAACAAACAGGTATCAGCTGGCTTGTATTCCGGATACGCTGGCTTTACAAATTATTGATAAGGACATGGGCGATGAAATCCGTTCGGTGCATACTTTATCAGGTGGCGAATCCTTTTTGGTTTCGCTGGCCTTAGCCCTCGGATTGGCTTCATTATCTTCCAATAAAATGCAGGTTGAATCCTTGTTTATCGACGAAGGTTTCGGCTCACTCGATTCAACAACTCTTTCCATTGCCATGGATGCCCTGGAACGTTTACATAACCAGGGCCGCAAAGTTGGAGTGATCACCCATGTGCAGGAAATGACTGAAAGAATTCAAACCCAGGTAAGGGTACATAAGTTATCAAGCGGGCGCAGCAAGGTAGAGGTTGTTGGGATATAAGTGATCAGCATTCGGTAATCAATTATCGGTGTACAACATGTAGAGACGCGATTCATCGCGTCTCAGCTGCTTTTAAAATTATCCTTTGAAAACTGCAAATGAATGCGCAATTTTAGCGCAAATTTAAAATCATGTCATTAACAAATTATAAGCACGGGGTTGCCGAACGTTTTATGCGTTATGTTCAAATAGATACCACTGCCGATCCCAACTCGGATACACAACCTTCATCTATGAAACAAAAAAACCTGAGTCAGCTTTTGGTTCAGGAATTACTGGAACTGGGGATTAAAGATGCTGAAATGGACGAACATGGGTATGTATACGCTACCATAGAATCAAACAGCAGCAAGAATATACCGGTAATATGTCTTTGCGCACATGTTGATACAGCCCCCGATTGCGTTGGCACGGATGTAAAACCCATCCTGCACCCGAAATGGAATGGCGAGGACATTATTTTACCTGATGATACAGGCATTATTATTACCAGCAAAAATCATCCCTATTTATTAGAACGCATCGGTGACGATATCATCACGGCATCGGGTAAAACATTGCTGGGTGCCGATGATAAAGCAGGGATTGCCATTATCATGGATTTTGCAGAATACCTGCTTTCGCATCCGGAAGTGATACATGGAAAAATAAGAATTTTGTTTACTCCTGATGAAGAAATTGGAAGAGGTGTAAACAAAATTGACATGAAAAAACTGGCAGCCGATTATGGTTATACTCTGGATGGCGGAGAGCGCGGACAACTGGAAGGTGAATCGTTTTCGGCAGATGGCTGTACCATTCTGTTTAAAGGTATCAGCGCACATCCTGGTTATGCAAAAAATAAAATGGTGAATGCACAAAAAGTACTCAGTTATTTTATCAATTCATTACCTGCCGATTCATGGTGCCCCGAGGTAACAGAAGGATATCAGGGTTTTGTACACCCTGTGCATATAGAAGGCGGTTTGGAAGAAGCAAAAGCCCAGTTTATTGTGCGTGATTTTGTAACGGCAAAACTGGCCGAATACGAAAGAAGACTGGAGGATCTGGCAAAAGCTGCCATTGCAAAATTTCCGGGTTCATCTTATACAATACAGGTTCAGGAACAATACCGGAACATGCGTGAAATACTGGATACCGTACCTATGGTGATGGGCAATGCAAGTGATGCCTATAT
>JAUXUD010000039.1 GCA_030680835.1 Bacteroidota bacterium
ACTTCCTGAGCATATAATACCTTGGGCTTTATTTTACTTTGCATATAATAATCTACTGCAATCAGCTGTTTAATTATTGGATCATTCGCATAATGGATTTCTGCAAACTGAGTAATGATATCATATATATCCTTTAACGTATATTTATGAAAGTCCCTTAATGCACCAAATAAAGTACCTAATCCCAATAAAAAATCAAAAATAGAATAATGCCCAGTAATATATTTAAGGGTATGAACCGTATGTTTTTTGTTCCAGAATATTTCGAGTGCATTTTCTAAAACAACAATTTTGTTGAGTTTTTCCTTTGATAAATACTTACTTTCAATAATCTGATAAGGTGGATTGGGATCAAATACAAAAAGATGCTGTTCATGCTTGGTACGCATAGGTGTACCTTTTAAAAACTTTAAAAAACCCAATTGAAGTTCTGGTGCAAACAATTTAAAAACTTCTTCAAAACTAAATTTAATATCCTCATAATAATCAAAAGGCAAACCCACAATTAAATCGAGGTGCATTTCTATTTTGTGCTGCAATTGTTTTATAATACTGCGTGTTTTATCAAAGTTCTGTTTCCGGCTTACTTCCAGATTGGCTTTTTGGTTTACGGTTTGAATCCCGATTTCGAAACGGAACAATCCTGCCGGAACTTCATCGTGGATAAATTGGATGATATCGGGGTGAACAATGTCTGCAGTAATCTCAAACTGAAATACATTTCCCGGCCGGTGATGCTCAATAATGAACTTAAAGATATCTATGGTAAATGCTTTTTTGATATTGAAGGTACGGTCGAGAAATTTAATGACCCTGCCATGCTGCATCAGATACAATAAATTTTCCTTAGTGGTTTCAATGGGAAGTACCCGTACATCATTATCCAAACTAGCCAGACAAAACTCACATTTATACGGACAACCCCTGGAGGTCTCCACATATAAAACCTTGTTGTACAAATCAGCAGGCTCATCATATAGATAAGGCATAAATCCGGTATAGTTCTTGAGGTCGAACATCAAGGACTTTGGAATATATTTTATTTTACCCGCTTCCTTGCTAACTAAGTTTGGTACCTTTTCAATGTTTGGATATGAATCTATAAATTCCTGAAACGGAATTTCCCCTTCACCGGTGATAATAAAATCAACTTCATCCCTACCTATCACCTCATCATACTCATAACTTACTTCAGGTCCGCCTAAAAGTATTTTTGCATTTGGGTTGATGGTTTTAATTTTCCTTGCTACTTCAAGTGTTTGAGTGATGTTCCAGATATAACAACTAAAAGCGCAAAGATCAAATTGGGCACAATATGCGGCTACTTCATCCTTATTTTCTTTAATGGCAAATTCTTTCCACTCCAGTCCCTCGTGCTTTTTGTTTAAGCCATACAGTAATCTGATCGCAAGATTTACGTGTATGTATTTGGAATTTAATGTGGTAAGAAGAATTCGCATCAGGTCTTCACCTGGTTATCTGTGTATTTACTGGGGCATTTCAATAATATTTTGGAGGCTTCGAAATGATCGCCTTCCATGCTGCCCACAATGACAATTTTTTCGGAACGGTCGAAATCGGTGGGTTCAGGATTGTGGTAAACCACTTTGCTTTCAACTCCTTTTTCATCTTTCAGGTAGAAACTAAAAAAATTAGGATCTTTTTTTGGGTCATAAAATTTTTCTTTATCCCGGTTCAGGGTACCTACCACATGAAATTCCTTACCTGGATTTTCGTTGGCTACCGTAAAACTTTCGTAAGTGCTGGCATCACCATACATACTTACAATGGCTGCAATGGCAATAGCTATAATGGCAATTCCTATAATGCTTGTTTTCTTCATTCCTGAGCTTTATTTATTTTTCGAGATTTTTAATTTTTTTATCCAGACTGATGAGGTAAGCTACCATTCCCACAAACAAAATGGCTATAACGGTAACCACCACATAAAACTTTTCGGTTCCTGCCGCATCGGGCATTTGATTGCTGTGCTGTACAATTTGATTTACTAATATATGTTTCATTTAATAAAATTTAATTATTGTATTTTTTATCGGCTAATTTCTTTACCCGGATCTGCAAATCTGCAATCCAAAATCCAATTAAAATCCAGCCAATTACAGCAGGATAAAATACCAGTCGCAAACGGCTGTCTAAATCGTAACTGTTAAAGCCGGGGTTACCGCCATTGCCGGGATGTAACGAATCGGTAAGTCGGGGTAAAACAAAAATAAGCACTATAAAAACCGGGAGGCAAAACAAATTATAAACTGCGGATATCCTTGCTTTTTTTTCATCATCTTCAATCGAACTGCGTAACACAAAATAGGCTGCATACATTAACATACCAATGGCTGCACTGTTTAATTTAGGATCATTAGTCCAATAAGCACCCCAGGTATTTTTAGCCCAAACCATGCCGGTAAGCAAACCCAAAATGCCATAAAGCATGGCAACTTGCGCATAAGATGAAGACAACATATCATATTTTGAACCCTTTTTATTTAGGGTTTGGCCGGCATAAATAGCCGATGCGATTAACAAAGCCAGCATCCCAAACCACATGGGAACATGGTAGTATAAATTACGGATGCTTTGCTCCAGAATGGGCAATTTAGGAACTGGCAGCAGCAAACCTGCAACCAGTGCATAAAACAATAAAACAATACCTAATATTTTCCACCACTTCATATAATACTGTTATTCTCAGCCTTTTAAAATAAATCCTAAAGTAGATTTTCAAAAAAAACAGATTGCGAAGTTAAGCAATTAATGCCAAGGGTTTGCAATGGGGAAGTAAAAATTACAGTTAAAATTAGAATGTTTTACATCTATATATTTTTATACCATCGTCCGGTTTACTAATGGATTATTAAGTAGAAGTTCCATTATTAAGCCAATTTTAAGTAAAATTAAATCTATATTCGTCTAATAAAATAAAATAGTTTTATGAAAAATCAATCCCCCCTAAAGAACATTATTTGTTTCTTTATCATTTTGTTTGGGTTCAGTATGATGCCCCAAAAAGTAAGCGCGACGCATGTTATCGGCAGCGAATTAAGTTATGTATGTACGGATACCGCAGGCGTTTATAAAATTACCCTCAAGGTATATCGCGATTGCTCCTCCGAGCAATTGTGCAGCAGTTGCCCGGTTAATCTGAATGCAAACTGTTCGCAGCAAGTGACTATTTTTGGCTCATTGGCACCTTTTGCAGGTACTAATTTAGGCTCGATTACCTTGTATGTGGATACAATGGCGGGTGTTATGGATATGGTTCAACTATGTGAACTCAGCAAAAGTACCTGCACCAATTGTGGTGCGCGTACTGCCGGAACCTTTAGTCCCGGAATGGAAGTTTATACCTTTAAGGGTATTGCTGATTTGAGAAGCTTACCTAACGCTTGCTGTGAAGTAAAAATTGGATATTCAAATAATTTCAGAAACACTTCAATTAATACCCTTGTTAATCCAGGAACCATTAATTACTATAACGATTTAACAATTAACACTTGCTTAAGTCCCTGCAATAGTTCACCGGTATTTACCTTGCCACCAACTATAGTTGTATGTGCCGGGCAAGACTTAATTTACTCATTTGTAACTACAGATCCTGATGGAGACTCACTCAGTTATCATCTTGGTTCAGTATTATCAGGCGTGAACCAGGCAGCTGTATATGCGAATCCATATACTAAAACAGCTCCTTTCTCATATTTAGGGGCTCCTATTCAATCTCCTCCAGCCTTACCGCCTGTTGGAATAAATCTTGATCCTGTTACAGGAGACTTTCGGGTTCGTCCATGGTTCAATTTTGTATCTAATTTAGTGGTTGAGATTAACCAATGGAAAATGATTGGTAGCAATTATCAGTTTGTTGGACAAACCCGCAGGGATATTGAAATTATTTCTGTAACCTGTCCGGCAAATACACCTCCGGTAATAAAGACCTATAATGCAAATAAAATTTTAACTTACCCTCAACCCCAATATAACCAGGTTGTAAACGCTACTCAACAGTTATGTTTTACGGTAGTTGCCTGGGAAAATGCAGTTATTGATGATACCACAGATTTGGAAATTATTATTCCAACTGCAATGGTTCAAACCGGTGCAACGGCAACTCCAATGTATAATAAATCCACCCGCAGTGTTAACGGTCCAAAATACGATAGTATATTGTTTTGCTGGACTCCTCCTGTGAGCATGGCAAGAACAATACCCTATTATTTAACAGTTAAAGCAAGTGACAGGATTTGTCCGATTCCGGGGAAAATGAGCCATACTGTGGGTATAAAAGTTAATGGAGGCAGTGTGGGTTTGAAAAAAGTGGAAGCTTCAAAACCATTTACCATTTATCCAAATCCTGCAAAATCTCTGTTAAATATTCAATTGGAAAAAGCATGGAATGAAAAAATATTGATTGAGATTTTTAGCGTAGATGGAAAATTAGTACAAAGTCAATGGATGAATCAATTGGAAACACAAACCAGTATTAAAACAGATGCCATGCCGGCAGGAATGTACTTCATTAGGCTGAATGGAATCAATATTCAGTATAGCCAGCGCTTTGCTGTGGAATAATACTCAAATAGGAAATAGAAAATAGGAAATAGGAAGTTTTTTATCATCTCAATTAAACTTTTTATTGCAATTCGAATCAAACTCTTGCCGGTTGTGCTGCATGAGGTTAACTATTGATATATTTCCAAAATTTATGTTTAAAACGGTTTCCTTTCTTTGCTGCTTTTTTATTTTTAGTTTGATATTTTCTCATGCACAAAACCTGAAAGGGCGAGCTGCAAATAATGGATCCTTATTTATTGAGAATACGCTTCAATCAAAACAAAAAGTAAATAATGCGACCGGGTTTTGCCAAATTCCCAATCTTAGCCTGGGGCTAAACTTACCCATATACAATTATTATAAACCTGCTTCAGATACCTTAAATTCTAAGTATTTTGGAATAAACCTGTCCGCCTCCAATAAATGGTCTTCACTCAAATTGAGCTTTTTGCCGGAAGACCGTTTATTAATCAATGCAAAGCTTGGGTTTAATTCTTATTATTTTTTAAAACGAAAAAACGCATTGAATTTAAACATCTCCGGACTATTGAATGAAGATGCATTTACGATTAACAAACCCTCTTTAAAATACAATTATGCATTTCTGTATTCCCGGTTTGTAAGTAATAAATTTTCCTATCATACAGGTATTGTTTATTCATATATATACGGGGAAGGTATCTTATTGCCGGCATTGGGTTTCAAATATAAGATTGGACAAAAATCGCAATTAAGCATTATTTTGCCTTTGCAATTTACCTATAAAACTCCTATAAGTTCAAAGCTAATGTTGCTGTTTTACTTACATCCTCAGGGAGGAATAAACCGTTTTCAAAATGACACCAATCTCACAGGAAATGCTTCAGAAATTGTATTGTTCAGAAGAAAATCAGTTGCACTTGGATGCATTTTTATAATCAAATTAAAAGACAATTTGTCTTTACTGGCAGATCCCTCATTTTTACTCGATCAGCATTTTTACTTTTCAGAAGATAATGAACGAAAAGGAACCCAGTATACCAATAACACATTAGAAAAGGGATTCCAAATCAGAACCCGATTGATATGGCGACCCTGGAATAAAAAATCTAAAAAAGATCAACCCGACGACTTGCTGAACGATGATATTTATCTACTGGGTTTATAGATTAAAACCCTTTAGCAAAACAAATCCGATAAATTTACATTGGCTGTTTTATATCAACTAAGCAATTTCACGCTTATACACCCAGTTAAAATTCAGGTCCATCTGGTTTTCATTCATGAATTTCACGAGTTGGTATGCTGTAGATTGAGAATTGAATTTCAATATTTTTGAACTGTTGTTGGTCAGGTGAAATGAACTTGAT
>JAUXUD010000041.1 GCA_030680835.1 Bacteroidota bacterium
CACTCATTATTTCCATTTTGTTGTTCTTCTTAACTACTTCTTCAAGTCTTTTCTGCAGACTCGAAAGTTCATCCTTATAAAATAATAAGTTACCAATCCATCCTGTAAATTCAGCATGTAAATCTCCTAAATGCATTTTAGTTTCCATGTTAGTATAAATTTATTAATTCAAAGTTATGGGTAAAATTTTGTTTAAAAATGACAATAATCAATAATGTTGATTTTTTGCATAAAGAGGCTATACGATTGTTTAAATTTCTTCATTTTATTTTAATATACGGGTATTTTCGATCATACAATTAATATGATAATTTTAAGAAGCATATAAAAACTATTCCTGAATATGAAGCGTTAACACCTTTAGCCTGAAATAAAAATCACTTAAAAAAATGTTAAATTTAAGAAAAGATTGAACGGAGGCATGATTTTAGTTATTTTCACCGCAAAATTGAATTCAAAAAAAAATGAAAAAATTACTATTAAGTTGTTTGGTTTATTTAATGGCAATAGGTATTGCTTCGGCTAAAGACGAAGGATATCATATTACCGTTACGATTAAAGGTTATTCGAACAAAAAGTTTTTTATGGGTTATTACTTTGGCGACAAGCAATATTTAAGAGATTCGGCCTATTGCGACAAGGGTGGTAAAATGATTTTTAAGGGGCCGAAAGAATTGGAAGGCGGGGTTTACCTGATTGCTTCTGTAGAAAAAAACCTGATGTTTGATTTTGTTGTTACCGAGCAGGTTTTTAGTCTGGAAACCGATAGTGCCGATTTAATAAAAAGCATGAAAATAAAAGGTTCCCCCGAAAATGAAGTGTTTTTTTCATATACCCGGTATACGGCAGTTATGGGAAAGGAAGCCATGAAAATTGAAGAAGAACTGAAACTGGCAAAAGAAAATAATGATACCAGCCAAACACGTATATTAACTGAACGCTACCGGAAACTTACAGGAGATTTAATGGATTACCGTAAATCCATTCAAACACAGTATCCGTCGATGTTAATCAGTAAAATATTTAAGATGATGGTAGAAATTGAAGTTCCACCGGCACCTAAAAATGATAAAGGGGAGATCATTGATTCCAATTTTCAGTATATGTATTATTACCACCATTACTTCGATAATTTCGACTGGCCTGACAGCCGTATTGTAAGAACTCCGGTATTTCATCAGAAAATGGAATATTTTATGCTGAAGCTTACGCCACAGATTCCAGACAGTATTATTAAATCGGCTGATTATTTATTAAAACTGGCCGAGCCCGGTAAAGAGAACTTTAAATATTGCCTGTTTTGGATCACCAACCATTACGAAACTTCAAATTATATGGGAATGGATAAGGTGTTTGTACACATGGTTGATGAATACTATGCAAAGAAAAAAGCTTTTTGGATTGATGAAACCCTGCTGTTAAAAATGAAAGATGCGGCCGATATGCAAAGAAGCGGATTGTTAGGAAATAAAGCTCCCAATTTAAATATGATGGATACCAATAATATTTATCACAGTTTGTATAACATAAAAGCAAATTATACACTGGTTATTTTTTGGGATGCCAACTGTGGTAAGTGCAAAGAAGAGCTGCCTAAGTTAAAAACGCTATATGAAGAAATAAATCCAAAGGGCGCAAAGTCTCTATATTTTGATGTTTATGGAGTGAGTTTAACCCCCGACAGCAAGGAATGGCAAAAATATTTACGCGAACACCCATATAAATGGCTGAATCTTTATGACCCGAATAATGAAACCAATTTCCGCCGCTTGTACAATATAAGCAGCTCACCGGTTTTGTATCTGCTCGATAAAAATAAAAAGATAATAGCCAAACGGTTAAACGTTGAGCAACTCAGGGAATTTATTAAAGAATACGAGAAATTACACGCTGAGTAACCGGTTTTAAATTCAAAATCATTATAATCGCAGCATGAAATTGGATATTTTGGTTTTTGCTGCACACCCCGATGATGCCGAACTGAGCTGCAGTGGCACCATTATGCGCCACCTGGATCTGGGATACAAAGTTGGTATTGTTGATTTAACCCGGGGTGAAATGGGTACCCGTGGAACACCTGAGCTTCGTCAAAAAGAGGCCGAAGCATCTTCAAAGATAATGGGTATTAGTATTCGTGAAAATTTAGGATTTGAGGACTGTTTCTTTACAAAAGATAAAGCGCATTTGATCAGCGTAATAGAAATGATACGAAAATATCAGCCTGAACTGGTGTTATGCAATGCCGCATCAGACCGGCACATAGACCATGGAAAAGGAAGTGACCTGGTGAATGATGCCTGTTTTTTATCCGGTTTGAGAAAAATTGAAACAAAAATTGCAGGCAAACCACAAATATCCTGGCGTCCTAAACAGGTTTATAATTACATACAGGATAGAATTACAAAACCGGATCTTGTTTTTGATATAACTCCCTATTTTGAAAAGAAAATGGAATGCATTCTTGCATTTGAAAGTCAGTTTTTCAATCCCGAATCCATGGAACCGCTTACTCCAATTTCCAGTCCCGAATTTATGAAACATTTAAAAGGAAGAGCCCTGGAATACGGAAGGCAAATTGGTGTTACTTTTGGAGAAGGTTTTACCGTTAAACGTAATATTGGCGCAAAGAATTTATTTGATTTGATTTGATTTGATTTAATGGTTGATAGACAAGCTGCTTTAGAGTACGAACTGTAAACTATGAAGTATGAACTATGAACTATTTCAAATTTTTATGAATGCCGCTCTGATTTTGGCAAGCCACAATTTTATTCCTGAAGGAAATTTCAGAAATTTTCCGGCTTCATATATCTCTCCCATTTTCAATACATCTTTGTAAAAAAACGAGGCAGGAAAACCCCATTTTTTTGCAAAGGTTTTTCTGCCGTCATTTCGCATTACTCTGCCAGTAGATTTACATCTGAAATGGTAAACGAGACTTGAACCAATTCCTCTGAAATCGCGTACTCCGGCATTCCAGAGTTTCATTGCAAAATCCGGATCGGAGTAAAAACCCGGACTATATTCTGTTGAATATCCCTGAACCTGATTCCATAATTTCTTATGAACAATACTGGGAGGCCAGGAAGCTCCATACCAATCGGGATGCTGCTGCCGGGAAACAAATTCACAAAGTCCGGTTTCATCAAAAGTCTCGGGATTCTGCCCAAAATCATAAGGAGCCAAAACCGCTTTGTTGCCGGTATCTTCAAATTCGATCATGGTTCCGGAGAAGTAAAAATAACAATCTGCTTTTTTCTTTATTTCTTCAAATAGATTATAATCCCAGTTTTTACAAGCATACATATCGTCGTTCATGTATACAATATAATCGGTAACAGCCAGCGTCGACATTGCATTTAAAGCATAACAAACTCCTGCGTTTTGGTTTGAAGCAGTATATGAAAAACCTTGTTCCTTTATCCACTCCAGGGTGCCATCCGTTCCTTCGTTCACGTGAACAATAATCTGATGTTTATAAAAACTATTTTTGAGAATACTATCGATGCAAAACTTAAGATAGGGTAAATTATTCCAGGTAGGAATTAATATACTGAACAATTCGTCGGACCGGCGTTCTGTTGCAGGAGAAAAATTTATAACTGGTTTTTCAAACATGTACAAAATTACTCCGAATCTATTAATCCAAACCAGATCTCAATATTATTTGTCGGGTTTTTAATCAGCAATCTTTTTGCAATTTCGTTATCAATCTGAATAATGGTATTAACCGGAACATTCTTGGGTAATGGACCCACCACCCTGCCGTAATACTGTTCAAAATTATCGCGGTTCAAAATATAAACCAGTTTTCCCTTTGGAACCAAATTGCTGTATACCCCTTTAAACTGCGTTTTTGGATTATAAAATGCAATGCCAATATGATTCTCCTCTTTAATTACAATTCCCTCTCCTTTTTTGGTATCAGATCCCATGGCCATTTCCAAAGGAGTCATTCTGGCTCTGGCACTATTTACAATTAATTCCTGCCCAACACTTACTTTGTATTGGTATATTCCGTTCCAGTTGGCTATATCACTTACCGAAATTTTATATTTCTTGGCAATCGACTTAATGGTTTCACCGGGTTTTACCAAATGGAAATAGTTTTTATCTCCAAATCCGTTGCGTTGGTCGATCGTTGCCACATCAATCGAGTTTCGGTTGGCTGCTTTCATGGCTTCCATATCGTAATAATAATCCTGGATATTATAGTCATTTACACGATAGGTGATTCCAAATGGTTGTGTATAGGCAGAGTCTAGCCTGTCAATTTCCGCGTCGCTTAACTCGGTTAGCAGTCCGCTTCTGATAATAGAGTCGTTGGTAAACACCTCGGTAGTTTCATCCGGTTCTTCAACAGGAATAACTTTTTTAACAGGTAGGTTGGGTTCACGAATAATTACAGTTTTGGGCATGGCTCTTTCAACGGGCTTTGGCTTGGGTTCCTGCACAACTGGTTTTGGGGTTTCTGCTTTAGCAATAACAACAGGTTCAGGTACCACTTTTACCGGTTCAGGAATCACTTTTACCGGTTCAGGAATTACCTTCGCAGTGTCAATTTTTACGATAGCTGGTGCGGGGGCTGTTCGCAAAACCATTCGGGGGGGGTCTTTTTTTACAATTGGTGCCAGCGGTTCTTCAACAGGTTTTGGAATTTCAACTTTAGCAATTGGTGTACCTTCTGTTATAGGTATTTTAAGTTTCTGACCCGATTTTAAACGATAATTCTTTAAGTTATTTAGTGCAATTATTTCATAAACATCAACCCCAAAACTATTGGCCAAATGATTTACCGTTTGCGGTGAAGCCACTACATATATCTGAAACTTTTTTTCTGGAATGGGCTCAGCTAACACAGGAACTTCCGCAGGTTTTACGATTACGGTATCTTTTGGTTTTTCAATAACAGGTACAGGAGCCTGAACCCATTCTTTTTTCGAATCGGGTGTGAGTAGTTTCAGTTCTGTTTCGGCTGTATCCGGTTCTTCAACACCATTAGCCGCCAGGTCGGCAGCATTTGCTTTTGATAAAATGGGCGGAGGCAAGGTTTTGGCAAGCGGCATACGTGAGTCGGTTAGCGGAACAATCGGAGGCACTTCAATCATTCCATATTTGGCTTCATTAACCGGCACTTTAATGATCTGGCCGCTAAACACCCCTGCGGTAATAAGTGCATTATTACTTGTTATATCCACTTCATCAACTCCGTACCGTGTAGCAATGCCGGCTAATGTTTCTCCTTTCATTACCCGGTGAATTATGAATTTTCTTCCTCCCCTCAGTTCAATTCGCAGCGAGTCGGTAGGATTGGCAAGCCCTGCAAAATGTATCAAAAGCATAAAAAGGAACAATACCAACGACTTATTCGTCATAGAAAACTATTTTAAATATCAAAAGTAACTTTTATTTAATAGCCAGCACTCGTGTAATCAATAGAAATACTTGTGTGAAACCCTATTTATTATACACTTTTATTTCACCAATTGCAGCACTTCCAAACTCCATGCGAGTGGCTTATCATTAAAGTGGATTTTGGTTTTTGCCCAGGTATCTTTAAACAAATCAGAAAACCGGTATTTGTTCAAACAATCCTGATCTCGCCAGTAGCTATATGTAAACATTACATGAGCCTGATGGGCATCCCTCAAAAGGGTTAAGCCTTCACAGCCTTCAAAAGCTGCAATTTTTTCTTTTGCCTGTTCAAAAACCTGCAAAAAATCGGCAACTTTATCCGGTTCAAAACTCATTCTAACAATTCTGTTGATCATATAAATTGTATTTTTTCAAATTTAATGAATATGAATTGATTTGATTTTTTACTTATAGAATTATTTTATATAAGGTGATTATCCCCTTAGAACAGTTAAAAAATAAAATTCCATTTTATTAGACAGGCTTTAAAATATATATTTGATGTTAAATTAAGTCATTTTTATCTAATAAAGTAGTAATATTATAAAATAATTCTTTGATTAATTAACCTATAGCTTAACTTTGTGGCAAGAGAAACAATAATAATTGCAAAAAATACCCATGAAACAACATTAATAGGGGTAGACAGTTCTAATGCAGCTGAAATTTTGCAATATGTTTTGAGTGATTCAGTAAACAGTGAATTTAAACAAATAATAAGTATTCTAAAAGACAATTTAAGAAACAAAGAGAAATATTGTAAAGCTAACGTTTCTGAGAAGGCAAAAAACATGTATGAAATGAGATTTACTAATAATGGGAGAAATGACAGAATTTATTGTCAAGAAATGACAGAATCCCAAAAAAGAGTAATAATAATGATTGAGTTGTATCAGGGCAAAAAATCACAAGAAATACCAAAAGGATGGAAAAATCGAATAGAAACAATGGGAACTTATAAATATGAAATCAAAAAATAAAGATATATCAGACTTAACAAAAAATATAATATCAAAGTTAGACGAGTATGATATTAAGCACGAAAAGCAGGTGATAATGTTCCGCTTTCTAAGTGAAATAGAGCGTTTAGCAGACGAAAGGGGGATTAACAGAAAAACACTTGCAAAACTTATTAATACCTCCGCAAGTTATCTTACTCAATTATATAGGGGAACAAAGCCATTGAATATTGAAACAATTGCTAAGCTTCAAAAGGTTTTAGATGTTAAATTTGAAATTATTGCAACTCCTTCTAATTGGCAACCCTCTGTTTCAAAATCAACATATAAAGAAATTGAAAGCCAACTTTATCCCAATTCTATGTCAATTCCATCTATAATACAATGTTAAAAGTAAAATTTTGTGTTTGGGCAAAAAGTGCAACCATAGATAGTTTAACTGATATGTTATCAGTAGGTAATATTTTGGAAGGAATAGTGGCCACAAAATTTCCTGCAATTGTTATTGATACAAGGTTCGTTGCGCTGATAGAAAGGAATATATTAAAAGACCCTCAAATTATCAAAGGAGGGCTTAATATTATGTTTAACGATAAGAAAATTTCTGAAACAAAAATTGAAATTGATTTTAAAGATTTACCAAGAAATAGAATTATAATAACAATTCCTGCTATGCTTTTTGACAAGGAAGGTATTATTACATTCAATATTTTGGCAAATAATAAAAAAATAGGGTATTATGAAACTGATATTATTAAGGCAATATCATAATAAATTTATTTGATTTATTATTTATACCTTTGATATATGGATAAGAAGGGTAAAATGATTAAGGTAATCCGACAGGTAAAACGATCCATTCAAGGATGACAGGGGATTACCTAAGAAAACCACCAAGCAATTAACCGAGGTAAAGCAAAAGGGAAGAGTGACCAGGAATGGACGCAAGGACGTTGCCAACGATAACCCAAGCGGAAAAGAAGATTTTGACAGCCTTTTGGAAAAAATGGTTAATCCTCCAAAATCCGATAATCCGGGATTAAAGCTATAAGCGTTCCAAACATATCAATTTCTTTAAATCTGTTATTATACCTAAAGCAAGCCTCATCAATATACCTTTGCAATAATTCGGGATTTGCTGATACGTGTATATGTGTTCCCTTAATCATTCGTTTAAGCACTATATACCATACTTCGAGATTTAAATAAATCAAAGGGTTATGGAGAGCGCACGGATATTTAAATACCCTCACTGACAAACTAAGTCCCCTTAATTGGGGCTTTTTGTTTTTAGTTTTATCTTCTTATTTTGCCCCTCTTTAATTTCTCTGGCGAACGACTTTTTTCAGCAATGGTAGCACTGATAGCGTTTGGTTGGGCTTTGGTTATTTCAAAAGACACCTCTTTGAGGGTTCTATTGTTATCAAGTACCACTTTAAATATTAGTTGCCCCGCTCTTTTCACCACTAATAATCCCCCTAATGAAGCGATATTCCTTGACTTAAAAGAGTTTACACCAAAACGAATATTCAGTTGTAATTTGTGGAGTTCTTCATCATCTAAATATATTTTAAGCCAAATATTTGGGGATTCGGTTTTATCGTCTTTAGTCTTGTCAAAAGCAGTCAAAATTGATAAACTGAACGTCCCAAACTCTGCTACAATCGTGCTATCCTCTAAAATACTTATTGCAGATATATTTTTAGTAATTTCGTCTAATATTATCTGGTTTGCAACCAATATAGTTTTGCAGGTAATCATTTTAATAAGATGGTTTATAATCTGGTTGAATAGCGGTCTGAATGGTCAAAGATTTATATCCATCCATATCTTCACGGGTATTTCCGGGAAGAGAATGTTCGTCGTTGAAAATGACGGTTTCAATGTCCTCGAAAGTCAAGATAGGAACCTTATTGACCGACAAACTCAGTCCGATAAGTTTGCTAATTTTGTGATCAAAATTCCCGTTTTTAATTTGAGAAATATATCCTTTGGTAACACCTATTTTGTTTGCAAAATCTGTATCGTTCAATCCGTTCTTTTGTTGATATTTTTTTATCTCATTGAATATTTGAACCTGCCATTTTGCAACCCAATATCCTTTACTTTTTAAAAGTTCTTTTCGTGTTTTCATTTCAATTTTGATTTGTTTTTAAAATACTCCATTTTAATAGCCCTCATTTTAGCTAAATTTTTATCCTTCTCCTTTTTGTCGTTCATGCCGCCCAATACAATAATATCCCCGGTTTCTTCATCTCTAAAAAAATAAACCCGAATGTGTTTAGTTCTAAATTCAAAGTCCTTGTATGGGTCTTTTGCATCTCTTCCCAGTGGTTTTATCGAGCCATCTGGCAGTTCTTGCCCCTCAGAATGAATGTCAATCCATGCCTCTATTTTATCAATTTCTTCTTCATAATTCCCCGCCTTATATACTCCGTCACAAAATTCTGCAAATGGGCTTTTCCCATTAATATAAAGCTTAAAGTAATTGACTACAGACCCAACTTTGCTTTTTCTTTTGAGAACAAATTTAGTCATAATTAGTTTAGTTGCAAGTAAACTTTGATAGACGGTTTATTGGAATTGGATATCAAACACACGAATTAAACCAAAAGGTTGCCAATTTCCTATAATCAGTCAAATATCGGGAAAAGTTAACACCGAAACGGTTCAGTGGTCTGAAATTCAGTAATATACGGGGCAATAAATCGTAACATCTTGTTAATCAGCCACGTGTCTAAAGGGGATAATCACCTTTATATAATTTTATTTCACTGATTTTCAATAAACAATGAATTATTTAGTATTTTGTATTGCATAGTACTAAAGTTTACTTAGTTTTGTGCCATACTTTGAACCTTGTAATATATTTGATATGGATTTAGAAAACAGCAAGGCACAGTTAAAGAAGGGAGTTTTGGAATACTGCATTCTTTCAATTATCAGCAGAGGTGAAGCTTATGCGAGTGATATTTTGGAAGAAATGAAAGGATCCAGATTGATTGTAGTTGAAGGAACTCTTTATCCTTTATTGAGCCGGTTAAAAAATGATGGATTGCTTAGTTATAACTGGAAAGAAAGCAAAAGTGGTCCGCCACGCAAGTACTACCAGCTTACTGAAGAGGGGAAGCTTTTTATGGCAGAGCTTTCACAAACCTGGAACGATATGGTTATTGCCGTAACACACATAATAGAAAAAACAACAATTAATATTTAATACTACCTTTATGGATAAAGTATTTCAAATTCACCTCGCTGGATTGCTTTTCACAATAGAAGAGAAGGCATATCAACAGCTTAAAAACTATCTTGATAACCTGCACAGGCATTTTCAAAACAACAATGAAGTTGTGATGGACATCGAGTCAAGAATGGCTGAATTATTTCAGCAAAAATTAGGTTCAAACCGCAATACCCTTTTTGAACCGGATGTTTTGGAAGTGTGTCAAACACTTGGAAACATTAATCAAATGGACGAAGACGGACATATCCAGCCACAAGCAAATGCAACTAATGATACACATCAAAGAGTGCACAAGCTAAGACGAAATCCGCATGACGAATCATTAGGTGGAGTTTGCTCGGGAATCGCATCTTTTTTTGATATTGACCCCGTTATTGTTCGGGTACTGTTTGTATTATTATTGGTGCTTTATGGTTCAGGAATTTTAATGTACTTAATACTATGGGCTGTGGTGCCAAAAGCCAATGCCGAAGAAGCTGAAATTATGCGATTGCAACGGCAAAACCGCAGCCGGCGCCTGTTTCGTGACCCTGACAGCAGGGTAATTGGTGGCGTTGCGGCAGGTTTGGCTAACTATTTCGGACTTGACCGTGTTTGGATTCGTTTAATCTTTGTGGCGTCTATCTTTTTATTTGGAACGGGTTTCTGGCTGTATATTGTACTGTGGATTATTGTTCCCAAAGCCAGCACTGCAAGCGATAAATTGATGATGAAGGGGGAACCGGTTGACATTAAAAATATTGAAAAAGAAATTCTTAAAAACCAGGGTGCAAATAAGGTAAACAGTATTGCCGCACATGGAACCAATGTGCTGGGTATTTTGGTAAAAGGGGTGTTAAAATTAGTAGGTGGTTTTGTTGCCTTATTATTATTTGTGCTGGTGGTTTCCATTAGCATTGCAATGGTTGCTATTTTCTTTAATCTGGGAAATACAAAAGATCTCAATGAACTGATTGGAATTACTGTTAAAGATGCCTCTATTATCTGGTCGGCCAAAACAGGGGTTCTGTTAACCTTATTGATTCCCTGTGTGGCATTGCTTATGGTAGTAATTAAAAGTCTGTTTAAAATTAAAATTGCCAATAAAACATGGGGTATGACTTTGGGCGGAATGTTTCTGGTAGGCCTTATTTTACTTGCTTATTCAGGAATAAGTTTTGCAAACAGTGTGAAGGAAAGCACGCTTAAGAGTAATGTTCACCGAATTGTAACAGCGGATACTTTATTTATAGAAGGTATTGAAATGCCTATAGTTGACGAAGACAATGCTGAAAATTTAACTGAACTTGCATTTTACGATAAGGGGGTTGTTATTGATAAAGACAAAATATATTTTGATATTAATAATTTTAAAATTAAACCGGGTAAAACAGATAGTATTTACTTAAAAGTAATTTTTACTTCAAATGGCAGAAATGAAGAAAATGCATTAAAACATATTGAAGACATTATTTATGATTTCAAAATTTCAGGCAACAGAATTACAATTCCTGCCTATTATTCACTTAATAAAACAAGTCAGTTTAGTTGGCAGGAAGTGGATGTTATATTATCTGCGCCACAGGGAACGGTAGTTGTTTTTGATGATGCCGCCAAAGAAATTGTTTACGATGGAAACATGAATGAGGCCGATGGATTTATTTACAACGTAACTTCAAATGGCCTAAAATGCCTGGATTGTGTAACCGAAGAGGATCTGGACAATACTGAAATTTCAATAGACGGGGATTCAAGCGGTTTAAATATGGATATTCATTCGGATGAAGAAAACGAAACAGTAAAAATACGGATTGGTAAACCTAATCTTGGCATTACCAGTCACAAAACCGTAACACGGCGGAAAAATGGAGAGATTGTAAAAGTTGAAGAAACGAGAGTAGGTCCGCTTGTGATAAAAAAGGAAACAAAGATAAAATAATGATGATATAGCTATAGATTTGCAGGCATGTTAATCCCCTTACACCCGCAGAATCCAAATCCCCGTGATTTAAAAAAGGTTATTGAGATATTGAACAGGGATGGTGTAATTGTGGTGCCTACCGACACCATTTATGCGCTGGCATGCAAGCTTGACAGTAAAAAAGGGATTGAACGAATGGGTAAAATAGCCGGCAAAAAACCCGAAAAGATTAACTACTCTTTGTTGTGCTCCGATTTATCTTTGATTTCTGAATATACCGCGGTGATTGACAAAAGTGTTTTCAGACTCTTAAAAAATAATTTACCCGGGCCCTTTACGTTTATTTTAAAGTGCAATAACCATGTTACCCGTTCATTTGCCGGCAACAAAAAAACCATAGGGATTCGGGTTCCCGACAATGCCATTGCGCAGCATTTAATTGCTCAATTGGGGATTCCTTTGGTTGTGAGCACGCTTCATCACGAAGATGAAATTATTGAATACATGACGGACCCGGAAGAGATTCATGAAAAATTTGAACACCTGGTGGATTGCGTAATTAACGGGGGTTCAGGCGGCAATATCCCATCAACCATTGTAGATTGCAGCAATGATGAAATTGTAATTATAAGAGAAGGCAAAGGCATTTTGAACCAATAGGTTCAAAAAAGTGAGGCACTTATTTTTGTTTCTTTTTTGAACCAATTAAGATGCCAATTTTTAATCCGGCCTGGGTTGCAAAACCCATTTGTTCGTTTTTCATACTATATACTATAAATCCATATAAACCGGTAAAATCACCTTCAAGTGTCTCGGGCCGTATTGTTTGGCTTGAAGATGTACCTTTTAAATTATAAGTACGTATATATGTAACTTTCTTGGCACCTAAACCCAATCCAACATATAAATCCACAGCAAAAATATCATCCATAATCCATTGCTTGCCAAAGTTTATAAAACCCGCATAACCAAAGGTTTTAAATTCCTCTTTTGCTGTGTAATTATAATTGCTGTTCGAATAACTATTAGAACAAGTTTGTGAAAGCAACATCAATTCAGGTTTAACGTATCCCCCTTTTAAAATATGGGTATACCGCATACCTTTCATGTGAAAATCAGGCTGATTGATAAATTTATAACCCAGCCTAAAAAAGTAGCCATTTGCCTTTTCAAAATTAAATATCTCTCCCTCATAATTATTTTGTGCAATCACTCCAATACCGGCTTCAACACTAATCCCTGGTTTCAGGCTTTTTTCTACCGACAGAACAAAAACTTTACGCGTAGGTGCAATCATATCAATCTTTACAAGCATTTTACGTTGCTCAGTATAATTGGTTGCATCTGTAAATTCATCCGCGGCAAACTTCAATATGGTACCATTTTCAAAAATAATTCTGCGTACTTTTTCTTTTGATTCAACCATAACCGGCATACTTTCCGATACCGGCCATAATTTATATTTTACTTCACTCACTCCTACTTCCAGTACTTTTATCATTAAAGTATCTGTTCTGAACCGTAAAATCATCCGATCCTGACCAAATGATTTTTGTTGCGTCAATAATAAAATACTGTAAAGTAAAATAAATCTGATTGGGTTTTTCATAAAGGCTGAAATTAAAATTGGTAAAATGTTAATTTGTTAATATGATACCAAAACTACTTATTTTTTAAAGTTTACCTGCTATTTAATTTCAATTTTCTTCTTACCAACCAATATACCCACCTTTAAGCCACATTGCCCTGCAATATTTATTTCTCCTTCTATTGGGGTTAATATTCCATACCAGTTTGGACTTGAGCTGTATTTCCCTTCATAATAACCTTCATTCACATCCACGTCTGTTTCGCTTCCAATTGCAATACCTATACCGGCAAAAGCATCTACAACAAATATATCATCAAATACATACTCTTTCCCAAAGTTCAGCATAAAAGCAAAAACGGTTATCAGATATTTGTCATTATTATAATAGCTAGTGTTTGTGTTATAGTCATAATGACGATGGTTTTGAGTTGAACTATAACATGAAAACACAAATTCGGGCCTGATATACTCCCCTTTTAATATATGTGTATACCGCATTCCTTTCGTATAAAAGTCAGGAAGGTTAATAAACTTATATCCAGCCCGAATCAGTATTCCGTAATTTTTTTCGCTGTTATCGTTTCTTCCCAATCCAATCAAACCCAAGCCTAATTCCCTGCTTCTTCCGGGTTTTGTGCTTTGTTCATAGGCAATAGATGTCATCCCAAACAAAATACTAAACGGATCTATTTTTAATGCAGTTTTTCTTTGTTCAGTGTAATTTGTTTCGTCACTGAATTCATCGGCAGCAAATTTCATGACGGTACCATTTTCAAAGATAATCCGTTTCACTTTATCTTTACTTTCAACAATCAGAGGCATTTTTTCATCAAGGGGCCAAAGCTTGTATTTAATTTCTGTGATACCAATTTCGTGCACTTTTATCAGGAGGGTATCCGCCCTGTACCTTAACAGCATTTTATCCTGTGCAAAAACACTTTGCGGGTAAATAACAAGCAGTATTCCAATCAAAAATAAATCAGTTAATTTTTGATAGGGCTTTTGTTTTGCTTTCATGTTATGGCAATAAAAATCAAAAATAGATTTTTATTTATTCATTTCAAAAATATCAGTCTAAGCTGCAACCAGGATCAATTTTTTTCTGTTTTCTTTTTACCCAATAGTATGCCTACTTTCAGTCCACCTTGCCCTGCAAATGTTATGCTTCCGCTTGTTGAGGTAAAAAAACCAAATTGAGTTACGCCTAAATCATAACTGTAATCGTAATAACCGTAATACCCATAAGGTGATGTCCCAATATCTTTTCCAACATCTACCGCAGTCTGTTTTCCACCACCAATACCGAGTCCTAAAAACGCATCTACAACAAAAATATCATCAAATACCCATTGTTTTCCAAAATTTAACAGAAACGCAAGCGCAGTTGTCCTGTATTTATCCTGGTGTTGGAATGTTGTATTTGTATTGTAATTATTATAAGAACCGGTAATAGTTGTATTGTAAAAAGATATTGCTATTTCGGGTCTGATATACCCTCCTTTTAAAATATGGGTATAACGCATTCCTCTCATGTAATAATCGGGTTGGTTGATGAATTTATAACCTGCCCTTACCAGTAATCCTGAATATTTTTCGTCGCCAAATGTGGTTCCCAGACCTATCAGTCCCAATCCCACTTCCCAGCTTCTTCCCGGCTTCATACTTTGTTCGTAAGCAATGGAAGTCATACCTGCCAGAATGCTGAATGGATCCAGTTTAACAGCTGTTTTTCGTTGCTCTGCATAATTGGTGGCATCGCTAAATTCATCTGCTGTAAATTTCATTTTAGTTCCGTTTGCAAAGATGATTGTTTTTATTTTATCTCTGCTTTCAGCCATGATCGGCATATTTTCATCAACCGGCCACAGCTTGTACTTAACTTCACTGGTTCCAATTTCAAATACTTTTACATAGAGGGTATCCGCTTTATAACGCAAGATCATTTTGTCCTGTGCAATAACCTGCCCGACACTCATTATAAGCAGGCTTAATAAGATGTTTATTTTTAATCTGGTTTTCATAGCAATTTGTTTTTATTTATTAGGTGTATTTCTAAATCTTATATTTTATGTTTTAACTCTATATATGAGTATTAACTATTACAAAACAAATCTAAAGCTTAAAAAGCTTTGAATCAAAGTATTTTATAATAAACCTGCTACAATTATTATGAATATTCGCAAAAGTAACTCCAATGAAATTGCGAAAAATGCCACAATATTCCAAAAATAAATTATATACATTTCAATTTGTGATTCATGCAAATTCCATACTTTTAGAATCATCAAGTCTCGTGTTTTTCTCCTGAACTTTAATGAGAGGATAATTATCTGTTTGCAAAAAAAATTATTTGGTAAAAAATGTGGATAACAAAGCCTTCTTTTTTTGCTGTTTTTATTAGGTAAATCAAGGTTCAAAGCTTATTTTTACGCATTAATTTATTTAGCATAAAATGAGCAACGAAGCAAAGGCAAACAGAGAAAATTATTCCGCTGACAATATTCAGGTTTTAGAGGGTTTAGAGGCTGTAAGAAAGCGCCCGGCCATGTATATTGGTGATATTGGTGCACGCGGCTTACATCACCTGGTTTATGAGGTTGTTGACAATTCAATTGATGAAGCCCTGGCCGGATACTGTAAAAACATTATTGTTAATATCAATGAAAACAATTCGATATCTGTTGAAGATGATGGCCGGGGAATACCTACAGATATAATGACCAAGGAGAAAAAATCGGCCTTAGAGGTGGTTATGACGGTTTTACATGCCGGGGGTAAATTTGATAAAGATACTTACAAGGTTTCGGGAGGATTGCACGGGGTTGGGGTTAGTTGCGTAAATGCTTTGTCCATCCTGTTGCGGGCAACCGTTCACCGCGAAGGGAAAATATTCCAGCAGGAATACAGTTGCGGCAAACCTTTATATGATGTGAAAGTGGTTGGAGATTCAGACCATACCGGTACCACCATTTATTTTGAACCGGATGGTTCCATATTTACTTCCCTGGAATTTAAATATGAAACCATTGCTGCAAGGATGCGTGAATTGTCGTTTTTAAATAAAGGAATTCACATTACTTTGAAAGACAATCGCCTGGATGAAGCCGGAAATACACGCGAAGAAATATTTCACAGCGAAGGCGGTTTGAGAGAATTTGTGAATTACCTGGATGGAACCCGCGAAAAATTATTGCCTGAACCTATTTATGTTGAAGGTGAAAAAGGCGGTGTACCTGTTGAGGTAGCCATGATATACAATACCGGTTATACAGAAAATCTGCACTCCTACGTAAATAATATCAATACCATTGAAGGAGGAACCCACGTTGCAGGGTTCAGAAGAGCCTTAACCCGTACCCTTAAAAACTACGCAGATAAAGAAGGTTTGTTAAAAAACCTGAAAATAGAAATAGCCGGAGATGATTTTCGTGAAGGATTAACCGGAGTAATTTCGGTTAAAGTTCAGGAACCGCAGTTTGAAGGCCAAACCAAAACCAAGCTGGGTAACAGCGATGTGATGGGTGCTGTGGATGTTTGTGTGGGTGAAATGCTGAACAATTACCTGGAAGAAAATCCGAGAGAAGCCAAATTAATTGTTCAGAAAGTGATACTGGCCGCTACCGCAAGAGCAGCAGCACGTAAAGCACGCGAAATGGTGCAGCGTAAAGGTGCCTTAACAGGCAGTGGATTGCCGGGTAAACTGGCCGATTGCCAGGAAACAGATCCTGCACTTTGCGAAATTTATCTGGTTGAGGGAGACTCTGCCGGTGGTACTGCAAAACAAGGCCGTAACCGTGCAAACCAGGCTATATTGCCATTAAGGGGTAAAATTTTAAATGTAGAAAAAGCCCTTGAACATAAAATTTACGAGAACGAAGAGATCAGAAATATGTTTACCGGTTTGGGTGTTACTATTGGAACCCCGGAAGATGGTAAAGCCTTAAATATCTCCAAACTCAGGTATCATAAAATCATCATCATGACGGATGCTGACGTTGATGGCAGTCATATCCGCACTTTAATTTTAACCCTGTTCTTCCGTTACATGAAAGAACTGATAGAATTCGGTTATATTTATATTGCTCAACCCCCTTTATATCTGGTAAAGAAAGGAAAAGAAGAAGAATATTGCTGGACCGAAGCCCAGCGCGAAGAAGCCGTATTGCGAATAGCCAAAGGAGCAAATCCCGATACTGTGGGTATACAGCGTTACAAAGGTTTGGGCGAGATGAATGCCGAACAGTTATGGCAAACAACCATGAATCCGGAAAGCCGCACCTTAAAGCGTGTAGGATTGGAAAGTGCTGCCGAAGCCGATCATATTTTCAGTATGCTCATGGGTGATGAGGTTCCGCCACGCAGGGAGTTTATTGAATCGAACGCGCGTTACGCGAAGATTGATGTTTAATCCTTTGTTCCCCTACTCGTTTAGGGGTTAGGAACGGCCCTTGCGGCTGTTTATATATAAAATCCTGTGTTGCAAAACATGGGATTTTTTGTGCTAAGCTACTAAATTCGGTTCATAACAAATCTCTTCAAGAGCTGGAATGCGATTGATAATTCCCAATGATTTTAAATCATTCAAAATGGATATCATTTGAACCTCATCTATTTCTTTGGTATAAGCATATTCCAATTCACTGAACCATTGTTTCACATCTGCAAGCTTTAACTGATAGCGCCAGGCAACCATATTTACGGCTTCTGCTTCTTTAAACTTTAATGCGTAACAGCTTTGGTTCACAATTTCTAAAACTTTGGCTAACAGGGCCGGATTTTCTTCAATTATTTTATTGGTGGCAACTACAGCAAAACAGGGCCATGGCGTTTGGCATTCTCCCAGATATTTAAATTCGCCATTGTCAACATAGGGCTTGGTCATATACTTTTCCCACATAAATACATCCGCCTCAAGATTGGCCAATGCCTTGCGTGCACCTTCTAAATTGCCAACCAAAACAAAATCATCCAGATTGATTTTAAAACCCAGGTTTCCTGCATTTACATATGCCATTAAATGCGAACCCGATTTATACCTGCTGATGGCATACTTTTTACCTTCAATATCAGAAAGGGAATTGATATTATTTTTGGTTCCTGTATATATACCCCAGCGCAAGGGAGAGCTTACAAAAAACTGAATTATTTTACATGGGTTTCCATCAAGTATGTCCGCAATAATTCCCTCAGTAAGTGTAATAGCAATATCAAGCTCACCATTTCTTAAAGCCTTGCACATGGCTCCTGTACCACCCGGCACATCCAGCCATTGTATTTCGATACCTTCCTTCGAAAACAAACC
>JAUXUD010000044.1 GCA_030680835.1 Bacteroidota bacterium
TTTCAACTGAAAAGTACAACTTCAATCCAAAATATTTATTGCAAAAATTATCCAATAGCGATAACCACCAGCCGGTCCCGCCGGAGGTATAAATGTCATTACATTCAAAAATTATGGGAAACCCCATAAGTAATTCCTCACGATGACAGGTCTTTCTGTTATATTCAGCAATGGTTTTTGGGGAGATGATTTTTTTGCTTTGCAAAAAAATCATCTCCCCAAAAACCATTGCCCATCCACAAATTGGCCGTTGTCATCGTGAGGGATTACTTATGGGTCAACCCATAATTTTTGAACGTAATGACATCCAAATGAAGTGCTTGTTTTTCAAACACATACAAAAGATGTCATTGGTAGCTTGTCGAACGATTGATAGGTCGATAGCAAATGTTGGTCTAATTAAGTTTTAAATCTAATATAAAAACCTAAGCTTACGCTTTACTAAATTACTTTGCCCAACGGGGCAGAATACCGTGTAATTTTGTTTCAGCAAAAAGATACGAGAACCGAGAAACGAAATAAGAAACATCTCGGTTCCCACATCTCATTTCTCGCTTCTTTTTTATGCATTTTACAATTAATAATTTTAAATTGCATAGACTATGAAAAGGAATTTAATCAAATTATTTACCGGATTGATTATTTGTTTTTCTTTTATCAATTCATGTAAAACAGGTTATCAAAAGGTTTATGGAAGAAGTGAATTTCTTGAAAACAAGTTTTTGTTAAAGGAACTTCCTAATTACGAAGTTCGTATAAAAACTCCTGATCGAAGGTATTATTTTAATAAAATAGATAATGATACTTCATTTCTTTTAGGATATTTGACAGATACTTCAACTTCAGAGGATGAATATAAAAATAAGTTCTTGCAAATATATACGGATGAGGTTTTTCCGGATAGTATTATTGGCTTCAAAAAAGTTCAATTAAATCCTGAAAAAATAAACTCAGCCTATGAATCGGGAATGGTAACAGACACAGAGTCAAACTTTTGGTTAGAATTAAGTATTCTTGCAATTGGATTATTAGTACTCTTACTCGTCTTGTCAGCCCAATTGGATAAGGCCGTGTCAAATTTTTCTTGTTACATTGCCTCACTTGTTTACGGAGACCCTTTTGCCCCCGAGGTAATTTTATTAAGAACATACCGTGATAAGGTATTAACACAATATTTTGCCGGAAGAATGTTTATTGTGTTATACTATTCAATAGCCCCTCGCCTCATACCTGTTTTAAAGAGGCTGCCATTCATTCAAAAAATCATCAGGTTGATATTGGATAGGTTTATAATTGTTTTACGTAGGAGAAAAATTGCAACAGGAAATCTTTGATTTTTCTTTATCAAATTTCTCATTCAACAACGAACAAAGCATCACTCCCTTTTTTAAATATTTCTCTAAGTGTAAATTTTGCTTTTAACTCACGCTCCTGTTCCGCGGCAATTGTACATACCATTTGACCTACCTTTAAATCGTTTAATTCGTAGGTAAACAATAAAACCCGGTCATTTACTTTTTCTTGTTTTGCATAAAACCAAACCGGAATTTCAAAGCTTTTTGCATATACTGTTATAGGAGCCTTGATTTGTTTTTCATTCCGCACCTGATCCAAAAAATGCGGAAATGTAAATGCGTCTTTTTCTGTTTGGTTCAAACCGAAAACAACCGCATATATAAATAGTAAACTTATTAAAATTGCTGAACGCCACTTTGCAAATGCAGGCAATCCCTGAGTTAGAAACCAACCCATTATTAAGGCAAAAAATGGGTATAAGCTGCCATCATACCAAACCAGTTTGGTTACAGAAAAAGAAATGATGAACCATACGCCCAGGGCAATATAGAAAGCTCCTTTCAGGTAAAAGCTTTCTTTACTTTTGTTTAATTTAAAAATAAAATATACTGCAAAGGGCAAGAACATTACAAAAGGTTGAAAACGATAAACCATCAATTTAAAAGTATGGTAATAAAATGGAATAGGTGTTTTGTGAATATGGGTTTCCAACAGGATCCGTTCGCCCACTTCGTTTTGCAAAACCGCTGCCAGATAGCCGGGGTTAATGGTTTCGCGCCAGGCATAATACCCTAAAAAAGTGGTTACAAAGAAAAGAAAGCCCAAGTAAAAATGATATTGTTTAAATAACCATCCGATTTTTTTTTCAAGAATTATTGTTAGCAGGATTCCCGGAACAGCCACCAAACCATAAACCCCTTTGCACAAACAGGCAATGCTTAAAACAATGGAACCATAAAACAAGAGCTTTGAATTTTCTTTATAAATTGCTTTTAAAAACAAAATGGAATAGCAAAAAATAAATGCGGCAACCATGGCGTCAAAATCGCCACTGCGGGCCTCATGCCAGCCGGTAAATCCCATGCTGCCCAATAAAATAAGGGCAGCAAATAATGCCCAATTCAGATTTTGAAATGTTTTGTTAATAAACCAGAATAAAAACAATACCAGCAAAAAGGAAATAAAAGCAGAAGCAAAACGGATTCCGAAAGTATTGAATCCAAATACTTTAATGGAACCTGCCATGAGCCATAATCCCAAAGGAGGTTTTGAATTGTAAAAATCGGGCTTACCGTTAAAAGTAACCAAAATTGGGTTTGAACCTTCTAACATTTCCAATGCATTTACGCCATAAAGCCCTTCATCCCACTCCCGGATAACGGGTTTATCCAATCGCCAGAAAAACTGCAGGGCTGCCAACACAGCAATTAACAGTACTGATTTTGTGTAACTTAAAGGGATTAGTTTGTGCATCTTGTGTTTTACGAATGTATGAATGTTAAAAGTGTTTTGCACACTATTAACAAATTATTAAAAATGTGTTTTGAAACCGTACTTTCGCATCAAATTTTTAAAAAATGAATATTCATGAATACCAGGCCAAACAGATTCTAAAATCGTTTGGAGTTGCCGTTCAGGAAGGCATAGTTGCCGAAACTGCCGACGAAGCGCACGCTGCTGCATTAAAATTAAAAGATCAGTACGGAAGCGATTTTGTAGTGATAAAAGCACAGATCCACGCAGGTGGCCGCGGAAAAGGCTCCATTGTGGGCAAAGAACAACGAGGCGTTGCCGTTGCCAAAAATGCCGATAAAGCAAAAGAAATAGCAGGGAATATGTTGGGTGGCACTTTAGTTACCATTCAAACCGGACCCAAAGGTAAACTGGTAAGCAAGGTATTGGTTGCGCAGGATGTATATTATCCGGGTCCGGGTGAAACCAAAGAATATTATATGAGCGTGATGCTTGACAGGGGTCAGGGCAAGAATATTATTGTATACTCAACCGAAGGGGGAATGGATATTGAACATGTTGCCGAACATACTCCCCATTTAATAAATAAAGAAACCATTGACCCCAACGTAGGTTTACAGGGTTTTCAAGCCCGTAAAATTGCATTTACACTGGGTTGTGAAGGGGAAGCTTTTAAACAAATGGTAAAGTTTGTAACAGCTTTATACACTGCATATGTAAAGTCGGATTCAGCCATGTTTGAAATCAATCCGGTTTTGCGTACTACGGATAATAAAATTATTGCTGTTGATGGAAAAGTGAATATCGACGACAATGCCTTATACCGTCATCCTGATTACGAAGCCATGCGCGATATCAGTGAAGAAGATCCGAATGAAGTGGAAGCAAAAAAACATGACCTGAATTACGTGAAGCTGGATGGTAATGTGGGTTGTATGGTAAACGGGGCAGGCCTTGCAATGGCTACCATGGATATTATCAAATTATGCGGGGGTGAACCTGCTAATTTCCTGGATGTGGGAGGTGCTGCCAATGCAACTACCGTTGAAGCCGGTTTCCGTATTATTTTAAAAGACCCAAATGTTAAAGCGATATTAATCAATATTTTTGGGGGTATCGTTCGTTGCGACCGGGTTGCACAAGGGGTTGTGGATGCATATAAATCTATAGGAAACATTCCGGTTCCGATAATCGTTAGACTTCAGGGTACCAATGCCGAAGCTGCCAAAAAACTTATTGACGAATCGGGCCTGAAAGTATACTCTGCCATTGTGTTGAAAGAAGCTGCAGATTTGGTTCAGAAAGCGGTTGAAGGCAGGTTATGAGGTATGAGGTATGAGGTATGAGGTATGAGGTATGAATTAAAAGTTTGAAAGAGATTTTTAATTTAGAAATCTGTTAAATACTTATACTTGTAATGTAATCTCTGTTTTTTCATAAATGAAAAAAGTTTCTATTGTTTTAAACCAGCTTTCTGAAAGTGCCTTTGCGGCCTTTGATGCGTTAATAGGCAATAAAGTTCGTACATTGCTTTCAACCCTTGGAATTACTATAGGTATATTTTGCATAATCATGGTGTTGAGCATTGTGGATTCGTTGCAAAAAAATCTGCAAAACAGTGTTGAAAGTCTGGGTAAAGATGTGGCTTTTGTAGAAAAGTGGCCCTGGGAATTTGGTCCGGATTATAAATGGTGGAAATACATGAACCGTCCGAATCCAACCTTGAATGAATTGAAAAAAGTGAGTGAGCAAAGTACGCTTTCTGTTGCCAATGCGCTTACCATCGACTTGCCCAACTCCGTGCTAAAATACAAAAGCAATAATGCCGAAGGCGTTAGAGGCATGGCTGTTTCGCATGGTTACTCGGAAGTTCGGGAATTTGACATACAGGATGGCAGATATTTTACTGAAGCCGAATCGAATAATGGTGAAATGGTAGTGATGATTGGTTCTGCTATTGCCGAAAACTTATTCCCAAATATTAATCCGCTGGAAAGAGAACTCACCATACGCGGATTAAAGTTCAGGGTAATTGGGGTGTTTAAAAAAGAAGGTGAAAGTTTGATTGGCAACAGCATGGACAATTTGTATCTGATACCCGTTAAAACCGCTGCCGTATACATCAGGCTAAACAGCAAAAATGTAAACAGTAGGATTCAGTTAAAGGCAAAAGAAGGCGTGCCGGTGGATATGCTTGAAAACGAATTAAACGGAGTGATGCGTACTGTTAGAAAATTAAGACCTTTTGAAGAGCAGAATTTTGCCATCAATAAAACTACTTTATTATCGGAACCGCTGAAACAGCTGTTTGGAGTGGTAACGGTTGCCGGTTGGATTATAGGGGGCTTTGCCATGCTGGTTGGAGGATTTGGCATTGCCAATATTATGTTTGTAAGTGTAAAAGAAAGAACACAGCAAATTGGCATTCAAAAAGCCCTGGGTGCTAAAAATTATTTTATATTAATAGAGTTTTTGGTTGAAGCCATTGTGCTTTGTTTGTTTGGCGGTTTAATCGGCTTGTCGAGTGTGTATCTGATTACCCTGGGGGTTAAACATTTTTTGGATCTCAACCTATTTTTAAGTGCCGGAAATATCATTACCGGTTTGTTTGTTTCCATTTTTATTGGATTGATTTCAGGCTTTATCCCTGCATGGTCGGCATCGCGCCTGGATCCGGTTGAAGCAATGAGGGCAAAATAAACAAAAATAAAATGTTTATAAGCGGATTTACCATCGTAAGAAATGCTGTTAAATATGATTACCCCATAAAGGAATCTATCGAATCTATTTTGCCTTTATGTGATGAAGTAATTGTATTGGTTGGTAATTCTGAGGATGAAACCCTTGCATTAATTGAATCAATAGGTTCAGAAAAAATAAAAATACACCATTCGGTTTGGGATGATCGCTTACGTGAAGGTGGAAAAGTGTTGGCAATAGAAACTGATAAAGCTTTTAAACTCATAAACCCAAAAGCCGACTGGTGCTTTTATATTCAGGCAGATGAGGTACTGCATGAAAAATATATACCCGTTGTATTGAATTCGATGCGGGAATGTTTAAATTTAAAAAACATAGATGGATTGCTTTTTGAATACCGGCATTTTTTTGGAAACTTTAATTACCTGGCGAGTTCAAGAAGTTATTATAGAAATGAAGTTAGAATAATCAGGAACAATCCCGAAATCCACTCCTACCAAGATGCACAGGGTTTCAGAAAAAATGGGGGAAAACTAAATGTAAAAAAAAGCGGAGCTCAGATCTATCATTATGGATGGGTTCGGCATCCGGCTGTAATGGAAGAAAAAATAAAAAGTTTTCATCAGTTGTGGCACAGTGATGCTTGGATAAAGGAACAGGAAAGTTTGAACCAAAATTTTGATTATAATGATTTGGATGATGTGATTCCCTTTTTGGATACGCATCCGAAATACATGCATGGAAGAATTCTGGAAAAAAACTGGGCGTTTAAACCGGCTTTCAACAGAAAAGGCAGAAGTTTAAAGAAATTAATGTTATTTTGGATTGAAAAACAAACCGGTATCAGGATAGGTGAATACAAAAATTACAAACTTATTTAATCCCCAGTAATGGAAAATATCAGACAAAATTTATTTTTCTTTTTATGTATTGGGTTGATACTCGGACTTTTTTTGATAGATACTGCAAGGGTTATACCCAGTATTGCCATGATTGGAATTGCTTTATTAGGTATCAGCTATTGGATCAAAAAAGAGCCCTTTCCGCAAAAGAAAAAAATTAAACCTTATTGGGCTTTGGCAGGCAGTTTTTTAATCCTGCTTCCCTCCTGGTTTTATTCTGAAAATAAAGCCTATTTATTGGAAAGATGGCAAATTGCACTCCCTTTTCTGGTGCTTCCCCTTGCATTTATGATGATTCCACAATTGCCCAAACGACGGTATTTTCAACTTTATGAATTTTATTTCTGTCTCATCCTGATAACCGCATTAACCGCTTTTGTTTATTACCTGATGCATCAACAGCTGGTAAATCAATTATACCTTGAAAGCAAAGTAATGCCTGCCTTAATGAGCCACCACCCTACTTTGAGTGTGATGCTTGCCTTTGCCACCTTTGTTGGATATAAGCTTTATCAAAGCGGTTATTATACCCATTATAAATGGGAACGATACCTGCTTTTATTCGGTGGAATATTTCTGTTTATTTTTACCCATATTTTTTCGGTACGAAGCGGCTTACTGGCTTTGTATATCCTGATTTTTGTTGAACTTGCCCTTATCGCCATTCAACAAAAAAAAGTTAAAGCTGCTTTGCTAACTGCTGCTTTTCTGTTTACTATCGGTGCTGCCACACTCTGGTTATCTCCCACAGTAAGCAATAAATTTGCCAATACTTCGCAGGATATCCGGTCGTATCAGAACAATGAATCTGCCAATAACCACTCATTGGGAAGCCGGATTATTTCTTACCAAAACGGATTTAAAATTGCCAAAGAATCATCGCTTTTATTTGGTTGCGGTCTTGGGGATGTGAATGACCTGAGTTTGGCAATATTTAAAAAGGACTATCCTGATGTAAGCAGGCCAATTATTCCACACAATCAATTTTTATTTTATCTTGCGGCAATAGGTATTCTGGGGACTATTGCATTTATCTTTCTGTTTTATTTCCCTTTGTTTTTCAATAAAAATTACAAAAACTCTTTTCTGCTGGCTCAGTATCTGGTACTTTTTGTTTCTTATCAATTTGAAGCACCGATTGAAACGCAATTAGGTGTAGCATTTAGTCTGATATTTATTTTAATTCCCGTCCATCAGGACCTTCACATCTGAAGAATTTAATTATTATTTGAATTTCATTAAAATTTTAATAATATTTGATTTTTAAAATTTAATTAATAATAAATTAAAATACACCTAAACATAATCGAATAAAATATGAAAAAATTAGTACTCTTCCTAACATTTTACTGTATAAATGTGGCTGTTTCTGATGCTCAGGTGAGTACTTTGCAAATTAGTGAATCCTTACAGCAATCCTTACAAAAGGAGCATTTTAGCAATTATAGTCAGGTATCATTTTTAATAACTGACAAATACACAAGTGAGCATAATGGAATTACCCATGTTTATGTGAACCAGCTTGTAAATGGATTGGAAGTTTTTAATGCAAATGCTGCCCTGCACTTTTCAAATGAAGGAAAATTGCTGATTTTTCATAATGGATTTATAGATAAAGCAAGCGAAATAGCAGCAGCGAAGCAACCAAAATTAGCAGCAATTGACGCTTTAAAATTGGGTACTATAAAAGAAGGAATGGCTGTTACTGCTGATTTGGGCAAAGGTAACACCGAAGCAGGGGGGAAATTATCATGGAGTGATCCCGCAGCTTCATCAGAGAAATTATATGCTAAATTGGGTTATTTAAATAAAGAAGGAAAGCTGTTTTTGGTATGGCAGGTTGAATTTTTTGATGATAAAACGAATGACTGGTGGAATATGCATATTGAAGCAAACGACGGTGTTTTGCTACAACAACATAGTTATACCGCACATTGCAATTTTTCGCAATACGATTATTCAGGTGAAAGTAAACAACCGCAATACTTTTTTGAAGAAGAAGTAAATAGCGCAAAGAAAAGTACAACCGGTACCTATCATGTATTTCCATTGCCCTATGAAAGTCCCTCAAACGGCCCCCGGGCATACATGAGTGATATATTTACCACAAATGGATCACCTTATGGATGGCATGATACCGACGGAGTTACAGGCAATGAATTCACAATTACACGGGGTAATAATGTTTGGGCAAAAGAAGACACACTTGCCAACAACGGAGCCTCGGGTACCGGTTATTCTCCGAATGGGGATTCAACCTTAACCTTTGATTTCCCCTATAGTGTGGATGCAAAACCGCGACCTAATTTAAATACTGCCATAACCAATTTGTTTTACTGGAACAATTTAATGCACGATATATTTTACAATTACGGCTTTAATGAAGAAGCAGGTAATTTCCAGCAAAAAAATCTTTCGGGTAAAGGTCTTGGTAAAGACGCAGTAAATGCTGATGCGCAGGATGGCAGTGGCACCGGCAATGCAAACTTTTCTACGCCTGTTGACGGTTCAAGCGGAAGAATGCAAATGTATTTGTGGCCAACTGCTGCAGCAAAGGTTACCAATACGCTTAAGATTTTAAGTCCTTCAAATTTGCTCGGAATATATAGTGGCCCGCAGGCACTGTTTGGCCCCCGTTTATCTCCCCAGGGAATACAAGCAGAAGTAATATTATTAAAAGACAGCAATGCTACAACATCCTATGCGTGCGGACTGGTAGCCAATGCAAGTGAACTGAACGGGAAAATTGCCCTGCTTGAAAGAGGAGGCACCTGTACATCATATCCAACCAAGGTATTGGCTGCACAAAATGCAGGTGCCATTGCAGTAATTGTAATACAGAATCCCGGCTTCAATCCTACTGCTATGACGGGTACCAGTTCAAGCATTACCATCCCTTCTATTATGATAAGCCGCACTACAGGTACAAATATTAAAAGTGCTCTTTTATCAGGCGCTGTGCAGGTACATGTATTCGATTCGTCTGCATTTAATCTGGCCCGGATTTATGATAGTGACTTAGATAATGGAGTGATTGCACATGAGTATGGACATGGAATATCAAACCGCTTAACCGGTGGGCCCGCAAATTCAAGTTGTTTAAACAACAAGGAGCAATGCGGTGAAGGCTGGAGCGATTTTTTTGCACTTGCACTAACTACAAGGGTTTGGGAAAAATCGGCAACCGTAGCGCGTGGAATAGGCACTTTTGTAATTGATCAGGATACATCGGGATTGGGCATCAGAAATTACCGATACAGCCGCAATATGTCTGTAAATCCGGTAACCTATAAAACCATTATTACCCAACCAGAGGTACATTCTTTGGGTTTTGTTTGGTGTGCCATGCTGTTTGATGCATACTGGGATATGATTGACAAATATGGATTTGATCCTGATGTTTATACCGGAACAGGAGGTAATAACAAAATGCTGCAACTGGTAATTGATGGTTTAAAATTGCAACCATGCAGTCCGGGTTTTGTTGACAGCCGGAATGCTATACTTAAAGCTGACTCGATTAACAATGGCGGTGCAAATTATGACTTACTCTGGAAAGCATTTGCACGCAGGGGATTGGGTTATACTGCGAGTCAGGGCTCAAGCAACAGCGCAACCGATGGTGTTGAAAAATTTGATTTGCCCCCAAGTGTTAAGGTTCTCGAAACACAGACATTTGATCAGGGTATTCGTATGTATCCAAATCCTGCCAGCAAAACCATAACAATTGATTTGTTTGGCGGAAGCATGGTTCAATCGGTTCAGATATTTGATATAACAGGCAAATTGGTTCAAAGCGAAAATTTTGATACATTATTAATCCCCAGCGCAACACTTTATATTGGCAATCATGATAAAGGATGGTATATTGTAAGGATTAACAACGAACATGGCAGTGTTTGCAAAAAACTATTGATTAATTAATATTGTTTTCATAAATATAGAATGTACTGAAGGCGGTTAATTTTTAACCGCCTTTTTACTTTATAAAGGGTTTACTATTTATGAAGCAGGGTTCAATAATTAAAAAAATAAAATTATTATAGGTTTCTTAGTTTATTTGCGGCTATATAAAATAAAGGAATCTATCCTTAATTTTAATTGTAAACGATAAAAAGCAGAAACAACAGAAATGAAAAAAAAGCAGATAAAACAATTTAGAAGGGTTGTGTTTTTGCTGGACATTCTGAAGCTGGCATTTACAGCATTTGGAGGTCCTCAGGTTCATTTTACCCAATTTGTACGTTTGCTTGTAAACAAAAAGAATTATTTAACCGAAGCCGAATTAAAAGAACTCAATTCTTTATGCAGTATGCTGCCCGGCCCAACATCTACACAAACCATAACCACTATCGGGTACAAAATGGGAGGGCCAACACTGGCTTTTTTTACATTGGCAATCTGGATTTTACCCGCGTGTTTATTAATGGGTGGTGCCGCTATCATCCTTTCAAATCTAACGCTGGATAATCCCAAACTTAATTTTTTAAAATATCTCGAACCCATGGCTTCAGGATTTTTAATTTATGCAGCTTACCGTTTTATTCAGATTTTTATAACCCGTAAATTTCATTGGGCATTACTAATCGGAACCGCATTTATCGGCATCAGTTTTCAATTGGGTTCCCCTTATATTATTCCACTTGCATTGCTGGTGGGAGGTTTAATTTCGAGTTATATAAATACCCGCGGTGTGGTAAAAAAACCAAAACCTATTCATAATATTGATTACAGCAACCTGATTTTGTTTTTTGGTATTTTTGCAGTGGCTGCCATTATTGGAGTTGCAACCCATGGTCGTTACGATTATTTAAGCCGTATATTTTTATTGTTTGAAAACAACTTCAGGTACGGGAGTATTGTTTTTGGCGGGGGTAATGTTTTGATCCCACTCATGTTCAACCAGTTTGTTGAATTCAGGCATTATATTGAAGCTTCGGAATTTTTGGCCGGGGTTGGTTTTTTACAGGCAATGCCCGGACCTGTTTTTAGTTTTGCTAGCTATGCGGGCGCCATGAGCATGAAAGAATTCGGGTTTGGAGGCCAGCTGGCAGGCATTTTAGCGGGATCCGTCGGAATTTTTTTACCCGGTATTCTCCTCATTTTTTTTGTTTACCCAATCTGGAACCAGCTCAAAGATTTTGCACCTGTAAAAAACGCTATTGAAGGCATTAATGCTGCTTCAGCAGGCCTGGTAGTTTCTTCCGCATATTTACTCTTTTTGCCCGTTGAAGTAAATGAGGAAAATATGATCGTTTTATTAACTACTTTATTCTTATTATTGTCAACGCGTGTACCAAGTCCTATTATTGTTGTGACATGCATAATTGCAGGATTTATTATCAAATGAAAATCAAATATATATTCATCATCATATTCCTTTTTTTAGGTTTAACAAAAACATCTTTCGGGCAGAAACGGGCGGTTCACGATACGGATTTGGTACAGTTTACAGGATTTGTAATCAGTTACGACAGCACCAAAACCATTCCATTTGTAACCATAAGAATAAAGGGAACAAACAGGGGTACTTACTCTGATATGCAGGGTTATTTTTCGTTTGTTGCCCGGAAATCGGATATACTTGTTTTTACCTGTATTGGATATGAACCCAAGGTTTTTATCTTTCCGGGAGGAATAAAAGGCACCAAATTTAACTCGGTAGTTACCCTTGTTGAAGATACTTTTTTTCTTGAAGAATATGTACTTCACAATCGCCCAACCAAGGAACAGATGGATTATATATTTTCGAGGGCAACCATACCCATGGATGAATATAATACTGCACAACAAAATTTAAGAAGAAAGCCATTGTCGGACATGTCGATTGCACTGAGCAATGATGGCTATGAGAATTCGCAATGGACGTTTAAACAATACGCAGATAAGGCATATTACGGTGGCCAAACGCAACCCATACCGGTACTCGATGTATTTGCCTGGAGCAAGTTTATTCAATCCCTGGAAAAAGGGAATAAGAAGCGGAAATAGAAGGTATGAGTTATGAGGTATGAGTTATGAGGTGTGAGGTGTGAGGTATGAGGTATGAGGTATGAGTTATGAGTTTTTAAATTAATACATCGTACATCGTAAATCGTACATCGTATTTCCTTTCTGTACTTAAAACTAAGCAAAACACGTTTTAATTGTGTATTGGTTCAAAAAGGACCGTTTGCATATTGGTTATTTAAGTTATTTTTACACTGTTTTTATGGAAGCAGAAAATTATTATATCGAACGCAAAGATCACAGTCATAATATTTATGGTGTGCTGGGTACGCTCTTTGTACACGGATTATTAATCCTCTTTTTCTACTATTTTGTTTTATATCCGCCCAATCCGCCTATGGAAACATTGGGTAATGGAATTCAAATGAACCTGGGCGAAGAAAATATGGGCGGACCCGACATGAACCCGGTTCCCAACCCGGCTCCGCAAGAGCAATATACACCCATTGAAGAGCAAACCGATGAAGCTCCTCCAATCACTTCCGACGATAAAGAATCGGTTCCGGTTGAAGAAAAAAAGACAGATAAACCCATCGAAAAAAAAATAGAAAAACCCGTTGAAGTTAAAAAGGTACCACAGCTTGAATTGCCACAAAAAACAGTGGATTCGCGTGCACTGTTTAAAAAGAATCCGAAAGCATCAGGTAGTGGTGGATATGGAAAAGGAAATGAACCCGGTAACGAAGGCCGGCCCGATGGCGACCCGAATGGAAGTCCGGATGGCATGGGTGATGGTGGTACCGGGGATGGACCGGGAGGTGGTGGAAACGGAGAAGGCACTGATGGTTTAAAAATTGATTTAAGCGGCAGAAGGGTTCAGGAACTCCCGAATATAGAAGACAATTCGAGAGCAGTAGGCAAAGTAGTTGTTACCATCATTGTAAACCGTGAAGGAAAAGTAATCAAAGCGGTTCCCGGCCAGGTGGGCAGCACTACCACAGACCAGAACTTAATGGAAAAAGCTAAACAGGGTGCACTTAAAACAAAATTCTATACCAAGGAAGATGCTGCCGAAGAACAAAGAGGTACGATGACTTTTGTTTTCAGGTTTAAACCTTAACAATATTTTAGCTTTTAGCTCTTAGTATCCCAATGAATTATTCAGAGACACTTTCCTATTTATTTGATCGCTTGCCCATGTTTACACGCGTTGGCAGCAGTGCATTCAAAAAAGATTTAACCAATACCCTGGCGCTTTGCAAGGCATTGGGTGAACCGCAAAAACAATTTAAAAGTATACATATTGCCGGCACCAATGGTAAAGGTTCATGCAGCCATATGCTGGCTTCTATATTGCAGGAGGCAGGCTACAAAACCGGATTGTATACATCACCCCATTTAAAAGATTTCAGGGAGCGGATTCGCATTAATGGCAAAATGATTGAAGAGCAGACCGTGGTTGATTTTGTATCAAAACACAAAGCCCTGTTTGAAGAAATTGAACCTTCTTTTTTTGAATGGACCGTTGCCTTATGTTTTGATACATTCGCCAAACAAAAAATTGATATTGCCATTATTGAAACCGGTTTGGGCGGAAGGCTGGATTCTACCAATGTGATTATACCTATATTAAGTATCATTACCAATATAGGTTGGGATCATATGGATATGCTGGGCGATTCATTAACGAAAATTGCACAGGAAAAAGCTGGTATCATAAAGCCGAAAGTGCCCGCGGTTATTGGAGAATATCATAATGAGACATACCCTGTTTTTAAGGCTGTGGCTAATGAAAACGATAGTCCTTTGTTACTGTCAAATCAGTGGATTGAAGTGAATCATTTTAAAAGCACTTTATCCCAATCTGTATTTGATATTCATTTTGAATATGGCGAAACCTGGAAAAACCTGAGCAGTGATTTAACCGGGTTGTATCAGCAAAAAAATATAGCTACCGTATTGTGTTCTGTGTTGCAATTGCAGAAGCAGGGTTTTAAAATTAATGAAAACGATATCCGGCACGGGCTTTTTAGTGTTCAAAAAAATTCAGGACTGACAGGTCGTTGGCATATTTTGGATCAACACCCATTAATAGTTTGCGATACCGGACATAATGTAAATGGAATGGAATGGGTGGTGAAGCAAATTGCACTTCAAAAATTTGTGCAACTGCATATGGTTATAGGAATGGTAAAGGATAAAGAAATAAACAAGATTCTGGCTTTATTGCCCCGGGATGCCGCTTATTATTTTTGCAAGGCCGATATACCCAGAGGACTGGATGAAAAAGAATTGCAGGCGCAAGGCATTGCTTTTCAACTAAAAGGCAAAACCTACCCAAGCGTTGCAGATGCCTTTATGGCCGCAAGAAAAGCCGCCAATAAAGAAGATATGATCTTTATTGGCGGCAGTACTTTTGTTGTTGCGGAAGTGGTTTAAAACATGAGCCTCTTCAGGTTCAGCATTTATTACAGTTTAATTATCTTTTTATGAACCCATTGGTTATTTGAAAAAATACTGATGGAATAAATTCCCGGATTCAGTTGGCTCATTGCTGAATATTCAAATATCATATAGGGTTCGATTATAAGTTCAGGAGATACAATTAATAGGTTTCCGATAATATCATATACTTCAATTCGTGCGGTTTGCTTTTCGGTATTACCAAAATGAATATTCAGATTTGTTAATAAAGGATTTGGACTTATCGTTAATTCTTCATTTGCAGATATTCCCACACCGATAGCGGACGAGTATTCTGAAGTGCCATCCCTATCAATTATTTTTAAGCGGTAATAAATTGTTTGGGTTTCTGAAAATGCATTTTTGTCGACCGTACTGTATTGTTTTATTTGTTGGCTGTTGCCATTTGCTTTTATCCGGTTTGTTAATATCCAGTTATTGTGAAGTAGCTTTTCAACTTCAAACCTATCAGTGTTAAACTCACTTGCCGTAGTAAATTTTAAATGAACATCGGTTGCGATTCTGCCTGCACTAAATGAAACAATTTTTACAGGCAAGGCATTAATTGTACTGTCGGAGGCAATAGCAAAATCACCCCCAGCACTGGTAACACCCGTTCTGCTCACCACAGGGCTCGACACCGAACCACTTCCCAAAACTGATGTTCCCTGTACTGTCCATGAACTGGAAGGATTATTTCTTCTCACCAGTCGCAAGTCAGAAACGGTTGATATTCCTGAAAAACCAGTACCTGTGGCAGTGCAGGTATAAATTCCTCCTGAAAGTCCATTATTGGCAACCAGTCTCCAAAATCCTTCAGGTGCCGATTTGGTTAATTGTACAATCGGAGAGGTTGTAAAATCGTAATAAGGATAACCTGCATTGCCCGGAGCTGAATTAATAAATTCTGAACTGAGCGTTCCGGCTATGGATGGGCTGCTTGTAAAATTCACCTGAAATGGTCGATATATCTGGCTTGTTCCAATTGGAAACAATCCGGTAGTACCTGTATTGGTAGTAGCAGGAAACCACCTGATTAAGTTTCCGATAATAATTCCGGAAGCTCTGTTTAAGGTTCCGGGTTGCAATGCACTAATTCCCAAAGTTAATGTAAAGCCATTGCAATTAATATTGTTAAACATTGCCAATACACCTGCAACCGAAGTGTTTCCGGTTAAATTTTTTGTGGCCCCCGAAATGATCAGGTTCCCAAAATTTGCTGTTAATAAATTTTGTTGTGATGTAAGTGTGTACTGCGTTGTACTATTGCTGTGAAAACCCGGTTTATTTGTATATATTTGACCTTGAATGGTTAAAGTAAAATCATTGTTAACATAAAAGGTATCGGCTCCAAAAAACAACCCGGTAGGTATAATAAAGTTTCCGGAATTCACGCCATCACCAAACATAACAAAACTGTTTGTACCCGACACAATCCAATTGGCATTTATGGCAGGGGTACTATTGTTTACAACATAATATGATGCCCCATTTGCAGCAAAATTTGGGGGATTGGTTCCAGTACCATTAATATTTGTTGACCACGAAAGGGTATCGTTTAACACTCCTGTTGATTTTGAATAATACAATAATCCGCAAGGTTGACTGACTGTAGCCACAAAAGCGGGAATAATGAGTCCGGTATTAATTGAATCCTGATACAGGGTTCCAGTAGCTCCTATTGCGGAGCTTAGCAGAACTGACCCACCATAAGAATTAAGAGAAGATCCGCTGACGTTGGATGTAAAAGAACCAATAAGCGGGCTTTTTCTAAATATTTTTATACGTCCTCCTGCACCAGCGCCTCCATATTGATTACCTGCTCTTCCACCGGCTGCAATCAGGCTGGCACCTGTAAGTTTGATATTTGCCCCATTAATTAAAATTCCACCCCCTGAGCCGCCACCTCCTCCACTGCTGGAAGTACTTGAGCCTTGTCCATCCTGACCTGAAACATTTATAGTGCCGCTAATGGTAATACCTGAAGCACTTAATCTGATGCCTCCTCCTCCATTTCCCGCACCGTTTCCTGTTGATGAAGAACCGGTTGAACCCCCTGAACCCATATCAATATCTGTGCCCGCAGTAGTTCCATATACCGCGCCACCCGAATACATGCAGGAACTGGCTCCTCCCACAGGGGCACAACCTCCCAAACCTCCATAACCTGCTCCGCCACCGTTGGCACAGGATGCACCCGCAAGTCCGCCACCTAAACCCTGACCAGCAGAACAGGCACCTGTCTTACTCCCGGCTTGTCCGCGTCCGATTCCGTTTATTGTGCCACTAATAAAAATATATTCTGCATTGATGTTTAATAGCTGACCCGTTCTAATATATAAAATAGCAGGTGAGCGTACCTCAAACCAATCAAAAGTTTGCGTACCGAGTAAAGAATCTGATCCGCTGGTAAGTATGTATCGCAAAGGAAAAGTAGTGTTAAAATTAGAAAGACTTGTTAATGTACTGCTGCCATGAAACATTTTTAATGAAAACGTGGATGATGCTGCAAGGGTGGGAATGCGCACCCATATTGCTGTGCTTGAAGTATTAAAAGTTAATGAGTCAATCCAATACGAATATAATGTACAGCAGCTTGCACCAAAACGTATATCACTCCCATTGCTTTGCATCTGTCCCTGGCCAATCAATTGTTGTGTATTTACCAATACTTTCACCGTTTTATTGGTAAGTGCCGGACCGGTATTTACTACATTAAAAGTTGTGGTATAAATATTTGGATTAACGCATTGTGAAAACGCATATGCGTTAAAAAACATCCAGGTAGCAAAAAGTGTAATAATTTGTTTCATAAAGAACAGTTAATTTTTAATTAAAATTTTGTGCGAATGTATTCTTTCTCTTCCATTATGCAACCCATTCTACATCGATTTTGCTCAAAGTAATTGGCATAAACAAAGTACCATTATTGCCGCAAGGCACACACTTGCAGTTAATTGAAGATTTGAAAAAAAAATATTTTTAAAAAAAAGATTAAGAGAATATTTAGAAACCTTGAATCACTTATAATTTCTAAGAATCACTTCACTTAAGCACAAGAATACGTTGCTCAATGCGCTTTTTCTGATCCTCCGGTGCGTTCTTTAAGGCCAGTTCGTATTGCTTCAGGGCAGCAGCTTTATCTCCAGATTTTTCGAGGGCCTCGGCTAAGCTGTCGTATACATTCCACGATTTAGAATGCCGCTTTACATTCAGGTTAAAAATTCCGATTGCCTCTTGGTTTTTTCCGTCGGCAAGTAATTCATAACCATATGCATTTAAATCGGCTTCCTTGGCATTAGCAATTAAATCCTTCATGATGATTTCAGCTCCTTTCAGGTTACCACTTGCTTCTAAAAGTGAAGCTTTCAATCTTAGAATCGTAAAGTCGCCCGGCTTCATTTTATTTGCCTTTTCAATCCAATGCTGGGCTTCCTCATAATTAATTTTATTTTCGAAGCAAAAGTTAGCGGCATCAAACCAACCCTGCCAGGTAAAAGCAGGGGTGCCTCTTAGTTCGTTTCTTATATTTGCCAGCACAATATTTTTCACATCCACTTCAATTAAAATAGGCACCTCTAATTTATCCCAGATCAATGATAATTTAGTAGAAGTTGCCGACTTTTCAACAAAAGAATAAGTGAGCCATTCACTAAATCCATGGGCTTGCGGTTTAACCAGCACACGCAATGCGTCTTCCTCTTTTTTATAAAAGAAGCTCCCCCACGAAGTATGGTTATTTGAGAAAATAATCGTCCACATGTCCGTTCCCGGAATCATGTGTAAACCATAAATTCCGGCAGGTATTTTTTGTTTTTCTATGCTCACTTCATGTGAAAAACTTATGGTTGTGTTTTCATTGGCACCTGCTCTCCACCAGTTATCATAAGGTACCAAACTGCCAAATATTTTACGGCCTTTTACAGCCGGACTGTGGTAAACCACTGTAATATCAGTTATCCCCACGCGTTGGGTTATGCTTGCGTATTGGCTTTCACGGGGCAATGTTAATGTGGTTTGGGCTGAACCTACAAAACTCAAAATTAAAAACAGACCTGATGATAAATATTTCATATAGCAAATATATTAATTTGCCAAGATAAAAATTTGATTAAAATTGCAGGATTAAAATTTGATAAGCGGTCTGATATTTTAATGATGGGTATACCCGTGGCAAAATTTAATTCAAAATACTTATAACCAATTATTATATCCGAACTTGAATTACCGCAACAGACTACAATATTACCTGGTAAAACAAACCAGTATCAGCAATAAACAGGCAAAGGAGTTTATTGGCTCAGGCAATGTAACTGTAAATGATATTTTGGCCACGGAAAATGTTTTTATAAATCCATACAGTAAGGTTGTTTTGAACCAAAAAATCATAAGCAAAACACACGAACTTATTTATGTTGCCTACCATAAACCGGCAGGTATAGAATGTACCCTGAATGAAAAGGTTAACTGCAATTTAAAAAGTTATTTACCCGAGGCCTTAAAAAATTTAATTTATGCAGGTAGATTGGATAAAGCATCTGAGGGATTGTTATTACTCACCAACGACGGACATTTGATAAACAAAATAATCGCTCCTGAAGCACACCTTCCCAAAAAATATTTTGTTGGATTGGAAAAACCCTATAATCACGAATTTGTAAGGCTAATGGAAAATGGAATTCAGGTTTCAGGCAAAATAACATTTCCATGCAAAGTAGAACCTATTGATGAACAAACTTTTAATATAATATTAACTCAGGGTATGAACCGGCAAATCAGAAGAATGTGCTTTACACTGGGAAATTATGTAATACAACTCCGGCGAACTTCAATAGGGGCAATAGACTTGGGAGAATTGGGAAAATCAGAATTTCGTTTCCTAAGCCAATATGAAGTAAATTATTTACAAAATCTCTAAAATAAAAGCTTGTCAAATTGTAGTTTTTTTCTAAGTTTGATTTGTAAATGAAATTGCATGCTCAAAAAAATACTCATCATATCAGGAGTTGTTCTTATTGCTATAATACTTTTCTTTAACTGGTTCAAAAAAGATACAAAAAAACACAGCCCTGCAGATGTTGCCACGTATCAAAATCAGGATTTAACCATTACTATAAATTATTGCCGGCCTTATGCAAAATCGAGGGTAATTTTTGGAGAAGAAAGTGCAGGTGCATTGCAACCATACGGTAAATACTGGCGTGTTGGGGCAAATGAAGCAACAACATTTGAATTGAATAAATCCATTTTATTTAACGATAAAACCCTTGAGCCCGGAAAATATTCCTTGTATGCATATCCGGGCAAAGAGAGTTGGACTGTTTGTATCAATTCAGATTATGAACGCTGGGGCGCACAGGAGGCTGATAAGGACAAGGATATACTTCGAACCATGGTACATCCTAATAATGATGCACCTTTTCTTGAACAATTTTTAATTTCGTTTGACCCTGCTGATAGTTTGGGTTCAACATACATGAATATACATTGGGATAAAACACTTGTGAAAGTACCCATTAAAAAGTTATAGAAAACACCTGTTTCAATTGTACATTATTCTGTCTGAATATGAGAAATAATATCTATTTCTCCACAGTTGTTAAAAAGTTTCACAAAGAATTTAAGCTTTAGTTCGTAACATTTGATTGCTTACTAAATAACAGATACAATAACTCTTAGAATGTCAAAAAAAACTGTTCCCGCTAAAAATCCAACCAAGGCCGTTGTTAAAGCTAAAGAAGTCCGTAAAATCTTTGTACTCGATACCTCAGTAATTTTATATGACAACAACTCCATAAAAAACTTTGCCGAGCACGATGTTGCTATTCCCATAGCCGTTTTGGAAGAGCTGGATAATTTTAAAAAAGGAAACGATACCATTAACTACGAAGCCCGTGAATTCATCAGGTACCTTGATAAACTTTCAGGTACACATACCCTTACCGACTGGATTAAGATTAACGGTCCCACACGGGGCATGTTTAAGGTAATTATGAACGAACGCACCAAGGTGGATGCCCAGGTGGTTTTTGGGGAACGCAAACCCGACCACCGGATTTTAAATGGTGCAATTGCCTTACAGGAACAATACCCGCACAGACCTGTAATTATGGTTACCAAAGATGTAAACCTGCGTTTAAAAGCAAAATCATTAAATATACAGGCACAGGATTATGAAACCGGTAAAATAAAAGACCTGGATACATTACATACCGGCCGGACCATTCTTGAAAAAATAAAACCATCTGTAATTGAAGAAGTGTATGCAAAAGGGTTTGTAAGCTATGATCTGGCGATGCGAAGAAAACCTCTTGCCAATCATTATTATATTTTAAAAAACGATAAAACATCTGTCCTTACATTTTATAATTCAGAAAATGAAAGTCTGGAAAAGGTTAACAAAATAAGTGCATACGGAATTAAGCCCCGCAATGCCGAACAATCGTTTGCACTGCATGCTGTTTTAAATCCCAATATTAAACTGGTAACTATACAGGGAGTGGCTGGTACCGGCAAAACCCTGCTGGCTTTGGCTGCAGCGCTAGAACAAAAATCGAGCTATAGACAAATTTATTTAGCCCGTCCGATTATCCCTTTAAACAATCGCGATATTGGTTACTTGCCCGGCGATGTAAAATCGAAAATTAACCCTTACATGGAACCGCTTTGGGACAATTTAAAACTGATTCAAAACCAATGGAAAGAAACCGACAAGGAATACCAGAAAATAACCGATATGGTAAACCAGGAAAAGCTGGTGGTAACGCCATTGGCATACATTCGCGGCAGGAGTTTATCGAATATAATTTTCATCATTGATGAAGCCCAAAACTTAACCCCGCTGGAAGTAAAAACCATTATAACCCGTGCCGGTGAAGGTACCAAAGTTGTGTTTACCGGAGATATTTTCCAGATCGATACTCCCTATCTCGATTCCCAATCCAATGGCCTCTCCTATTTAATCGATCGCGTACAGGATAATCCTTTATATGCGCATATTACCCTCGAAAAAGGCGAACGTTCGGAACTGGCGAATCTGGCGAATCAATTATTGTAGCTACGTATTGTAGCTACGCACGTAGAGACGCGATTTATCGCGTCTCAGGAATTTTAAATACGTATTCTTGCAAACCCGGGAGACGCGATGAATCGCGTCTCTACAGCCTGCCATTCAATGTACACCTAAATCGTTTATTTACATTTCATTTAAATATTTTCGCACAAATCTGATGGCCAGGGCACCCTCGCCTACCGCAGATGAGATACCTGCAAGTGCTCCTGCCCTTACATCACCCGAAGCAAAAATTCCGGGTATATTGGTTTCGGGCATATACGGTTCCCGGTTCAGTTTCCAAAAAGTGTGAAATGATTTTTCTTTCATCAGTTCACTGCCGGTGAGGATGAAACCTTTTTCGTCTTTTAAAATAATATCGTTGAGCCAGGATGTGCCTGGTTTTGTACCAATATAAATAAACAATGCTTTGGTGGGTACTGTTTTTTCTTCTCCGGTCTTTGCATTTTTAAGGGTAATATTTTCTAAAATGTTTGAACCCGAAACAGAAATTACATCCGTATTCGCAATGATATGAATGTTTGAAGTATTGCGCACATTTTCTACCAGATAATTTGCCGCTGTTTGCGAAAGTGCATCACGTCGGATAATGATGTTTACCTCTTTTGCAAACTTCGACATATACATAGCTGCCTGGCATGCCGAATTTCCGCCACCTACAATATAAATGATTTCGTTTTTGCATGCATTTGCCTCAACACCGGCTGCACCATAATACACACCGGCACCTGTAAAATTCTGCAATCCGGGTAGCTCAAGATTTGCATAGGTAGCACCCGTGGCAATCACTATGGTTTTGCTGTTTATCACAGAGCCATCGGTCATTTCAGTAATTTTGTAGCCATCCTTAACACTAATGTTTTTTACAAATTGCGGAGTAAGAATTTCGGTTCCAAAACGAAGTGTTTGTGTAATGGCTCTCCTGGATAATTCGGCACCCGACAAACCGGTTGGAAAGCCCAGATAATTTTCAATACGGGCACTATTGCTTGCCTGCCCGCCCGGGTTGCTCTTTTCAATGAGGATTGTTTTGAGTCCCTCGCATGAACCATAAACAGAGGCAGCCAGACCTGCAGGTCCTGCACCGATAATGAGTACATCATATATTTCCTTGCTGGCCTTTTGTTGCAATCCAATGCATACTGCCAGCTCCGGCAGGGAAGGATTAATCAGAAACGAACCATCCTTTAAAACCACCAGGGGTAAATCACTTTTTGAGGCTCCGGCACTGAGCAAATATTTTTCGGCCTCTTCACTTTCTTCAATATCCATCCATTGATACGGAACCAGATTGCCCGAAAGAAACTCTTTTAAATCATGCGACCTCGGTGACCATTGAAAACCAATAATGCGAATGGCATCAAATTCAGGTTTATAGATTGCATGCCAATCGTCCAAAAGATCTCTAATTACAGGAAATAATTTTTCTTCGGGGGGATGCCAGGGTTTGAGCAAATAATAATCGAGCTTTACATTATTGATGGCTTTTATAGCAGCTTCAATATCGGAGTATGCCGTTAACAAAACTTTTTTTGCATCCGGAAAAATTTCGTTGGTTTTTTCAAGAAACACAATGCCTTCCATTTCTGGCATCCTCTGGTCGGAAACAAATAATGCAACTGCTTCATTCTTTAATTTCAATTCTTTCACCAGCTCAATTGCTTCATGGGCCGATCCGGTGCCAAATACTTTATAGGCGTCTCTAAATTCATTCCGGATATCGCGAAGTATTGCGCGCAATACCTGCACGTCATCGTCAACTAAAATAATATATGGCAGATTCATAGATTTGAGTTATTAAGATTCTGTTTATTTTGGTTCAGGGGATTCAACAAGCGGTATACATACCGAAAATTCAGTTCTTTCCGGCACCGAATGTACTTTCAAATCCCCTTGATGTCGTTTTACAATCCTGCTTACCAGATCCAAACCAATGCCTGTTCCCTCACCCACTTTTTTAGTGGTGAAAAAGGGGTCGAAAATGCGTGAAATAATTTCGGGAGGAATACCCGGACCGTTATCAATTACGCATACCTTTACATTTTTTTTATCACAGCTGGTTTCAATAAGAAGCTCACCGTTTAAAGGCATGGCAAAGATGGCATTATCAATCAGGTTGGTCCATACCTGGTTGAGTTCTCCTACATAAGCAGGCACCATGGGCATATCTGCGCAAAATTTCTTCTTCACTTCAATGTTTTTATCCCTGAGTTTAAACCCCAAAAGGGTAAGTGTATTTTCAATATCCAGATGAATATTTGTAAGCTGTTTGTCGTTGGTTCTGTCCATGTGCACATGGCTTTTTATAGCGCCTACCAAATTTGAAATTCGGTTTGATGCATCGGCAAGATCCTGGATAATTCTTTGTGAACTTATTAAATTTTCAAGCCAGGGAACCACATAAACAAACACTTCCGCTCCCACATCTTTGCGAATGATATCGAGTTCAACAGCTGAAAATCCATACTCAGCAAATGTCTCTGCAGCCTGCCGGTCATTGATGTTGTTTTTCTCAAGCCAGTCCGAAATCTCATCTTCTTTTTCCATGTGTTGCATGGCGGTAAGTTTAATTTTCTGTTCCGCTTCATGCTCCTTTTTTAAAACAAGGGCTTTAATATTTTGTATATGTTCTGAGCCGATATTGCTATTCAGCAATTTTTCTGTGAGATCATAATTATTATTAACTCTTTTGGAAAGTTCATTTGAAATTCTGTTGATGGCCGCTGCAGGATTATTGAGTTCATGGGCAATGCCGGCAGCAAGGTTTCCCAGTGCATTTACTTTTTCATACTGCAGTTTGGTGGTGGCAAAAGATCTTGCCCGTTCGGTCATATATCCAATGAGTTTCTGAATCAGCTCCGGGTTCAGTCGTTCCAGTTCCGGAAAATGCTTTTTATGCAATGCCAAACCCCTTACCTTTCCACTGGCATACGAATAACCGGGCGAATTTTTCAATCTTGAGTATGGCATTAAACCCCCAACCCCTCCTGTAGCTATATCATTTTCAAAGGTAAAATAATAAACCTGCCTGCCATTCGCATCCATATAGAAGGTAACCTTACCTTCAAGCAAAATCCACATCACCTCTATCAAATCTCCAAATTTTACAAAGGGAATCCCATCTTCAAATTCCATATAATCTGCACGGTCCAGTATCCACTGGAGATGTGCATCCGGCAGGTCTTTAAATGCAATTACATTTCTTAATTCATCTATGGTAACTGAATGCATGAGTTGATAAATTTATTTTTGATTGCTGATATCTATATCCGAAAATAATAATAAAATTATTCTTTATCAAATTTCATGAAAAACGAAATATTGTAAAAAGGAGGTGATTTTGTTGTGACCCGATGATTGCTGAGACGCGATAAATCGCGTCTCTACGGGTGGTTTTTCGATCGTTTGATTTCGCGGAGCATATATAGATACAGGCTTTCTACCTTTTCGCGGGCCCAGGGGGTTTTGCGTAAAAAGGCCAGACTCGATTTAACACTTGGGTTATGGGTAAAACTGCGGATATTGATTTTTTCACCCAACACTTCCCATCCATAATAGGTTGATAATTCGGTAACCAACGATTCCAGTGTTTTGCCGTGTAAAGGATTTTTGGGTTGCTCCATCATGTGCAAATTAACAGCAATTATTTTGACTCTTTCTATTCACACTTTATGATTTTATATCTCGCACTTTTTGAACTCGATTTAATTTCAATAAAATAAATGCCTGCTGAACCATTAATATGTAATGACTGATTCGTTGCAGCAGGTGAAACAATTTCAAGAATACGACCGGTGATATCACTGAGCACTATTTGCGTTAAATTTATTTTTAAACCTTCAAGATTTATATTTATGACTCCGGTTGTTGGATTTGGATAGATTTTGATTTCTTTAAATAAAGATAATTCCGAATTGCCATTGACTGTTATTGAAACACATCGGGATGTATCTGTACAGTTATTGCGCGATAGTTTTACAGCATAAGTTCCGTTTGTGGTTGGCGTAAATGTTCTTGAAGTTTTTCCGTTAAGAGGAGCAAATTGCTGACTGCAATTAAGCCATTGATAACTGCTTATAGTGTCTGATGCAATTAATATATTGTTTTGCACAGTGATACCTGTATCAATTGTTATCATACTTAAATGGAGGGTTATGATACTGTCGCAGCCCCCGGCATTGTTTAGATGAACAGTATATAAACCAGGACTTGTATATGTTTGTGAACCAATTGTATAGGGGCCGCAACTATTTACATAAATCTCTGATGCGGATTTTTGATTTATGGTTAAATAATAAGCAAATATGGAATCACATCCGGTATTCGCACGTGGCAGGGTATCGTAGTACATCCCTGAATTTGTAATCCGTTTTCCCGAAGGCATCACAAAGGAATCGCAAACTGTTTTATAAACCGTGCTGTATAAAAACCGTTGATGAACGGTAAGTTTCAATATAAGCACAGAGTCGCAGCCCCCCACATTTTTCAGCCACACAGTATATGTTCCGGATCCCAGATAGGTGAGACCACCCGGACGGGTATACGCATCACAAACCGTCAGGGTAACTGTATCCGAATTGGGTGTGCAGGGAGCAAAACGAATAAGCGCTCCATCCGTATAACTTTGAATGGTAGGAGTAGTAAAGACCGCTAAATCAGGACCCGGACATAAATCAACCGTTTTTGAAAAATTGTTGCTTACATAAATGCTTCCATTGTTGCCGCATTTAATGTTTGAACATTGGTTAGCGTTTTGTGTCGACTCAAAAACGGTGGTAAAAATTTTGACCCCACTTGTATCATATTTGCCAAAAAATCCATTCTGTGCATTTAATGTATGGGCATTTCCGGCAATATAAATGATATTGTCTTTGATGCACAAACTATTGCCTTCGGCATTTTTTACAGAATTCCAGATTCCGCTTACTTCAATAGCCCAGATTGTGTTTCCGAATTTATCCAGTTTCCATATAAAAGGTGCATATGCCGCACCATGCATCAATGTTAATCCCACTCCAAATGATACGGTGCCAATAAAGTGTCCGGTTAAATACAGGTTGTTGGCTTCATCAATAGCAATGGCATACGCAATATCATGTGAAGAGGAACCTGTTTCCCGCGACCATTGAACGGTACCATTCGCCCGTATAAGAGAAACATTGATTTCATATCCATTAATGCCACCGGTAGATGCACCCACATAAAATACTTGTCCGAGTTTATTTATGGCAACAGCCTGAGCACGTTTATTCGTACCTACTTTGCTTGCCCGTACAAACAAACCGTTGCTGTCTAATTTTAACAAAAAAGCATCCGCATCTCCATTAGGCGAAATATAAAACTGTGCACTGTCGGGGTTAAAGTCGAGCGGATTGGCAAAATATCCAACAGCATATACATTGCCCATTGAATCGGAACAAATATCATTGCTTGATTCACTTTCATAAGAAGGGTTTCCAAATGATTTTGCCCATTTAAATACTCCGTCATTGCTCAGCTTTAACACATACATATCACTGAGGGTTCCCTGGGCATTCAGTTTAAAAACAGCAGCCGAAGGATCAAAATCTACCGTATCAGCATACTTACCTGTAATGAGCAGATTCCCGAACAGGTCAATATGCAAAGCATTTGCTGAAATGGTTCCGTTTCCATTTCCGCCATACTGCAAAGCCCAGGTGAAGACGCCGTCAGCAGTTAGTTTAATTATAAAGCAATCGACCAAACTTCGTGAAATCAAAGGATAATAAGCCGGACCCGGATTTGCATCCATGGTATCCATAAAATGGCCGGCCAAATACACATTGCCTTGAGCATCTATGGCTGAACCGGTAATGCTTTCAATATTGCTCCCGGTAAACTGCTTAGCCCATTCAAAACCAAAATAGTACGATTGTGCTTTTAAATCCGAGAGCGATATAAATAACAATGTGATAATTAAATATTTTTTCAAAATAATGGTATTTACAGGTAATATGTTTTCAAATTATCATAAGCTTGAGGTATATATTCTTTTGCTTTTAAATATTAAGATTCAGTTTCGTTTTGGATAGTTTTTGCTTAAGCCACATAGGTTTCCTGAATGACTGTTTTAATTTTCGAAATTTCCTTTTCCGATAGCGATTCGAAACATTTAACAATTCTTATTCTATCAATGGTTCTTATCTGGTCAAGAACTACCCAGCCTTTTGTTTTGTTGTGTTTTACCTCAACTCTTGTAGGATAAGGTTTAGAATTACCTGTTAACGGAGCGATTACAATAGTTTGTAAATATTTATTCATTTCGTTTGGCGAAATAATAACACAGGGACGTGTCTTTTTCATTTCACTACCGATTGTCGGGTCCAAATTGACCAATACAATTTGATATTGTTTTAACTCCATTCTTCAAGATTTTCGTCTGCAAAAATATCTGCCATTAAAGGTTTGTCGTCCCCTTTTTCATGCATTTTTTTAAACGCCTTGTCCCAACCTTTTCTCGGAGAACTTGTTGGTTTTAGAATGATGTACTCATTTTCAAGTATCAGTTCAACATCATCTTTGATATTATACTTTTCAAGCAATGATTTTCCAAGTCTTATACCTTTAGAGTTGCCAATTTGTATTACAGATATGTTCATAAAAATTCTATTAATGTAATTACAAAGTAACTACTTTAACACTGATTTTCCAAATGATTGTAGGCATTGTCATCCTACCCTCATATCTTCCCCTTCTGCCCCATGCCCTCTGCCCCATGCTCCATGCCCCATGCCCGATGCTTTTTTCTCACTATTTTTGCCTATTTTCGCGGCAATGGACCATATCAGAAATTTTTGTATCATCGCGCATATCGATCACGGGAAAAGCACACTGGCCGACAGGCTTTTAGAATATACACATACCACCAGCAAGCGCGAAATGCAGGCTCAATTGCTTGAT
>JAUXUD010000053.1 GCA_030680835.1 Bacteroidota bacterium
TTCCTCTTTTTTAGTAATTGTTCCCATTTTTTCGTGCTATTTTTTCAAAGAAAAACAGAAAAAAGAAAGCGATTCCCAGAAGGGCGAAGAGAGGCTGTCAAGGTTTTTTGAACAAAAATTTTGGAACAAAATTATTTTCGAAAACTGTGCATGACCTTGACAGATGGGTGCAGATGGATTGTGAAAGCCCGATACCTTTGCTTTCCTTTTTGCTGTTTGTGGAAAAATGAAGTGATTGACTTTCTGCCTGCCTTTTAAATAGTGCGGTGGGAAGGTAAAGGAGCCTTCAGCGTGCGGTAGGAAGATCAGATGCAATGAAATTGCGTATGACGTGCTTGCGAGCCTCCCGCGAGTGCAGTTCCCGGAGGAAGCACAGAGTACGAAGTACGGGAGCGACCTATGTTTTAACACAAGGGTTTGGCGTTGTTTTTGAATAAAAACCATGACAAACCCGCAGCCGGGAACTGCGAGCACGGCGAGCCTCAATAATAGCAACCGTCAGACTGGAAGTCTCTTTTCAGAATGAGTGAATACTTGGAGCGAATTCGGGAATGTGGCTTACAGGATGCAGGAGGTTGCTGCTGAGTGGAAGTTCACTACCTGCATACCCTATGACAAGCTGCAAAGCACCCAAAGGGTCAGGCAGTGCTTGTATGCCTTAATAGAAGGCAATAGATACAAGCTCTGCCTGGGCTTGGCATTGGGTATGCGTGGTGAACTGGAACGAGCACCGATTTACCGTGTTTCTTTAAGTATTAAGAAGTTTTTTGAAAGCCTAAATAATTTTAATTACTTTCGTTTGATTCCAGTTTAACCGAAAAGTATAATTGAGGTGATTTTACAAAATGGGAAGCAGAAAGAACATATATCAATCTTTTTTTGATTTCAAGGGACCAAATTATAATTCATATGCAAGGTATCCATCTGAAGGATTAGAAAAATGTATTTATATTCTTAAAGAAAAGCTTAAACATATAAAGAAGGATATCAGTTTACTCGATATTGGATCAGGACTTGGGGTACCAGCTATAAAGATTGCCTTAACAATTCCAAATGTTCATTTCACACTTAATGATATCTCTATTTCACTTTTAGAATCATGTGAGAGGAAATGGCCGAAATCGATAAACAAGCCAACTTTGGTTTGCGGAAATTTCTTGAAAACATATTTTAATTTCAATAATTTTGATGTAGCATTTTGTTCCTTTATGCTCCATCTAATTAATGACCAATATTCATTTTTCAAAAAGGTGTATGAAATTTTAAAAAAGGATGGAGTAGTTTTTATTGTCACTCATGATCCAAAGGATATTTCATCATTAATTTTCCATAAATACTTCCCTCGATTTAATGAGATTGATCAAATTAGGATGAAACCAATTGGAAAAATAACAGCAATGTTGGAAGATATTGGATTTAAAGAAATTGAGGTAAAACGAATTGAGTATCAAATAACATATGATAGTATAGAAGAATTAATAGAAATAATTGAAAAGAAGGATTTTTCAGCCTTTGCTCATTACAACACTGAAGAATATGAAGTTGCTAAAGAGGTTTTTTATGATCGATTAAAATCATTAGAAGGAGTATACCATAGTAGCAGTATTATGAGTTGCATAATTGCAAAAAAAATAGCATGAAAAAATTCAATGAGCTATGGTCAAAAATCGAGAAACAAGTAATTTATTTTGTACTGTTTATTTTTCTTAGCGCACAAATTGTAAGCAATTTCATTCCGAAGGTTGATGAATTTATAAATGGTTCTGGAAATCTTATTTTAATTTCTTTTATTCTTCTATTTATTTTTAAATATATTGAAGAAAGATTAGCGAAAATAGAGTCTATTTCTCCAGAAATTGGCGAATCATTTGGTGATTCTTTTCGAATAGCCCTTAAAGATGCGAAAGAAATTAACAATGTAGATATTTTTGCACACACGGGTGGTAAATATTATTTATTTTTTAAAGATGAGAAAATTAAAATAAAAAAATTACGTCTATTGTTATGTGGTAAGGAATGGATTCAAAATTCAATTAACAGCACCAGCAAAGTACATAAAAAAACAGCCGTTCAGGAATTATCTAATTCAATTGAAAAATGGAATTCGTTAAAAAAAGCTGGGTTCATTGAAGAATTGGAAATTTACTTTTATAATCACCAACCCTCCTTTCATTTTATGACTTTAGATAAGAATAAATTATTTTGGGGTCTTTATGCTCCTACTAAAGGTAATACAGGCATAAAAACCCTGAATAATTTTATTTTCAATAAATACTCTTATGCGCATAAAAGTCTTCTAAATGACCTAACAATTTTCTTCGATTCAACGATTAAATTTTCTGACCTAAAACACTGAGATGATATAAGTTATAGTTTTTTCAATCAAATAAATTATAATGAAACATTGTAATTACAAAATGGTGTGCATAGATGTTGATGGAACATTGGTGAATGATGATAAATTTATTTCTGAAATAACAAAACGAGAATTAATTAGGGTCTATTCTAATTATAAGATTTATTTTATTTTGGTTTCATCCAGAATGCCTAAAAGCTTGTACATAATAATTAAGGAGCTTGGTATTACCGAATTATTTATTTGTTATAATGGAGCACTAGTGATTGATGGCAAATTAGAATTCGGGGAAAGAAAGTTTTTATTTGAATCCTCTATTGATATTAATGATGCTAAAAAAATTATAAATTATACTTCGACATTTGATTGCCATCTTGGATTGTATCATTTTGATGATTGGATCGTTAATAAAATTGATAAATGGGCTTTAATGGAAATTAAAGGAACAAAAGTCACTCCTATAGTTTCGAACTTGGAGAATACCTTAGCTCAATGGAAAAAAGAGGGTACTGCTCCGCATAAAATAATGATACGTGGATTATCTGAAAACTTAAATAAAATTGAACCTTTTCTTAATATCAATTTTAAAAATATTATAACTTTTGAAAGGATAAGGGACACAACATTTGAAATTACCCCAATAAATGTTTCAAAAGCCACAGGTATTGAAATTGTTTCTACTCTTTTAAACATAAAAAAAAATGAAATAATGGGAATTGGAGATAATATTAATGATTTAGAAATGTTAAGATATGTAGGTTATGGTATTGCAATGGCAAATTCTCCCCAAATACTTAAGAATGTAGCAAAGGAGATAACATCGTCAAATAATAAGGATGGAATTGCAAAAGCACTCTTAAAACATTTCCCGTAATTAACTAAAGCATATTGCGACTCTGTTTGAACTATAGAGAAGTATACCAAAAAGGACCTAAAAAGTCGAAGGACCTTCGACAATGCTTAAATTTAGAGAGAATTGTTTCTACCTGTTGTCCTCAGACTCTTAACCTTTTTTCGGGAGAACGTAACCGAACCGCTGTAAAACAAATCATAGATGATATTAATCCAATATCGCTCTTCAAGTGATCTTTTTATATTATTAGCCTGACGATTCGGTTTTCCAGAAATCATTAAACTGGGAGCAATATGCAGTGGATAATTCTGGATACCCATATTTACTACGTATTCTTTTTTCAGTTCGTTTAACACACCAATAAAATTAATAAGTAATTCTGGGTACGGGGTGAATTGCTTTACCTCGCAAAAACTCAATAAGTCCTCATTGTTAACGTAACAAAATCTTTGCCTTGAATCGTAATATTCAGTCGTAATTTTAATACTATCTTTTTTGATAACAGAAATATCTGGGGATGTGAAAATGGTTGGGTCTTGTGAAGATTGCACAGCTAGATTATGTTGAATTTCAAATATTTGTTCTTTGCCATCAACTTCAAAAGAGGCTTCAAAGTTAGAAAAATTAGATTGCACTCCACTGGGAGAACATTTATACTTATACTTTCCGCCTTGAAGATTACGAATGACTAATGTATAGCCATTATGCTCATAAAATTGAACTATGTAGTTAAAGCAAGCCATCTCAAAATAATCGCTAATTCGCTTAGCTTGATTACTAACGGTTGCTTTAAATCTATTTGCGAATTTATTAATTTCCTCTTCCAGCAGTTTTTGGTCTTTAAAAGGGGAGATCGTCTTCTTTACTGGTGTTGTCTCTTTGTTCATTGGTATTTAGGACTATTTTGAGATCGATTAGATTTTTAAGAAATTCCTTTGTTTCTAAATACTCCATTACGGTATTGGGTATTGAAAACTTCTGAATAAGTTTGTTATAGCTCATTACTACGGCCAATATCTGATTCCTTTCATCGGCATTTAGATCATATTTGCCAATCTGAACTGTCTGGGCTTCGCTTTTCTTGGTTACAGTGTCATAGAAATGTATGGCCCCATCAAAATTAGTGACAACTCTCCGATAAAAAATGGAAAGGGAAAGTAGTACTTCAACGGTTTTAATACTGTTTTTAAGGGGTTTATACTTTTGAACATTGATAATTAGGTATGTTGCGTCCTTAAACCTGTCCTGGAATTCCTTATAGATTTGATTTGCCAGATCGAACGGTAGCTTATAGGTTAAAATATTTATTGTTGATGTTTCTTTAGCCATAGAATTAGCTTTGTTAGTAGGCTCTATTTAGGGACTTCTGTAAACAAATATAACATGGAAATTGGTGATTGACAATTAAACAGCCTGAAACAAATGCCAAATTTATTAATAAGCAACAACCATTTCGATAACTTTAAAAAGTGAAAGCGCATAGTCTGTTGGCATACTCACATTACTGCCCATAATAGTAACACTTATAGAATTCTCCCCGCAATCATTAATTCTCTCTTTAACTTCAGATAAGTTATGAAGAGTAGAAATACCCTTAGTATACTCGATTATTAAGAGGATAAGGTTTTGAATATGGCCTTCTGGTTCTATTTTTATAGAGGGAAATATCTTACTGAATATGTTTCTTGCTAGCTGATAACGGTAATATAAAATCTTGATTTGACGAGGAGTAGCTTGTGCATACAATGCCAAGAATTCTTGAATCGCATCATATTCTGCCTTTGTTAGCTCAAATTTTGTTTGTATATTTATGCTCAGTTCTTCGGCTATTGAAACCTCGTCTGGTTTTGGCAACGAATCTTTCCTCTTCGCCATACTATCATTCTCTGAATCAATTTCGGTATATTCTTCCTCTTCCCCCTCCTCTACGTTAATTTTATTGTCATATCCTTCTGTATATTTATGAGCAAATGCTCTAAAAATCTCTTTTCGTTCATAAAGGGTTAAAGAGCTAAGTTTTATTCCTGATATAAATAACTTATCCATATACTCTCTTATGAGGTCACTAACGACTTGGTTTTTTTTCTCAGAGGACGTATCGTTTACTGTATGCTTAAGTGAATAATCTTTTTCCATCAAATCGTGATACTTGCATTGTATTGCTCTTTTTAGAATTCGTTCATCAATTGCAGCTATTACAATTACTCGAGCAGCAATTTCTTCATCCTCAAGCATAATGCGCAATGCATCGATGATCCTTATAATTTGATCTTCACTACAACGGTCAATGTCATCTACAAACAAAACGATTTTTTTCTGACTGGTGGTGACTATCCAGGTGAGCAGAAGACTTTTCAATTCACTCTGTATTTCTGCTTGCACCCCCAAATGTCCTTTCATGTTTGGTTTTTGATAGTACTTGTCAAAAAGTGCTTTTGCCTTAGTGTTAATGGAAAAGAGTATTTCTGAAATATACTTTATAGCACTTATGCCAAAGGCAATCGTCCCAGTTATTGCTATTCCTATTATCGTCTTATCCTTTGGATCATAAACCAACGAGCCGTTTCTAATTAATAAAGCCACTAATCCACTTAAAAAAACAAAGCCAAAGATTGTTTTAATCAATGGTGTCCATCCAGACCTCTGTATATTTAGCAATATACTTTTTCGTAATTGGTGATACTTTCTTCTAACTTTATAGAATATAACATTTTCTTTTTCCTCCTTTTTTTCTTCAAAGTATTTTTTCGAAAATTCTTCATACAAATATGCCCATGACGCAGGAGTGTCTTGATACTTCCATGCGTGAAAGCTGACCCTTTCGAAATGATCCGACCCCTTCAGTGACATTACCTTCCATGCTTCATCCATTAAAAAAGTCTTTCCAATGCCCCACTGCCCAAAAACTCCAAACATATTGCCTCTTTTAATTCCGCCTAAGTTAGATACAATCTTTGCGACCTCTTCTGCCAAATCCTTCACTCCGATCACGCCATCTTCAGGTTCATTTATCGAATATTGAACATGTTTTCTGGAAATACTGACTTTCTCCACGTTGGGTTTATGGGCAATATTACCTGACCCCTTCAAAGCATTTCTATAAATTGATGTATTAGTGAGCATTTTTTGAAAATGACCCTCATCAATAACAAATAAAACATTTAAACCATGACTTATTATCAATTCATCAATTATCTGTTTATCCTTTTCAAGAAATATTTTTAAACTCGATATAACATCATCCCCATAATACTTCTGGTACTTTGTTTCGTGAACTTCAATATCAGCATTTAACGTTTTGCACACGTTCTCATAGAAAGTGGTTAATTGTTCGGAATTATTTTGTTCTGAGCCCCAAACAACTTCAAGATAACATTCTGGATTTTCCTCTTCGTCAAATACGATTACAAAGCCGATAGAACGTGTACGATTATTTTTGTCGCCCTTTTTATAAAATGATAGGAATATATATTCGTCATTTCCTTGGAACCAATATCCTTTTTGTAAACGTATTGATGACGATTGTACAGAATCTTTGTTTCGAAGCCAAAATGTAAACCCTGGCCGCTTCCTTTTGTAATCAAGAAGAAATTGCAAAATTTCTTCGCTCAATTCAATTACTTTTTCTTCGCTCATGTTTAATAATTATCAATCGAAGATATATATTGTCTTTTACAACTTTTATTTTATCTTAGCACCACAAGGTAAACGGCCTTAATTCGCCAAGCGTTAATAATTCAGAGCTCGGTCGCGGCCAATTTATCCTTTAATGCTTGGATGTCACCGCTTATTTTACCATCCAATATTTTAGCATAATGCTGCGTAGTTCTAAGGTTTGTATGACCTAATAATTTTGATACTGTTTCAATGGGGACTCCATTGCTTAACATCACTGTTGTTGCGAAAGTATGGCGGGCAATATGGGAGGTCAATACTTTTTTGATTTCACATAAATCAGCTACTTCTTTTAAATATGCATTCATTCTTTGGTTTGTGGGTACCGGAAGTACCTTACCTCTAACTAAGCACGTCGGGTGATTTTTGTATTTCTCCACTAAGTCTCTTGCCACCGGAAGAAGGGGAATCCTGGTATCGATGTCAGTTTTCTGCCTGAAAGTAAATATCCAATCTTCACCATCAATACCAATCTTGATATCGGATGGTTTTAGTTTTTGTACGTCAACATATGCCAGGCCGGTATAGCAGCAGAAAAGGAATATATCCCTGATGTGACTGAGCCTTTCGATTTCAAATACCTTATTCTTTAATTTTTCCATTTCCTGCATGGTAAGAACTTCACGTTTTACTTCCTTTTTAGGTAACTTAAAATCGACAAACGGATTTTTTGTCATCCAACCCTGCTTTAAACAAATAATTACAATTTTTCGAAAGTTGCCCAGGTATTTGGCTGCAGTGTTTTGATTGCAGTTCCTTACGGTTTTAAAATAATGTGAATAGCTGGAAACAAAATCATAGTCGATCTGATCTACTTCCATATCAGGTTTCTGGTACTTCCATAAGATGAAGCTACGTGTATGTTCCAGCGATGTCTTATACCTCACAAGCGTTAACGGTGCAAATTCTTTATCAACCAATTCAGCAAATCTGTCATTATGTTCCTGGAATACTTCCAAAATCATTTTGGATTTTTCTTTTTTGCCCAGGAGTGAATTTTTTACCATTTGGCCGGTAAGCTCATTATTGGATTGTAACGCTTGATTACGGACATCAAATACTTTGAATTGCAATGTATCGAGGAATGCATTAATTGACTTAGCTTCCTCCTTGGTGCCTGTCATTCTTCCGGCATGGGAATTCCATTTTTCAGGATCACAACTTCTGGAAGTTGTGAGTTCTGTTCGACTACCGTTAATCGTGATCCGGAGATAAATAGGGATAGGTCCGGCAGAATAATTCTTCGGACATTTTAAATAAAATAACAAATTGAAGTTCTTTTCCAGCATACTTTTTTAATTTTAGGGTTAGCAAAATTAGAATTGAAAGTATGCGTAAACAAGATGTTCAGCTATTGAACAGGTTGTATTTCAGATTTTTATGTATGTTCTGGTGAGTTAAATTGCAATTTATCACTACTCACCGAATCACTCACTTTTATTTTGGGCAATTTTGATATATTTTGATATTCCCCAAAACAAAAAAACCTGTAAATGCTTTGATTCACAGGTTTTAGTTTGGATTAAATATCAGTTCAGTGGAGGTGCAGGGATTCGAACCCTGGTCCGGAAGCGCAATGGTCATGCTTTCTACACGTTTAGCACAACATTATATTCAGGTTAGGCAGGTTGCCATGCTTACCAACCAAACCTATATCCCCTTGTGTACTGTTTATGTGCCAGTGGCATACACACAACAGACCCTATCTGATGACGGTTCTGGTGGAAATGCGATAAGATAAACACTCCCGAACCGAAAGCTTACTTAATCTTCCTGATTAAGCAGCCATTGCGAATTGAGTTTCGCCAACTATAGTTTTGGAAATTGAGATTATAGTGCCAACTGTCCAATGCACTACATGCTTACATGCCAATCAATCACCCCGTCAATACCGGTCACCCCCATGAATTAAAGAACTAGCGGCAAAGGTAGGGAAAGAAATGGGAAATGGGATAGGGGAAATGAGAAAACAAGAATTTGATACGTAAATGCGTAAATACAATTCCTTGCGGATGCCCTTATACCAACTCAACCAAAACCGTATTCTTCTCCACTGCCTGCTTCACTGCCACACCAACACGTTTCACCGTCCCATCCTGGTCGGCTTTAATGATATTTTCCATTTTCATGGCTTCGAGTACCAGTAAGGGTTCGCCTTTTTTGATGACATCGCCTTCTTTTACATTTATTTGCAACACCATTCCGGGCATCGGGGCTTTAATTAAATTCGACTTGCTTACCATGAGCTTGTCCATGCCCAGTTGACTTAACAAGGCATCGAAACGGTCTTTAATTTCAACCTCATGTTTTGCACCATTAACCAGAATAAACATGCCTTTTCCATTTTCGGTTTTGCTCAGCAATTCAATGGTAAAACTTTGATTGTTAATTAAAACATGATATTTATTGGGTTCAAGTTTTATGGTATCGGCATTAACAGCTTTACCATTCACCATGGCAGTACCTGCTATCAGATTGAATGCAAAATCCTGATTGTTTACTTTAATATTTAGCATGTTTTTACGCAAATTATTGTTTTATTGCGATGTATTTGTAAATGTATGAGAATTAATTTAATGCTCTTTTTGCTTTGTACGCTCGCTTTTATGGCCTGCAAAATAAACAAAAAGCCGGACTCTGTAAAGGATCAAACAGTAGAAAAAGTAATTTTGGAGGAAGTTTTAATTACTCCGCACAAAAAAACGGAGGCAGGAACCTATCATCCCGCTGAAAAACGTATTGTTGATTTATTGCATACACGTCTTGAAATTTCCTTCGATTATCCCCGTCAGTGGGTTTATGGGAAAGCAACCTTGTGGATGAAACCTTATTTTCATGCGATTCAAAGTGTTGAACTGGATGCAAAGGGATTTACCATAAATCAGGTAGGTTTGATTCATGCACAAGACACCCTGCCGGTATGGTTTCAATACGACAGTACCCGCTTGTATATTAAACTACCCCTCTTAAAATCAAGCAAAGATACTTTTGTACTTTATATAGATTATATCGCAAAGCCCAATGAGCTGGCCAATGAAGGGGGTTATGCCATCACGGATTCACGGGGAATTTATTTCGTAAATCCAATGGGAACAGATCCCAATAAACCCCGCGAAATATGGACACAGGGGGAAACACAATACAATTCATGCTGGTTTCCCACAAATGATGTACCCAACGAAAAACATACCCAGGATATTTTTATAACCCTTGATGATAAAGATGTGAGTTTAAGCAATGGCTTATGGGTGGGTTCAGTTAAACAAAAAAATGGCAAAAGAACCGACCATTGGCAGCAGTTAAAGCCGCATGCTCCCTATTTAACCATGCTGGTGGTGGGTGAATTTAGTATTGTAAAAGATCAGTGGCATGGCATGGAAGTGAGTTATTATGTTGAACCCAAATATGAACCGTATGCAAGAATGATTTTTGGGAAAACGCCTCAAATGATAGATGTGTTTTCTAAGCTCACAGGTGTGGATTATCCATGGGATAAATTTAGTCAGGTGGTATGCCGTGATTTCGTGAGCGGAGCCATGGAAAACACTTCGGCAGTATTGCATTACGAAGCGGTACAGCATGATGCCAGGGAGCATTTGGACAACCCGCATGAGGATATTATAGTACATGAGTTGTTTCACCACTGGTTTGGAGATTATGTTACCTGCAACAGCTGGAGTAACCTGCCTTTAAATGAAAGTTTTGCTACTTATGGTGAGTATTTATGGAATGAATTTACCTATGGAAAGCAATATGCAGATATGTTATTCAGCAGGAACCTGGATGCCTATCTGCGTTCAAAAAGCAAGCATGGGGTTTCACCCATCAGAACTGTTTATAAGGACGCTGATGAGTTGTTTGATGTGGTGAGTTATCAAAAAGGAAGCTGGATAATACATATGCTCCGCAAGCAGATTGGTGATGCTGCATTTTTTAAAGGACTGAACCTGTATCTTACTCAGAATAAATTTGGAACTGCCGATATACATCACCTGCGGCATGCAATGGAACAGGCAAGTGGCGAGGATTTAAATCTGTTTTTTACACACTGGTTTTTGGGTAAAGGTCACCCCGAACTGGCCATGAATTATTATTTTGACAAGCCACGCAAAAAGCTGATGCTTGAAATTAGGCAGGTGCAGGACAGTAGTTTTGGGGTGTTTAATATTCCCACACAATTGAGTTATGCATTTGACAACGGGGATCAAAAACCAATGGTTAAAACCATCCATATTGACATTAACAGCAGGTATGAATTGATTGCAATAGATTGCGAAAATGAAGATCAGATGATGCGTGATTTGGCGCTTATTTATCTTGATCCCAATGGCAATTTATTGGGTTCACTAAAAGAAAACAAATCACCTGGGGCCTGGTTGAATCAATTAATATTTGGAGAATCCTATTTGGCCAAACAAAGGGCGTTGCGGCAGATAATGGCATTTAAGGAAGATAGTTTAAAACCTATCGTAAGTTCTGCAATTGAATTTTTCTTTAACCGGGAAGAATATTATTACAAACTAAATGGAATAATGCTTATAAATAACCATGAGGAATTGTTTGAGTCTTTTGAAAATAAAATTTTGGAACTGGCAGTCTTTCCAGGCGAAGCCTGGGTAAGAAATGAAGCCCTAAAAGTGTTGGGTCAAAGAAAAAATAAAATGTATTTTCCTGTTTTTACAAACGCGTTGAAAGATTCATCAAATGCAGTAGTGAGCTCAGCTTTATACGGAATTCAGGCAATGGATTCAGACACGGTTTTGGACTTTTGTTTGTCTTTGGAAAAATTGCAAAGCGGACAGGTGCAAAAAACAATATCAGATATATATGCAGATAATTCAAAGGACAATAAGAATGAATATTTTAAAAGTATTATTGGAAAATACGGACTGAACCGGAATAGCATTTTATATAATTACGGAGTATATTTAAAACAACAGGATGATCCGATTATCCTTGAAGGATTATACGTCCTTCAAAACTATTATAAACAATGCAGTGATTTAAACAAAAATATGGTAATGCTAAAAGTATTTAAGGGGATTAAAAAGGAAGTTGAATCAAACGATCCTGAAAAGGAAACCGAAATTCGCAAACAATTAATAACCGACCTCAATAATTTTGAAAACATACTGAAAGAATCACTCGAAAGATAATTGTTCCGTTGCAAAAACTTCGTAGGTTTGCTGGTGCTGGATGAAGACGAGGAGCCTGAAATTTTCGAGGTTAAAATCGCGTTTGATACCCATTTTAACAATGCCCTGTTTTTCTTTTAAGGGTATGCTGATCATTTTTCGGGCTACATTGTGATGGTGTAAAATTTTGTCTTTGTTTTCACCGGCTGTAACCATATTATTAATTCTTTTCTGAACCAATACCACATTTAAATTTGTGGAATCGATATCGCCCCAGATTTTATATCCAACAACGATGCTGTCTTCATTGTCTGCAGGGGTTACACCGGTTCTCATAAAATGTTTTGAAGGTTTACTCAGGGTTTCCTGAATTTTCATCCCGATGCTTTTTTTGTCGGTACCCGCGTAATCTTTTTCACTGCCGTTAACAAAGGCCATAGGTGTATACAGTGCAGGAAGATGTTTTTTAAATACATAGTTTTGTTGGCGCAAGCTATATGCCGAATCACTGAAAGGATCCACCCAGCCGGATCGGTTCCAGATGACCACATGATAATCGAGCACATAAACAGGCATTTTATTGCTGTCGCTGATTTCAATAATTTCCCGCATAAAATCGTCTGCAAAGGGACAACTTCCGCAACCTTCAGACGAAAATAATTCGATTAAAACGGAGGGTTTAAATAATTCTCCCGAGGGTTGCTCCCCTTCTTTTTGGGCAATTACTGAACCCAGGAAAATAAAACTAAAAAGGAGTGATAAATATGTTTTTTTCATTTAAAAAATAACTTTTGTGAGTCAACCTTTAACCCATCAACAAAAAGTGTGCAATAATATAAACCTTTGGCATTAAATCCATGTTCAAAAAGTACTTCATTGATTTCCTGCGATAAAGAAACCGGTAATTGTTTCACAGATTTACCCTGCATATCAAATATTTCAATCTTGCCCATTCTATTTACTGAAGGGTTTTTCACCCATACACTGAAGCTTAATGTTTCATCAACAGGATTGGGACTCACAGGTAAAAGTTGCACGTTCATTTGTTTTTCAATCGTTTTTTGAATCCCTGCTGCAGGCACTCCCAATACTTTTACATATTGTTCGGGAGCAAATAAGCTTTCTATATTTTCGGCATCATACCGCGCTACTGAAACAAAATATATACTGTCGGTTTTAACATGATAGGTTTTGAAATCTACCTGACCGCTTACTGTATACAATGTATCAAAATCATTTTTACGGCTTCTTAATCCAATGCGGTAATTATTGGGCGCAAGCGGATTTTTGATAATCACGGTTAATCCATTTCCATCATTTACCAGATTAAATTCAGGTGCATTGGGACCATTGGCTGCCATTGCCATGGCTGTACCGTTGAGCCAGCAATTCCGCTGCAGGTAAGTGGTGCTTACATAATAGCTGTCTATCAATCCATCGCTGTTAACATCCATGCCCAGAATATCGCGTGTGCTATGCTGACGGTCAACATAACCTGCTTGGGGATTGGCATCTCCATGTTCGTTTGCGCTGGTAAACCGGATGGCACTATAATTTTGGGTACGGAAGGGTATATGGTCACCACCACGTCCGGTGCGGTCTTCAGCATTCATGATATTTACAATAGTTTTGACCGGCATTTTGGGAATCATTTCTTCCTCAAACTCCAGTTTTACAAAGCGTGCCAAACCTTTATGATTTGAAAAATTTGTACCTGCCGAGAAAATCCTGACATTGATGCTGTCTCTTTCATTTTCACCCGGGCAACCGGGAGGAGAAGCTGTTTTACCACAAATAATTCCCCCCACAATATCATTATTAAATACGGCATGTATGGGAATTGAACCGGCTTTGCAATATTTGGCGAATGCCTCCGCACCGGCCAGGCCTTGCTCTTCGCCAATGGTTAACATGAACACCAATGTGCGTTTGTAGGTATTGGCACTCATTACCCTTGCGAGTTCCAAAACCAATGCACAACCACTGCCATTATCTTCCATCCCCTGAGCCAGGCAAAGGGTATCACAGGTTGATTCGCAACGACTGTCGATATGGGCTTCAACAAAAACAAAACCTTTTGCACTGGTATCCGTTCCAGGCAGAACAGCCATGATATTGCGGTGTCGGCCCGATGTACATACCAGTTTATCGAACTGAAAAAAGGAAACCAGTAAACGATTTGCATTTTTGGCTGAAAATCTTTCGAATTGCTGATGGGCCCACCTGCGGGCAGCACCAATACCGGTTGTTGGAGATACTGTGTCTGAACCTGTATTGCGGGTATAAAACTGGCTCATCCGGTTCAGATAATACAACATGGAATCGGTATTCACCCCTGCATAGAGCCCGTTAATAATTGCATTTTTGGCAGTTGCGGTTGGCGAACTATTGTAAACAGCGGGATTGTAATTGCCCTTCAATATATTTTCAACAAGCGGATTTGTAAACAGGTAATTGGTTTGCGCTTCGCAGCGAAACAGCAATTCACATAATATCAGAAGTAAAATAATTTTTTTCATAACCGGGATGTTTATTCAAAGATATTTAATTTGAGGAAATCCGGATACTTTTCAACCGCAACCTTAACACAGAATCATCCGGATAAATCAGCAAAAAGGATTTTTGTCACATTTAGTTGTAAAAAAAAACATTTTATTTGTAAAGCTGTTAACCTATTTAAACTAAACAATTACCCATTGGGAACATTTTCAATTAAGGACATTGAGGCCGTTACAGGTATTAAAGGACATACCTTGCGCATCTGGGAGCAGCGATACGCGATTGTTAATCCCAAACGTACCGAAACAAACATTCGTTTTTACGACGATTGTGATATGAAATCACTGCTCAATATAAAATTATTAAACGAAAATGGCTATAAAATTTCTGAGATTTCCAAATTAAGCAAGAATCAGATTTCAGAAAAAGTTATTGAAATTACCCATCAGATTTCAGATTTTCAGGGTCATATCCGTTCTTTCATATCCGCCATGATGAGCTTTGATGAGCCGGGCTTTCACAAGTTGTTGGGTATGTATATTTGTCAGTTTGGTATTGAGGAAGCTTTTATAAAAATTGTATTTCCTTTTCTTACCCAGGTGGGCATGTTATGGCAGGTTGGGTCTATTCAGCCTTCTCACGAGCATTTTGCTTCAAACCTGATTAAGCAAAAATTGTATGTAGCCATTGATTCGCAGGTGGGAAAATATGCCGAACACAGAAAGCGGTTTTTATTATTTTTACCCGAAACCGAAAAGCATTCCATGCCGCTTTTATTTGCCAATTATATCATTCGTTCTCGCGGACATGAAGTGTTATATTTAGGGCAGGAAGTTCCGCTTGTTGATTTGCAAAATGCATTTGAAAATGAAAATCCGGATTATATTTTAACTATGATGACCAGTGCCCAACCTGAAATTGATAAACAGGCTTTCATTAATTTTTTGGTTAACAACTGGAAAGGAGCCAAAATATTGCTAACCGGAACGCAGTTTAATTGTCCGAATTTGCAATTGTGTTCCAGGTCGCTGAAGTTAAATTCAATGGATGAGTTTGTTTGTTTTATTAATACTTTGTCACCTTCCTGGGCTGTTTCAGGAGGGTAGGAGTGTAGGATTGCAGGAGTGTATGAGGGTAGGAGTGTAGGAGCGTATGAGTTTAACCCACCCTCCTATCTTCCTACCCTCCTATCTTCCCACCCTCCTACACTCATCTTACCTGCCTTGTTGCATTACATTTAACACATTAACCAGTTCGGTTTCGGTTACAATTTGATAACCGGGCGGAATTTCAAAATACCTGTCTTCGATGGGTAAGGGCATTACCATTTTTACGGTTAGGGTTCTGTTAATGTTAGCTTCAAAAGTACTATACTGCATTAAAAAACCATCGATCATTTTAAAGGCTTCATCACCTTCAGTAGTATAGGGCGGCAAGTCCCTTGTAAACCAACATTCTGATTTGTTACTAATGCCATTTTTAGTTTTAATGATAAAAGCTTTATGGCAAATATAACCTGCAATTTTTTTTGTATCGTTTACCAGTTCAATTTTTATATCGATACGTGCGGTATCTGTTTTCAATGAATTTATTACTTCAACCATTTCACTATCGCTTTTTCGCATAGCAAATTTTTTGCCGTAAATATTAAGTAATATGATTGTTTCTTTTTTTGTTTTATCTGTAATGGTAACATTTTTACCAAAAGGTCCGGCACCCATTTCCAATCTGCATTTTTCATTTTTAAAATAGAAAGTTGCATCATGTGGTAATTGATGCTCATGTTCTTTCATCTCAGCAGTTAAATTCTGATAAGTAATATCATAAAATAATTTCCCTTCGGTAACTTTGGGTTGTGACCTGAGTAAAACAGGAATAAAAAAGAAAAGCAATATTATTTTTCGCATGGGCTTGTTTTTGAACACTCAAATTTACCAGCTAAATTTTTCCTTGTTTAAAAAAGCGGCAATTCCTTTTTTGCAATCTGTGGAAGCCCGTGCCTGCGCGTTCATTTTGACAGCAAAATCAAGCGCTTCATTTAATGTAAGATCGGGCACTTTTGCCATCATTAATTTTGTCATGGTTAAACTTTGTCCGGATGTCTGTTTGCATAGTCTTACGGCAAAATTATGAACCTCCTCTTCTATCATAATAGGATCATAAACCGCACTGATTAAATGATAAAAAAGGGCGCGGTTGGCATCGAAAACATCTCCGGTAAGGAGGATTTGTTTGGCAACTTTTTCGCCGACTTGTCTTAATAAAAACACCATAACCACTGCGGGGATAAATCCGATTTTCACTTCGGTATATGCGAATTTTGCCATGGTAGTTGCAAAACTAAAATCACAAATGGTTGCGAGCCCGCATCCCCCTGCATATGCTGCACCTTCCACTCTCGAAATGATAACCTTTGAAGAGAGATAGATCTGCTGATACAATTCGGCGAGATGTTTGCTGTCGGCAATATTTTCTTCGTAAGAATTGCTCTGTAATTTTTGCAGGGAAGCCAGGTCTGCACCCGAACAAAATGCTTCCCCGTTGGCTTTAATAACAATCACCTTGCAGGTATTATCAGATTGCGCAATTTTTAGCTTTGTTTTAATTTCACTTACAAATTCAAAACTTAACGCATTTCTTTTTTCGGGCCGGTTCAGGGTAATATAACCCACTCGGTCAATTACTTCATATAATACCAAATCATCATTCATCCTGCAATGATACTTTAAACGCGCCATTTTTTGAAATATCGTGTACAGGTATTTTATAAATGGCAGCTATTTTTAATAGTGCTCTCTTTTTTTTGAAAGGAATATTTGCGTTTAAAATCAGGTGTTTTACCTTGTTATTTTTCAATATTTCATCCAGGTTCAGGTATAGTTTGCCCTGAACCAAAATCCATTCGAAATGCATATTTTTGAGAGTGCATTTTTTTATAAACACACCCAGCATTTTGTGTTCAGCCAGTTGTATGCTGTAATTTTGGATTGGCTGTAAGACTTCTTTTTGATGTGTGATACCGCTTTTACACATAAAACCCTGCATGGGGTAAGCTCGTGCATTGGGGTTAATTAGTAAGGCACTATCCGTAATTAATAGCGCCTCATTTCCCCGTATAATTTGTATGGCCAAATGATTTTTGATGTGATAAACCAGAAAGTTGTTTTGTGTGCAATTTTGATATGCCTGATACGTGCGCAGTATGAAAAGAACGAGTAGTGTGATGAGCCCAAGCTTTAGAAAAGGAATATCCCTTTTAATAAAGAATAAAACGGTACACAGGCAAAACAGGTAAATTAAAATCATCATCCCTGATGAAATATAAATATTATCGATATAGGAAAATGGCAGGAGTTCAATCTGGTGTGCCAAAAAATTTGAACTGTAAATGAGCCATTGTATTAGCAGTCCGAGCCAGTATGCCAGTAAATGAAATTTACTGATAATTAGTAATAAAATTCCCGCATATATAATAAGGGTAGTTAGGGGAATAATCAGCAAATTGGCAAGTAAAAAGTAGTTTGGAAATTGGTGAAAATAATAAAGACTCATGGGGAAAGTTAGTGTTTGTGCTGCCAGAGAAACAGCGATAACTTTCCATACAGAATCCCCGACCCTTGAAGTAAAATCAAACAGGTTATAAAGAGGCTGATAAAAGGCAATAATTCCCAATACAGCTGCATAGCTTAATTGAAACCCCACATTGGCAATCAGGGAGCTGTCGAATATCAATAACATAAAAGCAGAAGCGGCCAGGCTGTTAAATGCACTGCTTCTGCGTTTGATGAGTCCGCCAATTACCAGAAAACAAAGCATAATCGTTGCCCTTAAAATGGAAGGTGACAATCCGCACAGGAGTGAATACAACCAGATACCACCGAGTAACAAAACAGGTTTTAACCATCTGAGTTGTTTTAATTTGTCCATGGGCGACAATACCCAACCCAGCACAATAAAAATCAAACCCACATGCATGCCGCTTACGGCAAGTACATGCAAAGTTCCGGTTCTGCTGTATGATATAAATACATCCGGGTCTATATCATCATCAAAACCAAACAACAAAGCTTCACCTACACCTATTTCATTTTTACCGCTCACGTACTTTTGTAGTGTTTGTTTGATAAAATCCTGACTTTTATAAGCCAGCTCAAATAACCAGAAACCTTCATTTTTATTGATGTTTATATAGCAATTCGGTTTGATATAGGTTTGATAATAAATATGTTTGAAACCCAGGTATTTTTTGAAATTAAATTCTTCGGGATTTTGAGGCAAAGAAATTTCCTGTATTTGGGATTTAATTATTAACAAGTCGCCATAATGCAATTTGAGTACATTACTGTCTTTTTTAAAGTAAAGCAATAGGTTAAAGGGGTTTGTCCGGAAGTTTTTCAGGCTGTCAAACGCTCCCAATACCAATGCCTGAGCCTTATAAGAGTTTTTCCCGCAAATAACAGGTTCATTAATTTTCAACAGGTAAAGGCTATTTTTTGATAAAGCAATCTCATTTTGTGAAAAAGGTTTATTTTGTATGTAGTGGATGGTCATTCCAAATGAAAATAATAATACATTAAGCATGAAACCCGGCCACCATAATCGAGAGTAATTATTTATTTTTTTGAAGCCGATCCAGGCGGTAATGGCTGAGAGTATTAATAATGACAGGCAAACCGGAAGATCCGTATGTATATTCAGTTGGAAAATAATCCCGGCAATCAAGGGGATTATAAAACGGATAAAAGGCACTTGTTGCCAAAAACTAGCCATCATTAGCATGTGTGTTCAAAACAATTGTTGACTTAATTTAATGTTTTATTAGCTTTGAATAAAAAATCACTATGTACGAAATATTACTTCCTGCACACAATTTACTGCGTTGGGTATTTTTAGCAGTTGCTTTGTATACTATTTTCAGGGCATTGCAGGGTACGCGGAACCAAAGCCCGTTTGGCAAAGACGATAATTTTGCCGGTGCAATATTTTTAGCAACCACACATATACAGTTACTGGTTGGACTCATTTTATGGTTTATCAGTAACCATGTTCAAACGGCAATTGCCGATATGGCAACATCTATGCACAATCCGGAAACCCGAAAATTATTAATTGAACACCCATTAACTATGATAATTGCTGTTGTAATTATTCAGGTAGGACGCATCAAATCGAAGAAAGCCTATGCCGATCTGGATAAACACAAAAGATGTTTGTGGTATTACAGCATTGGGCTGATACTGGTACTGTCGAGAATTCCCTGGGGTGCCCCGATGTTCAGGGTATAGATTTACGCCCCGATAGCTAAAGGGGTAAGATGTAAGATGTACGATGTACGATGTACGAATTACGATGTACAATGTACGCTTGCCTATCGTAACTTTAGTGAAGGCAGGATGTACAATGTACGATGTACAATGTACGATGTACGATGTATGATGTACAATGTACGCTTGCCTGTCGTAACTTTAGTGAAGGCAGGATGTACAATATGTGATTCGAAATGCAGTGATTTAATTTATAAAGCATCATGAACAATATGCTTTGTATGGTGAAAGAAATTACGATTTAATTATGATTTTTAATGAATTATTCCAATCAGTTGCCGTCGGCCAGGGAGGCGCCTATGTTGAATCTTACCAGACGTTTAAACTGGTTGATGCGTTCTTCAAGTTCCGATTGTTGTAAATCGATAATTCTTTCGGTTCCGAATCGCTCGACACAAAAAGATGCCATTGCAGAGCCGTATATGATGGCATTTTTCATATTTTCGAAACTGATATCACCGGTTTTGGCCAGGTATCCGATAAATCCACCCGCAAAGGTATCCCCCGCACCTGTTGGATCAAAAACTTCTTCTAATGGTAAGGCGGGTGCAAAAAATACTTCTTTACCCGAAAACAGCAAGGCTCCGTTCTCACCTTTTTTGATAATTAAAAATTTAGGTCCCATCGCCTGAATTTTGGCAGCAGCTTTCACGAGTGAATATTCTCCCGATAAAATGCGAGCTTCCTCATCGTTAATTGCAAGCACATCTACCAATTTCAGGGTTTCCTTTAAATCATCCAATGCAATTTCCATCCAGAAGTTCATGGTATCCATCACAATTAATCGCGGACGTTTTACAAGTCTTTCGATTACAGTTTGCTGAACCTTAGGGGTAAGATTCCCCAACATTAAAAACTCACAATTCTGGTAATTTTCAGGAATGATGGGGTCGAAATCACCCAGTACATTAAGTTCGGTAATAAGGGTATCGCGGGTATTCATATCAGTATGGTATTTACCGCTCCAGAAAAACGATTTTTCTCCTTGTTTCACCTGAAGACCTTCGGTGTTAACACCGTGATTATTCAGGTGTTGGACAAATTCAACAGGAAAATCTTCGCCCACAACACCGACTAAATTTGTTTTTTGAGTAAAGTAAGAAGCGGCTAAGGAAATATAGGAAGCGGCACCTCCAACAATTTTATCTGTTTTACCAAAAGGAGTTTCAATGGCATCAAAGGCCACACTTCCAACGACTAATAGACTCATAGATAGTTTATTTTATTTATTTATCCGGCAAATATTGCATTTTTAAAATTGAAATCCTATCATTGCATCCCCGAAAGGGAAAAATTCCTTCTTTGGAATTGAGAAAATTCCTTCTTAGCTCAGCTGGTTAGAGCACATGACTGTTAATCATGGGGTCCTTGGTTCGAGTCCAAGAGAGGGAGCAAAAAGGCCGCAGTCGCGGCCTTTTTTATAAATGGTAACTGCATTTGTTTACATATTGTATTCCAAAAGTATTAAAAAGCATTACATTGGATTTACAACTGAATCTATACTTATAAGAGTTGACAGGCATAATTCAAACTATTATGATGGTAAATTCACAACTCAAGGTAAACCTTGGGAATTGGTTTTTTCTATTGAATGCAAAGATGAAAAATTGGCAAGAAAAATCGAAAATCATATTAAAGCCATGAAAAGCAGTAAGTACATTGAAAATCTAATTAACTATCCAGAAATATCCGAGAAATTAATTGCCAGATATTTGTAACTGTTAATCATGGTCCCGATAGCTATCGGGATTGGTTCGAGTCCAAGAGAGGGAGCATAGGCAGAGGCGAGTGTGGAGTGTGAGAGCGAGGCCAATGAATTTAAAAGGGTTTAGACCATGTTTGGTTTAAACCCTTTTTGTTTGCATACTGTTTGGAGTTGAATCTGCCTTTTCATGATATCAATTTTTTGGTTAATTCAATTAATTCATACACGCATTTCCTGCTAAAGAGTATTGATGTTACTATTATATGAATGAATTCTAAGATGTAGCATTTTTAATCAGCTCATATAGTTTGTTTATCACTTCGTATGGTGTATAACAGATGTTTATAATGACTTCTGAGGATTATAATTTTAATTCAAAAAAATGCAAAGAACCGGCGGCATTTTTGAAGCTAAAATTACCCAATTTTTATACTTATACAATTGATACCCTGTTTGTTTCTTTCAAAAACCTAAGAAATATCATTTTATTTAATTTTAATGCTAATTTATTTTGTCTGTATACTTTCTTCAAATTAATAGTATCGCTTATGTTACTGCTATTTTAACAATGTAAAAACCCGACAAAATTTAGTGACTACTGGAACACACTTTTAAAAAGTACAGGGCGGAACCGAAAAGCCAAACGAGTAGGAACAAGGCAAAAGATGAAAAAAATAACATTTCTATTATTTTTAATATTTGCTTTCGCAAATATTAGTAAGGCTCAAAGGGTTATATTAATTAAAAACCCAGGTTCGAGTACACCCCTTTTTGCAAACTCTTTTTATGATGCTGTTAATATTGCTTCACCCGGGGCTTCTATTTATTTACCCGGTGGTATCCTGCTGTTTAATAATTCAACTATTAATATTCAAAAGCCCCTTAATATTTATGGAGTTGGTTATCGTATGGATTCTACCTTGGATAATGGGGGTCCTACAATTTATGATTATCCGATTTATTTGGATACAAGTGCTGCAGGAACCTTGATAACAGGACTGAGAGGAGGTTCGATAATTATCAAATCCTCCAATACAAGTATCATCAGATGCAAGGTTGATATTCAGTTTGGTTATGCGTGTTCTAATGTACTGCTTGCAGAAAACATTATCGGGTCTTGCAATTCTTATGGGTATAATTTAACAGCAGTGGTATTTAGGAATAATATATTCTCCAATACGCTTAATAGTTTTACCAATACAAACTTTTATAATAATGTTTTTCTACTCTCAAGTTACTATATTCTTTATAGTATGAATTTAAATACACTTGCAAACAATATATTTTGTTCCCAAGGTGTATCTTCAAGTGGAATAACCAGTAGTTGTTATGGAAATTTATTGAGAAATAATTTATTTATAAGAAGTGATTCAGTAAGTATCCTTCATTTCAATAATGGAATTTCCGCATCCTCATCCGGAAATATTTTCAATCAGCCACTTTCCACTATTTTCACAAACTATAGTGGTACGGGTGTTTGGAATGAAAGTCAAAACTTTCATCTAAAACCGGGATGTATGGGTATCAATAAAGGATCAGATACCACCGACATAGGAATTTATGGGGGAGATTTTCCATTTAAAGAAGGTGCTCAACCTTTTAATCCAAGAATTTCAAAGGTGTCAATTCCGAATAATACCAATTCCAGTGGTTTATTACCTGTGAAGATTACAATTCAAGCACAGGACAGGTAAATTAATTTCAAGAAAAATGAAAAGACTAACACTATTTTGTCTTTCTTCAATTTTATTTTTGCAATTAATTAAGGCACAAAATACAGTTATTAAATTTGAGTATTGGTTTGATTATGTATATGGTAACAGAATAACACAAACACTTAGCCCGCAGCCCACTCAAAATATAGTTCAAAACCTGAATGTAGCGTCAATAGGTTTGGGTTTTCACTATTTGAATATGCGGTTTCAAAGTAGCGATAGTGTATGGAGTTGCGTTCAATCAAACCTGATACATAAAGTGAAACTTCCTTTTTTGCCTCTGTTAGCTGCATATGAATATTGGTTTGACAATAATTATGCAACAAAAACCAGGCTCACTCTTAATGGTACACAAGAACAAAGCCTGATTCAAAGCCTGAATACAGATTCGTTAACTCCCGGTTTTCATTATTTAAATATGCGTTTCCAAAGTACCGACAGCGTTTGGAGCGGCGTTCAATCTAACTTATTTAATAAAATAAAACCGTCTATTATAGCACAATTAACAGCATATGAATATTGGTTTGATGATAAATATGCATCAAAGGTGCGGCTAGCACTCAATGGCACCCAGGAACAAACGCTGATTCAAAGCCTGAATGTTGATTCATTAACTCCGGGTTTTCATTATTTGAATATGCGATTTCAAAGTGCCGATAGTGTTTGGAGCAATGTTCAATCGAAACTATTTAATAAACTAAAACCACCTCTGATACCGCAATTAACTAAATACGAATATTGGTTTGATACCGCTTATAATAATCATGTTTCATTGAATATTATTCCGTCGGTTCAAATATTAAATTTAGACACAATTTTTTCAATAATTAACTTAAAAAAAGGTTATCATGTATTACATACGCGCTATGCGACTATTAATGATATATGGAGTTCAGTAAGTACGGATACTTTTTATAGCAAAAGTTTATTATTAATTGATAGTATTTTGGGTTCGTTATGCGCAAACGATAGTTTAAAAATCAGATTTAAAAAAACTGCCACCTATATTACAGGCAATATATTTTCTATCCAGTTAAGCGACAGCAGTGGTTCCTTTAGCACCCCCCTAAACATTGGAAATAAAGCAGGCACAACAAATGGTACTGATAGTATCATGTGTTTTTTACCTGCATCACTTGCAAATTCAAATCAATATAAACTCAGAATCTTGTGTTCAAACATTTCCGACACAAGCAATGAATCGTATGCGTTTGCGATAAATAATGCACCATTCGTTTCAGCCATTTTGCCAACAGGGCCAATAACTTTTTGTGCGGGTGATAGTGTTAACCTATATATAAATGCCCAAGGCGGATACAGATACCGCTGGATGCTTAATGGGAATAATACCGTAAACAATGCAGATACGCTTGCTTCATTAAAGGTGAAAACAAGCGGAACATACAATGTGAAAGTTACAAACAGTACAGGTTGCACATCCTTAATGTATGACAAACAGGTAAGTGTTATTGCAAAGCCCGCTACAACAGCCATTAGTGGTAATACAAATGTGCTTGTTGGTTCAACACAAAATTACTCAGTTACCAATACCAACGGATCCGTATATAACTGGAGTATCTTTAATGGTACGCAAACCGGAGGAGGAACAACAAATGCCATAACTGTATTATGGCCTTCAACACCTGGTTCGGGGCTTATTAAAGTTGTTGAAACCAACAGTACCGGATGCAATGGAGATACAATAACATTACTTGTAAATCTGGGTAGTTATACTTTAAATGTGACTCCGCTATATTTATCTTATTCCAACACAGCTTCAACCAAAAAAGTAACAGTAAGCAGTAATACCAGTTGGTCCGTTAATGCCAGCCATACATGGATTACTTTAAACAAAACTTCCGGTAATGGAAACGACAGTATGAATATTACAGTTACAGCCAACACTGGCGAAACAAGCCGAACCGGAACCGTTACGTTTCAAGCGGGTTCGCAGAGTCAGATTGTAAATATCAAACAGGACAGCACACCTGCAATACCCGACCAACTGAGTCTTGGGAAAGACACCCTAAATTTTTTGTTTAATGGAGGTACCCAGAATGTGAATGTAAGCAGTAACAAAAGCTGGACAGTAAACCATTCGGCGAGCTGGCTAAACATTAACCCAATGAGTGGATCAAACAATGGTGTACTTGGGGTAACGGCACAAGTGAATGGTACCAGCAATCAGCGTTCGGTTACTGTATTTGTAACTGCTGGTGCTTTAACGCGAAATCTGGTGGTAGTGCAGCAGAAAACAACAGGAACTGAAGAAATTAATTTATCAGACAAAGTCAAGGTTTATCCAAACCCAACTGATGGAACATTATACATCAACAATGAGAGTGAGGAAAACATTCAAATAAAAATGATTGATTTAAGTGGCAAATTGATTGATGAATTTATTTTGAATTTTAAAACGCTGCAACAAATGAATTATGAATATTTATCTGATGGAATTTATCTGATTCAACTCATTTCACCTGATAAGGTAATGCAAAGAAAAATTGTAATTACGAAATAAAATTAAATTCCCGCTGGGTTGTTAAAAAGACCGGCGGGAATTTATTTTCCTGATAAAAAGCGCATGTTTAGCACATAACTTTAGAATTCGCTAATTTTTTATCCATGAATCATTTAATCCTTTAGGTTCCCGGATGTTCATTATCCTCAAAAGTTTACACTTTGGTTTATACTGCTATAAAATATCTTCTATTTTAGAATAAAATTTTCTGAATAAATAAGAAGTTAATTTTAATAAAAGTCTTAATTCTATTGAATTTAATTGAATTGGCTGAGCAATATAATTTTCAAAATAAAATTGAAATGAATAATTAAATCCGGCTACATTTTTTTAGGAATGCTAGTATTTTACAAGGAATATTTTGCCTTTGTTTAGATTGAAATTAAATACACATTACCTTTAAATAGCGCATATGAAATATGCGAAGATATTAAAACTGCTTGACTGACAATCATTTCCGCTTACAACATTTAACATTGTTTCCTGAATTGGTTTTTTATTCAAAGAATGGAGTTATCCACAAGTAAAAAGGATGAGATGAAGTTTTGAGCCTGCATTTCTTTCTGTTTATAGAAACACGCAATACCTTTACACACTTGAAATACAAAGCCATACTCAACCATGAATACAATTACTGATATGGAATATCGAATTTTCAATTTTAAAAAGGGCTATAGATTTACGATCTTATTTGCATTGATGCTATTTCTGGCTAGCACTGGTTTTAGTAAGCATACAGCAATGATCCTGAGTGCTCCGCCACCCACTCCGATTGTGGCAAATCCGGATACGGGATTTGTAAACAGTTATAGTGGCAATTCGACGCTCCTGAATATTTTTGCGAACGATTCATTTAATAATGTTCCGGTTGTGGGTTCAGCCATGAAAGTGACAGTTGCTCCAACCAACAGCCATATCAGTGTTGATACCCTAACAGGAATTGTGAGCGTTACTCCGGGAATTCCCGCAGGCGTTTATTCTATTAATTATAGTATTTGTGATACATCTGACCTGAGTAATTGCTCAGCTACTGTTTTAATTATCAATGTGAGTGCACCCATTATAATAGCCAATACAGAATCGGCTTCTGTAAACGGTTATAACGGAAGTGTGAATTTGCTGGATGTTTTTGCAAATGACAGCATTCATGGAAATATTGTTACTGCCGGTTCGGTTACTGCAAGTATTGTTACAGCAGCAAGCCATGCAGGTATTACCTTAAATGTGGGTACGGGCATTGTAAGTGTTGCCGCCAATACCATCAGCGGAAATTACAGCATTGTTTACCGAATTTGTGATACATTGAATACATCTAACTGTGATACGTCGATTGTTTATATTACGGTTTTACCGCCTCCTATTATTGCGAGTCCGGATTATGTTGCCGTGAATAGTTATAATGGCGGCTTAAATATTTTAAACATTTATGCCAACGACAGCATTAACAATATAACAGTTACACCCGGACGTGTAACTTTGAGTGTTTTATCGGCACCCAGCGAACCCGGAATTTTCCTGAATTCCAGCAATGGCAGAGTGAGTGTATTTCCGATGACCCCTGCAGGTATTTATACTTTTATTTATCGCATTTGTGATACATTGAATACCGCCAATTGTGATACTGCCTTAATAACTTTAAATGTATATCCGCCACCCATAATTGCCAATGATGATAATGGAACTGTAAACGGATATAATGGGAATAGTAATCTTTTAAATGTATTCAGCAATGACAGTCTGAACAACAAAGGCACCAGCCTCGGTTCGGTAAATTTAAGTGTTGTAACTACTGCGGGTAATCCGGGTATCGTATTAAATTTAACTACAGGTATTGTAAATGTGGGTTCAGGAATTCCGGCAGGTTTATACACGATAGTATACAAAATTTGTGATACGCTGAATGCGGCAAACTGCGATACAGGGATAATCAGTATAAATGTGAGTGCGCCATTGATCCGGGCTAAGGCCGATAATGGAAGTGTAAACGGAAATGATGGCAATCCGGCTCTACTGAATGTACTGTCAAATGACAGTTTAAATGGTGCGGGTTTTATAGCAGGAGCAGTTAATTTAAGTTTGCTTACCGCAGCTTCTCATTCAGGAATTGTTCTTAATTTGGGTACCGGAGTTGTAAGTGTTGCTGGAATTATTCCTGCGGGTATATATACACTCCAATATAAAATTTGTGATACGCTGAATCCCGGGAATTGTGATAGTGCCATCGCTACCATAAATGTTACCGCACCGGTTATAGTAGCAAATTCCGACAATGGATCCGTTAATGGAACCGGAAATTTAAACCTGTTAAATGTTTTAAGCAACGACAGTTTTAACAGTGCACCGGCACAAACAGGTAAAGTTTTAATTACAGTGGTAACACCTGCAAGTTTTGCAGGAATTACTTTGGATACGCTAACGGGCATAGTAAGTGTGACCCCGGCACCAACGGGATCTTACTCTATTGTATACAGACTATGTGACAGCACCAATACAGGCAATTGCGATACCTCAATTGTATTTGTAACGGTAGTTCCGCCAGCTATTGATGCAACCCATGATACTACTTTGGTTGATGGTTACTCCGGTTCGGGCACTGCAATAAATGTGCTGGCAAACGATAGCCTGGGGGGCAACCTGATCAATTCAGGGGCAGTATATATCAGTATATTAGTGCCTTCGGGTCATCCCGGAATTGTATTGAATACACTAACAGGTTTTTTGAGTGTGGCATCGCATATACCGGCAGATACTTTTTCGATACAATATAAAATATGTGATACATTAAATCCATTAAATTGTGATTCTGCCATCTTATATATACAGGTAGTTGCTCCCGTAATGGATGCAGTTAATGACAGCTTTTATGTGAATGGTTATAATGGATCGCTGAACCTTTTAAAAGTAATCAGCAACGACCGTATTGGTGCCGATACCGTACATCAGGGTCCTGTTATCATAAGTGTTATAACTCCTTCGGGGTACGCCGGAATTGTACTGGATACCGCAACCGGATTTGTGAATGTGAATCCGCTTCTTCCTCTGGGAACCTATACAATAAAATATTTAATCAATGATACCCTGAATGCAGGTAATATGGATAGTGCAATTGCATTGATTACTATTATTCCGCCACCTATTGTTGCCTCAACAGATATTGATACCATTAACGGTTACAATAATTACCCTGCATTATTAAATGTACTGAACAATGACAGCATTAATAATATACCGGCAACAGCCGCTGCAATTTCTTTGAACCTGATCACACCCGCCAGTCATCCCGGGATCCTGCTAAACGACACTACAGGTATCATCAGTATTGTGGCACCTGTTCCTCCCGGAATTTATACCATCAGTTATGATATTTGCGATACCTTTTATACGGGTAGTTGCGATACCACCACGGATACCATTCGGGTAATAAGTCCTGCCATTATAGCTTTAAATGACAGTATTACTGTTAGCGGGTATAATGTTGGTTTTGGCCTGCTCAATGTGCTGGCCAATGATACCATGAACAATACGGTTATAACTGCTGCATTGGTGAATTTAAAGGTGTTGAGTCCGGCCAGTAACCCGGGAGTGACACTGGATACGGCCACAGGGTTTGTGATTTTTACCAGCCGGATACCAGCAGGAATTTATTATATTGAATACCGGATTGCGGATAGTATGAATGCATCAAACTGTGATACTGCCCTGATAAAAATTGAAGTGAATGCACCAACTGTTATTGCCGTTAACGATACCGCACTGGTGGATGGTTATACCGGAAGCAGTTCTTTAATAAATGTTCTTACCAACGACCGTGTAAATGGCGTTCAACCGGTATTGGGTACAACCATTAAACTCAGTGTATTTATTGGTTCAGGACAAACAGGCATTGAACTGGATACAAATACAGGATTTTTAAATGTTGCCCCTTATACAACTACCGGGAATTATACCATTACTTATATAATCAGTGATACGCTGAACGCAGGAAACAGTGATACAGCAACATTGCTTATACAGATTTTAAATCCACTTGTATTTGCCAATCCTGATTATGCAAGCATTAATGGATATGATGGGAACCTGAACCTGTTAAATGTGTTTTCAAATGACAGTTTCAGCAGTACGGTAGTAACTCCTGCACGGGTGAATTTTACATTGGTTACATCGGCATCCCACCCGGGAGTAGTATTGAATATGGCCAATGGAAGAATCAGTGTTTTTCCCATGACTCCTGCAGGAATTTATACAATTGTATACCGGATTTGTGATACCATGAATACTACAAATTGTGATACTGCCCTTGTAAGTATAAATGTATCTACGCCTGTAATCAGAGCAACAAATGATAGTGGTACTGTAAATGGATATACCGGTGCAACCAGTCTGTTGAATATTTTTACGAACGATACAATACATCTTACTGTAGCAAATGCAGCTTTGGTGAAGTTAAAAGTACTGATTCCTTTTGGTAATGCCGGACTAAAACTGGATACAGTGACTGGCATTGTTAGCGTTGCACAACCGGTACCTGCCGGAATTTATACCATGCAATATCAGATATGCGACACTTTGAATACGGCCAATTGTGCCACGGCATTTGTAATACTCAACATATCCGCACCTTCAATTGTTGCCACCCATGATACCGGTACAGTTATAGGGTATGCACCTGTAAGCAATCTGGTGAATATTTTTACAAACGACAGCATCCATCTCACACCCGCAAATGCTTCAATAATAAAATTAAAGGTGTTGTTGCCATTTGGCAATCCTTTGATCATGCTGGATACACTGACTGGCATTGTAGGAATCGGACCTGCAGCGGCAGCAGGAATTTATATACTTCAATATGAAATTTGTGATACCCTGAATCCGGGTAACTGCGATACCGCTTATGTGAACGTAAGTATATTGGCTCCATCCATTATTGCCACGAATGATACCGGATATGTAAGCGGGTATACCGGATCATCCACTCTTTTAAATGTACTGAATAATGATAGCATCAATGGCAATGTTGCAGACACAGGCTCTGCAAATATATACACCCTGATACCCTCTGGAAATGCAGGGGTATTACTCGATACGATAACAGGCATTGTAAGTGTTGCCCCAGCAACTCCGGCCGGAATTTATACCATTCAATACCGCATCAGTGATACCGTTGATGCAAATAATTGTGATACTGCAATCGTGGTTATAAACGTAGGTTCAGGGATATTGGCTGCAACAGATGACACGGGTATAACTAACGGATACCCCGGAATGATAGGCATGCTTAATGTTCTGGACAATGACAGTTTGAATGGAGCCATTGCCTATGCGGGTCTGGTAAAACTACAACTGCTCACCGGATCGGGCAATCCGGGAGTTACATTAGATACCCTCACCGGTATTATAGACATTGCTCCGCGAACTGCTGCCGGGACTTATTCTATTTGTTATATAATTACAGATACGCTGAATTTGAGCAATTCTGATACTGCTTGTGTGGATATCACGGTTTATGCGCTGGGCCCTGTAGCAAATCCGGATTTTGTCTATACCGGATCCGGAACTGCAATAGTGATTGATCCATTGATAAATGATTTTGATATGGATACCAATATTAATATAGCTTCCATTAATATTATGATCCCGCCCTTGCATGGTATTGCATTGGCTGATACCAATACCGGCACGATTACCTATACTCCGGATATTACGTGGGCAGGTGATGATACTTTATATTATTCTATATGTGATTCGGGCATGGTGCCTGTTTTGTGTGATACTTCATTTATTGTAATTAATACACGAGATAGCCTAAGTGTAAATGCGATTTTTACGACCGATTTAAAATGTTACGGCGACTCAAACGGATCTGTTGGAATAATTGTTCAGGGAGGTTACCCGCCCTATAATATAAGCTGGAATACGGTGCCGGTTCAAACCGGAAATATAGCAATCAATCTGAAGGCAGGTATTTACATGGCCACCATAACTGATACAAGTAATAAATCGATAGCAGTGAGCGTAACCATAAATGAACCCTTGCCCCTTTCGGCAGTTAACAGCAATACTGAACCCAAATGTTATGGCAATTTTAATGGCAGTATCAATATAAATGTAAACGGCGGAACCCCCCCGTATACTTATTTCTGGAATACCGGAAGCATTATGAAAGATCTGGCTAATATAAGTTCAGGCAATTATAATGTAACGATTACTGATAGCAACGGTTGTATTTTACAAAAGAGTGTAACCTTAAGTGAGCCCGCCCCATTAAGCATATCTGCCGTAACAATAAAGGATGTAGTGTGTAAATCGTCACCGGAAGGGGCCATTGTACTGAGTGTAACAGGAGGTGTTTTACCATATAAATATTTATGGAATACCGGGGATACCGGCATGAACCTTAGAAATGTTCCCAATGGACAATATATCATTACAGTTACTGACTCTAATGTTTGCACATCACAAAAAAATTATACAATCAATTATTCGAAGGAAAGTTGTGAGAATGACGTATTCATTCCACAGGGATTTTCACCTGATGAAGATGGCACCAATGATGTTTTTAAGATTGAAGGAATAGAAAAATATCCTGATAATTATCTGAGAATATATAACCGTTGGGGAGGATTGGTTTTTGAAATGCATGGATACAATAATACCTGGAAGGGAACTGTGGAAGCGGGTGTTGTAATAGGCGGGGGTGACCAGCGGTTGCCAACCGGGACTTATTTCTATATTCTGGATTTGGCGGCAGGAATTAAAACAATATCCGGATATTTTTATATCAGTAAATAAAATTGGAAACCAGAAAAATGAAACGAATAATTATCAGTTTTAGTTTTATGTTGGGTGTATTCCAGCTTCTCGCACAGCAGGATCCCCTGTATGGACAATACATTTTCAACAATGCCATTATCAATCCGGCCCAGGCTGGGGTTCAGGATGTAAATCAATGCGGAATTCTGGCGCGAAGACAATGGCTGGGTATGGATGGTGCGCCTGCAACCAATTCTATTTTCATCAATACAAGTCTGCCGAAAAATCTGGGTTTTGCAGGAGGAATTTACAGTGACCGGATTGGTCCGATCCGTGACCTTACTTTTCAGGCTGATGTAGCTGCCCATGTGCCCATAAACAGCAACTGGACATTTTCCGGAGGCATCAGAACCATGGCATCTAACCTCAGTGTGAACCTCACTTCACTACAAACCAACCAAACCGGAGATCCCAATTTTAACACCAATTTCAATTCCGGGACGTATTTCAATATGGGTGCAGGTGTATTGTTTTACAGTGAAAAGATTTTTGCAGGTGCATCGTTTCCACGACTGTTTACGAGAGAAGTAAATGACGGTAAAACTGCCATCAGTAAATATCAAAATCATTTGTATATCTATGGCGGAACTGAATTAAAGGTAAATGAAGATTTTACATTTAAACCCAGTATTTTGTTTAAGCGGGTATCGGATGCGCCATTGCAATTCGACCTGAATTTTGTTTTTGATTATAAAGATGTACTGGCTGCAGGTCCAATGATCCGGTCGAGAGACGCGATTGGTTTCCTGCTTGGTTATAAAATTACATCTAAAATATATGTTGGTTACATGTACGAATACCCGTTAACCGATTTGCGTCTGGCCACAAAACAAACGCATGAACTCTCTCTGCGTATGTTATGGCAAACGAAATACAAAAAGCGGGTTAAATCACCACGTTATTTCCTTTAACGTTCAGCAAATGAGTTTATCAGTCTCAACAGATATAAAAGGCCAGTCGAATGAAAAATTATAAGTTTAATAAACATCTCCTGTGTTTGGGTCTGGGATGCCTGTTGTTTTTAAATTATCAGCAGTCCAGCGCACAGGTAGAGAAGGCAATGAAATATGCCTGGTTTTTTGACTATGAGCGTGCAGAGAAATTCCTTACCGATTCAAAAAACGAATTGAACGACACCATGGTAATGCAGCTTGCAGATGTATTATACCAGCAGGGAAAATATCCGCAAGCATTGTATTATTATAAAATAGCAGGTAAAAAAGGGGCTCTTAAAACCCGGCAGGCACAACGTAATTATGTGTTTGCTTCAACCATGATGCGCGAAAAGTCGCCCTATTATAAGAAGACGAATTATTTTAACAACAATTATTTTCTGTATACCGTAATTGATACTTTTGCAGGCAATTCCCTTAACGAAGATTTCTCATCTTTCTATTGGAATGAAATGCTGTTTGTTACCACATCCAGGAGGACAAGTAACAATGATAAATCGTTTCAGTACGTGTATACCAAAATGCCTTATCTGGATGTTTATCCTTTTACAGAAAAAGGCAAGCGTCTGCCTTATCCTTCATATTTGCCCAAAACCATCAATACGGCAATGCACGACGGACCGATTGCCATTTCAAAGGACACTAATTTAATTGTGATCACGAGAAATTATTCAAAGGCAAATGCGAAGGATATTCAAAATCTGTATCTCAGTTATTATATGCGCGATGCCCGGAAAAAATGGAGCAAAGCCCAATTATTTAATTTTTCCAATCCGGGTTTTTCAACACAGCATCCTTATTATAATGAGGCAAACAAAGAATTGTATTTCTCTTCTGATATGCCGGGAGGATATGGAGGTTTTGACTTATATAAAACACGCTGGAATGGAACAGACTGGAGCCGGCCGATTAATCTGGGTGCGGAAATAAATTCAGAATTTGATGAAGTATTTCCCGGGTTTACACCCGAAGGAGATTTATTATACTCCAGCAATCACATAGAAACTACAGGGGGGTTGGATATCATATTATTCCGCGATAACAAACGGTATTTATTGAATGAACCTTTCAATACCATTTACGATGATTTTGGACTCATATTTAAATCAGACAAAGAAGGTTATTTTTCTTCCAACCGGTTCTCCAATAAATTTGATGACAATATATATCATTTCACAATTAGTGAACCGGAAAAACAAACACTCTATGTAAAAACCTATGATGCCGAAACCGGAACAGAACTGGACGGGGTTAAAGTGCTTTTTTCAAGTCAGGATGGCATTTATAAATTTGAACTAACAACCCGGGCGGGATTTAACAATCTTTTGATTCATGATTCGGCCGACAGCAGGTTGCCTGTAGAGATAGCAGCATCCAAAGCAGGTTATGCAAATCTGAATGTTAATAATACCGAATATGTAATCAGGGAAGGTAAAATGATTAAGGAATTATTTCTTAATAAAATTCCTTTGTATGCGGGCGACGATTATTATGAGGCAGAAGACAACCAGCAAAGCAGTAAATTCCCAAGTGTATTCATCAACGACAATATGTATGGTTCAGCCCTAAGGGATAATGATGTATTTTTGCATGTGTTAAACAATCCGCTGGAAGGATATCTTAAAGTAGATCCTGTAGATGGAAAGATAAAACTCGCATCCGGGGTAAATCCGGGTAACTATAATTTTAATTATGTGATTTGCAGTCAGAAATCACCTGAATTGTGTGATACGGCAAAGGTGGTGATTATTGTTAGAGCGATAGCAAAAGCAGAAGGTACCTTTGCCGAAAGGATCATCAGACGAATAAATTCCTTTGCCGGCAAAAAGGAGCCGGATATGCCGGTAATTCCAGGTATCAGGGTAGTAAATGATACCGGATATACAACAGTTAATGGAGGCTATATTTTGAATGTACGCAATAACGACCGGATAAACGGGAAAAAAGCAACCGGCAATAATACGGTTATCAGAAATGAAAGAAGTGATCATCCGGATATAGTTTTGAACCGTAAAACAGGTGCAATTAATATGAAAAAAGGGGTAAGCGCAGGCACCTATCATTTATATTATGATTTGCATGAACGAGGAAACAAGGCAGAGATGGGGCAGGGCGCCGTTACAATCGTGGTAAGAAAAGGTGCTCAAATACCTATGAAAGGATCCAGGAAAAATGTTCAGTTGCTTTCTGATAAAAATGTATTGTATTTTCATAATGATGAACCCAGAACCTTTCAGATGCTCAGACCGGCATTCAATTACCAGAATTCATATGAATCATACCTGAAACAGACGGATAAGTTTTACGAAAGATCAGTTGACAGCAGGGCAAGTTTGGAGGCCTTTTTTACCAATCATGTGGAAGGAGGTTATGAAGAATTAAATGGTATTCTGGAGATGGTTCAGAACCGGCTCAACCAGGGTGTACAGATTGAAATACTGGTCAGTGCCTACTGCAGTCCGATTGCATCTACGGAATACAACAGTAAACTTGCAGACCGGCGTCTGCTTTCGGTTATCCGGTATTTAAAGAAGTGGAATGATGGAGCTTTATGGGATGCCATTGAAACCAACCGGATTACATTTTGGGAACATTCTGTGGGCGAACTGGAAGCTCCTAAAGATGTATCAGAGGATTACAATAAACTCAATGAATCGGTATTTGGAATTAAGGCATCGCGTGAGCGGAGAGTTAGTATAACAGTAAATGTATTGGGTTTAAATTAACAATTTTATTTTACCTTTTTTTGGTTTAAACATCCATTTTACTGAGTTTGGTTAAATGGTGGCAGTTATTTTTATTTCTGCAGTGCATCTTCTATCTGTTTGTAAATAATTTCCTTGCCCGGTCTTTGTGCCGGTGCAGCAATAAATTTACCTGATTTATCAATCAAAAAGTAACTTGGAATGGTGCTGATCTGATAATTTTTTGCTGTGTTGGATTCATTGTTTTTGCACAATAAGTTAATTCCGGAAATCTGATTTTTTTCCTGGCTCATTCTCCAGCTTTCTTCATCTTCATCAATTGAAATATTAATGAAAACTATATCCTTTCCTTCAAAATATTTTTTTAGTTTTTCGCTTGCAGGAATTTCTGCCAAACAAGGCCGGCACCAGCTGGCCCAAAAATCGATATAAACTACTTTGCCTAAAAACGATTCCAGTGAAACTTTTCTACCCTGTAAATCGGGCAATGTAAAACCGGGAGCCTTTGAACCCACTGTAAAAGGGCGTTTTTCGTTGTATATAGCCAGTAAATACTTGAATTCAGGCTGGTCTCCATAAGTTTTATCAGCTTTTGTATATATGGTTGTAGCATCGTTAAAATCTCCAAATTGAATGACTTCATGCCAGAGCTGTAATTGAAAAGTTTTGAGGGCCTTGCCTGTAAAATAATTTGCGCTAAAATCGTAAGCCTGTACCGCATTGGGTCTTTGACGGGAACCATTAAACTGGTTCAGGAAATAGTATTTTAAAAAATAACGGTATTCCGGTGAATGAATAAATTTATCATTATTAACTTCAATATTTTTTAAAAACAGATAGTAATTCGAATCAACATCGAGCCTTTTGTTTTCGATACCCCGCATGGTATAATACCATTCGGGGTAGTTTATTTTGATGTTTTCAAACTGAAAAATATTTTCAGCAAGCTGCCATTGATAGAAACTTTCGGGCAGCACAGATTTATTTTGTTTCAGGTATTTAATTTTTATTGCAGAAAGACTGTCACAATATTTTTTGAAATCATCTGCATTTCGGTTGGTCATCTGATTTATGATTTCGAGCGAAAAAGAAGGACTTTCAAGGCTTTTGATAAAGTGTTGGGTTTGTTTAATTGTAAAATTTGCCGCTGCCGAGCCGCTGCCTGAGAATACATATCTTTCTTTTCCTTTTTCTTTTTTAAGAATAACATACAAGCTGTCGTTTGCCCCTGCATAAAACCGGAGGACTGTTTTTAAAGAAAGCAGGGTTACAATTTGTCCTTCCCAAAAATCGGCTTTCATTTTAAAAACGCCTTTGCTGTTTACAGCAAAAAGTGCTTCATTAATTTCTGTTTGAAAAGGGGTGGCAACGTATTGAAGGCGGACGGTTTCGTTTGAAATTGCAGGTAAGGTGCCTGAAAATGTAAAAGTTTTTGCTTTTGCTGAAAACAGAAACCCGGTTAATACAATCAGCAGAAATCTAACTTTTTTCATGGGGTAAAAATACGTGAATGGATTCTTAATTTTTCTTAAAAACTTTGAGTTCATCATAAATTCTGCTTAAGGGCAATCCCATAACATTATAAAAGCAGCCATTAATTTTCTCAACCGCTATATACCCAAACCAGTCCTGAATTCCATAACTGCCAGCTTTGTCGAAGGGTTGATAGCTATTCACATAATGCATGATTTCTTCATCACTTAACTTTTTACAGGTTACATCACTGCATTCGTAAAATACTTTTTCCATGGAATTGCTTCGCAAACAAATACCTGTAAAAACTTTGTGGGTTTTTCCGCAAATAAGTTTTAACATATTAAAAGCTTCTTCTTCATCAGCAGGTTTGTTTAATACCTGGTTATTAATCCATACGAGGGTATCTGCTGTCAGCAAGATTTCATCATTGGCAATCGCTTCCGGAAAAGCATCGGCTTTCTTTTTTGCCAGAAACATGGCAATTACTTCAGGATTTAGAGTGGGTTCAAAATGCTCTTCAATTTCGTATGCCGTTAGCCGGTACTCCATTTCAAGGCCTTTAATTAATTCATGCCTGCGGGGTGATTTGGTTGCCAGGATTATTCTCATATGTTTTTAAGTTTTAAGTATTGTTTACAGGATTAATCAAGTAATTCAACCCAAATAAATTGTCCGCCACTGAATCTGAATATATCTTTTCCTACAATAATTTCATCGCCCTCACTGATCTTCTTCATGTCAACATCGTTAGTTGAAGTATGAATGGAACCTTTTGTTTGCAATGCAATCCTCAGGTATTGCTCATTTACGCCCTTTTTGGTTCCGCACATAATTATATGCACAGGCTTTCTGAGCCTTCGCAATAGTGCCATATCCCGCACATCGCTGTCATCTGCAAGTAAAACAATATCGGTATAATCACGATATGAAATCATGGCCTTGCTGATTGCTTCAATATCGTTTTCAGGGTCGTCTCCCCCTTCACCTAATTTTCGTACTTCTTCAATATCTCTTTTTAATTTCCGGTAATCTTTAGCTTCATAAGGGTGTATGCCACCCGTTCTCCCAACAACTTTTTTGTCATCCGTCAGGTTATCCCCATCGTTAAAAAGTATATAATATTTTATCCTGCCATTTTCATAATTCAGTTTGAACCAAACCAATAACTGACCAATATACGGAAACATGCTTCCGGTCATATCAACCACCAACAGTACCTTTTTCCATTCTTTTTTTCTGTTAAAAACGTTAAACAGGGTAGAATCCCGGATCTTGTATTCACCCGTCAGGAATTTGTCGAATTTTAAAGTGGTTTCCTTGGTAGGACTTTCGTATGTAACATAGCCCTTTTTATCAAAATGTGCGTAGCTGCCTACCAATTCTCCTTTTTCAAACTGACCTTCCGTTAAAACAAATCCGTTTTGATCAAAATTCCGCTCATAACCGCTTTTCAATCCGGCCTTATAAAATTCTTCAACTTTCGTACTGCAGTTTGGATAAAATTCTACCCGTGGTCCTTCCAGCACTCCGTTGTCATACGTATTGCTGTATTCTATACAATCCTGGTTATCAAAGAACTGTATTTCCAATCCTTCTTTTTCTCCGTTTTTATAATATACTTCATATTTAAGATCCCCATTGGTCCAGAAATACTTCCAGAATCCTGATTTTTGTCCATTGGCAAGGGTTAGATTTATAGTATCCCCATCAACAATTGCAAATGTTTGAGCCAGACTAGCAAAACTGCCTGATCCAAGAAAAATGAGAATAAAACATCGAAATATAATATGCATTTGCTCCAAATATAATTGTAGCATTCTGGTACGCCAAATAAAATTGTTTTTTTGAATGCCAGTGCGGGAATTATGAATTATGAGCGTAGTTTGTGGAAACATAGTTGTGATTTATGTTATAAAGATTAATTTTATCAAATAAATTTTGAGTTATGGCGGGTTTTAAATTGAAGCCGATAATAAATTTGTTGGCAATAATTGCAGTTGGAATTAATGTATTTGAGTTTGAAAAAACATTTAAGCATTCAGGAGAGCGCTCAGGTATGGAAGCGAATATGCCCAAAAGGTTAGCCTGGATGCATAAAACTTTGGCTGATCCTCTGAATGGTATGATTCCTGGTGATATCCGTATGAAGGAACTTGAATTTGCAGAAGGAATTCCCGTAGAAAGAATATTAAATAAATCTATCGGGCAATGGGTTCAGCAAGGGCCTTTTAATATAGGAGGCAGAACGCGTGCCATTGCTTTGGATTTGAATAATGAAAATACAATTATCGCGGGTGCTGCCATGGGTGGGATCTGGCGCAGTACGAATAATGGAAACACATGGATGAAATCTTTAATGGATCCGGAAGTATTTAATGTTTCGTGTATTACTCAGGATATACGGGTCGGGAAAAGAAATATATGGTATGCCGGTACAGGGGAGTTGTATGGAGGCAATATTCCAGGTGCTTATTATGCAGGCAACGGAATGTACAAATCGGTAAACGGGGGGATAAGCTGGACAAAAGTGGGAACCTATTCCATCCCGCTGGGTTCAATTGGCAATAGCTGGTCGGCGGTGCATAGCGTAGCCGTGAATCCAGTTATTGATACGGCTGATGTTGTTTTTGTTGCCAATTTTGATGGCATTTTCAGAAGTTTGAATGGGGGCCTCACATGGAGCAGAAGGAGAGGAGGAACCATGAGCGGATATAGCTACTGGACAGATATAAAAATAAGCAAAGCAGGTATAATTTATGCCAGCTTGTCTTCGGGTGGAAGTCATGCCGGAATATGGCGCTCAAATGATAACGGAACCAGCTGGACCAATATTACCCCATCCTGGTTTAATAATGCAGCCACCAGCAGGATTATTATTGCAATGGCACCATCAGATGAAAACCAGGTGTACTTTTTGGCAAACACACCCGGAAAAGGCAGCAGGTCGTTTAATTTTGAAGGAGGTGAAGAATGGAATAGTTTCTGGAAATATAAATATGTAAGCGGAGATGGTTCAGGAACGGGTGGAATTTGGGAAGACAGAAGTATCCATTTGCCAAAAATTGGTGGGGCATTTGGAGATTTTATTTCGCAGTCGGGCTATTGCATGGGCATTGGGATTAAGCCCGATGATGCCAATGTAATTTACCTGGGAGGAACCAATTTATACCGCTCTACTGATGGATTTGCAAGTGCATTAAACACTACATGGATTGGGGGCTATCAACCCGGAACTTTTTTGCCTGATTTTAAAATATATGAGCAACACCACCCCGATCAGCATGGCGTAATTTTTTATTCTTCAAATCCCAAAAAAATGATTTCGGTTCATGATGGTGGAATATCATTAACAACAGATAATACAGCTTCCAATATTAACTGGACTTCATTAAACAACGGTTATTTAACCACGCAGTTTTATACGGTAGCCATTGATCATGTAAGCAGCAATAAAATAATAATTGGCGGATTGCAGGATAATGGAACCTTGTTTACAAATTCAAATGCAACAACTGCCAGTTGGAGTTTACCTTTAAGTTACGATGGTTCTTTTTGTTATGTGGCACCTAATGCGGGCGAATATTATATGTCTATTCAGCAAGGCAGGGTGATGCGCCTGATACTTGATACCAATGGTGTTTTAAAGCAATTTGCACGTATTGATCCGAGAGGTGTTGACAAAAACAAATACCAGTTTATCAATCCGTATACACCGGATGCAAATGACTGGAAAGTATTGTATATACCTGCTGGGAATAGTGTTTGGAGAAATAGTGATGTAAGTGCAATTCCTTTAAAAACGCAGGCCGACAGTACAAGCTATACGCTCAACTGGCAGGAATTAACGCACACATTATTACCGGTAGCCGGAGATGAAATCACCTCAATACTGAGTTCGAAACTGCAGAAGGATGTGCTGTATTACGGCACGGCAAAAGGGAATTTATTCAGGTTAAAAAATGCATCAGACACATCTGTAGTTCCGGTAAATATCAAGGGAACAAATTTCCCAGGAGGCTATCTAAACTGCATTGCACAACATCCTTCCGACAGTAATAAATTATATATTGTTTTTACAAATTATAATATTTTAAGTGTGTTTTATTCATCAAACGGAGGCGCAAGCTGGGTACCCATTTCGGGTAATCTGGAACAGGATGTTTCAGGTATAGGCAATGGACCTTCATGCCGATGGATAACATTGGTGCCGGTTCAGGACAGCCTGATTTATTATTTGGGAACCAGTACAGGTTTATATGCAAGCAAACAGATTAATGGAATGCAAACACAATGGAGCTGGCAGGCATACGGACAAATAAAAAACAATATTGTGATGATGATGGATCATCGTACAACAGACGGATTGCTTGCTGTGGCAACTTATGGAGCCGGAATGTTTACGGCAAAAATTACCACAACAAATGAGAATACGGGCCTTTCAAAAAATGAACCGTTGCAAACAATAAAAATATATCCGAATCCTGCCAATGAAAAGTTGAAAATTGAATTTCCGAATGGGGATACACAAGGAGAATTTGAAATATTCGCATTGGGCGGTGAAAAAGTTTTAAGCGGAAAATATATGAATAACCAGACTATAGATATTGCTGATTTACCACAAAGCATTTACATCATCCGGGTTCAAACCGAAAATAAAAAATATTATAAAAAGTTTGTGAAGTTTTAAATCGTACATCGTACATCGTACATCGTATATTGTACATCGTACATCGTACATCGTACATTGTACATCGTACATCATGCTACACTTTAACCCATTCTTTCAGTTTAAAATCATACTGTTTAATTACCCGGGCAGGGTTACCTACTGCGATACTAAAAGGAGGTATACTTTTTGTGACAATGGCACCGGCGGCAATTACGCAGTGTTTACCAATTGTAACACCTGCTGTTACCACTACGTTTGCGCCCAACCAGCAGTCGTCTTCAATAATGATCGGAGCCGTGGTAACAGCCTGTTTATGGATTGGAACATGAACATCTTCATAGCCATGGTTCAAACCACTCATCACAATATTCTGTGCTAAAATTACATGATTTCCAACACGAACCGGACCTATTAAAACATTGCTGATGCCGATACGTGTATCGTGTCCGATGATTACATCGCCAACTCCATTATTGATGGTGCAAAAATCTTCTATCGTACTGTTTTTTCCAAGTGCAAAAGAATTAAAGGGCAATACATCCATTCTGGTTTTCCATCTTATGGTGCTTCCTTTGGCAACCTGATGATAGAACGGATTTACAAACCATTTAACCCAGGTTCTGGGCCTGGCCTGGCCACGTGGTATTAACATCCAGTGGACAAACTTTTTTAATTTTTTATTTGATTTAATGGTGCTTGCGATAGACATATTTTCAGAATAATTGAGGTTTCACTTTTTTTATGGCTTTATAGATTTCAGCTACGCTGTTTTCCCAGGTATGCGACTGGGCGAATATAATGCGTTCCTGTTGTTTTTCATGTGTGTTTTCTATAAGTGCTTTTTCAATCAAAGGCACATATTCATCCTTGTTTTTTGCAAGATAGGTATGTTCTTTAAATATGTTCATGGCAATGGTTTCAGTAGCAACGGTTGGCTTTCCCATCGCAAGATACTCATCAATTTTTCTGGGATAATTACCAATGGTAACTTCATTTAGCATTTGCGGATTGATGGCAACATCAAATGCTGCAAGGTATTGAGGTAACATCTCAGCACTTTTTGAACCCAGAAAATGTACATTGGGTAACTGATGAATATCCGAATTTCGAAATCCTTCATCTTCAGGTCCGATTAAAACAATCTGCCATTGGGGTCTGAGTTTGGCAATGGTTGATATAATTTCAATATTAAGACGAAGTGTATACAATGCTCCGATATAACCGATAACAGGTTTGGAAATCGTTTTTATATCATCAGGAATGTCTGTAATTTTATCCGGATTGAATGCACTTACATCGCAACCCTGACCCACATAAAAACTATTGGCATTATATTTTAATGCCACATCTCTTAGGTAGGTTGAATTGGCACAAACCAAATCGCTTTTCGCAAACAGTTTGGGCTCTATTATATGACCATGTTTATACCAGTAACGAACGCTCATCATATTATCCCGGATATAATAAATTGAACAAACAGGATTGAGCATTTCTTTTAGATGAAAGCTTCGGAACATATCATTGTCGTTGAACAATAAATAATCTTTAAAGGCCAGTCTTTTTGCTGCTTTTTTGATTTGACCGGCAAAGCGTTTATTGTTGATAAAGTTAAAAAACCGGAACAAAAAAGTAAAAGGAAGCCAGTTTATTGACTCTAACAGCGTATCCGGATACAGATTCCATAAATTTTTCTTAATTTCTACTAAATTTTCTTTTTTGTTTTTTAGCATGTCAATCCGTTTTACCACGTTTGGCAAGTGTTTCTCCCTTTTTAGAGAGTTTCTGTCGAACGCATAATTTACATATAAAACCCGGTTTTGTTTCGAAAATTCATATGCAATATTTATACAATTGCTGCCGATAGCCATATCGAAAGGTTGGAGCCCCACTACAATAATGTCGCGATTTTTCATTTTTTATTAAAAATATTATATCACTTCAAAAAAACGAAATAAAAACAGATTATTTCAATTGTCAAAATAATAGACACCTTTTTTTTTGGGGTTAATAACTGTCTGCATCTGTTACGCACAGGAGTATTTACTTTGTTGTAATAATAATATGCAAAGTGTATCCAGTTCAAACCATATGAAAAACTTCAGGCAATGGGTATCAATAATAGTTGGCATGATGGCATTGACTGGCAGTCTTAAAGCACAGTGGCCAATGCGGCATGCTCCGGATTCCATGTTGCTAAATCCAAGGTTTGATATTGAAGTTTTATTGCCAAGTTTTGATTCTTTGTATGAAATCGCAAAGGCAAATAATCCAACAGTAAAACAGGAAGCAGCATCCATGCGTTCAGCCCAATGGACTGTGAACTATACGCGCTGGATATGGGCTCAGAATGTAAGTGTTTTTTACAATTACAACGTGGGTAGTTTGCCCATTTTCGCGTATACTGATTTTCAACTGCAGAGATTGATTCAGGTTAAAGAAGGCTGGCGTGGCGGGGTGATGGTTCAGCTTTCTATTTTTGATGTTTTGGGTCAGCGGGGCAGGATTAATGAACAAAGAGAAAAAGTGATCTTTCAAAAATACAAGCGTGATGCAGAAGCCCTTGAGTTGAGAAGAAAATTGGGTCAGTTTTGGGCTGATGTGGTTGGCTATAACAGACTTTATAAAGGCAGGAATGAGGACTTGTTAACGCAGACTATTGCTTGTTCGATTGCAGAAAAGGAATTCAGGGAAGGTGCGATTCATATTTCGGAATATTCACGTCAAAAAAATGTGATGGCAGATGCGGAAGCTGCTTTTCAGGAATCGTTTAGGTTTTATTACAGTTCTTTATTGCAATTTGAAGCCATTATGGGGGTGCCATTGGAAAGTATCATGATTAAACCTAAACCCAAAAAATAAAGTCAATGACATTTATTCAATTTTTACGTGTACTTACGAAAAACCTGAAATGGCTTATCATCTTTCCTGTGCTGGTGGCTGTTTTGGTGTATTTCCTTACGTCAAAAATGCCTAAAGAATATCAAACCCAGACTTCTGTTTATACAGGTATTGCATCTGGATATGGTTTAACTAGTGGTGAAGATCAGGTAAGAAACGACTTTTTTACCATCAACAATGCATTTGATAATTTGCTGGCCACTGTTACTGCCCGTCAAACCCTTGAAGATGTTGCGGTGAAATTGCTTGCCCAGCATCTGTTATTGGAAATGCCCGACCCGCTAATACTGGGAGAGAAAAGTTTTATTGAACTTAAAAATACCATAACTGATGAAAGAGCGTTGATGGTTGTGCCCGGGAATTTTGTTGCTACCGTTGATAAAATTACCAAGTATAAAAACTCATCAACTGATAATATCGTTGTTAAATTATTGTCGGATCCGAAAGGCCATTATAGCCTTTACAATATCAATAAAAATTTAACCTCATCGCGTAAGTCAACATCCGATTTTGTCGACCTTTCGTATAAATCTGATGATGCCGGTGTATGTATCAATACCCTCAAATTTATTACCGAAGGGTTTATTGAAAAGTACAAAACGCTAAAAGGGTCTGAAACGGTAAACGTAATTAAATGGTTTGAAGCCCGCTTAAAAGATGCAGCTGCCGATTTAAATAACTCTGAAAACAAACTGAAAGATTTTGGAATCAGGAATAAGATTATTAATTACTATGAGCAGGCAAAAGCAGTAGCGATTGAGAACGAAACCAACGAAACGGAATACTATAAAGAGTTAATGGCCTATGAGTCGCACAAACGTGCGGTTGCCAGACTGGAGAATCAATTGGAATCCCGTGAGATTTTACTGCGCAACAATCAGGAATTAAACAAACTGCGTAAACAAATTGCAAGTGCCAATGAAGAATATGAACGGGCTAAAATATACAGCAATTCACCCGAGAAAGTGGCGGTACTTTCTACAAAAGTGGATGCTCTCCGGCAGGAACTCAGAATATGGGTATTGCAATATTACAGCTTAAACAATACCATCGAATCGGTGCCTCAGGCGGTGGTGCTGGAAAGCTGGCTGAAAGAAATAATTGGTCAGGATGCATCAGAAGCCCGCTTACAGGTATTTATTGACCGGAGAAAAGAATTTGACCGCAAGTACAATGAATTTTCTCCATTAAATATGCAGGTGAGCCGATTGGAGCGTGAAATTAGCGTAGCAGAAAAACAATACCTGGAAATTTTACATGGCTACCACCTGGCCAAATTGCGTCAGCAAAATATTGAAATGTCAAATAACCTTCAGGTGATGGACAACCCTGTATTTCCTACCAAACCTTTGCCTTCAAAACGTTTGCTACTGATTGTGCTTTCTTTTTTGGCCGCATTCTTCTTCCTGCTCGTTTACTTTATTGCGCGGGAGTTGCTTGACAGCTCAATTAAAAACACAGAAAGAGCCGAAGAGTTTACAGGATTAAAAACATTCAGTGCACTTCCAAACCGTTTATCCATGAGTAATTCACTCTATATGGGCAGGGTAGAAAACACTTTACTGGATTATGCAGTTTCGAATTTAAAAATTGAACTTGAAAACAATCCCCAGGCAGGTGCCAATTATTTGATAACAGTTATCAGTTCAAGGGAAATGGAAGGTAAAACATATGCAGCACAGCGTTTGGCTGAAAAGTTGTATAGCCTTGATTACTCCGTATTGCTGATTTCAAATGATGATAATATTGAGGATGCTGAAACAGATGACCGTAAATTCAGGACGCTTCGTTATGATATTACAAGCAAGTTTTTTAATGCAAAAACCGAAGAAAATATTTTGCCGGAATTTTCGAGGGTAAACAGAAATGCCTATAATTTTATCATTGTTGAAATTCCTGCCATCAGCATAAATGCATTGCCTAACCAGTTAATTAAAAATTCACGACTGTCGTTATTGGTGCTGGATGCGCGCAGAAGCTGGACGGATTCGGATGAGAATATATTAAAACTGTTTAGAAAGGCATCAACCGATGAGAACAAGATAATGGTTTGGTTGAATTTTGTTGAACCCGAAAACCTGGAGAATATGGTTGGTGCCATGCCTAAACCCAAGAAAATACAATCCCGTCCGGCTCTAAAACAAGAGGAAGAAGAAGTTGCCTCATAGATTTTAGGACCATGTCAGCTTTAATACAGATTTTTAAAAGTAAAAGTTTTTCATCACTTATTGGGAATGGATTCGGTGCATTACTCGGGTTTGTTACTTTAGCTTTACTGGCAAGGTTTCTGCCCAAGGATATATTTGGTCCCTGGCTTGTTTTTCTGGCTATTTATGGGATTTTTGAAACCCTGCGGATTGGTATGGTAATGAATGCTCTGGTTAAAAATCTGGCCCAGGCACACGACCCGGAGGAGGAAGCTTTGGTTATCGGGTCTTCAGTATTCATTACATTATTGCTAACAGCAATTTTTATTGTATTGATAATTGTTCTTTATTTCATTTTTGGAGCGATTAATCTGTTTCCGCAATACCTGTTTTTTTTTAAGTGGTTCATCGTAATGGCTATTTTAACCACCCCCCATAATTACGCAACCTGGTATCTCAATGCAAAACTGAATATTGTATCCATGAGTATGATTCGGATACTCAATCAACTTGTATTTATTGCTTATATCTGGTTTGTCATACGTTATGATCCGAATATTCATAAGGTATTTATCGGTTATGCCTTATCACACATCGCAGTGAGTATTATGGCGGTATTTATGGGTTGGAGCGGCCTACAGCATATTTTTAAATACACCCGTGATTATATGCTTAAGATATTTCACTTTGGTAAATTCAGCATGGGAACATTAATTGGTTCAAACCTGTTGAGAAATTCGGATACTTTTATTATCGGCAGCAGTTTTTTGGGTGGAGCAGGAGTTGCACTTTATAATGTGCCCGGCCGGATTATAGAAATTGTAGAAATGCCCTTAAGGAGTTTTGCTGTAACAGAACTTCCAAAGTTCGCAAAACTTTATGCCGATAAAGCCTATGATACGCTAAGATCTGAATTTGAGCGAAAAGCAGGACTTGTATTTTTTCTTTTACTGCCCATTTCTATAGTAAGTTTTGTTTTTGCAGATTATATTGTATTGCTGATCGGAGGAAAGAATTACGCAGAATCGGCCATTATATTAAGAGTATTTGCCAGTTATATGGCCATACTTCCGTTGGATAAATTTGCCGGTGTAATGCTGGATACAATTAATAAGCCCAATTTAAATTTTTACAAAGTAATGATCCAGTTAACTGTAAATATTATTGGAGATTATCTGGGAATTTTAATATTTGGAAACCTCGAATCCGTTGCATTTGTGTCTACCCTAACATTTATTGCAGGCATGTTATTTGGTTACCACCAGTTGAAAAAAGCAATAGGGGTGAGTTTCAGAAACGTGATAAAATTTGGATGGATAGAATTTGTAAATAAAATTCAGTTGATTATTAATAGAAAATAAATTGAGACCGGGTGCAGCAACCTTAAGTAACCGAACCGACAATTTTGTAATTGGCGGCTTAATTGTAATGACAGGCGTAATTATGGCTGTGGTGTTAGCCGCAGGTGATATAGGTCTGGGAAGTCTTGTTGCCTTTTTACCGGTGCTTGTGGGTATTATCGGACTTATTATTTCCAATCCTTATTACGGACTGTTGTTTTATCTCCATTACTCATTTTTCTTTATTGGTTTGAACCGTTACATAATAGGTATTCCTTTAGGATTGTCAATAGACGGGGTATTGTTTTTAACAACTTTATCAATGATTTTCAGGCTTAATAAGGAGAATGTTAAAAAACTAAACACAGGCGTATTTTATACCACACTAATATGGTTTTTATATACTTTATCCGAACTCTTCAATCCTGAGGCAACAAACATGCAAGCCTGGTTTTATGCAGTACGTGGAGTATCTCTTTATGCAGTTCAAACAATTCCTTTAACGTTATTATTGCTTGATAAAAAAGAACATCTCAACGGGTTCATTAAAACCGTTTTAATATGGGGTTTGGTGAGTTCGGCCTGGGGATGGAAACAGGTAAATATAGGTACTGACCCCTTTGAAGACGGCTGGTTGGAATCGGGAGGTAAAATTACCCATGTATTGTTCGGGCAATTGCGTGCATTTTCATTTTTTTCGGATGCTGGGCAGTTCGGGGTAACCATGGCATATATTGCTTTTCTTGCCGGAATTTTAGGTTTGGGACCCTATAGTTTCAATAGAAAAATGGCCTACTTTGTTATCAGTTTCATTTGTTTAATGGGCATGGGTGTATCGGGTAGCAGGGGTCCGATATTTGTTATTTTATTCGGGGGTTTAACATATTTGTTATTAATCAGAAGTTACCGGATTTTGATACCCGGACTTGCAATAACCATTGTAATTTTTATATTCCTAAAATTTACATTTATTGGAAACGCCAATTATCAGATATACCGGATTCGGAGCGCCCTCGATCCTAAAGAAGCATCGTTACTGGTACGCTTAACCAATCAGGATAAAATAAGTGCTTACCTGGCCGACCGGCCCTTTGGAGCCGGGATTGGAACTACCGACGTATGGGCGCTTCGATTTTATCCGGGAAGTACACTTACCAATCTGCCAACCGACAGTTGGTTTGTTAAAATATGGGTTGAAAATGGGGTAGTGGGGCTAATATTTTACGCATTTTCTCTTGCGTTTGTTATCGTGTTTGGGGTAGTTAAGTTAAGGTTATTAAAGAACCCGGATACCAAACAAAAAATGATTGCCCTTTATGGGGGGTTTCTGGGAATTGTTGCTGCCAGTTTCGGTAATCCTGTGTTTGGTCAGGCGCCCCTGGGAGCCATTATGTATATATCTATGACCATGTTGTGTACGGCAGAAAAATACGATGAAGCCATACCTGAATTAAAGACATAAAATGGCAGACATACCTTTAGTTAGTATCATCACCGTAAACTATAATGGATTGATCCATACAGAGGCATTTTTGAAATCTCTTCAAAAAATTACCTATTCCAATATAGAAATTTTTGTGGTCGACAATGCATCATCAGAATCGGTTGCTCCCTTAAAGCAACAATTTCCATACATTCATTTACTGGAGAGTAGCGAGAATTTAGGTTTTGCTGGTGGTAATAATCTGGCTATACGAAAAGCCAATGGAAAATATTTTTTTTTACTAAATAACGATACCGAATTAGACCCAGGTTTTCTTGAACCCATTGTTGCATTAATGGAATCAAATCCCTTAATCGGTATTGCATCATCTAAACTGGTGTATTATTCAAAGCCCGAATTGGTTCAGTTTGCGGGCAGCAAGGGCATAAATCTTTATACAGGCAGAGGTTTTGCAATCGGACACCTCGAAACGGACAGGCCGGCTTTCGATGCGGTTTACCGTACCCAATTGGCCCATGGTGCTGCCATGTTGATCAGCAGAAAGGTAGTTGAAAAAATTGGATTGATGGCTGATCTTTATTTTCTGTATTATGAAGAAACGGATTTTTGTGAACGTGTAAAAGCTGCAGGATTTGAAATTTGGTATTGCGGATTATCCAAAGTTTACCATAAAGAATCTATGTCGGTGGGAAAAGAGAATCCTATGAAAACTTATTATTTAACGCGCAACCGCCTGATTTTTACCCGCAGAAATGCTGTAGGATTTCAGAAAATTGCTGCTTTGTTATTTTTTTATCTTGTTGCATTTCCTAAAGGTGTTCTCAAATACGTGAGGAAAAAAGAATATAAATTGCTGGCGGCTTTTATCCGAGGCGCATTGTGGAATTTGTATCATTTTAACGTATATCATAATTCGGGTTTGATTATAAAATAAACTGCTTAAAATATTATTTAAACGGCGGCTTTTAATCAAAAATGAATAATTTATAAAAAGTCAATTTTTTTTAATAGCCTTGCAATACGAAATTATGTTATCGAACCTTTATTATATACTTGAACTAATCCTGCTGTTTTACCTGGCATTTAATGTTTGCTATGTTGCTGTGTTTAGCATTGCCGGGATATTTTATAAAAAAACAGATTTCAGTAAAATTGAGATTTTAAAGCACAACAGATTTGCAATACTTATACCCGCATACAAACACGATGAAGTAATCTTAAATACCGTTGAACATTGTCTGAACCAAAATTACCCGGTTGAAAAATTTGATGTAATTATTATTGCGGATTCGCTGCAGCAATTAACAATGGCTGAATTGCTGATAATGCCTGTAAAGCTGATTCCGGTACAGTTTGAAGTAAGTACAAAGGCAAACTCGCTCAACACAGCTTTAGGACTTCTTCCCGAAGATATATACGATTATTGTTTGGTACTGGATGTTGACAATGTAATGGAGCCGGATTTTCTAAAGAAAATAAATGCACGTTTGCAAAACGATGAAGTAATATTACAGGCGCATCGAACAGCTAAAAATTTAAATACACCCTTTGCAATTTTAGACGGAATCAGCGAGGAAATAAACAATCACATATTTAGAAAAGGGCATATTGTGCTTGGAGTTACATCAGCATTGTCGGGTTCGGGGCAGGCAATGAAATTTAACGAATTTAAGAAAGCCATGGAAGGCATTCATTCACCGGTTGAAGATAAAGAACTGGAATTTTTTCTCGTTAGAAATCAGGTTAAGGTAATATATGAAAATGATGCGCTGGTATATGATGAAAAAGTACAGGATGCACAGGTTTTTGCAAGGCAGCGCAGGAGATGGGTTGCCTCTCAGTTTTTTGATTTCAATTCGATATTGATAGAAGGCATAGCCAACTTAATTCTTAAAGGAAATATTGATTTTTTCGACAAAGCGGTTCAACGCATTCTATTGCCAAGAGTATTATTGTTAGGTCTGTCTTTTTTTGCTGCATTTCTGGTTTTTGTACCCTTTTCATTTTTTGGATTTGTATTCTTTTGTTTATTCCTGCTTTGTACGCTCAGTTACTTAATTGCGATTCCTTCAAGTTACTTTAATATAAACACACTTAAAGCTGCCATGCGTGTGCCTCAGGCGTTTGTTTTAATGGTTGTGGCAATGGCCAAAAGCAAGGGTGCCAACAAATCATTTATACATACAGAACATTCAAACACTCCCAAAGAAAAATAACACGGAATCAGCTGCGGGTTATAATTTTATATTAACAAATGAAAATAGGTATAGAGGCACAACGTATTTTTAGAAAGAAAAAGCACGGTATGGATATGGTTGCGCTCGAACTGATCAGACATTTACAGCAAATTGAAAGTGATGATGAATTTGTAGTTTTTGTAAAACCGGATGAAGATTCGGCCTGTTTACAGGAAAGCAAAAATGTAAAAATTGTAAATGTAAAACCGGCCTCTTACCCGGTATGGGAACAAATTTTATTACCTGCAGCGGCAAAAAAAGAAGGGATTGATTTATTGCATTGTACCAGTAATACAGCACCATTATTTATGAGCATGCCTCTGGTATTAACCCTTCATGATATTATCTATCTTGAAAAGTTGAATTTTAAAGAGGGAACTACTTATCAAAAATTCGGGAATTTATACCGGCGCTGGAATGTACCTGCAATTGTTGGAAAAGCAAAAGCCATTATAACGGTTTCTGAATTCGAGAGACAGAAAATATTGGCTCATTTTAAAATGCCCGAAAGCAATGTTCATACCATATATAACGGAGTCGGAAATCATTTTTGCAAAATCACCGACAAAAATTTATTGGTTCAGGCTAAAGAGAAATTTCAATTGCCCGATAAATATATTTTTTATCTGGGAAATACCGATCCCAAAAAAAATGTAAGCGGTGTGATTAAAGCATTGAGCATTTTAAAGGCTAAGGGAATTCTGCCCTGCAAGTTATTAATGCTTGATATTGACAGGGAGTTCCTGACCCATATTGCAGGACAAATTGGGGATCCCTCAATTTTGAATGAAATTGTTTTCACTGGTTATGTTTCTAATAAAGATTTACCTGCTATTTATAGTCAGGCGAGTATGTTTTTATATCCTTCGCTCCGCGAAAGTTTTGGAATACCCATGATAGAAGCCATGAGATGTGAAGTTCCGATTATTACTTCCAACACTTCCTGCATGCCCGAGATTGCAGGTGATGCTGCTCTTTTTGTGAATCCGTTTAATGCAGGTGAAATTGCAGATGCCATTGTAAGATTATACCATGATACCGGTTTGCAAAATTCATTGGTTGCAAAAGGTAAAATCAGAGCCGAAATATTTTCGTGGGATAAAAACGCAATGCAAACAATTGATTTATACAGACAAGTAGTTAATTCCGCAAAAAGTTAACAGGAATTATTATTTTAGCCTTAATTTTAAAATTCGAATCAACATCAAATCACTTAAAATGACTAAAGAATACGTTAAATACACTACTTACAGCGATATTGAAGATTTAAAACGGCTTGATTTTATTGTAAATGCAATCAAAGCATTAAATAATCCTGATGCAAAAGTGCTTGATATTGGATGTGGAAACGGAAATATTAGTCTGGCTTTGGGTTCAATCGGTTATGCAGTTACGGGTGTGGATATTGACCAAACCAGTATTAATACCGCTTCTGCCAGAAATACATTCAGTAATGTAAGGTTTGAGGTGCTGGATGCCAATTCATTTTCGATGATTGATGCTTTTGATGCAGTTGTTTGCAGTGAGGTTTTGGAACATTTAAACAAACCGTATGAATTGCTGGAAAGTATTTATCGTATTTTAAAACCGGGAGGCGTTTTTGCCGCTACGGTTCCCAACGGTTATGGCCCGCGTGAAGTTTTGATTACAAGACCCATGCAATGGCTGAAAAGAAAAGGCTGGGACAAGCCCATTATTATTTTTAAAAAAATGTTGGGTTATGATGCAAAAACCCTTCAAAGCTCTAACGAAGATTTAACCCATGTTCAGTTTTTTAGTGTAGGGGCTTTTACCCGCCTGTTGAGCGGAGTTGGATTTAAAAAACTCGATTTCGAAAATGCAGATTTTCTGGAACGGATTTTTCCGTTTTCATTATTAACGCGCAGAATAAAATTATTGCAGCGTTTTGATTGCTGGATAGTGGATTTTTTACCCCGGCATTTCACCTGTGGATTTTATACTTCCTGGACCAAAGTTGGTAAATAACCCATGAGTTACCTTGAAATAATTTTTTGGATCGGCATTTCAATAGTAATTTACAGCTATATTGGATATGGCCTGTTACTTTATTTTCTGGTAAAAATAAAAAAATTATTTTTTGCAAAACAAACTTTTGATCCAAACTTCGAACCCGAAGTTACCCTGGTAGTACCCTGCTTTAATGAAGCCGATTATATTGAAGAAAAAATAAAAAATAGCCTGGCTTTGGATTATCCCAAAAACAAGCTGAAATTTATTTTTATCAGTGATGGTTCAAATGATGATACCCATGAACGTGTGAAAAAATATCCTGAAATTCTTGCTCTGCATGAGGATGCCCGTAATGGAAAAGCGGCGGCAATGAACCGGGCCATGCATTTTGTGAAAACCCCCATTGTATTTTTTTGTGATGCCAATACCACTTTAAATCCGGAGGCAATCAGGGAAATGGTAAAGCATTATGCCGATCCCAAGGTGGGTGCTGTAACGGGCGAAAAAAGAATCATCAACAGTGATAAAGAAAATGCCAGCGGAGCCGGAGAAGGCATTTACTGGAAGTATGAAAGTTTTTTAAAACAACTGGATTCTGATTTTTTTACCATTGTGGGTGCAGCAGGAGAATTAATGAGTTACCGAACCGGATTGTATAAGGAGTTACCTAAAGATAGTTTGCTTGATGATTTGATGCAAAGCATGCAGATTGCCAATGAGGGTTACCGGGTTATTTACGAAAAAAATGCTTTTGCTGATGAAACGGCAAGCGCCAATGTTGGAGAAGAATTAAAAAGGAAAGTGAGAATTGCAGCAGGTGCATTTCAAAGTATGAGCCGTTTGCCAAATTCTTTTAACCTGCTCACCAATTTCAGGGTGGCGTTTTTGTTTATCTCGCACCGGGTTTTGCGCTGGACACTTGCTCCCTTGTCGTTGCTGGTTTTGTTAATTGTAAATACAGCATTAATCTTTACGCATGGAGGCATTTATAATTACCTGTTAATTGCACAGGTTATATTTTATTCAATGGCTTTATTGGGTTGGTACCTTGCCAATAAACAGGTAAAAGTAAAGGCGCTTTTTGTGCCCTATTATTTCTTTATTATGAACCTGTGTATGTATTTAGGGTTGATCCGATTCTTACGCGGAAAACAAAGTGCAAACTGGGAACGGGCCAAACGTGCCTAACAGCAGAACAAACAATTATACTATTGTAATTTCATAACCCAATTATTTACATCAGCTTCTTTTCCGGTTTGTATGCCATAAATAGTTTTAAATAACCAATTAGACACCACTCTTTTTTCAGGATCAGGCAATACATAATCGGTACCTTTATATCCAATAGCTGCAATTTTTGCGATGATGGCCGCAGTACCGGTTCCAAATACATCGCTTAATTTATTTTGTTTGGCAGCTTCAATCATTTCGATAATGGAAATATCTCTTTCCTGCACCTCATAACCCTGTGCTTTTAACAACTGAATACAACTATCGCGGGTAATACCGGGTAATATATTTCCATCCAGTTTTGGCGTTAATACAATTTTATCTTCCAGTACAAAGAACAGGTTCGTAGTACCCGATTCTTCGGCATATTCATGGGTAGCACCGTCTGTCCATATAATCTGATCATAACCTTCTTTTTTTGCTTCCATAGAAGGCAACATGCTGATGCCATAATTGCCGGCTGCTTTTGCATTGCCTGCCATTCCGTTGGCAGCACGAACAAATTTTTGTTCTACTTTAACCTTTATAGGTTTTGGATAATAACTATTAACCGGACAACAAAAAATAATAAACGAATAATTATTGCTGGCACGAACACCAACAAAATCATCGGTAGCAAACATAAACGGACGTAAATACAGGGCGGATCCTTCTTTTGTCGGAATCCAATTCTGGTCCAAAACAACCAGTTGACTTAATCCATCAATAAATAATTCTTCTGTAATTGCGGGCATTCCCATTCTATAGGCCGAATGGTTAAACCGGTTAAAATTATCCAAAGGCCTGAATAATTGCGGCTTGCCTTCCGGGTTCTTAAAGGCTTTCATTCCCTCAAAAATAGACTGACCATAATGAAGTGCAGAAAGCGAAGGGGCAATGGAAATATTTCCATAAGGTTCAATTGAAGGCTCCTGCCATTTACCATCCTTATAATCAACCCTGAACATATGATCAGAAAATATTTTTCCAAATTCAATGTTTTCAAAATCACATAAATGTATTTGTGATTGAGGATTTTTGTTAATTTTTATAGAACTTGCCATCGTATGAATAATGAATTACAAATTGCAGATAATTTTTTAGCACCGCTTTTTGATGAACTTTACGTGGTCAAAGAAAAAGATTTTTCGATACAATACAACAGACTTGGATCAGGTTATCACAAACTATTATTGCTGGTTGACACACAAGATATTGATTACTTGGAGAATGCCGAGCTAGAACTGCTTAAATCAATTATTGATAAAGGTTTAAGAAAAAAATTTGATGATGTATGGTTGTTGAACTTAAATAGCTATAAAACAACTAGTTTACAAGATTTAATAGACTATTTTAAACCATTTCAAATAATAGTATGGGGTTGTGAAAACTGGCTAAAAAAAGAAAATATCAAGCTTGAAGTGCATCAGCAAGGCATGATTAAGAGTGTGGATTTCTTAAAAGCAAATGCTTTGAACACCTATTTAAGTGATAATGCCATGAAAGGAAAATTATGGAAAGCACTTCAGAAAATGTTTTTTAACTAAAAAATTAAGGAATGAAAGTAATTTTCGCTTCGCACAATAAAAATAAAACCAGGGAAATTGCTTCATTATTGCATGGATTGATACAGGTATATTCGCTTGAGGATATCGGTTTTTTTGAAGAGATTATGGAAACGGGTTCAACCCTGGAAAAAAATGCGCTGATTAAGGCGCAAACCATATACAAACATACCGGAATGAATTGTTTTGCCGACGATACCGGATTAATGGTTGATGCATTAAACGGACAACCTGGTGTACATAGTGCCCGGTATGCCGGAGAACAAAAAAGTTCGGCAGATAATTTAATTAAATTACTGGAAAAATTAAAAGGCAAAGAAAACAGAAAGGCGTATTTTAAAACGATTATTTGCCTGATTTTAAAAGGAAAAGTTCATTATTTTGAAGGCATATTACCTGGGAAAATTACTCAGGAAATGAGCGGAAAGGAAGGATTTGGTTATGATCCGATTTTTATTCCTGCGGGATTTTCAAAGACACTTGCAGAAATGACGCTGGAAGAAAAAAATGCAATCAGCCATAGGGCCATTGCATTTAAAGCCATGCGAAATTTTTTTATAGAAAATATTAATTCCTGAACGATTTCCCGCGAAGACTCTCTTCAATCTCTTCCTGCATGCTGTCATCTGCTTCGAGGTCAGAAATTTTGTGACGGTAAAAGTAAACGGGCAATTGTCCAACTACCAGAGCCAAAGAGCAAATAATACCTAAAACAATATAAGCTGGGTAATCTTTAACCGCAAAAGCAATGATAATAAAAAGCACATTCACACCGCCCAGGGTTAAGCTAACCTGTTTATGTCCCAAACCGGTTTTTATAAGCCAGTGATGCAGATGGTTTTTATCCGCTTTAAAGGGTGAGCGTTTTTTGGTTGCGCGCAAAATAAAAACGCGCAGGGTATCATATAAGGGAACAACCAGAATTCCAATAGCAATACCCGGAGCCGACCGCAAATTAAGAATTGAGTTGGATGCAGGAGAATTGGATTCGATAAAAAATATGGCAAAAATAGCCAGAAGGAACCCAACCGTGAGTGAACCGGCATCACCCATAAAAATTTTAGCCGGGTGAAAATTAAAAAACAGAAAACCCAGTAAAGCCCCCGACAGTGAAAAAGCCATCATGCTCCAGCCAATATCATTGTTTAAATAAAAACAGAAAGCAAATGTTAAACTGATAATCAAACCTAAGGTTCCTGCCAATCCATCAACGCCATCAATCAGATTAAATGAGTTGGTGATCACTATAATGGTAAAAACAGTTAGCAGTATCGAAGCCCAAAGTGGAATTTCATTGATTCCGAAAACACCGTGTAAATCTGAAATTCTGATTTTTGTATATACCGTTACCATTCCTGCAGCTACCAGTTGTATCAGAAGTTTTTTCATCGGAGAAAGCATGATGATATCATCCTTTAATCCACTGAAAAATAACAGGATTAATGCAGCTTCAATATACTGCAAACCGTACATATTCGAAAAGTCGGTCCAAACCAAAACCGATAAAACAAAGGAAACAAAAATGGCAAGACCGCCCAGACGCGGAATTTTAACTGTATGAATTTTTCTTTCTTCAGGTTTGTCGTAAAGCCCTTTCAGCTTTGCAACGGTAATAATCGACGGTATGGCAAAAACAACAATTAGAAATGAAGTAATTACCAATAAAATAATATTAATCATTATATTTTAGCTGTAAGCTGGTGGTATAAAGTGCAAAGTATTAAGAAAAAGTTAATTTTCAAAGCTTTTTCTCAAAGTGCTTTGTAAGATAACCCAATGATGACCCCTTTCACTGTATTTAAAAAATTAAAGCTTTCAACTTATATTTGCATGGATGGAAATAAAGGAAACTCGTTTTCAATTTATCCCGAAAAGAGGAGAATTACTGGTAAGTGAACCTTTTTTGGCGGATCCCAATTTCAGGAGATCTGTTGTATTGCTGTGCGAACATGAGGAGCAGGGAAGCGTGGGTTTTATCCTGAACCGCTTGTTGAATCTAACAACTGAAGAAGTGATTCCGGGCTTGCTCAATATTCCATTCCCTGTATTTTATGGCGGTCCGGTAGAACAAAACACCCTGCATTTTATACATACTGCAGGTGAACTTATTGAGGATTCGCTTCCTATAACAGAGGGAATATACTGGGGAGGAGACATTGAATCAATAAATGCCTTGTTGCTGGCAGGGAAAGTGAAGCCTGGAGATTTTAAATTTTTTATTGGATACAGCGGCTGGGGTGAGGGACAATTAAATGCTGAAATTGCCCTAAAAGCCTGGTGGGCCACTCCTTCAAATCCCGCCATCGTGTTTACCGACGATTTGGAAGAAATGTGGAGAAGTGTTGTGAAAAATTTAGGTCAGGATTTTGCATACCTGGCCAATTCACCTATTGATTATAACTGGAACTAATGCCAAAAACCTGCTGGTAATTCTGCTGAATTTGTTGCCTGAATGCTGCTTCCTTTATTTTAACAATTTTCAAAGCTTCCCTGTATACACGTTCAACCGGCATCCGGTGGGTATCTGTTTCCAGAAATATTCTGTGCGGACTTAAAAAATCTAATGTGGCTTTTACCTTAGCCGGGTTTCGAAATTGCCCGGGTCCAAAAGAAAAATAAACATGCTCCATTTTTGCCAGTGCCTGGGTTTGAAGCAGATTGCCTTCATATCCATGCAAAATAAACGGAGTATTTATTTTTTTAATAACCGGAATGAGCTCATAAAAAGATTTTACGCAATGAACGATAACGGGTTTATTAAATTTTTGGGCAAGTAAGGTTTGCTTTTCAAAAAAGTATATCTGTTTATCCCAAAGGGGTTTTAATTTATCCAGGCCTATTTCTCCAACAGCCTGCAAGCCGGGTTCAGCCAATATTTGCAAAATAGTTTTTTCGGTTTGATCCCAGGAATATTTTGAAACAAACCAGGGGTGAATTCCATAACTAAAGCCGCATTGGGTATTTGTTGGTTTTTGAGGAAACAAATAGGCATTTCTTATTACAAACTCATTTAATGCCAAGGGTTTAAAGTGTGTATGAATATTAATAAAATCGCTGATTAACATATTGCGGGCCTTATAAAGCAAAAAAGGAAAGTGCAATTTCTAATAAAAATAGATATATAAAATAATAAACTTATTTTTGTTTAAATTTTTTCAATGAATACAACACACAAACAGTCACGTATAGAAGTAATGAACCTGATCGGGCAATCTGTTGAGCAAATCGCTTCCGATTATTTAAAACCGATTGAAACCAACTGGCAGGCATCGGAATTGCTGCCCTTAACTTCCGACAGCACATTTATTGCAGATTTAAAAGATATACAGGAGCAGGCTCAAAACCATTCATACGATTTACTGGCAGTTTTAGTGGCAGATACCATTACCGAAGAAGCTTTGCCTACTTACGAAAGCTGGCTTTCGGGTTTGGTTGGTGTTGATCAGGTGGGGAACAATGGCTGGATGAAATGGATGCGCAGCTGGGCTGCCGAAGAAAACCGCCATGGAGATGTGTTAAACCGTTATTTGTTTTTGTGCGGACGCATCAATATGCGCGAATTTGAAGCGTCAACCCAATATTTAATTGCCGATGGTTTTGATAATGGAGCTGCCAACGACCCATACCGGAATTTTGTATATACCAGTTTTCAGGAAATGGCCACCAATGTTTCGCACCGTAGGGTAGCCACATTGGCCAAACAGGATGGAAATGCAATACTTTCAAAACTATGCGGCTTGGTGGCTGCCGATGAAGCGCGTCATGCCAAGGCATATAAAAACTTTGTATCCCGCATTATGGAGGTTGATCCCAACGAAATGATGCTTGCCTTTGAAGATATGATGCGTAAAAAAATTGCCATGCCTTCGCAATGTTTACGCGAGCTGGGCGGAAAGCTCAATAGCTTTTCAAATTTTAGCGATGCGGCAACCCGTTTGGGCGTTTATACTTCGTTTGATTATGTTGAAATTTTACGCACACTGCTGGATGAATGGAAGATTGATAATGTACGCGGACTTTTGGAAAATGGAGAAAAAGCAAGAGATTACCTAATGGCCCTGCCCGATAGATTGGCACGTATTGCAGAAAGAATGAAAGTGCCAACTACCGAATATAAATTTGGCTGGATTTTGGCGTAAATAAAAAAAATCCCCCCTCGGTAGGGACAGGTCGCGACCTGTCCCTACCGAGGGGGGATTTTTTTTATGCCGTTGCTATTTCTTCATGCTCGTGATCATGTTCTTCGTGGGCATGTTCGTGGTCGTGGTGTTTGTGGTTATGGGTTTCCATGATGGCAAAGAATTCTTCTGCACTTACTTCGTTGGGAACAATGGTAATGGTTTGCATCAGGTATTCGTTAACCTTTGATCGTGCGGCCACATTAATCATCCGGCTTCTAAAATCTTCTTTTTTCAGCTGGGGTTCAACAATGCTCAATAACAATTCATCGCTGATGCCCTGGTTTCCGTAGGCACCAAACATATTTTTGGTGTGGGCTATGGCAGCGGCTAAAATCTCATCCTCATCAATTTTAATCCCATTGCTCACCAGGATTTTTTCTTCGAGAATATGGTTTTTAAGATATTTGGCTTCGGGGATATAAGCCAGGTCCACGTTTTCAGTATTAAACTTATCCTTATGCCTGTCTATCAACCAGCGTTTCAAAAATGCATCCGGCAAATGAATATCATGTTTGGCAACCAGGCTGTCAAACAATTCATGCTCCAGTAAATGCTGTGCCTGCTGATCGAAATAAGCCTTAAGTTCATCGGCAATTTTTGCACGAAATTCGGTTTCGGTTGTAACCACATCTTTGCCGTAAATCTTATCAAAGAATTCCTGGTTCAACTCCGAATTTGTGGTACGTTTAATTTCTTTTATGATTAGCTTGAAATTCGGGCTTAAATCAATGACGCCCGGTTTTTGTACGCTTAAAGCATGACTCATTTCTGCTTCATCATTATTAAACAGGGTAAAAATATTTACCGTTAATTCAGCTCCTTTTTCCAGTGAGATAAATTGATTTTTTAACGCTTCGTCCTTGATGGTATTAATGGCAATTGGAACGGAATCAGCATTTACACCTCCCTCTAATACACTGCCTTCATCAGTTAATTCGGTTAAACCCACATAAATCATGTCGTTTTCGGCAACGGCATCTGCATCTGTTAACTGTCCCATACGCTTTACCATACGGTCCATTTCTTCATCGAGCATTTTATCGGTAATGGTAACGCTGTATTTCGAATAGGTATCGGCGGCGCTGATGTTTAAATCAATTTCGGGTGCAAGACCCAAATCAAAGCTAAAGGTATACGATGCGGTTCTGCTTAATTCATCTATTTTGGTATCTTCGGTTAATACGGGCTGACCCAAAATATTAAGTTTGTTTTCATCAATATAATCAAATAATCCTTTACTTGCCAAACCATTTATTTCTTCAAGCAACAGGCTGTTACCCACCATTTTTTCAATCATGCTTTTGGGAGCGTGTCCGGCCCTGAAACCGGGGATATTGGCTTTTTTGCTGTAATCTTTTAATTTCTTCTCATAAGTAGGAAGATAATCTTCGGTGTTGATGTGAACGGAAATAACTCCGTTTAAAGCATCTTTTTTTTCAAATGTTACATTCATCTCTTTTGTTCTTTCAATACTGGCTGCACAATAGTAAGACCTAAAGTTGATCTTGATTTTGTGATTTACCCGGAAAACCTCTCAGGCTTTTTAAATACTATAGAAAGAGTAACAGAAAGAGAAAGAGTGTAATTCTCTTTCTCTTTCTGTTACTCTTTCTTTTGTTGTGCGCATGGAGGGACTCGAACCCCCACGCCTTACGGCACCAGATCCTAAGTCTGGCACGGCTACCAATTACGCCACATGCGCCTTTTTTAAAAGGGATGCAAATATATGCATATATAGGTGATAAAAAGAAAATTTTAAAAATATAAAAAAAACTTAAATTGAGCCGTTGATATTTTAGCAGCGAAATAAACATGGTGGTTCACATAATAGATACAGAAAAAGAGAATAAGGAAATCGTAAAGGAATACCGCAATTTGTTGCGGAGCATCAGGAGGAACTTAACAAAAGAAGAACGTAAAAAAATAAGGGAAGCCTTTGAACTTTCGCTGGAGGCACACAAAAATATGCGCCGCAAAAGTGGTGAACCCTATATACTTCACCCCCTGGCGGTGGCGCAAATTTGTGCTGCCGAAATGGGTTTGGGTGTTACCAGTGTAATATGTGCCTTGTTACACGATACCGTTGAGGATACAGAAATTACCCTGGATTTAATCAAGTTAAAATTTGGCGAACGGGTTTCAGTAATTATTGATGGATTAACAAAAATTTCGGGCGTATTCGATCAGCCCGACCGAAGCATTCAGGCAGAGAATTTCAAGAAAATGCTGCTTACCCTCAGCGACGATGTGCGGGTAATATTAATAAAACTGGCCGACCGCATGCACAATATGCGAACGCTCGATTCTATGAGTCCGAAATCGCAGTTGAAAATTGCTTCTGAAACTGCTTATGTTTATGCGCCACTTGCCCACAGGCTTGGTTTATATGCCGTAAAAACAGAACTGGAAGATCTTGCTACCAAGTATTTGCAAGCCGATAATTATATATATGTAAAGAATAAGCTAAACGAAACCAAAACCCAACGAAACAAATACATCCGCTCATTCATTGAACCCCTGATTGAGGACATGGATAAGCAAGGTTTGGTGTATGACGTAAAGGGAAGACCCAAAAGCATTCATTCGATTTTAAGCAAAATGAAAAAGCAAAACATTCCTTTTGAAGAGGTTTATGATTTGTTTGCCATACGCATTATTATAGATACCGATTATGAAAACGAAAAGAGCGATTGCTGGAAAGTGTATTCGATCGTTACCGATTATTATACCCCAAATCCCGACAGGTTGCGTGATTGGGTGAGCACCCCAAAAGCCAATGGTTACGAAAGTTTGCACACCACGGTAATGGGTCCAAAGGGACGCTGGGTAGAGGTTCAGATACGAACCAAAAGGATGGATGAAATTGCCGAAAAGGGTTTTGCCGCACATTGGAAATATAAGGACACCGCCCAAAGTAACGACAACAGTCTGGAAGGCTGGCTGAGCCGGGTTCGCGAAATTCTGGAAAACCCGGATGCCAATGCACTTGAGATTTTAGATGATTTTAAACTTGCCTTATACAGCGAAGAAATTTTTGTGTTCACACCGAAAGGTGAATTAAAAAAATTGCCCTCTGAAGCCACAGTACTTGATTTTGCATTTGATATACATACCGATATTGGAATAAAATGTATCGGAGCCAAGTTAAATAACAAACTGGTGCCCATCAACCATAAATTAAGCAATGGCGACCAGGTTGAAATTCTTTCGAGTGCAAAGCAAAAGCCCAATGAAGACTGGTTAAATTTTGTGATTACGGCAAAGGCCAAATCAAAAATCCGGGATTACTTTAAGCAAATTCGCCTCGAATCATCTGCCATGGGCAAAGAGATTCTGGAGCGGAAATTTAAAAATGCAAAAATTCCGTTTAACTCCGAATCATTACAGGATTTAATCAAACATTTTAAGTTAAAGTCGGTATCGGAATTGTATTACCAGATTGCCAGCGAAAAAATTGACCGCACAAAACTGGATATAGAAGGGATTTTGCATCTGGAACGAAACAAACCTTCTGAAATTCAGGTTAACCACAAACAAAAGGCATCGGTAAGCATTCCCAATGATGCTATTTTATTGGGAGATAACGATACCAGTATGGAGTATTCATTTGCAAAATGCTGCCACCCCATACCCGGCGATGAAGTGTTTGGATTTGTTACTGTTGGAGAAGGCGTTAAAATTCACAGAACCAGTTGTTCCAATGCCGTTGCACTCATGAGTAATTACGGCTATCGCATTATAAAAGCCAAATGGGCCAAGGTTGATTTGAACGCAAATAAAGCATTTTTAACATCCATTAAAGTATCAGGAATTGACAGCGTGGGCATTGTAAATATTATCACCGATATTATTTCAAAGCAACTGCAGATTAATATGCGTTCAATTAGCATTACCAGCAATGAAGGTATGTTTGAAGGCAATATTTTTTTGGAGGTGCACGATACCCATCAGCTCGATAATATCATGAATGCCATAAAGGAGGCTTCTGAACTGATAACCGTAAGCAGGGTAGACTTAAGTTGATCCTGTACAATATGAGCATAGCTATTAAAACTTAACTATCTCTTTTTAATCAAAAAGATTAACTTTGATCCGTAATTAATGATTGATGCAAACAGCAAGTGCAAACTCAGAGCAACTAAAAAAAGAAGTTAAAGACAAGTTTATTGAGTTTTTGGAAGTCCACCAGCAGCGCAAAACCCCCGAAAGGTTTGCTATATTGGACGAAATTTACTCCAATAAAGAACACTTTGACGTTGAAACCCTGTACGACCACATGAAAGACAGGAATTACAGGGTAAGCCGGGCAACTGTTTATAATACCCTGGATTTATTACTCGATTGCGGCCTGGTTATTAAACACCAGTTCGGCAAAAACATATCGAGATTTGAACGTGCGTATGGGTTCAAGCAGCACGACCATTTAATATGTAATGTATGCAGCCATGTACTGGAGTTTTGCGACCCGCGCATTCAACAGATTAAAACCACGATGGGCGATCTGATGGAATTTGAAATTACCAATCATTCGCTTTATTTATTCGGACAACCTAAAGTTGATGGAGAACACAGGTGTGTTACCTGCAAAAGATTAGTTAAACAAGATATTTAAATAAAATTATGGTTGATGTAGTATTGGGCCTTCAATGGGGCGATGAAGGGAAAGGTAAAATTGTTGATGTGCTTACCCCAAAATACGATGTGGTTGCAAGGTTTCAGGGAGGTCCGAATGCCGGACATTCATTAGAATTTGGTGGCAATAAATATGTATTGAACACCATTCCGTCAGGTATATTTCATGAGCATTGCATCAATATTATCGGCAATGGGGTAGTGGTTGATCCGGTTCAGCTAAAGAAAGAAATTGAAAAGGCATCGGCTACCGGAGTTAATATTAAAAAGAGCCTTTATATTTCGGAAAAAGCACATGTAATTTTACCCACACACCGCTTGGTAGATGCGGCCAGTGAAGCACATAAAGGGGAGCATAAAGTAGGTTCAACATTACGCGGCATCAGTCCGGCTTACCAGGATAAAATTGGCAGAAGCGGCATGCGTATCGGCGATTTATTAAGTGCCGGATTTATGCAAAAATACCAGGGCACTGTTGCCATTCACAGAAAGCTGCTCGATTCGTTAAATTATGAATACAATCTGGCCGATCACGAAGCTGCATTTTTTGAAGCTGTTGAGTTTTTAAAGCAGTTTAAAATTATCAATTCAGAATATTTTATAAACGATTTAATATCAAAAGGCAAAAAGGTTTTGGCCGAAGGCGCGCAGGGAACCTTATTGGATATTGACTTTGGTTCCTATCCTTTTGTAACCTCATCAAACACCATAACCGGTGGTGCCTGTTCGGGTTTGGGCATTGCACCCCAAAAAATAGAAAAAGTTTTTGGTATATTTAAAGCCTACGCAACCCGTGTGGGCAACGGACCTTTTCCCAGTGAGCAGGACAATGCAACCGGCGAAAAAATACGCACCCTGGGTCACGAATTTGGTGCCACCACCGGCAGGCCCAGGCGCACCGGCTGGCTCGATTTGCCAACCCTCAGGTATGCAATCATGCTAAACGGCGTGAGCGATTTAATATGCACCAAAAGCGATGTATTAAGTGGATTTGAAGAAGTGCTGGTTTGCGATGCTTACAAAATAAACGGACAGTTAAGCAAAGAAATTCCTTTTAATATGCAGGATGGCATATTGGAACCTCAATACAAAACTTTTAAAGGCTGGGACGGCAATTTAAGCGTGATGCGCCAATACAGCGAGTTGCCCGAAACATTTAGAAACTACATGGATTTTGTGCAAGGCGAAATCGGTGTTCCTATTAATGTAATTTCGGTAGGACCCGATCGGGAGGAAACGATAATACGGTAGGGACGATTTACGATGTACGATGTACAATGTACGATGTACGATGTACAATGTACGATGTACGATATACGATGTACAATGTACGATGTACGATGTACAATGTACGATGTACAATGTATGGGGTGCTATTGGCAGCGGAGTCGAGAACAGTAATCAGAAAACTGTAATCGGATATCAATTCGAATAAACAATTTTTGCTATAGCAAAAAATTTCTTTAATTAACATTTCCCAAACTGCGTCAGCAGTGTCATCTCAGTAGCAAAAAAAGAATAGCCGAATAAAATTGAACAGCGTAGCTGTGGCATCTTTCTTCTTAAAGATCACACAAAATTACCGTGCCGGAATGCGATGCAGGCATTCCAATAAAAAAACAAGGACTGTACCATAAAGATGCAGCTTGTACCTGGGTTTAACTGTATTGTACTAAAAGGAATGAGCCCATCCCCGAAAAAAAACAGGCATTGGGCGAAAAGAAACAGGCATTGCAATACCAAGAAATGAAATTGCAAATCCCAAAAATGACAAGTAACCAGGTTACGGCTCGTGTTTTTTATGCGACGGCACATTTCCCCGAGGTGCAAAGCCACAACTTTGCTGCACCGGATGAAATAATTGTTGGAATAAGCCTCAACATGGATGCCCCGGATGAGATAATTTTTGAATTTTGCCACATGATTGATGCCCCGGATGAGGTAAATTTTGCCCTGAGCCATTTGATTGAAGGTTTGGAAGAGATAATTTTTGAATTTTGCTTCAACATTGATGCCCCGGATGAGATAAATTTTGTTCTGAGCCATTTGATTGAAGGGCTGGAAGAGGTAATTTTTGAATTTTGCCACAACATTGATGCGCCGGATGAGGTAAATATAGAGCTAAGTCATTTGATTGAAGAACCAGATGAAATGATTTTTGAATTATGCCACAACACTGAAACAATTTGTCAATTTATTAATCATTGAGAAGATATGAAGGTGGTTAATTATTATTTTTTGAACCGGATTGCCATAACCTTGTAGGCCTGTTGAGTTAGGTAAATAATAGGGTATGAATAGCTACATCGGATAGCGAAATTTGGGAATCGCTTATGGAATTCAAAATGGCTGGACTTGCAACAAATTAAAACTCGTTTTGATGATTTGGATAACTTATATTAAACATATACATTTGGGTATGGAATGGAGATACCAATCATGTCTTTCAGTATTGCCACGACATGATTGGTGTATTCATACATATAAGAGAGTTAGCGCTCATGTTTTGGAATTATGCTACATGATCAATGAATAGCAAATGGACAAAGAAACTTACTTATTAAAATGAATAAATACCCAAGTAGAAAAGCCAATGCTTTACTTAAAAGATCGTCAATGAAAGTTCATTTTCTGATGATTTTAATTTTAGCCACTGCTTCCACTGCTAAATGTCAATCCCAAAAGTTCGATAAGGTGAAACCCGTTCACTTTAATGGCTCAATTTTCAAAATTCCGCTTCCTTCCCAGTATGACTATTTTCATAACTCAATTTATAGGAATATGAAAATGTCAGAGTTCACAAAAAATAATTTACTACCAGGAAATGGAATAATGGAATTGGAAATATTAGTTCCACGAGGTAATAGCGATCCTATCATTCAACTATATAGTTTTAAGGAGTTGGACAGTTTAAAGCTATCGAACGAGAATTTTATTGGCTACAAAAAATTTATCAAAACAAACATAACTCCGAGCAAGTATGACAGCTTATCAAGGACTGTTTTTAGTGACAGCTTAGTAAAAAAAGAACTGGGAAACCTCTCGACAGACTATTCTTTAACTCAAACAATTTTAGAGACCGAGAATAGATTAACAACTGGCATGTTGATTAGAGGACACGTTAACAATAAGTTTCAGAAGTTATTTATTATTTCAAATTATTTATTCATCAATGAGACTATTATTGTTGTAAGATTTACTTATAGTGAATATCCTAAAAGTATACGGGCCGCGGTACAATTCCAGAACGATTATATTTCTGAACTATTAAAACTTAAATAAGATGAAGAGAAAAGGATTGAGAAATGTCGGGATTGCAGTAATACTATTTCAACTATGTGGTTATTACGGAGGCATCCCTATACCATTTTCAAACATTAATTTTGACAAAGTTGATTCAGCGAACATGCCTTTCCTAATATCAACAATACTTGCTGAAAACTTTTGGCTTCTCTTGGGAATAATACTTCTGTCAATTTATTGGTTCATTAATCGAAAGCCAAACAAAGCTATTGGGACGACCGAACCCAGTTGAGGGAATAATACATCATATAATTATGGATTGGGGACTAAAATCATATAAAGACATTGCGGAATTTGCTTCTTACCTGGTGACAAGCTTGTCACTAATGGGCTTATTTATAGTTTATCGGTTCTCAAAAAAGCAAATACATTTCTCAACTATGGAGAAATGTATTAACGACTTTAAGGAATTGGACAATTTAGATAGTAAAGCTTCTCAGAAAGATATAATGAAATATATCGAGCTTGTTAACGAGGAGTTCTTTTATTTGGAGAATGGCTATTTACAAGCCGCGGTGGCGATCGAATGGATTGACGGCATGATTGACTTTTTACCTTTTTTGGATAAGTCAGGTAACATCAAAAACCAAAGATTTGAGCTAATGGTGTCTGGGGAAGTAGTTAACACATATTTAATTAATTATCCAAGAGTATTAAATTCTATAAAATTGAAAACGGAGATCGACTTTGATAAAATCCATTCATCGAGTTTTGCAGAAAGGAAAAATGAACGCGATAAATTAATAACTCAAATTGTTTCGAATTTGAAACTCAGCAGGTTTGCTTTATTAAAAAAGTGTGCTTTATATAAACTGAGATGTGAAATTAAAAGGCGTTAATTCAATCAACAATACAATCGTATCGCTGCGAAAATATTGAGGCTTGACTATTTAGTAATTAAGACGCTTTTAAGAGGCCGACAAATTGACGCCGATAGTAAAATTGACGTGCTGGTGTAAAACACGAAGCGCTAACACAGCATATAAGTTATTTTGGTATTGGCTTTCACCGTAAATTTTTCTACTTTCGTTCATTCAGTGTATGCGGACACTTTTGTGGTATCACATCCAAAACAACCCATATGCTGAAACCGTTAGTGGTAACAAGGCGGACAGACATTTCGGTAGACAAAAAACATTCGGGCATGGACTTTAATACAATAATCAAAGACAAATTTTCGGGACTTCTGGAGAATATTAGTTTTAAAATCCTCGAGGACAATAAAAATTCCGTGACGTTCAAGTCTGACGCTGTAACTTTTAAATTCACCTACGATCCTTTCGCATTTGAGTGCAACTACTTCGTTAATCTCAACACTAAGGACACTACATATGAAAATAGTTTCGTTGAAGGTTATTTAAACATAAAAGACGAGCCGGTTTTTGGACTTAAAACACAAGACGAGAAAATTGACTTATGGGCTACTCGAAAGTATAGTTATTTCATGACTTTCAAAGACACATTATTAACCGGTGACAAAAAATTCTTCTCGGAGCTCAATTCATACTTTGACAAAGATTGCATTGAATACAACAAAAAAATAAATCCGTAAACAGGCGGACACTTAAGCGTGTCGCACCTGTGTTAGCCTTGCAACCACTAACAGCGTACATAATATATTTTGGTATTGGCTTTCATGATAAATTATCTACTTTCGTTATTCAGTTTAAGTGGACAGATTTGTGGCATCACATCCAAAACATTTTATGTACGCAAACCGTTATGGCTCAGTTGGCTTTTTAAATTTCGGGACGCATTTGCTTAGTGGGTTTATGTTTTTCGTTGAACCATTTTGTTAAAGCTAAAACAAAAGTTTTACGCGACGTATATCGGCGTTGGTTTAAGGTTTCTGGCGGACAGTTCGAGAACATCTGTCTATCCACCTTACTTACAAATAATTTCGGCAATAGGTATTTGAGTAGCGGAAATCATAAGGGCAATAAATTGCAATACGAATCCAACGGAAAGGATGAACATTCCACGTCTGAATAATTTTGTTTTATGTGGGTTTTCTGATAATTCTTTCAAGTCTTCTTCATTAGGAAGCATTATTGAAGGAGGCTGAATTTTCGGACTGGCTCTAAACATCATAACGACACCTATAAAATTGGTAGATAGACCGATAATATTTAGAAGGAGAATAAGTAAAGTAAACATAAGTAATATTTTGAGCATGTAAATGTAAAAACATTTTATCAATTTTTTGCCCTCCGACAATCTTAGTGATAGCTGAATTATCATAAAATGTGTATCATTTTTTTATATTTGAATGGAGTTGGTATTTTAATTAAAAGTAATTATGGAAAATTTTAACTTTAAACCGTATATTAAATACGGAATATTTCTATTGTGTATTGTTTTATTGATGCTACCTTTTCATTTTGTGCCATCTCATAAGATGGTTTTTCCTAAGGAGCACTTTACATTTAGTAACACTTTTATATTTCAAAGTGATATTGATAATCTTATTGAAAGGTATAATAACGAAGCATTCTTGGGGAAAGCTATTTTAGCCAGCGACCCCTTATGCAAAAAGTTAATGGAGAAAGGGATCATAATTTCAGAGGATAAAAAAACTGCGGATATGCCGACGCCCTCACAACCTTTGAAGTCAGTTAATACAACTTATAAAATAGGAGAAGAAATTGTATATGGCACCTCTCATATTATTACAGTTACAAAGTATGACCCCGATACACATTTAGAGTTTTTAGACCCTGAAAAAGGTAGAAAGTACGTTTCGGTCGAAATAATATATAACAACATATCAGACCATTCTCAGGGATTAGATGTAATGGGCATAAATGTTTATGACGATGAAGGATATATTTATGATTACGCAAGCTTGACTAAACAACCGCAGTTCTCTTTTATTTCAGAAATAAATTCAGGGCGCAAACAAAAAGGCTGGATAACATTTGATGTTCCAAAAACAGCTAAAAATTTAAAGTTACAGCTACCTCAAGAAGTCTCTGTACTACTTACAAAACAATAGCAATTACTTAGAGTTATCTCGACATATGCACTTCTAAATGTAAGATCAACGTGGAACAAATTTGTTTAGATTGTAATTCACTGTACCGCGACTCGCTTACCATTTCAAAGTAATTTTTCAAAGCCAAATTTATAATGGCAACAATTAGTTTACCGTGACAATTTCGCCGTCCAAAGCACGTTCGGCATGACCTATTTGTTTTGTCGTGCATTTGTTAAAACCATGACAAATATGCAATCAACGAGAGTTCCCTACGCCCGTAAAATCAGCTTCCCAGGACAATTACCAGCGACTGGTTTGCGCAGCCAACCGTGCCATAACAGCAGGCACCAGAAAGTGGCGGTCTCATTGTTCGCTGGACAATTTTGTGTATGTTTGAAATGCAGTTTCCCAGATGGTGTTTTGTGGTAACTTCGCCACCTTCTGGTGCCTGCAAAACGTTAACCCAAATGGTGAAAACTCATATTTTCAATAATTGATAATTTTTATTATTTTTACAACATGAGTACTATTTTAATAAAAGCGGACAAACAGAGTAATAAGATACTATCCGATCTGGCTCAAAAACTTGGTGGAAATGTAATTGACATGAAAGATGATCAATTTGAGGATTTCTTGCTTGGCACCATGATGGATAAAGTAAAAACTGGAAAAACCGTATCAAAAGCTACTATTTTAAAGAAATTAAGATAGAAATGATTGTTGAATTCGACAATTCATTTGAAAACTAATATGATTGGTAAATTATTTGAAAAGAGTCAGACCTTAATTACTTCATTGACCGAAAAGGAGGTTTTTAAAAAATTAGAAAATCACTCTGTTGGTGGTAGCTTGAATGACCAAAGTCTTAAAATATTTTTCAAAGGTAAATTCAACTTAGAGCACCATGAGTTCAGATTACTACAGGTTTTTGACTATGGCCCAAGGAATCAAATCAGACCAGAGATAATTGGTTTTACTGAACTAACTGGAGACGATTTGACTGTAAATTTGAAAATACGACTGCCAAAAGAACTTGATGTATTGTTGGATTTTGCTGCAATATTGAATATAACATTTCTTATCGTGTTAGTTCTTGTTCCGCTACCTGAAGATATTCCAAAGCGTTTCTTTTTCATAGGACTTCCTATTACGATGCTCGTATTCTATTTAATGTGTAAGCTATTTTTTAACTTCAAAACTTCTGATTGCATAACTATAATAGCGCGTATAATAAACGCCAGAAAAACGAATTTTGACAGCGTTCATAATTTAATTTGATTTTTGTAGTTTTCGATAAATATTCTATTTTCGTTAATGCAGTTTCGAGGATCAGTTTCACGAAATTAAATCCAAAACAACTCATGCCCTCGGAGCGTAATGGCAATTTCAAAATTAATTATGAATCAAAAGGAAGTATTGGCAAAAGCATCGGAATATCTTTCCACATTTAAGGATACTGTTATAGATGTATTAGAAATTACCGAGCCACCAGATCAAGAATATGCAATTCATTTAGCAAAGACAGTTTCAAAGCTTTCTCCACTTGTTGGAAATATGATTGAATATCAAGTCTGTGCTGAATTGAACAAATTAGACTGGAATGGACTCGGGGAATGGGAGCGACAAGATCCGGGTTTCCCAGACACAATCTTTAAATCTAATTTTGAGTATCAACCAGGAATAGAAATAAAAACATGGTTTCCAAATGCTACAGAAATTACAGCAAGATTTAAAGATAGTGTCAGCTTCTTTGATAATGAACAAATAAATGTTGCGGTTGTTGCGTGGCTACCCGAAAATATTATTTATGGAAAACCGAAAATAATCGATATTTGGACCTGGAGCGCAAAGAGCCTGGCCAATGCTAGAGATTCTCATTATCATAAGCCCCCCAGCTATATAGTACTTGAACCTGAAGATACGAGTTTAAGGACCTCAAATCTGCAACAGACAAATACTAATGGCTATAAATTTCAGGGTTCAATGGTTGAACTTGCTGAAGCAAAAAAAATGGTTTTGGAATTCGGAGATTTTTATGAAAATTACAGTTCAGAAAAGTTGTATCAGGACCTCACCAAAAGACTTTTTAAGTCATTTCCATATCGCTTAGATACAAATTTTGCCAAGATAGACCGGATTATGCATCCAAGCTTGGAAGAATTTAAGAAAAGGGTGTTACTTACAGAAATGAATGGTCACACTATAAAACACTGGTCGCATTTACTCGGTCAAAAAAACAAAGATATTATGCAACTAATTCGAGAACTTTTACCCGCGAGGTGACTTTTGCGGTATTTAGAAAGCGTTTAATTGCATTTTTATAAATTTCAGGATCAATTTCACTAGCATAAAAATATCTATTTAGATTGTTTGCTGCCAATGAAACCGTACATAAACCTCCAAATGGCTCCCATATTATGTCATTAATATCACTGGTACTTTTGATAATAATTTCTAACAAGTTTAATGGTTTCTGATTACTATGAATTGTCTTAAGTCCATTTTTTAATCTTTCAATTCCGTTTAACGGAGGTGTATTCCATACATTGGTGATGCCATGTATGTAATTGAACTTGGAACGATATTGTTCCCATTCAAGGGAAGATAATGATTTCCTCCCATCTACGCTGAAGTATGGTCGGCCATTTGGAATGCCATTTGCGTTTGCATAGCTTACCAATTTTTGAAATGCTTCAGCTGGCGGGAAATACCACAAATGGCATTGGGTTAAATATTTTCTTGTTGCAGCATTTTTAACCTCACATGCTTGGTTTGCTTTAGACAACGGTAAACCAGATCTACGCCATTCATACCGCAACCAATCCTTGAGACTTAATTCTTGATTTTCTTTTGTAAGTATCCTATTTTTACGAACATATTGTACACAAACCTCCGTAACTTTTGGAAAATGACGGATCGTTTTAGAATTTACATTGCCCGCAATATGAGCTATTCCCTTGTTCCAAGTATGACAATTGACAAAATCCCAGCCATTAGAAACTATTTCGTTGTGGACTGTGGCCCACCCTTCCTCGGTATTCCAAAACCACAATGTTGTGTTCGGCTGAGACCTTTCATACCAAATTTTTATAAAAGGTTTGTACCATTCCGACAGTCCTTCCGTAGTCAATAAATCTCCCTTGTATCCATTAATTCCGTATGGGCCATCAGACACAATCACAGTAGGACTATTCCAAGTTCCTACACATTGTAGAAAATCTTCGTTGAAAATAACACCATTTGAAAATTTTGTAGATTTCATAACCACAACAAAAATAGTAAATTTATTGCCACTAAAAAAGGGCATAAATTATTTTGATTTTATGGTTCCCGGTAAATTATCTACTTTAGTTATTGCAGCTTTTGGGTACAGATCTGTGGCATCTCATACACAACAACTCATACCCTCGAACATTAGCACTAATTGCTGCAGATCAATTGAAGCCGAAGAGGTAATTTGAATTTATTTCTTTTCCTTTACATTTCGTTTTACAGAAAGTTTTGTGGCTTCTAATCCGAAACTACTTAAGTAAGGTATTTCGAATAACACCCATAACGCTTCCCAAAAAAACAAATTATCTTATATGAAATACTTCTTTTTATTTATACTTTTCTATTCCCTTCACATAACTGCTCAAGCGCAAAAAATTGATTTTTGCCGGATGCTCAAAGCCGTGCAATCCAATTATTGTCAGGGTCTCGAATTGTATAGTGATTCCTGTGTTGCACAAAAAATCAGGAGAAATCAGGCCATTGAAGATAATTATAATGCCCTGTTGGATATCACAAACAAAACCGGATTTCCCAACCGGCAAAACCATCCTAAGGATTCTTGTGTTCACGACTTTACTTTAGTAACCTTAATTCATATGGTTCAATCAAAACCGGAATTAATATTCAATGAAAGTATAATCACCCTGTTTGAGGAAGAAATCAAAAAAGAAAATTTAAAAAAAGTAATCTTGTTGTCCATGTTTAGTGTATACTCCAGGAACAGTTACCCAAAAGAAAAGGATAGAGCTATGGTAGAATTGGCCATAAAGAAATGGAAATTGGAGCGTGAAATGAATCAGGGAATTGAAATAGAGTATTATCCTGAACTTTGATTTTGTTTTAGCCTGGCATCTGCTCATCGAGTCTGCATTCTAACCGCTGTTTTTTATCAAAACAAAATAGATCAGTATAAATTTGCTTTTACCAATTATTATCGCAAGTTTTACATGCCGGATTGGGGATGGGTTTTTTCACGGTTTGGCATTGACAGCTATGTTTGACAGACGCAGTTTAACCCTGACATGAAAATATATCGTGACAACAAAACAACTTTTATTTATTATTACAAAGACAAGAATGGCGAATTTGTTTTAAAGTTTTCTGTAACACCGAACATGTATGAATAATCATCTGGCAATTTTGAAAAACTTAGAAAGCATAAATTAATCAAAAAATAACAACCATGAACAATATTAAATTAATTTTTATCGGACTTCTGATTTTGAATTCGGGAACAATTTATGGACAAACCAATAGGTTTGACATTGGAATAGAAGGAAGCCCAGGTTTAACTTTTCTGAGGGGTAATGACTTTATAGATAAATACCATAATACGACAATGAGTTTTTCAGGTGGATTTTTTTTTCAGTTTAATTTTAAGAAGATTATTTCTCTGCACACAAATATTGCTTATGAAAGAAAGGGTTCTATAACTACTGCTCAGGCAACCAACATGTATGGCAACTCAATTGGTGAGGTGACTATAAACACAAACTTTGACTATTTGACTATACCAATTCTACTTAGGGCCACATTTGGCAAGAAGGTTCAATTCTTTGTAAATGGGGGACCCTATTTTGGGTATTTACTCAAGAATACTTTTGTAAGCAAAGGGGACAACATTCCCAGAACAACAGGTGACAATACAAAGTTCAACAAACGATTTGACACAGGAATTTCGACAGGACTGGGACTTTCAGTTCCTGTTAAGACAAGATTTGCTGTATCCTTTGAAATTAGAAATAATCTTGGGCTTTATAATGTAAGTGCAGGTCCGGTTGTAAACAATGGAACAATTAAAACAAATTCAACAAATTTTCTTTTCGGTTTCATATACAGACTTGGACTTAGGTAAAGTATATGCGGATGTATAGAACTAAAAATTCTGATTCATCATATGGATTAATTCTTATATTTGATCATGTTTATGAAAATTCGTTATATTGGCATAGCCTTCTTGCTGCTGGTTTTTTCGTGTACTAAAATCCTTAAAAACGATCCACCGAAAAGACCTCCAACCCAGCCTCCTGTTGCGGCTTTTAGCTACTACACCGAATCGGAGGGAGAGGCTCCGGCCCGGGTTCATTTTTATAACAGTTCAAAAGATGCCGATTCATGTTTTTGGGACTTTGGCGATACAAGTTTTTCAAGAGAATTCTCACCTATACATGAGTTTAAAAGTCCGGGTAACTTTAAGGTAAGACTGATTGCCAAAAATTGGCTTGGATCAGATACCGTTGAGGATTACATTTTGATTACTAAAGGCATTGTGGCCAATTTTTCCTTTACCGGAGATGGGGCGCATGTGCCTGCAAAAATCAGGTTCACGAATCTGTCTCAGAATGCGAATTCATATGATTGGGATTTTGGTGATGGTACCTGGGATAACTATGCAGACCCCGTTCATACTTATTACCAAAGCGGAAACTATCAGGTTACACTTAAGGCAATGCATTATATCCGTCAAACAAAGACAATCAGCAAAACGGTTCATATTTTGCCTGAGTTCACATCGGCCACTTTAACTCAAATGCAGTTAACCTCCTGGCCATTCAACAGACTTAATGGAAGCAGCTGGGACAGTGAACCGGGACAATCATCACCCGACATTTACCTGCTTATTGAAGACTCGGCCGGTACGCAATTGTACAAAACGGCAACGGTTAATAACCTGATGCTGCCAAGCACCTATACAACATCATTTGTACTCAATAAAAACATGTGGAACAAACGGATAATAATAAAAATGATGGATGAAGACGGTGCAAACGCAGAGGTAATGGCATCGTCCTGGATCCGTATATCCGATTATGGTCCCGGAACCTATCCTGAACAGATTGTAATCAATAGTCAGTATATAGGACTTAAACTAAACTTTTCATGGAAAGAGTAAACAGGGTGATTGCGATAATTTCTATTGATTTTGATTTAATAACGGAAAATAGAAATATTATAATATGAATTGGGAAACATATATTGCATTTGGCGACAGTATTACAATTGGTGCAAGAACCTATTTGGGGTATCCTGAATTGGTTGGCAATAAACTTAGTGACAGATTAAATAAACAATGGAATGTCATTAATCATTCTGTAAGTGGCTTTAAAGCTATTGACCTGGCAAGATATATCGACAAACATTTTTATTCTCTTCAGGAACACAAATCGTCTGTTACATCTGTTTTAATTGGAACAAACGACATTAAAGATAAAACGTCTGTTGAGGATTTTAAAATTGCCCTGAATCAGATTATTATCAAAACAAAATTACTGACGACAAACAACAATGTAATTATTTTTTTGATCCCTGAATTTCATAAAGGAATCATGTATCCCTATTCTATTGAAATGAATGCATCAATTTCTATTTTCAATAAAGCGATATGTCAATTAGTAAAAGAACATGATTTAAGGATGTTGGAACTGAATCACACGGAAAAAGATTTTTTAGACGGAGTACATTTAAACCGGGTAGGAATTGAAAATTTTTCGGATCAGATTTCCAGATACATCCTTAAAGATAAAGGAATGGACTTTGGCTAAGATATTGTTTATTACATCACGTTTCCCTTACCCTCTGAATAAAGGAGATAAATTAAGGGTGTATTTTCAGCTAAAACATCTGTCAGAAGAAAACGAAGTACATTTGGTTGCAATCAATGAAACGAAAGTTTCTGATAAACATCTTATAGCGTTATCTCCATTTTGCAAATCCATCCATATGTTTGTTCTGCCAATTCACAAAAGGATATTCCAGTTATTCTTAAGTCCTTTTAAAGGGATTCCATTGCAAGTAGCTTATTTTTTTAATAATAGAATAAAGAAAAAAATTGAAGAACTAACGAATGAAATTGCACCCGACCATATTCATTGCCATCTTATCAGGACAACGGAATATATAAAAGATATTGGAGGCGTCAGCAAATCACTTGATTTCATGGACGCATTCGGAAAAGGTATGGAAAAAAGGCAGGTTATTGAGTCCAATATTTTTAAGCGCATACTTTATACCTACGAAAAAAATCAACTTTATAACTATGAGGCTAAGGTATTTCATTTCTTGGATAAATTTTCCATCATTTCGAATCAGGACAAAAATCTGATCAAAAGTCCGAGGGCCAATGAAATAAATGTTATTCCCAACGGCGTAGACTTTGAAACGTTTTATCCCCGGGCGGAAGAAAAAAAATATGACCTGTTATTTATGGGAAATTTAGGTTATCCGCCTAATATTGATGCTGTTCTGTTTCTCTGTAATGAAATAATTCCACTTGTAGAAAAAGACAAACCTGATATCAAGGTGCTGATTGCAGGTATTAACGCTCCGAAACAAATACAGAAACTTGCCTCCGGGAAAATTAATATTATAGATGATTTTGCAGACATAAGTACCTCGATAGCGATTTCAAAGATCATGCTGGCTCCAATGAAAATAAGCATCGGTCTTCAAAACAAAATATTACAAGCAATGGCAATGAAAACACCTTGCATTGTAAGCACTTTATGTAATAACGCTATAAATGCGCCCAATAACAAAGCGATAATTGAAGCCAATACGCCCATCGAATTCTCAAAAGAAATTATCACATTATTAAATAATGAAAACAAAGCTGCAGAAATAGGGCAAGAAGCTTATAAATTTGTAAGGGAATACTTTTCCTGGGAAAGACAAAATGATTTATTTGCGAAACTAATGCTCAATCAGAATTGAAAGAATCAACTATTAAAATGCTACATTTTATTTTGAATACAAAAAATATCAACAGGGTTAAATTGGAGTACAATGAAGGATTAGCCAAAATGATTGGTATGGAAATATTTGGTAACAGAAAAGAAAAAAATGCATAAAATACTTATTGTTTTCGGTACGCGCCCGGAACTTATTAAGCTGGCACCAATAATCAATGAGTTCTGTAAGCGGAATCTGAGGGAAAGGTTGTACATAATTAATACGAATCAGCATAAAGATTTTTTACAACAAGATTTAGACTATTTTCACATTGATGTTGATCATCAATTTAAATTAAACAGGAATGATGACAGTTTATCACTTTTAAATGGTTTATTATTGCTTGAATTCAATGAGCTAAAATCAAAATTAAAAGATCTTAAAATAACTATAGACGCAATCCTCGGTCAGGGTGACACCTGCACTTCTTATTCAGCTGCACAATATGCTTTTTATGAAAAAACTCCTTTTATTCATATTGAAGCAGGACTAAGAACGGATGATTTATGTCAACCATTTCCTGAGGAATATTTCAGGAAAATGATTTCTACAATTACTGCAATACATTTTGCTCCAACTGCCTATGCAGAAAAAAAACTGATCAATGAAGGGATTGCTGCGAATTCAATAGTGGTGACAGGCAATACGGTAATCGACAATTTAAAACAACTTAAAAATATTAATGAATTTAAAAATATAAAAACAGAAGACAACAAGTTGGTTTTAATCACAGTTCACAGGAGAGAAAATATTAAAAACAATTTACCATTAATAACAAAACGCATAATTCATTATATCAAAAATAATCCTGATAAATCATTTATATGGGTTGACAATCCGGGATATAAGATTGAGCCCAATATCAGCATCCAATTAAATAATTTGAAAATTATTCAACCCGTTTCTTTTTTTGAAATGATTGAATTTTACAAAAGAGCCCAACTGATTATTACAGATTCCGGTGGAATCCAGGAAGAAGCGGCTTATTTAGGGATACCGACTCTTTTGTTCAGAACAAAAACGGAACGAATTGAGGGAATCATATCCGGGATTTCAAAATACATTGAAGATTCAGACAATGATCTGGATTCTGTAATTAAGGCGTTAAATAAAAACAGACTTACTAAATTCAATACTATCTATGGTGACGGTAATGCTTCAAAGCGAATCGTAGACATACTGATTTGTGAAAGAAAGCTAATTTCGTTTTTGAAAAAGACAAGCAAATGATTAGTATCACCGAACTCGAAACGCCATTGGGAACCATGTTTGCCTGTGCAACAGAGCATGGTGTTTGCCTTTTAGAATTTACCGACAGATTAAAGCTGGAAACGGAATTTAAATCATTGGCAAAACTTTTAAATTCGGATATTATTCAGGGTGAAAATAAACATTTTGAAGTACTTAAAATGCAACTAAATGAATACTTTGAAGGAAATCGAAAATCATTTACAGTTGCATTATATACTCCGGGTACAGAATTTCAACAAGCTGTTTGGGCAGCCTTGCAAAATATCACATACGGTACCACCCATACATACAAGCAACAAGCAATGGCATTGAAAAAACCTGGAGCAATCAGGGCAGTGGCACATGCAAATGGGACGAACAGAATTTCGATAATTATACCCTGTCACCGGGTAATTGGAGCAAATGGGAATTTGACCGGTTACAGTGGTGGGCTATGGAGAAAAAAATGGTTGCTTGATTTGGAAAAAGAAAATGTATAAGTAGATTTGATATTAAGAATAAAAACAATATGAAAATAGCAGTATTTGGAACCGGAAACGTTGGAGATACGATTGGTTCAAAATTAATTGAATTGGGACATGCAGTAATGATGGGTTCCCGAACAGCAGACAATGAAAAGTCAATAGCATTTGTTGCCAAACACAATGGCATAGCACACTCAGGTACTTATGCGGATGCAGCTGCTTTTGGAGAAATTATTTTCAATTGCACTGCCGGAGTGGGTTCAATCGAAGCATTAAAAATGGCCGGAGAACAATACCTGAATGGCAAAGTGATCATTGATTTAGCCAATTCACTTGATTTTTCGAAGGGGATGCCCCCCACTCTTACTATTGCCAATACCACCTCTCTCGGAGAAGAAATTCAAAAAGCCTTTCCCCAAACAAAAGTTGTAAAGGCACTCAATACTACTTGGTGCGGATTGATGGTAAATCCTGCCATGATAAATGGTGGCGACCACAACACATTTATTTGCGGAAATGATGAAGAAGCAAAAGAAAAGGTAAAAGATTTTTTAAAAGCATTTGGATGGCTGGGAAAAAACATCCTGGACCTGGGTGATATTACAAAAGCCAGAGGGCCTGAAATGTATTTGCCGCTTTGGTTGAGTATATATGGAGCTACCCAAAATGGAGCGTTTAATATAAAAATTGTTAGCTGATGAAAACATTCTTATCAATACACTGGGCTTTAATTGCCGCATTATGGTATTTTGTAAACGGAGTATTGCATACTGCAGCAGTTCTTTTGAAACATAAGGGCAAATATGACAGAGAACTGCTGCGTTTGTTAATGGATGGACATGTATTAATGTTATCGGGCGCAGTTGTATTTGTATGCTGGTTGATGATGCTAAGTAAAATTCAATGCGGAGGTACAATCAGCATTATTGTGGCCGTGTTTATGCTTTTGTATTGCATCATGATTTTTCCATTTCTCAAATCTTTTGTTACCATGGCCATCAGCATTATGTTAATTATTATTTCAATTAAAGCCATAAACAGTTTTCCCAATATTTACGACATTATGCAAAACTATAAGTAATTTTAAATGCTTTTTTTAATAGAAGTTGAGAAACCTCAAATGATTTCTGCCTGCTTTGGTTGGTTGGATAGAAACCTCACTAATTGATTTTCATATAAGGATTAAAAAACAGTATTCAACTTTCGTTTATAAAGCTGTATGGTATTTTCCAATCCAAAGTAAAGGGCATCACAAATGAGTGCATGGCCAATTGAAACTTCATTTAAATAGGGAATGTTTTTGGCAAAATATTCGAGATTCTCTAAACTCAAATCATGCCCTGCATTAATTCCGAGTCCCAATAAGTTTGCTTCGTGAGCAGCCTGCAAATAGGGTTTCAGGGCTTCCTCTTTATTTACACTATAGTTAACGGCATAGGCTTCGGTATACAACTCAATTCTGTCGGTTCCGGTTTCTTTGGCGCCTCTTACCATGTCGAGCAACGGATCAACAAAAATGGAGGTGCGGATACCGGCACCGGTAAATAAGGCTACAACATCCCTAAGGTAAATTTTGTGTTCAAGGGTATCCCAGCCATGATTGCTGGTTAACTGGTTATTTGAGTCGGGAACCAGGGTTACCTGCGCCGGCTTAACAGCTAAAACCAGGTCGATAAACTTTTGTTCGAGTGGGTTGCCTTCAATATTTAATTCGGTTTTACATACTTTTTTTAACGCATAAACATCGGCATAGCGGATATGTCTTTCATCAGGCCGTGGATGTACTGTAATTCCATCAGCGCCAAAGCATTCGCAGTCTTTTGCGGCACGAATTATATCGGGATTATTTCCGCCTCTGGAGTTCCTGATTAAGGCAAGTTTGTTAATGTTTACACTAAGTTTAATCATAAATTTGTGTTTGTTGAGAAAAGTAACGAAGTTAGTTGCAAAATTAGATATATTTATTTAAGGTTTGAAGAAGATTTACTTTCAAAGATTCAGCATTATTATTGCATTATTTGTAATGGTGTTTTCTGTTGAAACAATACATGCAGATAAGATATCAGAAACAGACAGTTTAATTGCAATTATTGACGGTAATTCGGCTGAAAATGATAAAGTGGAAGCCTTGCTGGAACTGGCAAATCATTACCAGTTGGTTAAAGAGGAGGCAATGGCTTTAAATATTGCCAATAAAGCATTGCTTAAAGCGATATCGTTGAAAAATACTTTTGCCATTGCAAGAGCCCGCTTTTTAATAACATCATTAACGACCGATTTTTTACATTACGACAGCACAGTTTATTATTTAAAAATTTCTATTGAAGATTTTGAAAAAGCAAACGCACAGAAGGAGCTTGCATCAGCCCAGAACTTATTGGGAATAATTTATGAAAAGCAGGGAAAATACAACCAGGCAATTAAATGTTATTTTAAAGCTCTTTTTATTTTTGATCAGTTATCAGACCAAAAAGGTATTGCCAATGAATACAATAACATTGGCCTTGTTTTTAATATGGAACGGCACTACCAAAGGGCATTATTGTATTTTAACAGAGCCTTAAAAATTGGAAATGAATTGCATGATGAAAGTATTATTACAAATGCGTTAAGCAATATGGCAATTTGCTATCAGGAACAAAAGTTGCCAGAAAAAGCACTTGAGTACTTTAATAGAGTTTATGAAATTGACCTAAAAAGAAATGATACCCGGAATTTAGGACTTACCTATAATAACCTGGGAGTTGTTTATTTTGATTTAAAAAAATATGCGCTTGCAAAGGAATATTTATTGCGCGCAGCCACCCTAAAAACCAATGATGAAGAATTAGAAGGACTTGCCAATACCTATAATAATTTGGGTTCTGTTTACACCAAATTAAAAAATGATGATTCTGCCCTGTTTTATCTGCAAATGGCTGTAAAAATTGCCAGAGAGGAGGGAAGCTTACCGGTTTTAAAAGAAGCCTATGATAACTATTCTGATTTTTACGAACAGAAAGGCGATTTGGTAAACGCTTTTGATTACATAAAAAAATCAAATGCTTTAAACGACAGTATCATATTAACCGGGTCAGCGGTTGCTTTAAGTCAGCTTGAAAATGACTATTTAAGTCTGAGTACTGAAAAAAGAGAATTTGAAAGTGCTTCCAATAAAGAAAAATCAAAACTACGTTTGCGGCTTTATGTTGTAAGTTTATTATTGGTTGTTATCGTTTTTGGATTTTTATTTTATTATATCGTTAAAGTTAAGAAAAGCAATAAACACCTTCAGATAAAGCAAAAGAAAATTGAAATACAGAATAAAATTCTTCAGGTAAAAAACATTGAAATTTTGCAGGCGAAAGAAGCGGCAGAAGAGGCAGCAAAAGTTAAAACGCAGTTTATATCTACAATTAGTCACGAAATACGCACCCCCTTAAACGCAATAATAGGAGTTGCCAATTTGCTGAACCAAAACTCACCACAGCCTGCCCAATATGAAAACCTCAATATCCTTAAAATAAGCTCTGAAAATTTACTTTCGCTCGTTAATAATATTTTGGATTTCAGCAAAATGGAAGCGGGTAAAATGCAGTTGGAAACCATAGATTTTAACTTGCGCAGCATTGTATTTGATGTGAAGGAATTGTTCTCTATTAAATCGGTTGAAAAAGGTGTGGAGCTGTTAATTCAATACGACGAAAAAATTCCTTCTGTATTAAAAGGGGACCCATTGCGGATCAATCAGCTTTTGATTAATCTGGTAAATAATGCAATTAAGTTTACAGATTCGGGCTATGTGAAAATTGATATCAGTTTGCAGCTTTCAACCATAAACCACGCCCTGGTTCATTTTGCCATTTCGGATACCGGCATTGGGATTTCGCAATCGAAACAAAGTGCAATTTTTGAAAGCTTTGCCCAGGCAGATACCAACACTACACGCAAATACGGAGGTACGGGTTTAGGCCTTTCTATTTGCAAAAAAATTCTTGAAAACCTCAACAGTAAATTACAATTGGAAAGCGTTTCGGGTAAAGGTTCAACCTTTTATTTTACCATTAATTTTGAGGTGAGCAGAAATGCTTCCATTGGCAAATCAGCCAAAACGGCTTCATTTGAAGATTCCATTAAAGGTAAGCGGGTTTTAATTGTAGAAGACAATATGATGAATGTGATGGTACTCCGCCAGTTTTTGCAAAAATGGGGCATCATTACCGAAGTTGCTTTGAACGGTAAAGAAGGTTTTGAACGGGTGAAGGAAACGAATTTTGACGCCATTTTGATGGACATACACATGCCCGAAATGGATGGGATTGAAGCTACCATGCTTATCCGTCAATTAGCCGATGAACGTAAACGCCGCGTACCCATTATTGCCATCACAGCCGAAAACGAAATGCAGTTGCGCCAGCAGGTTTATGAGGTAGGTATGAACGACTATATCTTTAAACCGTTTAACCCGGATGATTTAAAGGAAAGACTGGGTTATGCCCTTTACAACAATACTTTGAATATCAGTAATTTTAAAGCCATTAATTAAAATTACGAATGACGATGTACAATGTACGATGTACGATGTACAATGTACCATGTACGATGTACGATGTACAATGTACGATGTATAATGTACGATGTTTGGTATGTTGGTAATTTGTGGTGTTTTGAAATTTGCTAAAGGCTAATAGTTTTTTTCCTCAACTATCTTCCAGAGCGGCAAAATTTCGGGCGAAGTCAATTACGCGGTCATCAATAATCATGTCTTTATACTGAATCGGTTCACGCAATACCATACCTTCCAAACTTCGGCAGCGGCTTAGGGCCACATAAAGCTGTCCATGGGCAAACGTACCGCCTCCCAGTTCCACAATCATTTTTTCAAACGTTAAACCCTGACTTTTATGAATGGTTATGGCCCAGGCCAGTTTGATGGGATATTGTTTAAAAGTACCGATGGTTTCGCTTTTAATTCTGCGGTTATCGGCATCCCAACGGTATAATTTGTTTTCCCAGGTCTCCATTTTTACCTCTTCTACCGTTCCGTTTTCGAGCTGAACTTCAATTTTACCGGGTAATAGTTGTTTTATTTTTGCAATGGTTCCATTCACCCATTTCCCTTCCTGGTTGTTTTTGATAAATATAATCTGGGCACCCTCCTTTAAAACCAAAATCTGTTCGGTTGGCAATTGTTTCAAACTAAATTCATCTTCTACAATGCCTTTATAAATATATTCTGCAGCACCCAGTTTGCGCAATTCATATTCGTTGATTCCCGCTGCCGTATTGTTGCGTGTACACAGGTTCACATACAATTCATCTTCGCTGGGTTCAAAGTTTTTTTGAACCCGCAAATTGAGCTGGCGCAGGTCATACTCATCTGCATTTTTGAGCCGGATGCTATCCAGCAATTTTATAAAATCAGGATCCGTCTGACGGTAAACTTTCCTTAATTCAATACAATGCAAATGGACCTGAGAAAATACTTTGGCATCAAAAAAATAATGACTGCGGTAATATTCGGTAAATAAATAACGCTCTACTTCATTATTTTGTACTACCGGTTCAAGCTGAAATAAATCGCCAAAAAATACAACCTGCTTGCCCCCAAATGGCAGGTTGATATTACCTCCGTTGATACGCAGCGAATAATCAATGGCATCAATCAAATCGGCCCGTAACATCGATACTTCATCAATAATTAGGGTTTCGAGTTTATGAATGATTTTGAACTTACTGCTGGATTTGGCGAATTTGGTTATTTCTTCATCCTTATCCACCAAAGGGCGAAAAGGAAAGCGAAAGAATGAGTGTACTGTTGCTCCACCCACATTTATAGCTGCAATTCCGGTTGGAGCCAAAACCACGCATTGTTTTTTGGTGTTTTTTGCAAAATGTCTCAACAAAGTTGATTTCCCGGTTCCTGCCTTACCGGTAATAAACAAACACTCATTGGTATATTCGATGGCCTCAAAAGCCCGCTTAAAATTATTGTTAAAATCGTCAATAGATTCTGTTGTATTCGGTTTGAATTCTTCCACAAGTGCAAGATAAAGAAAATAATGAATGTACGATGTTCGATGTACAATGTACGATGTATAATGTACGATGTATAATGTACGATGTACGATGTACAATGTACGATGTACAATGTAAGATGAGTCTTTATTGCATTGATTTTTTTATATTCGCAGCCATAAGTTTAAAATAACAAATAGAATATATGACAAAAGCAGAGATACACACCGCCAAAGGCGTTATGAAGGTTGAATTTTTTGAAAAAGATGCGCCCAATACGGTTGCCAATTTCGTGAAATTAGCCAAATCAGGTTTTTATGATGGAGTTACCTTTCACAGGGTGCTCGATAATTTTGTAATCCAGGGTGGCGATCCTACAGGTACAGGAGCCGGTGGACCTGGCTACAAAATAAAATGCGAATTAACCGGCGAAAACCAATATCACGACCGGGGCGTATTGTCTATGGCACATGCAGGTAGAGATACCGGTGGTTCCCAGTTTTTTATATGCCACAGCAGAGACAACACCGCCCATTTAGACCGTAACCATACAGTATTCGGAAAAGTGGTAGAGGGATTAGAAGTTATTGACGCCATCCGCCAGGGCGATGCCATGGAAAAGGTAATTATTGTGGAACAATAATCCGTAGGGGCAGGCCTTGCGCCTGCCCATCCTGCCCATCCCAACATGAAAGCAAATCATACCCAATAAATCAAACAACATGTTAACATTACAATACCTGCGCGATAATACTGAAGAAGCCAAAACCCGGATAAGCAAAAGAAATCCAAAATATGCTGAGGCCATCGATGAAGTTTTGCTTTTGGATGAAGCAGGCCGGAAAGCCAAGGCCGAAATGGAGCGCAATCAGGCAGAGGCAAATGCATTGGCCAAAGAGGTAGGAGCGTTGATGAAAGCAGGTGATCACTCAGGTGCTGAAACGGTTAAGGCAAACACGGCCCTTTTAAAGGAAAATGTAAAAAGACTTGAGGAAGAGCACAAATTGCTGGAGCAAAAACTTTATGATGTGCTGGTTACCATTCCAAACACACCGCATGTTTCGGTACCCAACGGACAAACCCCGGAAGAAAATATTACTGTGCATCAATGGGGAGCGATTCCGGTTTTGCCTGAGGGTTCGGTACCCCACTGGGATTTGGTAAAAAAGTATGACTTAATAGATTTTGAACTGGGTTCAAAAATTACCGGTGCTGGTTTTCCGGTGTACAAAGGCAAGGGCGCAAGGATTCAGCGCGCAATGATTAACTTCTTCCTGGATCAGGCCATTAAAGCAGGATACAGAGAAGTGATGATGCCTTTGCTGGTGAACGCCGACAGTGGTTTCGGGACGGGTCAATTGCCCGATAAAGAAGGGCAAATGTATCATGCAACGGTTGATGATTTGTATTTGATTCCCACTGCTGAGGTTCCCATAACCAATATGTACCGCGATGTAATTTTAAAAGAAGAAGATTTGCCCCTGAAAAATGTAGGATATACACCCTGCTTCAGACGAGAGGCCGGTGCCTGGGGAGCGCATGTGCGTGGTTTGAACCGATTGCATCAGTTTGATAAGGTAGAAATTGTTCAGATCGCACATCCCGATAAGTCCTATGAGATTTTGGAGGAAATGGTAAAACATGTGCAGGGACTTTTGGAACAGTTGGAATTGCCTTATCGCATACTTCGCTTATGCGGAGGCGATATGGGATTTACATCGGCCTTAACTTACGATTTTGAAACCTACAGCACGGCACAGGGGCGCTGGCTGGAAGTTAGCTCTACCTCCAACTTCGAAACCTATCAGGCCAACCGCTTAAAATGCCGCTTTAAAAACAAGGATGGTAAAAACCAATTGGTTCACACACTAAATGGAAGCGCATTGGCATTGCCACGAATATTAGCTACTTTAATAGAAAACAACCAAACACCCGAAGGAATAAAGATTCCAAAAGTATTGGTGCCTTATTGCGGGTTTGAGTTGATTAACTGAGGTTTATTCAGTTGAAATTTTAAGAGGATAAAACACATAGGCAGATAGGGGAACATAGGCACATAGCGATAGATTGAAAAATAATGGAATAAATTTAGAACGCTATTTGTATTCCCACATTAATTCCCAGGCTGCTAAAGGGTAATGAAAAAGCCAGTCCTTTTTTTGGCGAACCTTTATCAACAGTAGCATTGCTGTCGAAAGTCACTTCTTTTGAATAAATAGTTTCTTTTTGGTTGGTGGTCATGGAAGCCAGATTGTCTTTTCCATTTGTTTCATCTTTGGTAATAACACTTTTTGCAAGTGTAAAAGACTGAGCAAGCAAATTACATTCGGCAAATAACATTATTTTAGAATTCAATTTATAATTTACACCGGCACATCCTAAAATCCCAAATGATGTAGTGCCCGTATATTTTACTTCCCTGACTGATCTGTTAATTGTGCTTCCCGATGTTGTTTCGGAATTGTTATATTCCATCGCACTATTCATCATGCCCATAATCAATCCAAATTTCAAATAGGGATTTATTTTATCTGATCCACCACAAACTTTAAATGCCGGAATAATTCTTAAAGAACGGCATTGCCATTCTGTAGTACTTTTATCTATTGAACCGGAAGAAGAAACATCGGTAGAAGCATCTACCATTATTCTGCTACCCAATAAGTATCCAACCCCCAATTCAATTCCAACATTTTTATTAAACATATAACCAAGGCATCCACCCATATTAATTCCTTTTCCTAAACCTACATTGAGTACGGTTTGTGTACTTGTAAAACCACCCGAGTTTGAATTGGTAGTACTTTCGGTGCCCAGTAGAAAATTATTAGCTCCAAAGGCATATCCGGCACCTAATGTCAGGTATGGGCCTTGTGCTTTTGCAAAGGGCATCATGCCAATGATAAAACCAAATGCAATAATTGCGGTTAAACTTTTTGTTGATTTCATAGTGCTTTTTTTAAGTGATGAATAAAATGCAATTCAATAGGCTTGGCGTTAAAATAATTTTAACTGGGGTATTGAATTATTTAATTATTCAATATTACAAATTTATTTATAAATAATTGGTTAAAACAAAACAGTGTTTCGTTTTAACTTCTTCTTCGCTTGTGTTTAAGCAGTATTTGCCCATGTTCAGCAACTAACAAATTAATTTGCTCCAACATTTCTTCATCAATCAATGAAACATTATCAATAATAGTTTGATACGTAAATACATGCGTATCTACTTCGAAATTTGTTGTGTAAACACCTAAAACCTGGCGTGTTAAACTATCGTAATTTGCTATGTATTCAAGCCGGTCCCAATTGGTGCTCAATGCGTGCCGAATAGATGCCAATACCAATATATGCCAAAGGTCCATTCCTCTCCGGCCCGTCTTTTTTTTGCCTTTGCTGATTTTATTCTCGAGTAAATTGAATACTGCTTTATTCAACTCGGGAGTAATAAAAATAAATTGCAAAACTTTTAAAACTCGAGGTAATTCGTAACGGCTATGGGTTGGAAATTTGGCATCTTCAATGGGCACCACACCCAAAACCAATTGCTGATCAAATCTTTTCCGCATGGTAGTTTATTTAAACACGAATCTAATTGATCTCACATATAACTTATTAAAATAACTGATTATTTTAAATATTTCACTCCGTCTCCTATTTTCCTACCTTCCTACCCTCCTGCATTCCTACCCTCTTATTTTCCTACCCTCTTATTTTCCTACCCTCCTCTTCTAATCCCCACCTCCAATCTCATATCTTTCCTCAACGGGAGTCTTCACATCCAAGTCAACCTCTTCATGCTGGGCAGATTTCTGAAAAATCAATATCAAAACAAAACCCACGCTAATGGCGGCATCGGCAATATTAAAAACCGGACGGAAGAACTCAAAATCTTCTCCAGCCCAAAAGGGAAAGGTTTCCGGGATGGTGGTGCGGATGAGCGGGAAATACAGCATATCTACCACGCGGCCATGAAACCAGGTATCATAACCAAAGTGTACTCCGTAATAAACACTGTCGATGATATTGCCCATTGCCCCGGCAACGATTAATACCCACGAAATAACATAAATAGTTTTTGTGTTTTTATCAATCAATGTTTTAATGTAATAAGCAATGGCTATTACAAAAATAATCCGGAACACGGTAAGAAAAATTTTGCCGGTTTTTCCTCCAAATTCAAGTCCGAATGCCATGCCGTAATTTTCTGTAAAATGCAGCCTGAACCAATCTCCGATGACAGAAATTTCTTCTCCGATAAAAAAATGGGTTTTGATATACAACTTAAAGAACTGGTCTAAAAATAAAATAACCAGAAGAATCGCAACAGGAAGAAAATAGTTTTTTGCTTTCATTTAAAATTATTGAGAGAAGGAAAAGGCACAGCGCAGTGGGCAGCGGGCATGGGGCATTTTTTTACTCCATGTTCCATACCCTTTGCTCCAAGCTTACTTGTATTGTTGCAGTTTAGCTTCCATGCTCAGTGTGGTGTGAGGCACAGCGCGTAAGCGTTCTTTTGAAATTAATTTGCCGGTAACTTTACAGATTCCGTATGTTTTGTTTTCAACCCGGATCAGGGCATTTTCAAGGTTTTCGATAAATTTCCGCTGGCGGGCAGCCAACTGGCTTAAATATTCTTTTTCGGAAGTGGATGCGCCATCATCTAATTTATTGTATAAATTATCAGTATCAGCTCCTCCATTAATTCCCGGATTTTGCATTTGGTTCAGCAAATTGTTTAACTCTTCTTTTGCCAATACCAGCTTTTTGTTGATGATGTCTTTAAACTCTGCTAAATCTGCTTCGCTGTATCTTTTCGAATCGGCATATTCATGGTTGTTATCTTCCTTTTTATCTTCAAATACCGGTTGTTTGCTAACAACAGGGGTTAAAGGTTTAGGAGGAGCAACTTCTTTTTTGGGTGCAACAATTACTTTAGATTTCGGTTTGGTTACAGCAACCTGAGGAGTATTTTGAGCTACTGGTTTTTTCGTTGCTTTTGAAGGGGTTTTTGCTACCGATTTCGGAACTACAGCTTTAGCAAGCGGTTTGGCAACGGATTTTTTAACAAGTGGTTTGGCAACGGGCTTTTTGGCAACCGGTTTGGTAATTGTTTTTTTAGCAAGCGGTTTGGCAACGGGTTTTAAAACGGCTTTCTTAGTTTTCTTAATGGGTTTTTTAGCAACCGGTTTCGCAATTACCTTTTTGTTAAAGGGTTTCACTAGCTTTTTAACCACTTTTATTGCTTTTTTTATAAGCTTTTTGGGCACAATTTTTTTAACTACTTTTTTGGGAGTAATTTTCTTTATTGCTTTTTTAGGGGATACTTTCAATACTTTTTTAGGAGTTACTTTCACAGCTTTTTTAGGAGTTACTTTTTTCTGCACTTTTTTAGGAATTACTTTTACTACTTTCTTTGGAATCACTTTCACCGCCTTTTTAGAGATTACTTTTACTACTTTTTTAGGAGTAACTTTCACCGCTTTTTTAGGAGTAACTTTTTTTGCTGCCTTCTTGGCTGTTGCTTTAACAACTTTTTTAGGCCCCGATAGCAATCGGGATGGCTTTTTTGCAACCTTTTTAGGGGCAACTTTGATTATTTTTTTAGGGGCAACTTTTTTTACTGCTTTTTTAGGGGCAGGTTTAGTTACTTTTTTGGGGCTTGATTTCTTAACAGCCACTTTTTTTGCAGAAGCCTTTTTCACGACTTTTTTTGCAACACTTTTTAAATTTTTCTTCGCCATGGTGATAGTTTAAGCTTTTAGTATTTCAACAGTTAACCTGACATCGTCAATTACAATCTCTGTTCCCAATGGCATTTCTTTCTCTTCGGTAATTGACGCCGCCAAAATTTCGGTGCAAATATATGCTTTGTAGTGATTTATAGAATTTTTTATGTAGTTGTTTGTACTAATTTTCACTTTTATTTTATCTGTAACTTCAAAATTTAACTCTTTTCTCAGGTTTTGAAGCTTGCTGATCAGTTCCCGTGCAATACCTTCTTCCCTTAGAGAGTCGCTGAGATTGATGTCAAGGGCAACTGTAATTTTGCCCTCATTGGCAACTTTATAACCTGCAATTTCGGATGATAAAATTTCCACATCTGTGCGTAAAATTTCCAGCTTTTCTCCTTCAATTTCCATCTCAATCAGTCCGTTTTGTTCAATTTGGTCAATTTCAGCCGGGGTAAAAAGCAAAATTTGGGCTGCAACCTGCTTCATTTTTGAACCTACTTTCTTCCCCAAAGTCTTAAAATTGGGCTTTATTGTTTTACCAATGGCATCAATAAATTCCAGCTCCTTAACATTTACCTCGGCCAGAATCAGGTCTTTTACATGTATAATTTCATCTTTAATTCGTTGGTCAATAACCGGAATTAAAACCTTTTGCAAAGGCTGGCGTACTTTAATATTCTCCTTTTTACGGATAGATAAAACCAAAGAGGAAATTCTTTGTGCATATTCCATCTGCTCTTCCAGTTCGGGATTGATCCACAGTTGGTTTACCGCAGGAAAAGTGGTTAAATGAACCGATTCAGCTTGTTCCTTTCCTGTTGCACTATTTAAATCACGAAACAATTTATCGGAATAAAAAGGGGCAACCGGACTCATTAATTTAGAAATTGTATTTAAACAGGTATATAAAGTCTGGAAAGCTGAAATTTTATCTGTTGTATATTCCCCTTTCCAAAAGCGGCGGCGGCACAAACGCACATACCAGTTGCTTAAATTTTCGCCAACAAAATCCTGTATTGCCCTACTGGCCGGCGTTGGATCATAGCCGGCCATATGTATATCAACCTTAATAATAAGAGTATTTAACAGGGAAAGTATCCAACGGTCAATTTCAGGTCTTTGCTCTAATGGAATTTCTTCTTCCCGGTAGGTAAAGTTGTCGATATTGGCATACAGGGCAAAAAACGAATAGGTGTTGTATAAGGTGCCAAAAAACTTACGCTGACTTTCAGCCACGCCTTCCAGGTCAAATTTCAGATTATCCCAGGGGTCGCTGTTGGTGAGCATATACCAGCGGGTTGCATCGGCTCCGTATTGTTCAATGGTTTTAAACGGGTCTGCTGCATTACCCAGTCTTTTACTCATTTTGTTACCGTTTTTATCGAGTACCAGTCCGTTTGCAATTACATTTTTGTAACTGATACTGTCAAACAACAATACCGAAATGGCGTGCAGGGTAAAAAACCAACCCCGGGTTTGATCTACTCCTTCGGCAATAAAATCGGCCGGAAAGTTTTTACGGAATATTTCTTCATTTTCAAAAGGCCAGTGCCATTGTGCATAAGGCATGGCACCGCTATCAAACCAAACATCTATCAGGTCGGCCTCGCGGTGCATTTTTTCACCACCCGAAGAAACCAAAACCACGTGGTCAACAAAGGGCTTGTGCAAGTCCTTAATTTCAAACCCCGATTCCATAAAACCGGCTTCAACCGATTTCTTAATTTCGGCATGAAGTTCTTCAATCGAACCAATGCATTTTTCTTCACTTCCGTCTTCGGTTCTCCATATTGGCAAAGGAGTTCCCCAATACCTTGAGCGCGATAGGTTCCAGTCAACCAGGTTTTCTAGCCAGTTTCCAAAACGGCCGCTTCCGGTATGTTCTGGTTTCCAGTTAATGGTTTTATTGAGTTCAACCAAACGTTCTTTAACGGCCGTGGTTTTTATGAACCAACTCTCAAGTGGGTAGTATAATATGGGTTTATCAGTACGCCAGCAATGCGGATACGTATGTTCGTATTTCTCAATTTTAAAAGCCTTGTTCTCAATTTTTAGCTTGAGTGCAATAATTTCATCAACGCTTAAATACTTATCCAGTTTGGGAATAATACCGCCCAAACGGTCTTGTTGTATGCTTAATTCAATTACTTTTTCTTCATCAGTGAGGTATGCTTCTTTCACAAATTTTCCACCCAACGGATAGATGGCGTCATTCACTTCTTCCAGAAACTTCCCGCGTTTATCAACCAAAGTTAATGAGCCTATCCCATTTTGCCGGGCCACCCTAAAGTCGTCGGCACCAAAACTCGGGGCAATATGCACAATACCGGTTCCATCCTCAGTGGTCACAAAATCACCGGCAACCACCTTAAATGCATCCCCGTCAATAGGCTGAACATAAGGCAACAGTTGCTCATAGCGTATTCCAACCAAATCTTTCCCTTTAACTTCACCCACTATCTGAAACGGAATTTTTTTATCGCCGGGTTTATACGCATCATATTCAAGGTCGCCCGATTCAGTAGGAAAATATTTTCCCAACAGGTCCTTGGCTAAAATAACTGTAACGGGAATATGCGTGTATTGATTATAGGTTTTAACAATTGCATAGGTAATTTTCTCTCCAACTGCTAAAGCGGTATTGGAGGGCAAAGTCCAGGGGGTTGTGGTCCATGCCAGAAAATAGATGTTTCCTAAATTTTCTCCGGTGAAATCAAATGTATTCCCGTCTCCTTCGGGAGAAGGGTTGGGGATGAGGCGAAACTGAGCTACAACCGTGTGATCCTTAACATCTTTGTACGTACCCGGCTGATTCAGCTCATGGCTGCTCAATCCGGTTCCGGCCGCCGGTGAATAGGGTTGGATTGAATACCCCTTGTATAAATAACCTTTATCGTAAAGCTTTTTCAGCAGGCTCCACAAACTTTCAATATAGTTGTTTTCGTATGTGATATACGGGTCGCTTAAATCTACCCAATAGCCCATGCGGTTGGTGAGTTTGTCCCAGATATCGGTATACTTCATTACGTCTTTGCGGCAAGCTTCATTGTATTCTGCCACTGATATCTTTTTTCCAATATCTTCCTTGGTAATGCCCAGGGTTTTTTCAACCTGTAATTCTATAGGTAATCCATGCGTATCCCAGCCTCCTTTGCGTTTTACCTGAAATCCTTTCAGGGTATTGTATCTGCAAAAAAGATCTTTAACAGCCCTCGACATTACATGGTGTATGCCCGGCAACCCGTTGGCACTGGGCGGACCTTCATAAAAAACGAATGCAGGTGCACCTTCGCGGCTGGTTACACTTTTTTCAAAAATTTTATTTTCTTTCCAATACTTCAATATTTCCTCTTCAAATGCGGGAAAATCAAGCTTTTTATATTCTTTATATTTCGTCATTGTTTTGTTAATCTTCTTTTTTTGGGTCAAAAAATTAAAATGAGCTGAACCCAAAGTAAAAGTTGGCGAAAATAAGGAATCGCAGGTGGAATTGAAAGGAACATTAAGGATGAAAATCTAAATTTATCCGTTGTATATAAATTTAATCTTCTTCAGGTTCAATCTCAACAAGCGTTGTACCCAATTCTTTTTTAGAGTTGATGTTGTTTTCGAGTGAAAGCAACATACTTGGTAGCAAAAGCAGGTTCATGAACATGCCAAAGATTAATGATAATGAAGTAAGTACGCCCAATGCTACGGTACCCCCAAAATCGGAAGCAGCAAAAATAATGAAGCCGGCAAACAGGGCTACGGCCGTGTAAATAATGCTCGGGCCGGCTTCCGATAAACTCTCGGGAATGGCAATTTTCATATCCCAGTTATGCTTTTTGAGCGAGTGCCTGTATTTGGCCAGATAGTGAATGGTAAAGTCAACAACAATTCCATAGGCAATACTAAATATAATAATGGTTGAAGGTTTTAACCGAATGTCGAAAAAACCCATAATACCAAATGTCATGATTAATGGAATGAGATTGGGTATCAAGGAAATCAACACCATTTTCCAGCTATAAAACAAAAATGCCATCATTACAGAAATAATTATCAGAGCTGCAATCATACTTTGTATCAGGTTTGTAATCAAATAATCATTGCCTTTTAAGAAAATAGCACTGGTACCGGTAATTTTAACATCGTATTTATCTTTAGGGAAAATACTGTCAATTTTTTGCTGAACCGATGCAGTGAGTATTTTCATTTTTTGTGAACCGATATCGGCCATCTGAACACTCACACGGGCAATCCGATTATTGCTGTCGAGCATCGATTTTAATAGACTTTCGCTTCGTTCCTGTTTGGGCAAATAACTCATAATATTTGAAATATCAACCACATTGGGTACAATATAATAACGTTCATCGCCATCATTCATTCCCTGGTTTGCAAATTTTAAAATATCAACCACCGATATGGGCTTTGAGAACTCAGGATATTTATGGAGTTCCTTTTCAAGCCGATTAATTTTTTGCAGTGTCACATAATCTTTTACTCCGTCATTTCTTTTGGTATCAATTCTTATTTCAAAGGGTAAGGTTCCTTTTAAATGCTTTTCAAAAAACTTTAAGTCCATATAAACTTTATCCTTTTCAGGCAAGTCATCCACCACATATCCCAGGTTTTTTACGAGGGTTGAACCATATAACGAAATAATCACCAGCCCTGCGGTTATTATATATATTGTTTTACGCCGGTTGTAAATTAAATAATTACAATAATCAAGCACCTTATTTAAGCGCACACTGTCCAAATGCTTAATATGCCTGGGTTTAGGCGGAGGTAAGTAACTGTAAACAACCGGAATAAAAATTAAACTGATAATATAAATGAGCATGATGATAATACCCGAAATAACCGAAAACTGATCCAGAATGGCAGAACCCGAAAAGCTGAATACTACAAAACCAACTGCGGTGGTAACATTGGTTAAAAACAAAGCCAGTCCATTTTTAGAAATGAGTCTGATAATGGCCATCATTTTATTGCCATGTTTGGTAAACTCCTGATGATAAACATTGAGAAGATAAATACAATTCTGAACTCCGATGATTACCATTAACGGAGGCAAAATTCCTGTGAGGATGGTAATTTTATATCCAAACATAGCCAGACAGCCCATTGTGGCAATAACACCCATGCTTACAACAATCAGTGAGAAAATTACCGCACTAAAAAACCGAAAAAACAAGAAGATAAAAAGGGATGTAACCAGAATAGAAAGAAAGGTAAATATTTTAATTTCATCAGCAACTTTCGAACTCATGATGGTTCGCACATAAGGCAAGCCCGAAAGGTGCATTTCACGTCCGTATTTTTCTCCAAATTTGTTTGCACGGGCTTCAATACTTCTAACCAGGGGAATGCGCGCTTTACTGTCAAGCTGCGCTTTTTTTAGCGTAACTGCAAGTAAGGTAACATTATTTTCGGAGTTATATAACAGCCCCTCATAAAACCTCAGGGTTTTAAAAAATGTTTTAAATGAATCTACTTCATGCTGGGTTTTAAACTTGTGGTGCAGCACTGGATGAATGGTTAATTTTTGCAGCGAATCATCCCGAATCAGGGTGTATGCTTTTGCAATGGAAACCACTTTTTCTACGCCTTCTATCTCTTCAATTTCATGGCTTAAATCATACCAGTCATTAAAAAAATTGAGTTCGAAAATCCGGTCGCTTTGAACCCCGATAACCAATACATTACCATCCTCTCCAAATGTTTCTTTAAATTTTACATATTCAACATAATCGGGATCATCGGCCGGCACCATTTTTACAAAATCATAAGTCATTTGTACCTGGGTTGCAAAATATCCAAACACCAGCGTGAATACACCCATTGAAATCAGAATCCAAAAGCGGTTTCTGATAGAAAAAGTAGCTAATTTACTCCACATAAAGCTGCGAAAGTAAGCAAAAACAAGTTTTAGCAGGTTAAATTACCTTAATTTGTACGATTCTTACATGCCATGTCGTTTATTTGTGGTTGAAATTAAGTTATGAAGAAAAATTTAGGGTTACTTTTTACACTCGTTTTACATTTTGGATTAATCGCACAACCCGCACTCGAAGGGTGGCGGGTACATCTTCCTTATCAACGAAACAATTCCATTACCCAGGTTGGAAATAAATTATATTGTGGCTCCTTAAGTGGCTTGTTTTCATTTCAAACAGAAGATGCCAGTGTAGAAAGGCTATCGAAATTAAACGGACTTTCTGATGTGGAGGTGAAACTGGTTCGTCACAATCCGCTTAAAAACTGTACCGTGGTTATTTATCAAAATACCAATATTGATATTATTGACCATCAGCAAAACATCATTTATAATATTCCCGATATTCTTCAAAAAAGTATTATTGGTTCAAAAAAAATTAACCAGTTGTGGTTTTATGAAGATAAGGTTTACCTGGCATGTAGTTTTGGGATTGTAGTACTTGATATAAAAAAGAAACAGGTTATTGATTCATATCAAAACCTGGGTCCGGGAGGAACATTGCTCGAGTTTTTATCCGTTTGTATTTTTGATCACAGAATTATCGCATGTTCCGAAAAAGGAATTTTAGCAGCATCCCTCGAGGCTCCAAATTTAAACGACTTTAATTTCTGGGTAAATATCAATCCTAAAAAATCAAGCATGAGCGCTGCTTTTAGAGGCAGGTTGTATGTGATACTTGACAGTGTTTTATCAGTTTCGGATGATGGCAGTAATTATACTCCCTATACACAAGCCCTGGGCATGAAAATTAATATGCTGCATTATGAAAACAACAAACTGTATACGATTGCTCCCGATAAAATATTGATTGAAAGCAGCGATGGGAGCCTGGTGACTTCAACATACAGTTACAGAAATGATGTTGTTCTCGATTCCCGCGGATTTCTTGCTATGGTTGATAATCAATACGGACTTACCATCGACAGGTCTGATTTGGGTCCGGGTAACATAGATTTTTATATACCCAATGGTCCCTTTTCCAAAACCTTTGGGAAGATGCTTTATGCTAACGGAAAGTTATGGGTGCCCGGCGGTTCTGTAAATGAGCGTTGGGATCCGCTGGTTTATAACAGCAGTAAGTTTTATACATATTCAAACAATAATTGGTACAACTACAACGATCAAAACAGCCCATTAATAAAAGATGTTGCTGACTTTATTGATATCAAAAAAAATCCATTCGGAAATGAACTGTATATTTCAAGTTATGGCAAAGGAGTTTTTAAAATTGAAAATGATGCGGTTGTAAAATTGTTTAATGAAAGCAATAGTACGCTGCAACACCTGGAAGTTCTCGACACAAATTATAAGCCATTGTTATCGGGTGGAATGGATTTTGATAATAACGGAAATTTATGGGTAAGTAATTATGGGGTAAGCAAACCCTTAAGTGTAAAAGTGCCAAATGGTAATTGGTATGCATTTAATATTGGAACCCTTATCGGAGGAACCGGTGGAAACGAGCTGGGTTGGCTGGTTTGCGATGATTATAACAACAAATGGGTGACAACTTTACGCGACCATGGCATCCTGATATACAATGATAACGGAACCCCTGTAAATGCAAACGACGACAATTACAAGATGCTTACCAAAGAAACTGGTCAGGGAGCTTTGCCTTCCAATTCGGTTTTGAGTATAGCAAAAGATTTAAAGGGAGAAATGTGGATTGGAACCACTCAGGGATTAACTATTTTAAGCAATCCGGGTGTGATTTTCAATACAAAAAATATCAATTATGATGCGAGGCAGATTATTATAAAAGTAGGCAGCAACTACGAAATATTTTTAGGCAAAGAACAAATAAACTGCATCAAAGTGGATCCATCAAACCGTAAATGGCTGGGCACACCTAACGGAGCCTGGCTGGTGTCGGAAGATGGATATACCGTAATTAAAAACTTTACCGTTTCAAATTCACCGCTATTGTCGAACAATGTATTGGAAATAGGTATTGATGAATCGAATGGAGAAGTATTTTTTGGAACTGAAAAAGGAATCATTTCTTATATGGGAGATGCTACTGCCGGTGGAAATACTTTTGGGAAAGTTGAAATTTACCCGAATCCGGTTAGGCCCGATTTTACCGGCCAGATTTCCGTAAGGGGTTTGGCCCAAAATGCAATTGTTAAGTTTACCGATATAACTGGGAACCTGGTTTATGAAACAACAGCCAACGGAGGATTTGCAACCTGGAATGGAAACGGGTTCAATGGCAAAAGAGTAGGCACCGGAGTATATCTTATTTTTGCTGCAAAAATTAATAAGAATGAAAACAACAATAATGAGGTAGGTGATTCCTATGTTGGCAAATTGCTTTTTATAAACTAATTTGTTTATGTTCGGTGTTTCATTTAAGCTTTGCACTTATAGATAAAAATTAATGAACAATTTATTCATGAAAGCTTCGGTTTTAGAAGCTGTAAATACGCCATTCATTTTCAAAGATGTTACTAAGCCCATTCCTCAGGTAAACGAGGTACAGGTTAAATTGTATGCAGCAGCCTTAAACCACAGGGATATCTGGATTCAAAAAGGGCAGTACGCCGGACTAAAATTCCCGATAATTTGTGGCAGCGACGGTTGTGGGGTGATAACAGGAATTGGAGAACATGCAGATGCTAAATGGTTAAATCAAGAAGTGGTAATCAACCCTTCCATAAACTGGGGGGATAACTCCAGGGTGCAGGCCCGGGATTATACTATTTTAGGATTGCCCGAAAATGGAACCTTTGCGCAATATGTATGTGTGCCCGAACACCTGGTTCACCAAAAACCTGCACACCTAACCGTACAACATGCCGCTGCAATTCCATTGGCGGGTTTAACAGCTTTCCGGGTTTTATTCAGCAGGGCAAAAGCGATAGCTGGAGAAACCGTATTAATAACTGGAGCAGGTGGAGGGGTAGCCTTATTTGCCACGCAGTTTGCAATTGCTGCAGGATGCCGGGTATATGTAAGCAGTAGCAGTGACGCCAAAATCGAACAGGCCAAACAATTGGGTGCAACTGGCGGAGCAAATTATAAAACTGCAGATTGGAACAAGACATTGGCAAAAGAAAGTGGTGGATTTGACGTAATCATTGATGGGGCAGGAGGAGAGGGCTTTGCCAGGCTAACAGATTTGGCAAAACCCGGTGGCCGAATTGGAGTTTATGGTGCTACTCAGGGAAATTGGAATTCAGGAATACCTGCAAGAACCTTTTGGAAGCAGCTTGATATTTTAGGTTCAACCATGGGTACCCCTCATGAATTTGTTGAGATGCTTAATTTCGTTTCAAAACAACGTATCGTTCCGGTTATTGATTCAGTATTCAGTCTGGATGAAACAGAAACTGCAGCACGTTATATGGATGGTGGAAATCAATATGGCAAGATTGTTATTGATATTGAATCTTAAATAGCTACAAAGCAACAAAGAAACAAAATAGTAAGTAGTAAATAGTAAGTAGTAAATACGAGGTAGAAAATATTAGAATTAAATCGTACATCGTAATTCGTATATTACTTTACTACCATCACTTTTTGAAATTGCCTGACTTCATTCAGGGTAAAAGATAGTATGTAAATTCCTTCCGCTAAATTTTGTGTGTTCAGCGTGTAGTACATATTGTTAATTTCAAAAAAATTTATGTTTTTTAGCGGCATTCCTTTTGCATCTGTTAATTCAAAATCCGGGAATGAATTTTTTGATCCAAATTCGATGTTTAATTCAGCACAAGCAGGGTTTGGATATACTGTAAATTGAGGATCAATTTCCGGAAATTCAATTTGCCCTACTGAACCGTTACATCCTGTACCTTTTAAATTAATATACCGGGGTTTTGCCAGTTCGGTTTTATATTTTAATGAAACATAGCCACTGTTCTGTATCCTTGCCTCTCCCCAGTTTGGATAAGCACTTACCGGCCAACTGGTATTAATATAACAAAAGCCTTTTATTTCATTGTGCACTTCAATAAAGTGAAAGAATTTTGCAAACCAATTGTTCCAGTCATCAATCCCATCATTATTATTTGCACTGATGTTAATTCCTTTTGCCGAAGTTTCACTCAGGAAAACCGGTTTTCCCTTTGCTCTTGCCATAGCAAGAAACCGCTCCGACTTGCCTTTTTTGGTTATGTTTCTTGCGATTGAATCAGGTAAAGCCTGATCGAAATGAACCGCATCGAATACATCCAGTCCAAACCAATTAACATAACTATCTCCCGGATACCAGCGTGGACCTTTGCTGTCAACTGAGTCGAAATCATTGGCGGCATCAGGTTCATAACACCAGTTTGTTGCAACAGAATCCCTGAACCCGCGTGCGGCAAACATGTTTACAATTTTTTGAAACATAGTTACATACAAATAAGGGTGATAACCTCCGCCATTCCAACCGGGACCCTGTCCGTTAAATTCTCCGCCAATGCGTAAAAACATGCTTCTGTTGCGATTTTTACAGAGGGTAATAATACTGTCAATGATCCAATCGTATTGATTGGATAAAGCGATGATGCTATCTGTTGGAACTACATTGGCACCAATTTTCCCGACAAAAAATAAACTTAATTCGGGAATATATCCAATAGAATCTGCCGAATGTAAAAAATCATTAAAGCCTGCCAATGCAAAATTAGGGCCCCGTTCACTGGGTATTCCCATAAAAAATCCCCGAACAGCTGGGTGGAGTATTGTGTCGTTTAACGCACCCAGATAGCCGGAAAGAGTTTTGTCATTATCAAAATTCATGGTTTGCACGCCATGATAAACGCATGTGTTATTGGGTTCAAGCAAAGTATGATTTTGCCCAAATACATTCATTATTATAATGAGAAACACAATCAATATTAAGTATTTTTTCATGCTGTTAATTTTTAAGTTTTAAACGTATTCAATAATTTCAATGTACGGTATTTGAATTAATTCCTCGGCTTTTTTTAGCTGATTTTTTATTTAAGTAATACACAAGTAATTTATTTGTTCCATGCCTGAACCGGGCTTCACAATCTTCAATTTTCCCATCATATTTCAATGCTTTTGGAATTCCAAATATAAATATTCCTTTCCCTTTTGCCATCCTTTCCAACTTATTGAGTGCACATTGTGAATTATTTTTGAATAATGTATCCAGGATGTAGCATTGCTCATTTTTTCCATAAGTTGAGTCCCAGTTTTTGGCTTCTTTTCCCTTAAGTATGTGACTTGAGAAATATACTTTTTTTAACTGTGGAAATGAAAATTCAAATGCTTTTTTGGAGCCAACATTAATAAATGCTACCACTTCCTTATTTCTCACAATAAAAAAGCGAATGAACCCGCAATCTAATTTCGAAAACTGGCCTGCAACAATAGCTGCCAATCCAATCCATTTGATTTCATGCCCCATTTTTACCCTTTCATTGTCAAACCATAAATAAAAATCCCGGATCTGGCTTACTGTTTCATATTTTAGATTTCCATTTTCTAAATTAAAATTATACAAATTTGCTTCTTTCCAAACCATACTTTGTTTTATTCTGTCTCTTTTCAGCCAACAGCCTTCCTTAAGAATCGTATTTCCTGTTTCTTTCCTATAAGATTTTAAATTTTTCCATTCCTGTGCAGTACAAGGTAGCGGAATAAATAAAATGAAAATGGTAAGTGTTACAATAATTAAATTGGTTTTGCTCATAAATTGCGCTTTAACTAATTTACTCAAATTTATACTTCAGCAGGCACTTTTTTTAATTTTTTATTATACAGCACTGAATGGAAAAAACCAAGCAATAAAACTATCATATGTTAAATCTCATACTTAATACCTCATAATTTGTACCTCATACGCCGTAAATTGTACATCGTACATTTTTTTTACTATTTTGCGCCCATTAACAAATGCAATGAAAGTAACCGAACATATCAGTAACGCTAAGGATACCTTGTTTTCCATAGAAATTTTACCACCCTTAAAAGGGAAAGATATCCATTCAATTTACCATGGCCTTGATCCCTTAATGGAATTTAAACCTGCTTTTATTGATGTTACTTACCACCGTGAGGAGTTTGTATTACGCAAGCGGAAAGATGGCGGCTTCGATAAAGTATATACACGAAAACGCCCGGGCACTGTTGCTATTTGTGCGGCTTTAATGAACAAATACCATATTGATACAGTACCCCATTTAATTTGCGGGGGGTTTAGCAAGGAAGAAACCGAAAACGCATTAATTGACCTTCACTTTTTGGGGATAGACAATGTACTGGTTTTGCGTGGCGACAATATAAAAAATGAGGCACATTTTACACCTGAGCCGGATGGCAATAAAACATCTCTTGAACTGCTCCAGCAGGTAATTGCCATGAACAAAGGACTTTATCTGGATGAGGAACTTGAGAATGCTTCTCCGTCTGATTTTTGTGCAGGTGTTTCGGGTTATCCCGAAAAGCATTTCGAAGCACCCAATATGAACAATGACCTGAAATGGCTGAAACAAAAGGCAGATGCAGGTGCCGAATATATAGTGACACAAATGTTTTTTAATAATAAAAAGTTTTTTGAGTTTGTTGAAAGTTGTAAAAAAATGGGTATCAGTATACCGGTTATTCCGGGAATGAAACCAATAACCACAAAGAAGCAATTAACCGTATTGCCTAAAATTTTCCACATTGATATGCCCGAAGATCTGGTTACCGCAGTTGAAAATTGCAAAGACGATAAGGCTGTAAAACAAGTGGGAATAGAGTGGGCCATTCAGCAATCAAAAGAATTGAAAGCGGCAGGCGTTCCTGTTTTGCATTATTATACCATGGGTGTAAGCGAGGTTACAAAGGCCATTGCAAGCAAAGTGTTTTAGTTAATTTTGGCAGCTATGAGTTTTGAAATTGAACCCTGGATGGGCAGAACGGAATTGCTGCTGGGAAAGGAAAAATTACACCGCTTAATCAACTCAAATGTACTGGTTGTAGGTTTGGGTGGTGTAGGGGGTATAGCAGCCGAGATGATTGCCCGAAGTGGCGTTGGCCGCATGACAATTGTGGATGCCGATACGGTTGAAGCCACAAACCGCAACCGGCAAATACCTGCACTTATAAGCACCGAAGGGATGGGTAAAGCCGAGGTGCTGGGCAAACGTATTTTGGATATTAATTCTGCTATTGAGCTTACCATAATTTCAGAATATTTCAGAAACCAGTTTACCCACGATGTGCTGGACAAAGGCAAGTTCGATTATGCCCTTGATTGTATAGATACCCTGGCACCAAAAGTGTTTTTTCTAAAAGCCTGCATTGATCGGAATATTCCCGTTGTGAGCAGTATGGGAGCGGGTTCAAAGGTGGATCCCACCCAGGTTAAAGTAGCAGATATCTCGGAAACCTATAATTGCAAACTGGCCCGATATACCCGAAAATATTTACATAAATTAGGCATTTACAAAGGTATTAAGGCGGTGTTTTCTGCTGAGGAACGATCAGCAGATGCAGGCTTAATGATGATCGATGGCCGCAATAAAAAATCGGGCGTAGGAACCATAAGCTATATGCCAGCAGTGTTCGGGTGTACGGTAGCTTCCGTTGCCATCAGGGATTTGTGTGAGAGGAAATAATGGTAAAAAGGTAACATCCCCCAATGCATTTTCCCAACAATGTTTCCCGTAGGGGTCGGTCGCGACCGACCCCTACGGGAAACGGGAAATTGTTTCCCTAATATGTTTAGGAATTCTTACCCATTCAAATTTTCTGCACCGGCCTTTATCGCATCTATTACCAATGGATCAATCAGCGTGCTGATATCTCCTAAATTACTTGTATCACCTTCAGCTATTTTACGCAAGATGCGGCGCATAATTTTGCCGGAGCGGGTTTTGGGTAATGCGTTCACCATTTGAATTTTATCGGGTCGTGCAAACGCCCCAATCATTTTACTTACATGATTTCTTATTTCTGACCTTAAGACTTCTTCATCCGGTACATTCCGGTCGCAAATAACAAAGGCATAAATTCCCTGCCCCTTAATTTCGTGCGGAAATGCAACTACGGCACTTTCTACTACATAACCATGTTCATCAATAGCATCCTCAACTTCTCCGGTTCCAATCCGGTGCCCCGAAACATTAATCACATCATCAACCCTTCCGGTTATCCGGTAATATCCATCTTCATCGCGTTTGCAACCATCGCCTGTAAAATAAAGGTTTGGATAGGTGCTGAAATACATGGACCTGAACCGTTCGTGATCGCCATACAAACTACGTGCAATGCCGGGCCATGGAAATTTTATACATAGATTTCCTTCTACACCGTTGCCAGAAATTTCATTTCCTTTTTCATCAACCAATACAGGCTGAACACCCGGCAGTGGCAATGTGGCATATGCTGGTTTAAGTAAAGTAATACCTGCAAGAGGAGAAATTAAAATTCCGCCGGTTTCGGTTTGCCACCAGGTATCAACAATAGGGCAGTTTCCCTTGCCTGCATTTTGATGATACCAATGCCAGGCTTCTTCATTAATCGGTTCACCAACCGTACCCAATACTTTTAATGAACTTAAATCTTTTCCTTTAAAAGGTTCTTCACCGTGCAATTGTAAAGAACGGATTGCAGTTGGCGCGGTATAAAAATAATTTACCTTGTGCTTTTCAATCAAACTCCAGAATCTGCCGGTATCCGGATACGATGGAATGCCTTCAAACATTAAAGTAACGGCTCCGTTTAAAAGCGGACCATAAACAATATAAGTGTGTCCGGTAACCCAGCCAATATCAGCTGTGCAGCAAAAAACATCCTGATCCTGATACTGAAAAACATTCTTAAAGGTATAAGCTGCATAAACCATATAACCGGCAGTGGTATGTAAAACACCTTTTGGTTTCCCGGTTGAACCCGATGTATATAAAATAAATAAGGGGTCTTCACTATCCATGCTTTCTGCTTCATGCAAAGGGCTTGCCGCCGCCATCAGATCATTCCACCAGAGGTCTCTGCCGGCTTGCATTTGAACCGTAAATGATTTATGATTGAATACAATACAACGTTCAACACAGGGCGACAATTGCATGGCTTCATCTGCAATTTGTTTGAGTTCAACTTTCTTTTCACCCCGTATCATGCCATCTGCGGTAATCAATAATTTACATTCCGCATCATTTATTCTGTCGGCCAGCGATTGCGAAGAGAATCCTGCAAATACTACCGAATGGATGGCACCCACACGTGCACAAGCCAGCATGGCAACTACAGCCTCGGGTACCATAGGTAAATAAATACAAATACGGTCGCCCTTTTTTACACCTTGCTGTATTAATACATTGGCAAATTGCTGAACCAATTCAAAGAGTTCGCCATAACTGATATGTCTTGATTTATCACCTGGGTTATTCGGTTCCCAGATAATTGCTGTTTGGTTCCTGCGGGTTGTCTGATGCCGGTCGAGGCAGTTTTCAGTAATATTTAATTTCCCGCTTCCGAACCACTTTACTTTGGGCTCTGTAAAATTCCATTCCAACACCTGGGTCCACTTTTGTTTCCATTCAAAATGTTCCGCAATCCCTGCCCAAAACGTTTCGGGATGTTCTATACTCTGGGTATATTGTTGGTGGTATTCTTCAATCGTTTTTATTTGAGGGATCATTTTAGTTCCATATAATTTATACGCAGTTTATAAAAACAATTCTACATATCAAAATATTCAAATTCAAATAACTGTTTTTACTTATTTTATCAACTCCTTTTTATTATTCCGGTTTTGTAAAAAAAACAACAGATTCAGCGATACCCTGACCAGCCAATAACAAGTGGCATTATAGGCTTTATAAAAAAAACCGTAACGTTTATGGTATTGTATCCAGGATATATTGTCACAATCTTTCAATATCAATTCTTTTAAATAGTGTTCGGTTTGTCGGCAAAATTCCTCATCATGAATTTCGAGGTTGCATTCAATACTGCCAAAATCACTTAAATGGTTCAGGTTGTATGAACCCACGCTCATCCATTGTTTATCAATCAATGCAACTTTGGCATGCATTACACTGGGGCGCCATTCAAACAACTCGATTCCGGCTTTTAGCATATCTTCATAAAAGTATTGGGTGGCGTGTTTTACAATTCCCACATCCGATATGGCACCCAAAACGATCCAGACTTTAACCCCTCTTTGGGCAGCATTTTTTAACATTCTTTTCAGGGCAATGGATGGAATAAAATAACTGGCCAGGATGATAATCTGATTTTCTGATTTTCGGATTTGCTGCCGGTATCTTCTGCTGATTCCAAACCGGGCCTGAAGCCAGTTGTTTTGCAATACCCTTATATGAACAGGCAAATGGCCAATACTTGAACCTTGTGAAACAAGCTTTGACTTATGTTTAATTCTTGAATGAACCGTGTGCAGGGTACTGTTACAAATCTGTAGCAAATCCTGAATCACTTTACCCTCGGTCATCAGGGCAAAATCGAGCCAGGGTGTTTTGTGGGTATATTCACTATAGGGATTTGAAATATTAATGCCTCCGATCAAAGCAGTTTGTTCATCAAAAATCATTATTTTATGATGCAGGCGCATGCCCATATGCAGATATTTCCCCAGTTTAAAAGGAGAATAGAAAAACAATTGAATTCCTGCTTCCTGAAATTTTCGCTTCCAGTTTTCCGGGAAATTCTGACTCCCATATCCGTCAAGTACCACATAAATTTTTACCCCACGCAATGCTGCATCCGTGAGTAAATCAGCAATAATTTTCCCGGTTGTGTCCGGTTCAAAAATATATATCTGAAAATGTATTTCGTACTGTGCTTCTTTAATACTTTTTTCAAGCTGAGAAAAAAAAGCTTTTCCACTTTGCAATAATTGCAGACTATTGCCGTACCTGATGGGATATATTCCCAATCTTCTTCGCAACGCAATGTTTTTCAAACTCCCAATTGTATTACATTCGGTAACTGAACTTTAATCCGGGTTCCAATACCTTCCTCCGAATGTACCGAAATATTCCCCTGGTGAATGTCAATTGTTTTCTTCACCAGCGATAATCCAATTCCGTACCCATGTACGCTCCGGGTTTGGTTCGAACGGTAAAAGGGTTCAAAAATATATGGTAATTCTTCCTGGTTAATGCCCACTCCTTTATCTTCTATATAAATTTCGATAAAGTATTTGTTGAAATTTACTTTGCACAAGCATTTATGATCAATGGAAAATTTACAGGCATTGTCCATTAGGTTGATAAAGGCCGATTTTAGCAATGAAAAATCTCCAAAGGTGTGCAACAATTCATCGTCTTCAGGAAAATCACCCCATTCCAGTTGTACTTTAAACCGGTTTTTCAAACGCATAAGTTCCTCACGCGATTCAATAATCACTTCAAGTATTGATATTTTTTTGAATGAGGTATGCGGGAAATCGGCATTGGCTCTTGCCAGTTCAGCCAAACTGTTTATAAGTTGAATCTGGTTTTGAATATCATCCAGTAAGGATTGAAAGGTTTGAATATATTCTTCTTCGTTTCGTTTATGTAAGAGCAATACTTCAATCTGCCCTTTCATAACTGTTAAAGGGGTTCGAAATTCGTGTGAAGCATTTGAAACAAAAGATTTTTGAATGATAAAAGAATTTTCAAGCCGCTCAAGCATCTTGTTAAACACAATGGCCAAATGGGCAATTTCATCTTTCCCATTACCTTCATTAACCCGTTCGTGCAGGTTTTTTTCGTTAATCATGGCTACCTGACTCACTACCAAACTTATGGGTTTGAGGGCCTGTTGTGAGAAAATCCACCCGCTTGCCGCCACCACAAAAATGGAGGTAAAAAATAAAACCATTAACAGGTACATTAAAAATTTAATTTTCTCATGGCCCACTTTATCTATAGCGCTCGAAACTACATAATAGTTACCTGTTTGGTGAGGCACTATATACGAAATATACTCAGTATCACTTTTACTTATACTGTATTCCGAATTGTCATTAAATAACTTCTCCATTAAATCCAGTTCAATTTTTGAAGGAGCATGTGATGAAAAAATCTGGTTTTTATTTGAGTCTAAAATTAAAAGCTGTTCGCTGGGATAACGGTTTAAACCTTTTACATAAAGCAGTTTTAATATGTCAACTGTTAATTCCTTTTTATCCAGAAAAGTGCTTACCGTATTTTTTGATCTTTTTTTAACCCGGTCGGGAAACTGGCTCTTTCTGAAAAGGTCTGAAAATTGGTAAGTAAAAATCGAAAAAACCAATAAGATTGCCGCTACAATGCCTGTAAATTTAATGGTAAGAATGCTCTTAATATTCATGCTTTACAGGCTTTATCGTTAATCTTCAGTTTTAATAATATAACCCATTCCAACCATGGTATGAATTATTTTTGTAGGAAATTCCTTGTCTATTTTTTTTCTTAAAAAATTTATATAAACATCAATCACATTTGTGCTTGTATCGAAACTTGAATCCCATACTTTTTCCGAAATTTCAGCTCTTGAAATAACTCTGTTTTTGTTCCGCAGCAAATATTCAAGCAAGCCAAATTCCTTCGCGGTTAAATCTATCGTTTTGCCCCCTCTTCGTACTACTTTTCTGTCCAGATCCAGTTCCAGGTCATGCAGTTTAATAACACGCTGTTCATGCATATTATCAGTAAACCGTTTGGTTAATGCACGCAGCCGGGCAAGTAATTCCTTAAACTCAAAAGGCTTCACCAGGTAATCATCTGCACCTGCATCCAATCCCACTACTTTGTCGTCTGTTGATCCCAGCGCCGTTAACATTAATATAGGCGTTTTAATACCTTCGTTTCTCAATTGTTTGGCTACTTCCAGCCCATTTATATATGGAATAAGTACGTCTAAAATTATCACATCATAATAATTCTCACCTGCCATTTTTTTAGCAAAATAACCATCAAAAACAACAGTTACTTCATAAGATTGTTCCTCTAAACCCTGCTTTAAAAATGAGGCAACTTTGGGTTCATCTTCTACTATTAGTATTTTCATAATTTTTAATTATTTTATAACACAATTTAATAGATAAGCTTTTAAATAGCATTAAAAATAAGTTAAATATTGGTTAATGTTAAGTTTTTTTTTAATTATCCACCGGCTTTTTTCGCTTTATAACCTTCTTTTAACAAGTATGTCAGTATTTTATCTCTAAAATCACCCTGTATTAAAATTTCTTCTCCTTTCACACTTCCACCTACCCCACAAAACTTTTTAAGTGCTGAACCCAGTATTGTCAAATCTTCATTGTTACCAATAAAACCGTTTATTCGGGTTACCACTTTACCACCACCTTTTCGGTCTAAAAATAGTTTTAAGTTTTGTTGTCCGGGCAAAAGCGTTAAATGGGTACCTTCAATATTTTCTACATACTTAAATTGTTCATCAGTTGAATACACAACCCCGCTCCGGTTTTTATTTTTATTGCTCATCAGGTTCAATTAAAGAATATTTTTAATCAGGGCAAAATAATATTTAATGATAAAGGATTTACCTGGATATTTAAATTATTGTCAAGCAAAACGGGTTCTCCGTCAATATTAACATGTCCGGCATTTTTACGCATTACCTGTATATTTTTTCCTGTATATGTTTTAACGTTTCTATCTTTATTTATGTTCTTCATAAATAAATGACTGATTAAACCTAAAGCATTCCAAAATTTAAATTCTTCTATAATGGTAATATTAAAAATACCATCATCAAATATTGCTCCGGGAGCAATATAGGCATTATTGCCAAATTGGGTTCCGTTGCATATTACCAGCATAAAAGCCTTTTGGGTATATTGTTTTCCATCAATAACTAATTCATAGGTTTGAGACTTGTATGCATACAGTTCCTTTAAGGTAATTCTAATATAGTTACTAAAACCCCGGGTTCTTGATCCTGCAAACAAACTGCTTACATGGGCATCAAATCCAACCCCGCATACATTAATAAAGGTCTGATCATTTACCATCCCTGTATCTACTTTTTTTATGTTGAACCGATTAATTATTTCAAGCGACTTTTGAACGCTTAATGGAATTCCCAATTCGCGGGCAAAGCCATTGCCTGAACCCATGGGTACGATACCCAATGCAATTTCCGAACCTGCCAAATGCCTTGCAATATTGTTGATGGTTCCATCACCCCCGACAGCGATAATGGCATCCAACTGTTTATGCTTCCCATCTGACGCAATGGCAATGGTTTCTGCCTCACTTTCCGAAACTGAATATTCAATATCAAAAATAGTTTGATCAATTACACGATCAATTATTTGTGGAATCCCTTTTTTGTTCTTTCCTCCCGACAGCGGATTGATTATAAATTTTATTTTTTTCTTCACTTTTAAACTGCTCCGGTCATTTTTCAAATGTAAAATAATTGATTCGTTTAACAATTCTTATTAATCGTCAATTATTTTCAATAAACCGGCCACTGGATAAGTGCTATCAGCCAATGGACAACAATATTTCACTTAAAAACTTTGGCACAACTATTGTCACCGTCAAACATCTTATTATATTTGACCAAAAAGGAACAAACGTATGAATATTGGAAAAGAGTTTCGCAACTATGCCGTGAAACATAAAGGCATAAGCAGCATGAAAATGGATGCTTACATTGAAAGCTCCATGGAAGGTATGACGCGCACCGTTATTGAAGAGCGTCCGATGAACTTCCGCGAAATCGATGTGTTTTCGCGCTTAATGGCCGATCGTATCCTGTTTTTAGGGATGCCCATTGACGATTATGTGGCCAATATTGTGCAGGCTCAGCTCCTGTTTTTAGATTCAATGGATGCCCGCCGCGATATACAAATGTATATCAATAGTCCGGGTGGTTCGGTGTATGCCGGACTCGGAATTTATGACACGATGCAATGGGTGAACCCCAGTGTGGCAACCATTTGTACCGGTTTGGCTGCCTCAATGGCAGCAGTTTTATTGTGTGCCGGCGAAAAAGGCAAGCGCAGTGCACTTCCACATGCGCGTGTTATGATTCATCAACCTTTGGGAGGGGCACAGGGACAAGCTTCTGATATAGAAATAACTGCACGGGAGATTCAGAAATTAAAAAAAGAATTATACGATATCATTGCAGACCATACCGGTCAGCCTTTTGATAAAGTACAGGCCGACAGCGACCGTGATTACTGGATGATTGCTGCAGAAGCCAAAGAGTACGGGATGATTGATGATGTTTTAATGAAACACAAAAAAGAAGAAACCAAATAACCCTTTGCCCAGAAAGGTAAATTCAAAACAAATTCATTAACTTTGCAGGCTGCCCATAAAAAACGGCAGCCTGTACTGTTTAATAATAGGGTATCAGAATGTGTAAATTATAGTTCATGGCAAAAAAGAAAGAAGATCATTGTTCATTTTGCGGCCGGGCCCGCAGCGAGGTTAATTACTTAATCTCCGGGCTGGATGCACTGATTTGTGAAAGCTGTATCAGTCAGGCATTTCGCATTATCAATGAAGACCAGGAAAGCACGCAGAAAAAAGCAGCTGAGCCCAATATTAAGTTGCTCAAACCCATCGAAATTAAAGAACATCTTGATAAATACGTTATAGGCCAGATTGATGCAAAAAAAGTATTAAGCGTTGCGGTATATAATCATTTTAAGCGAATCACTTCAAAAAACACTTCCAATGATGTGGAACTGGAAAAGTCAAATATTTTATTGGTTGGTGAAACGGGTACCGGTAAAACCTTATTGGCCAAAACGCTGGCGAAAATTCTTCAGGTACCTTTTTGCATTGCAGATGCAACAGTACTTACCGAAGCCGGTTATGTGGGCGAAGATGTTGAAAGCGTGCTGAGCCGTTTGTTGCAGGCTGCAAATTATGATGTTGCAGCCGCCGAAAGAGGTATTGTTTATATTGATGAAATTGACAAGATCAGCCGCAAAAGTGATAACCCAAGCATAACCCGCGATGTAAGCGGCGAAGGAGTACAACAGGCTTTACTTAAAATACTTGAGGGAAGTGTAGCCAATGTGCCGCCACAAGGGGGACGTAAACATCCCGAGCAAAAAATGATTCAGATAAATACTGAAAATATACTGTTTATCTGCGGGGGTGCTTTTGATGGAATAGAAAAAATAATTACCCGGCGTATACAAACCCAGGCAATCGGTTTCAAAAATAAGGATGCCAAAGCGATTCAGGAAGACGCTACCATGCTGCAATTTGTATCACCCGCCGATTTACGCAGCTATGGCCTAATCCCCGAAATAATAGGTCGTTTACCAGTTTTATGTCATCTTGATCCCCTCGATAAGGCCATCTTAAAGCGTATTTTGGTAGAACCTAAAAATGCTTTAATCAAACAATATATCCATCTGTTTTCACTCGAAGGAATTACCCTGAGCTTTGATGATGAAGTAATAAACATGATTGTGGATACCGCTTTTGAATTAAAACTGGGCGCCAGAGGTTTACGCAGTATCTGCGAATCCATCATGATTGATTATATGTACGATACACCCGGAAACCAAACACTCAAAAAACTCGTAATAAGCGCAGAAGAAGCCCGCATAAAAATGGAACAAATCCGCTTAAAAAACTACCAGGCAGCATAAATCAAACATCCTACATACATCGTACATTGTACATCGTACATCGTACATTCTTATTTTTTCTTAAGCAAATGCAAAAGCGAAGCCCGCAACAATTCACCCATATTCCGGGCTCTCAAAAATCTTTTGCTTTTGTAATAGGCCGAAAGTTCTTCGCGCAAAGAAATCACATTGGCCATCGGAGCAATTTCATCACTGCTCATGGCATCCAGTAAATTTTGAATGGGCCAGCGTGCAGCTTTTATGCGGCCAATCATTAATGAGCGTTCTTCACGCTGGTACTGCAGTAAACTTTCGGGTTTAATATATTGCTGAACCAGTTCAAGAAATACTTTGTTTTGTTTATAAAACTGAGGCAAATAAATATTTTTCCTGCCCTCAAATGATTGCTGATCGAAATCCATTGCACGTATGCGGTAATTGGTTTCATCAAAATCGGGTGTAATCTGTACCACAAAATTACTGGAGTGCATATCCCCCAGCAGGCGTACAAAACAACGCTCGTTAAATTTCACAAATTCCTTTGCAATGCGGGTGCCATTAAAATTATTTCCCCCTACATAATTTTTTATAAACTCATCACCGGGAATACCTGCAATATGTTCTTCAATCAGGGTACTTCCACTTACCAGATAACTGATGCGGTTTGGTGAGAGGAGGTGCTCCAGTTCCAATCCGTATATTCGTGAAGCATCCGCATTCTTGATATAAAAATAATCGAAATTATCGTTCATTTTATTCACAATACGGATTCGAAACGGAAGGGTATTTCCATATAAACAGGAATCTATTCTGTCAACAGCCAGATGATCAACAACCTGCATATCGCCACCCACTTTTAACAGCGCATATAACATCAACAGATTCTTGTGTATCACCTGCATGTCTTCAGGACTGTATATACAGGTTTCCCAAAGCGTGTCTTTGCCTTTCTTGTCGTATAATGCAATACTTTCCTTAAAAGATTTCAGGTCGGCATAATGTATGGGAATCTTGCTCTTTCTGCCGTATTGCCTCAGGTATTGTTTTAGTTGCGGGCCTATTTTATAAATTAGTTTCTTTTTGCTGATATGTGGCATTGGAAACAATTCCTTAATGAATCAATACAATTTTACATACAAACTGTTTGCCGTCAACCATACCATTTAATATGTAAATTCCCGATTGGGCAAAGTCCAGGTTAAACTGGATTGAATTGTCGCTTAACCTGTTTTCATCGTTTAAATAAAGAATCGTTTTTCCGCTCAGGTCGCTTATATTTAACCCGCTTATTTGTTTGTGTTCAGCACCTGTAACAATATTAAATACTGACTGTGACGGATTAGGAAATACACGAATATTCAAATGGGCATTTTCAATTTTATCTACTCCGTTAACATGACTAACTGTTGCAAACGCAGCGCCACTCACATTATAGTATGTGCCTGATGCAGTAGTTGTAAGCTTAACAGATTTAACTGCATATTTATAAGTACCGGTAAAGTAGTTTTTGGTATCTACAAAAAATGTATCTGTTATAATTTGTGAATTCACTTTTTGGTAATTATTATCTAAATCGATTTTATAAACGTTGTAACCATCTTTGTTCCCAGTTGATGGACTCCATTTGAGGTTTACATTTTTATTTAAACTGGCTGCACTTAATTGGGTTGGGGGATTCAGGTTATTTTGCCTGAGCGTTGGATCACCCATTAAAGCTATATGAACCGATTTGTACGCAGCATTAAAATTGCCATTAAAATAGAATGTAGTATTATTTTGAGAGAGCCGGGTACCATAACCGATGTTCATTCCCATAGCCATGTGATGCACATACCATTTGGGTATACCTCCCCAAAAACTCGCCAAAGATGAAATGGCCAGCGGGGCCCTTAAAAAATTGTTTTTGCTATCCCAGTCCCCAAAAAAACTGCCACTTAATATGGTAAAAATATTGTTAAACGAATCGTTGTTAAAATTACCGGTTGAACCAACACCCGAACAGGATGTATATGAACCCGCTCCGCAGCCAAAACTCCATAAATAGGAGCCATTTTTTTGAGATGGGAAATAATCCCTGTTATAAAAGATACTATCATACGGAATCAGTGCTGAAAAATTTCCGTAACCCGTTGAAGCCAGATTTAAACTTGTAAAATTGTCATCAATCAAAGCACGGGTAGTTGAAGTTAATAATCCAGTTCTCCAGTTGTGATTTCGGTTTAGGTAATTTTTTAATAAAACGGTATCGCTTTTAACAAAGGTTGGCATATCATAAAAATCAACCCTGCCCACTTCCAAATCAACATCTCCCGGAATTTTGGTATCATCAAATTTTCCATCGCCGGGTGTATTGTGATTTCTGCTTGAAGCCCCGGTGCTGCAATTAACCCACTGATCTGTCCATTCTTCATCCAGCTCTCCGTAATATACATCTGCAGGCCATGCGCCTGTATGATTTCCGCTGCCCTCAACATGACCATCTGGCGGAGGTGCAGTACCCGCACCCGAAAAATAACCCGAATAGGGTACCGGAACATGCCCAACAATAAATAAGGTTTTTACAGGAGTTTTAGAACCCCCGCAAATGGTTTTAATCTTGTCTCTTATTTGTTTCGGTGTTTGGGATCTTCCGGCATAAGATAAAATCGGCAACCAGCCTTCAGATTCCAGATCGGATTTTAATCGTTGTAATTCAGCCGAAAGCGGAACCAGGTAATTGCTGTCAATTAATAAGATAATAGACTGAAACCGGGTTGGTTCAGCAAGCTTGTTGCCTGCATAAATTACACCAAAAGCTTGAGTGCTAATACCAACTAATTTATCTATTCTATATTCAGCACCTGTACCTTCCAGAACCGTAGAATCTAAAAAAGAATTTGCTGTAGAAGCTAATGTAACTAATGGCAAACTGCCCCAGTCTTCAACAGCAAGACTTACTCTTTTAAATATTTTATAAGAACCTGAAAAAGATTCCTGTGGCCATTTTAACAATAACCCACCGCTTACAGAACTTGCACTGAGCATTACAGTTTGGGTTTTCGATAATTGTGCAAATGCTGAAAATACTAACAAAAAAGCGCTAATTAAAAGTATATTTTTTTTCATTCGGTATATTGATTAATAAAGAGGGTTAAAGTATGTTTAATTTTAGTCGAAAATATAGATTTTATAAGAGATAACAATAATAAATTAAAATCTTAAATTACAGCATATTAAATAAAAAGATTAAGTTTATTTTTAGTTATCAATTGATTGTAGTTGCTTTACTCTTTTTTCTCATTAAAAACTTTTAACATTGAAAAATATTTGAAAAATGTATTTTGCATATAAATGGAGAGAAAATTAAACGACCCCAAAATTACACGCGCCTGGACAATGTATGATTGGGCAAACTCAGTCTTTTCACTTACAGTTGTCACAGCAATTTTCCCTCCCTATTATTTAAGTGTAAGCAAGGCGGCTTCAATAGCACAGGGTAATGCGGTTAATGGTAAATTCTTTCTCGATTTTTTTGGATATAAAGTAATCAATTCAGCCTTGTATTCGTATTCATTATCTCTGGGATTTTTACTGGTGGCTTTAATCTGTCCTATATTATCAGGAATAGCAGATGTGAAAAGCAATAAAAAAGCATTCATGAAGTTTTTCTGTTATCTTGGGTCACTTGCATGTGTTTTAATGTACTTTTTTGAATCGGGTACCATTTATTTTGGCTTATTATTATTTGTAGTGAGCTTATTGGGTTTTGCAGGCAGTATTGTTTTTTACAATGCTTTTTTGCCAGAAATTGCAAGCGAAGATCAATTTGATAAATTGAGTGCCAGAGGTTTTTCCATGGGATATTTTGGAAGTGTTTTTTTGCTTTTGGCCAATCTGTATTTTATTATGAATCCGGAAATATTTTTCCCAATAGATGAAAAAGTACGCGAAATAATGGCAGCCAACGCACATTTACTTGAAGCAGATGCATGGATTCAGGCCAAACAATATTATACCAGTGTTGCAAGCCGGCTTTGTTTTGTTAGTGTGGGGTTGTGGTGGGCCGGATTTGCTCAGATAACATTTAAGTATGTTCCCGAAAGAGCAGGAATAACAAATAATTATGAAGGCAATATTTTTGTGAAAGGTTTCAGGGAATTGAAAAAAGTGTTTGCTGAAATCAATAAACCACAAAACCATATTATCAAAAGATTTTTATCCGGTTTTTTCTTTACCAGTATGGGGGTTCAAACCGTAATGTATGTGGCTGTAATTTTTGCCGGTCTTGAATTAAAAATGGAAGGCAAGGAACTTATTTATACAGTATTGATTATACAGATTATTGCCATTCTGGGAGCCTTGTCGTTTTCACGCATATCCGGTTTAATAGGAAATATATATACCCTGGTTTTTATGTTGTTTGTATGGATAGGAATTACAACTTCCGCATATTTTGTGAAAACACACAACGAATTTTATATCTTGGCTGGCGTTGTGGGAATCGTTATGGGAGGTATCCAGTCGATGTGCCGGAGTACATTTGCAAAACTAATTCCGGATGATACCAAGGATACCGCTTCTTATTTCAGTTTTTATGATGTAACAGAAAAAATTGCAATTGTACTGGGTACCTTTGTCTATGGTTTTATCAATAATGTAACAGAAAATATGAGGGTTTCGGTTTTGGCATTAATTGTGTTTTTTGTGTTTGCCCTGTTTTTTATTGCACGTATTAAAAATTTTAAAGAAATACATACTCAATGAAGGTTGATTTATTCATTCCCTGTTTTGTAGATCAGTTTAAACCTGAAACTGCTTTTAACATGATTAAAGTACTGGAAAAAGCAGGTTGTAAAGTTACTTATAATCTGGAGCAAACCTGCTGTGGATTACCTGCCTTTAATGCAGGTCACTGGGAAGATGCAAGGGAAGTGGGAGAGAAGTTGTTAAATGAGGTTTCACTCGACAAAACGATGGTATGCGGCGCGGCATCGTGCACAGCCATGATCCGTAATTCTTATGATTTACTTTTTCAAAACTCAAGTTATCACAACAAGTATCGACAATTACAGAAAAAAAGTTTTGAGTTGAGTGAGTTTTTAGTGGATGTACTCAAAGTGGAATCGCTGGGATCTGTATTAAAAGGAAAAGCGGTTTATATGGATTCGTGCCATGCGTTAAACCATTGCCATATCAAAGAGCAGCCGCGTAAATTATTAAAGCAGGTTGAAGGACTCGAATTACTTGAAATGCCTTTCCCTGAAGAATGTTGTGGATTTGGGGGTATGTTTTCGGTTAATTTTGAACCGCTTTCTATAGAAATGGCCCAGCAAAAACTTGATAATGTATTAAGCACCGGTGCGCAATACCTGGTTTCAACCGATTATTCCTGCTTGCTGCATTTGGATGGCCTTATTAAAAAGCAAAATTTAAACATACAGATTTTACATCTGGCAGATGTGCTTGCCAGTGGTTTGTAATTTTAAATAATATTACCAAGCCTAAACTATTCAAATTTAGACAACCTTTTTTTAAGATCGCTGATTTGTTCTTTCAGCTCTCCATTCCGCTCCTTTAATTCCGCAATGCGTTCTTCATAAATTTTTATGGGTGTATTGATATGAACATCCCCCGTATTTGTTATCCCATGATTTGTACTGTTGTTAAATACCAGTTGTTCATCAAAATGGAGCAACAAATCCGGGTCTACTTCCAGAGCTTTAGCTACCTGCTCCAGCCGTTCCATATCGCATTTGGTTTCCCCTTTTTCCAAACGCTGGTAAGCCTTTAAGCTAAGTGGAATTCTGTCAGCCACCGTTTGTGGATCTAACTTCTTTAATTTTCTAATCATTGCGATTTTTGAGTGCACGTTTCTAATATTAGACATAAAATGGGTAGTTTTTGCTATTAAAAGTGCTAAAATAGACTATTTTTGATATTAAAATACAATCTTTTTTGTAAATTTTTGTAAGCGAAAATATTAAAATTAATACAAACGCTTATGAAAACTACATTTTTAGCTATTATGCTGGCAATAACGCTAACAGGAGCCTCGATATCAAAAGTAAATGCCGTAAACAACCGATTTGTTTGCAATGGCGATTCTTTGAAAATAGGGTTGGATTCACTCCCGGCAAATTTTCATTGGGGTACCCAAACATTAACAGTAAAGTGGAATGGGATTGTATTTGCTAACGATCAATTTAAAAGATTTGTAAAACCAACAAGTCATACGGTTTATATATTGGAAATTACAAAGGGAATACATACATATAAGGATACATTTAATGTTATCGTTAGACCCAAACCTGTGTTGCCATTGTTTGCAAATGATACAAGCATTGTATTTGGCAGTAAACTCAGGTTGGATTTAAACTCGGATAAATTAGTCGGTTTACATTATAAATGGAATCATCAGAATAATGATTCAATACTATCATTTTTTCCAGCATCCGATACAACCTGTAACTTCACCGTTTCAAATCAGCATGGGTGCCAGGTAAGCCGGAATTATATTATTAAAGTAAAGAATCCAATTTTTGTGGTAGTAAAAGATACCCTTAAATTTTGCAATACCCAAAAGGTAAATGGTATAATCAGAATGGGTCATTCCGGCCTGGATACGCTATTTAAAAGATACCGTGTGGTGAATATGCAAAAAGTAAATTCAAAAGTTAGGAGTGCTGGAATTTTAAGCAGGGTTTTTAAAATTGTTTGTAATGGAAATGAAGATTCCCTGCTATTGGAACTTGCAAATTATGATAGTTTGTTTAATCAAAGATTTGTTTCTAAACCGGGCGTATTTAAACATGCAGCAGCTTCTCATGCACCTGGCTATCATCCCAACGAGTGGGCTAATTTTGCATGGCCACATGCACTTGCAGCCATGCGTATGCCCGAAGCCTGGGACATTAGCAAAGGGAATCCTGCAATTCGGGTGGCAGTGGTTGAAGATGGACATCCGAATATCTATCATGAAGACTTAGCAGGAAAAGTTACTTTTACATCAACCCCTGGAATTGGAATGGGATATACCCCTAAAAACCATACCACCAATGTTGCAGGTTGCATTGCAGCAATTGGGGATAATAATAAAGGCGTTGTGGGTGCAGGCTATAATATTGGTGTAACCGGTTATTATTTACCATTAGGTTCAGGAGGACTTGAATGGACACAATTAGAAGAAGTCTTAAACGCAATATACCTGGATGGAATAAAAATTGTTAATTTTAGTTTTGCCGGTTATTCGCATAACGGACTGGTACAGGCAGTGATTGATACCTATTATGATTTGGGTTTAATTTTTATAGCCGGAGCAGGAAATGCAAATATGGGTCCGAGATATGATGAATTATATCCTGCAAGTTATAACCATGTAATTTCAGTGAGTGGTGCGGCAACAGATGCCAATCCTTCAAATCCTCCGGTATTTGTTCCTGATGTGAGTCCGGATCCGCCATTTTCTTCAACAAACCTGGATGCCTATAGCCTGAATTTTAATTATTTGGTTCATGGTCCAACGGGTCACCAGTATAATAACATGGTTGATATATGTGCTCCCAGTGTAAAAGTTAAAACAACCGGGGCAGGCCCCATGGATGGAATTACAAATGACTCATACATTGAAAACTGGGGTACTTCATTTGCAGCCCCGCTGGTTGCATCGGTTTGTGCATTAATGTCTTCTGTGAATCCTTGTTTGAGCAATGAAGATATGGAATACATTATTAAAAGCACTGCCCGGCCTATAGCAGATAATACCTCTGCAAATCCCTGGTATAATAAACTGGGTGCTGGTTTTATTGATGCCAAAGCAGCGCTCGATATGGCGTTAACTTATGGTACTACCGATTTGGTTGTAGTCCAAAACCAAAGTATAACCTTTAGTGATGTAACAAAAAAATATGCAAATGTAACCGTTGAAAATGGAGGCACTTTAATGTTGGATAATTGCAAATTATATATGGGACCCGGAGGGAAGATATTGGTTAAAAAAGGAGGTCGCCTGGTTACTTTAAATTCGTTAATCTCTATGAGCTACAAGCCCGGTATATGCAATAGTGCTTCGGATTGGGTGGGTATCGTAATTGAAGGGGATCCCACAAAAGAACAAGGAAACTTTGCTTTTCAGGGGGTTGCTAATTTAGTAAACACAACTATCGAATATGCCAGAACAGCTGTAATGTTAGGAGACGGTACCATGGGCAGCGGAGGAGGATTGCTTTACGCAACCAAATGTAAATTTAACTTTAGAAACTTCGGAATATTTTTTAACCCATATACATCTCCAACAGGATTAAATAATGCCTGTATTATTAAAAAATGTAAATTTATTATCCCTCTTTACTTTCCAACCATTCCCAATATTTTAGTCAATATGCAACAAGTCGGCATAGGTTTATCAGGCATCAAGGGACTGAAAATAAGTGGCTGCGAATTTATTACAGATGGAGATAATTATGTATTTGTTATTCCGCATGCAACATACGATCGTAAGGCCATTGGTGTGAGCAGCTATAACAGTTCAGTAATTGTTCAGGACGATAAAGCGACCACTTTTCCTTATAATCCTCAAACAAAAGGAAGCTTTACAAATCTCGATATTGGTGTATATCATGTAGGTTTCTCGGCCGACCAGAATATTAATGTCAATAATAATAATTTTAACATTTGTGGGGTAGGCATTAAATTAAATGGGGGAACAAATTCTAAAATTTATCGCAATGATTTTTCCCTTACCTTATTTAATACTGCATCTTGTACGGATATGTCTAAAGAAACAGGTATTTCAAGCTACAATTCAAGCGGGGCAATTATTACTGAGAATAAATTTTTTAATACCTATTACCTAACTCCATACGACTTAATCAATTGCAACAACAGGGCAAATAAATACCTGGTGGGGAGTGTGCTTAATAATACATCCAATCCGGTAAAACTGGCCACTGTTTTTTCTCGTAATAATTTTACGTTTGGCATGGCATCAAGTCAGTTCGAAGTAGATAACGGAAATACCCTTGTGCGTTGCAACGATTATGCCCATCATTTAGATGCAATAGCAGTGTATGGTATTAACCCGGGATTTGGAAATTGCCAATCGGATCGGGTTGATCGTTTAAATACATTTACCAATACCTATGCCTGGGGTGATGTGTGTAATTTCAATTTAACCGGTAATTCCTATGATTACCTGGTAAGTATTGCAGCAAATCCAAAACCACCAACCAGTGTAGGTTATTACAATCCTGCAACTTCAGTAAATATTAAAACATCCTGCTTACCCTACGGTACAATAAATGGCTTCCCATGTTCAACTCAAAAGGATATTAACCCGGAAACCGACCCAAGGAACGGAGATGTACCTTATGGCAATGGAGGGGGTATGTTTGATTTGTTTGAAGAATTAAAAATAAAAAAGCAGTTAATCAGTGACGGGGCGGCTAATTCATTGGAAGAATCTGTTATTACAGGTAATAGTAGCAATGCAGGAGCCGTTTATACAAGCCTGATGACAAATTCTCCATACTTAAGCGATGCTATATTAAACGCCGTATTATCATATGGCAGTTATTTTTCATCCACACAAATTGCTTCCATTTTAACATCAAATTCTGCACTAAGCAGTAACATCTATGCCGCGGCACTTATTAATAGCCGTTTACTTGAAGACGCAACCGCTATGGAAAGTGTTGTAAATGCGCAATCAAACACCAATCAGCGACAGGTACTGGAAAGCGAAATTGTTGGATTAACCAACAGGTACTATGAAGCCAGAACGACTGTTATTGATAGTATACTATACATGCATATCGAAGATACCTTAAACAATGCCAATAATTATTATGTAAACCAGATTATAAGTCTATTGGAAAATCAGGAAGATGAAGACAATAAATATTTATTATTACCTCTTTACTGCAGCACAAAAAATACCAGCAAAATAGCTACTGAATCTGCCAAATTCAGCAATAGTATAGTTGAAGAAAAAGCATTTAAAGATGTGGTTTTGTTTAATTATGATGTAATGCAGGGACTTGCAGGTAATACCTATCTCGCTGCAAACCATAATCGGATACTGGAAATTGCAGATGATACTACTTTATATGCTTCACCGGGAGCCAATGGCTTGCTCGAAATGGTTTATGGCGAAACCCGTACCCGTTATCCTTTTACGAGCAGCAACGTAAGTTTGGGTAAAAGAGCATTAACAGTAAACCAGGCTAACAGTGATAATAAATCCATGTTCAGTTTATTTCCCAACCCAAGTAATGGACAGGTGACCATAAGCTTTAAAGGAGCCATAAACAAACCAGGTTCAATGATAAAAATAGTTGACATAGCAGGTAAGCAAGTTTTTGAAACCGGTATAGAGCTAAACCAAATAGAGAAAACAATCGACTTAAATAATTTTAAAAATGGGATCTACTTTGTTAAAATAATATTAGCTGATGGCAGAACTTTTAGTGAGAAGTTAGTGTATGTTAAATAAAGCTAAATATGTTTATGTTATTATCGGGTTATTTTACCTGTTAACGTCTGCAATATTCGCTCAACAATCTACTTTTAATAAAATGTATAACTATCGCCATCAAGCCGAAGTATTTCATTTTGCAAATATAAATGCATTAAATAGTAGTTATTTAATTGGTACATCAATGGGAGTGCCTAATCCACAATCTGACTCAGCATATTGGACGAATGGTTTTGGATTTATTAAAACAAATTATAAAGGGGATATTGACAGCAATTCACTTTATATTTATTATAAACCGCATTGCAGGAATTCAGTTGTTGAGGTGCTCAATTACGACAAAGATACAGGAGTGATGTATTGGCAATTTTCATATTCAAGTACCAATTCTTCTGGGCTTAATATTTTTGAAAATTATATTGTTTGTTTTAGCAATACAGGTGATAGTTTATGCAGTATAAGGCTTTTGACTCAAAATGATTCTAATACGATTTATTCTGTTATAAAATATAATAATAGTTTTTTTAATTTTGGTTGGTCCACAGCTTACCAGGGTTCACAAGTATTTTTAGCAAAATATGATTTATCAGGCCAGAGTATCTTTCATAAACCGTATAATGGAATTTACACCCCCGCAAAAATGAATTTAATAAGTAATAACAGGATTTTAATGGTAGGTGGACATCATTATTATAATTGGGATGGTGTGGGAGATAACAAGCCCTGGTATATGATAACTGATACCAATGGCTATAAATTGTTTGAAAAAAAATATTTCGACTCTATTCGTTATGATAAATACATGACAGGGATTCATAAGATAAATGCAAATTGCTTTTTGATTGATGGGTCAAAAAATTCGTATATAGGAGATAATACTTTTTTTTATTTGATGGATACATTGGGTAAAATTAACAGACAGTGGAGTTTACCTATTGAATATGGGATTTATAACGCATCAATTTTAGAGGGTAAATATATTGTAGCTGCTGCAAATGATAAGAAAGATAGTATCGACATTGGGAAACTTATAAAAACAGATACAACAGGTAATATTATCTGGCAAAGGGAGTATTATACCAGTTATTATACCTCCATTTTTTATGGCCTGAGTAAGGGATTTAACAATGGCTTTATAATTACCGGCACTGCTATTGATACAACCCATGCCACGGCCCATCAAGATGCATGGCTTGTTGTTACCGATAGCTTTGGCTGTGTAACACCCGGCTGCCACTTAGCCAATTATGTGCAGGAAATCTCTGTACAAAAAATCGAATATTTAAGCAGTTGGCCAAACCCGGTGCATGATCTTCTAAAGTGCAAACTGCACCCATCTTTATTGCCTGAAGAATGTTTACTCGTGCTCATTGACATCAATGGCAAAGAGCTGTTAAAAATTAAACCCACTGAAAACAATATTGAAATTCCGGTATCAAAATTACCAGATGGTTTTTATTATTTGATGTTATTGAAAAATAACAAATTGCTTGGAAGCTCTAAGCTAATAAAAGAATAGCGAAATGTTGAAATTCAATTGGTTTTAAAAATTGATAAATCTAATAATGGTATCCTTGAAAAGCATAATTTTAATATTCACATTATTCTTTATTACCCTAAGAGTTTCTGCTCAATCCTTTGCTCCTATTGGTGCAAAATGGTATTACAGTTCAGCCGAACTTGGTGCCGGGCCAAATGATGCAGCCTATTACCTGTATGAATCTAAACAAGAAATTAATGTTTTTGGACATCCTGGTAAAATAATCTCCGTTACCTATTACAGATCCTTTTATAAATTTCATGGAGATACAGTTATTCTTCCACCCGTTTATATTTATCAGTCATTCGATACCGTTTTTTATTATAACAATGTTTATCATAAATATTTTCCACTTTATATTTTTAATGTTAAAAAAGGAGATACCATTAACTATCATTGTCCTGAAGTCCCTTTATTTAAGCCAAACGACACAATAGTTAAATCAGTTATTGATTCTGTTACTAATTTTATAGTCGGTTCAGATACCCTGAAAAGAATTTGGTCACATGAATTTGGCGCTTTTTCTTTTTACGGTGGATATACCGAGAAAATTGGCTCCCGCTTATTAATGCTTCATCAACCACAAATGGTTATTCCCGAATGGGATGGTCCACTGCGTTGTTATTCGGATAGCGATATTTCATATAATACAACCCAATTTCCTTGCGACTACAGAATGCGGGTAGGATTGGAGGAAATGGTAAAACCGATAGGACTGTTAATTTATCCGAATCCATCAACAAACCAGATACATATTCAAATAATTTCAAATCAAAAACAAGCATTTAATATTTATAATTCAATGGGTCAAAAAATTATGAATGGTGTTCTTGAATCCAATTTGACTACGATTGATACTGATGCTTTGAACAGTGGAATTTACAGCTTTGAATTAATATCCACCAATAATACCCAGAGGAAGCGTTTCATAGTGGATAAATAACAGTAAATTCTAATTTTTATACTTGAACTTGGCGTTTATTTTAGTTGCGTTGAAGCTTCATTTGGAGATTTGAGTTATTTTACTTAAAACAGATTTAAAATTATTTTCCTCTCCTACTGAATTTCTCATACCTTTACCACAAAATTATAAAACTATGTTCTTAATAATATTAGGTATCGTGGCCTTTGTGGCTGCTGCCGTTGTGAGTAAAAATCCCCAGATTTCGAAGCTTGCCGTTGGAATAAGGGTGGCAGGTGTTGTTATGCTGGTTGCAGGTATTTCTACTTCCTGCTTTAAACAAATTGATGCCGGACATGTTGGGGTTAAAAGTTTGTTTGGTAAAGTGCAGGATGATGTACTGGAATCGGGTTTAAACTTTGTGAACCCATTGGTGGACGTATACGAGGTGGATATCAAAACACTTAATTATACCATGAGTGGCGTACATGATGAAGGCGAAAAAGGAGGAGATGATGCCATCAGGGTACTGACTGCGGATGGATTAGAAGTTACCATTGATTTAACAGTATTGTATCGGGTAATGAGTGATGAAGCACCCCGGCTGATGCGGGAAGTGGGCAGGGATTATAAAGACAAAATTGTGCGTCCGATTACCCGTACCAAAATCAGGGACAATGCAGTTTATTATGATGCGGTTGCACTCTATTCTTCAAAAAGAGATACTTTTCAAACCCGCATTTACAACAGTATTGAAAGTGATTTTAAAAAACGTGGATTAATTCTGGAACAATTGCTGGTGCGGAATATAACTTTACCGGCTTCTGTTAAAGCCAGTATCGAATCTAAAATTAATGCAGAGCAGGAAGCCCAGAAAATGCAGTTTGTATTGCAAAAAGAAAGACAGGAAGCAGACCGTAAAAGGGTAGAAGCACAAGGTATTGCCGATTACCAGAAAATAATCTCAAGCGGTTTGGGCGATAAACAATTACAATACGAAGCCATTAAAGCAAACCTCGAACTGGCAAAATCTCCCAATGCTAAAATTATAATCCTGGGCAAAGGCAACAGCCCGCTTATTATCGATGGGAAATAGCTAGAATCAGAACCCAGAATCAAGATGCGAGAAAAGAGAAATAATTTCATTATTAAAACTCATACCTAATATTTAATATCTAATAACTAATGACTAATACATCGTACATTGTACATCGTACATCGTACATCGTACATTGTACATCGTACATCGTACATTGTACATTGTAATTCGTACATCGTAATTCGTAATTAAAAATGCGCTATAGCAAACATCAACTACATACATTCACAAGTTCTGTTTTTATAAAATGTGGCATGAGCCGGGAAGATGCCTTGCAGGCGGCTGATGTATTACTGGCATCCGATTTAAGAGGCATCGATTCGCATGGAGTTGCCCGTTTGGTTGGCTATATTAGATTATGGGAGGCCGGACGTGCCAATATGCAGCCGGCTCATAAGATTATTCATGAAACCCCTTCAACGGCAACCCTGGATGCAGATGCAGGTTTGGGTTTGGTGATTGCACCAAAAGCCATGCAAATAGCCATTGAAAAGGCTAAAAATGTGGGAACAGGTTGGGTAGCTATTCAAAACTCAAATCACTTTGGAATTGCAGCTTACCATGCCATGCTTGCCTTGCCACATGATATGATTGGTATAAGCATGACCAATGCAAGTCCGCTGGTTGCCCCAACATTTTCTAAAGAACGGATGCTGGGAACCAACCCCATTTGTATAGCAGTTCCTGCTCAAAAACACCAGCCGTTTATTTTAGATATGGCCACCTCCAATGCAGCCAATGGCAAGCTGGAAATTGCACAGCGGGTAAATAAACCGGTTCCGCCGGGTTGGGTTCAAACCGCAACAGGCAAAGAAAGTACCGATGCCAATGAGGTGAAAAACGGAGGTTCTTTAATGCCATTAGGTGGACATAAAGGTTATGGATTGGGAGCTGCGGTGGATATATTAAGTGCAGTATTATCGGGGGCGAATTACGGCCCCTGGGTTCCGCCATTTGTTACTTTTTTAAATCCATTGGATGAACTGCCCGGAAAAGGTATCGGACATTTTGTGGGAGCCATGCGCATTGATGCATTCAGGCCGGCAGATGAATTTAAAAAACACATGGATAACTGGATTTCCCGCTTTAAAAACGCAGAAAGAATTGACCCGGATCAGGAAGTATTGATACCCGGTGAACCTGAATACAGAATGATGCTTGAAAGAGATACAAACGGTATTCCATTGAATGATAAAGTAGTAAAGGATTTGCAGGATTTGGGCAAGAAATTTGATATTCAGCTATAACCAGTTTCTTCGTTTAAACCATTGAAAAATGATTACCGTGATTAAAAGCATTACCAGCATTACAACAGGATAGCCATATTTCTCGCTTAATTCGGGCATATAGTGAAAGTTCATTCCATAGATACCTACTATAAAAGTAAGGGGCAAAAAGAAAGCAGAAAACGCCGTTAAAATCCGCATCACTTCATTGGTTTTCTGAGATGAAAGTGAGATATACAAATTCAGCAAACTGGCAATACTATCGTGCATGGCATCTGTAAATGTTTCAATATGCACATAATAATCATGCATATCTTCATAAAATGAATTTCTTTTATGCGACACAATTAATGAATCAACCACAGATTTACTGAGCACATTTAAACGCTTGATTAAATAGGTCCTACGTTTAATAATATATAGTTTTTTCAATAGGTCAGGCACCCGTTTTTTAACAAATATTTTAGATTCATAAAAATCAATTTCCTTATCAATTGCCATCAGGGGTTTATCAAAACTTTCCAATACATTTTTCAACAATTTGCATACAATATCAAAGGGAGATTTTACAGCAATATTTTTCGCATATTTATTCCCAACATGTTCAATAACCTGTGCCTGACTTCTATGAATTGTTAGCAGGAAATCTTTATTATAAAAAATAGCTATTTTTCGGGTTAGTTCCTGAAAATTATCCGCATCGGCTTTGCAGTTGGGATCAAAATACCGGATAATCATAAAATGATAATCGTCAAATACTTCAAATTTGGGTAAGTGTTCAGGCTGCAAACAATCAATCACGGCTGCCTGTGGCAACTTGTATTTAACAGCCATTGCCGACAAATCCACATCTGTTGCATTAAAAACATCAATCCATTCAAAAGAATATCCTTTATTTGTAAAACTAGACAGCATAATTAAATATATTTTATGAAAAACCCGGGTCTGAAATTTAAGGCAATTTATAGGATTGTATTCATTTTATTGATATACCATTTTCAACTGAATGCACAAACTTTTAAACCTAAGAACGGCGGGGTTTGTTTTCGGTTTGATGATTACCAAAGCGTAGCCAATCTGGATAAAGTTCGTAATGTATTCAACAAACATGGTGTAAAGTTTACTTATGCCCTCAATTCGTCTATTGGTGAGCTCATGGGGGATGAATCATACTGGACCATGCTTAAAACGATTGCTGCTGATGGGCATGAACTTGCCGACCAGTCGCCCAGTGATGTATCTCATTATATTGATGTGGGTTCGTCTTCTGAAGCACTCACTTATTCAAGCAGATCAGGCGTTGATCATGTAAATTCAACCGCAAAACGAGTTTGTTTAAAATATACATTGCTTACATCAAACGGTTCAGGCGATGAAGGTAAAATTGATATTACGGGTAATATGATTATCAGTAAAACTGCCGGGGAATTTGCTTTTAGCAAGCTCATTAATTTAAGATATACTACCCATTTTTTTATTCCGGCTTTGAATAAACTGGTAACTTTTATCGATTTACGAAATGCAAATCCGAACGATGTAGATACGGCTTATGTAAAGTCATTTTGGAAAGAAGATATTGATTTAGGGACATTAAACAATACGGATTACAAGAAAATCACTCCCTATGAAATGACCATTGATAAAGAAGGGATACAAATAATGGCTGAACACAGCCTCAAAGTTTTTGGTCGCCATAATATCGCTTTACCGGTAACATTTATTCATCCCGGAGGAGCACATCCTTATATTACTCCTAAAAACTTAAAAGAAGCACTCACCCCTATGGGGTATCAGGGTGGGGGTTCGTATCCCGTTGTGATAAATGCAATAACCGATTATAACCCAATGGGAGAAAAACAATTCAGTTTGCAAGGGGGTAATTTCACTCCGGAGTTTAGTTCCGTTCCGGAAATGAAAACAAGTATTGCAAATCTGATTGCCAAAAATGTAGTTTTGGTTTCAATCAATCATTTCACCGCACTGGGAGCCATTTATACCTTCGATCAAATGCTTGTAAACCTCGAAGCAATTATAGTTTGGTGTAAAGCCAACGGAATAAAAATAGATACATATAAAAGCTGGAACACCTATCTTACTTCGGATTTTTACGATCAAACGGATGATGTGTTTCCTCCCCTGCAAAACGATTTCAATGCCGATAATATTCCGGATGGTTTAAACATGGCAAACCCGGGTTTTCTGGATAAAATAAATGGCACATCCTATAGCAACAGTGTTTGTTTTAAAGTAAGCACTGTGGGCAATGTTTTTAATATAAATGATTTGGCCGGTTTGAGCCGGGGTAAGAATACTTTTTACATGTCGACACGCGGAGGTGCCAACATTTATGATTATTTTAATGTAGTAATTGATATGCCCGAAAAAGGTTTAACCCGAACGTATAATGTAATGGCCAATTCAGCACCTTATACCGAACGTTCATTTGATTTTGAAGTGCCCTATGGGGTTACTTATATTAATGTATCGGTTAATTATCAAACCGATAAGGCACAGGTTTGCTTTTTAAGCGGAATCAAAATAAAATCTGCTGCAAAACCCACTGCTAAATTACAACCCATTGAGCGCAAACAAAATGAAGCATTTGCTCCCATAAGTCTGCTTGGCAAAGGAGCCTGCAATGGCTATACACAGGCACAGTTAATCTGGAGCATTTTAAAAAAACCAGTTTATTTAAATGCAGCCATTACATCAAATAATATGTTGCAATTGAACCCACTCAGCAACAAGTTCTGGGTGGGAACCGACTCCATGCAATTGCGGGTTGCAACAACAGATAATAAAGCCGATACCGCCTGGTTGTTTATCCGTTCCATTCCTGCTAAAAGTTGCAAAGGGCAATATACGGATATCAGCATGAATGCCGATACCTCTGACAAATCATACAGTTGGGGAGCCGCACCTGCAGACACCAGCCTTGTAAATACATCAAGCACCATCGTACGGGTTAACCCAACGCAAAACACCACATACACACTTACGGTTACCAATATAAATAACAATACAACAGCACATAACGTATTGCTAAATTTACTGGATTCTAAAATCACAAGTGGTCCCTATGAAACCAAACATTTTAACGGTGCCAACAGTGTAAGTTTTACTTTAAACTATCCTGCTTACTACACGGTTAATATGTATCAAATTCCGCAAGCCGCTTTAACTGTGGGTATCAGTGGTAAAACGGTAACATTAACCAGAAGTCCCACATTTACCGGTAATCTTGAAGCAAAACTGTTTGTAACAACTCCTGCCTGTGATGCCACTATCCATACGCTGATTGGTACCACATTCGGAGTAGGTATAAAAGATGATATTGAAAAACAATCCCCACAAGTTTTTCCGAATCCGTTTTCAGATATTATTTACATTAAAAATTTGCAATCAGGTTCAGGCGTTATAGAAATATTTGACTTGAATGGACAATTAGTAAAGTCGATGCAGGTACAAAGTGAACAACCTGAAATACAGGTTGCCGAACTGAAGCCGGGTTTTTATGTGTTACGTTTTACACAGGGTGAAGCCATCTATATCACCAAAATAATTAAATAAAAAAAGACGCGAACCATCGCGTCTTTTTTGAGGTGCCGAGCAGATTCGAACTGCTGTAGAGGCTTTTGCAGAGCCTTGCCTAGCCGCTCGGCCACGGCACCCTGTGGACAGGGCAAATATAGTTTATTTTTTTATTTGGAAAAGCCTATTCTAAAATCAGTATTTTATTTTTTGCAATTAAACCCTGATTCTTATCAGTTAACAGTAATCCATAAAATCCATTTACCAACTGTAAATCCCTGGCTGAAAAGCTAAAAAAGTTGAATCCATAGTTCATGTTCAGGATTATTTTTTTACTTTCTGAACCATTTAAATGATAAAAAACCAGTTGCATTTCCATGGGTGCTCCATAATGATAAAAAGAAACTGTGAAATTTTGTTGTATCGGGTTGGGTAAAATTTGCAAAATATGTTCGGTTGCAAAAGCAGCCGGGAGTTCTTTTCCGGTAATTTTTTCATAAATATACGAAGCCGAAGGAACTCCCCAACCCAGCAGGGTATCTGGTGCAAAAGCCTGATTGCCGCTCTCCTTAATCAATTCAAACAGTTGCATGTTTTTTAAAGAATCCGAAACCTGCCACATGCATGCGGCAAATCCTGCAACCAATGGGCATGCAAAAGAAGTACCGCTTCCCTCCCTTAAATCACCATCTGTATAGAGTATAGTTGTGTTGCCTCCCATTGCGGCAACATCCGGTTTAATTCTGCCATCGTAACTAGGTCCTTTGCTGCTAAAATAAACATATTGTTCCCGCTCATCAACGGCCCCAACGGCCAAACAACTATCGGCATCAGCAGGCGCGGTAATATACTGCCAGGCTCCATCACCCTCGTTTCCGGCTGCACTCACCACTAAAATTCCTTTTGAGGCCGCATAATTCGCAGCAATGCTCACAATCGTTGTCTTGCCATCCATTTCATCATAGGTATGGCTCGCACCATACGTAAATTTTGTGGCATAACCCAATGAAGAACTGATTATATCGGCTCCCAAACTATCGGCCCATTCTGCTGCAAAGAACCAGTTAATTTCCTCCAGAATTCCTTCACGACTCATATCTTCAGTTACCGCTAAAGCAAAGGAGGCGTCGTAGGCTGAACCAAAAAAATTGGGAGGCATATAAGATCCTATTAATGAAAAAGTCATGCAGCCATGTTCCCCATCACTGCCTGTTTCAAAGACAGTTCTGCTGTCAACAAAATTTTTGCTTGCTATGAACCTGTTTTCCTTAAATATGCGCTGAAAGGGAAACAGCGTATTTGCATTTGTGAAACCATTGTCGAAAATAGCTATTAGTTTCCCTTTACCTGTAAAGCCCTGCGCATGCAATTTATCCAGTTCAAGCATGTTTAGCTGTGTTGAGCTGCTGAGACCAAATGCACTTTGTGTTTGTAAAAGGCTTACGGGTTTTGAAATGCGGTAGGGGAGTGGCTCTATTTTTTTTACGAATGGCAGATTACCCAGACTGAATAATTGCTTTTGATTTGATTCAACTACAATTGCATTGAGCCAGCGGCTTGAACCCATAATTTTAATATGTCTTTGCGAAATAATCCGGATATAATGATCGGAAACCGGATAGTCCGTTTCACTTAATAAGATGCCCTGCCTTGCCCTGCGTAAAATGCTTCTTGCTGATAAAGCGGGGATTTTATTTTCATTAAAAACAGCAGGTTTATCCTTGAAATATATGAGGTAATAATTTTCATGCCCTTTGTTTGAATCTTGTTTTATAAGGTATGTACTTACCTTTTTGTTTTGGGCAAAGGCAATGTTTACCAGCAAAAATAAGAGTCCGAAAATTCGCATGTTTTAAAAATAGGGAAAAAGTTTGAATAAATTGTATTTTTGGCCTCTAAATTAATATGAATCCAATGAAAAAAATGTTTGTTTTTGCCACAGTAGCCTTTTTTTTATTTTCCTGTGGAAATGGAAATCAGGGTAAGGCACCTGCTGCCGATTCGTTACAGGGAGCTCCAATTGCTGATACTTCATCCGTTTCAGCACAATTTTTTGGTGAAAAAATTACAGATGAGGGTGCCATTTCCCTTTCTGAATTGAAAACTCAAATGGGTGATAAAAAAGAAATGAATGTGAAGTTGGTGGGTGAAATCGAATCGGTTTGCCAGAAAAAGGGATGCTGGATGAAAATTAAAAATGATGCCGGTGACATCATTCATGTAACGTTTAAAGATTACGGATTTTTTATGCCTAAAGATGCATCCGGCAGAACTGCTATTATGGAGGGTATCGCAAAAATTGAAGAAACCAGTGTAGCCGATTTGCAGGAATATGCCAAAGATGCAAATAAAAGTGAGCAAGAAGTAGCCGCAATAAAAGAGCCTAAAACAGAACTGACTTTTGAAGCCAAAGGAGTTATCATAAAATAATTTTATTGAAATAAAAGCACTGCTCTTTGTGTTTACAATGCAGGGAGCAGTTTTTTTATGTTTACTATGAAAAACATAATAATCGGATTTTTAAGCATTTTTACATTATTGATGATTGCAGAAGCATGTACATCAATTGATGATAAAGCCAAAGCAAATGTTGAAATTAAACGGCAGGACAGCCTGAAAGCAATTGCAAAAAAAGACTCTATAGAAGCATGTACCAAAACCATTATGGATCCCAATAATCCCAAACCCATGGCATTGTTGATGCGTGTGCAAGCCGCCAATGCCGATAGCATGCATCAGCAGTTATTAAGGGGCGAAAAATTGGATTCCAATCAATATCCTTTTATTCATTTTTATCTGGTTGAACCCACAGACCCAAAGGTTTTGGAACCCCAGTTTTTTGAAAATGCCAGAACTTTTAAAAGAGCATATGAAGAAGTGTTCACACACCCAACAGCCCAAAAGAAATTTTATAATATCATGATAAACGGCTGCATAAAATGTCACGAAAAATATTGCAGCGGACCGTTGAAACGTATTCGGAAATTTCCTATCGGTACATCACCTCTTTAATCGCCTTAGTCGTGCGTTCAACATTAGGTAAAAACTCCTGTACAAATGTTGGGGCATAACCCAATGGGGTATCCTGGGTACATATTCTGCGGATGGGTGCATCTAAATAATCAAAAGCATTTTTCTGAACCATATAGGTTATTTCCGTAGATATGGAAGCCAAAGGCCATGCTTCTTCAACAATCACCAAACGGTTTGTTTTCTTCACACTGTTAATTACGGTTTCATAATCAATCGGACGAACCGTTAACAAATCTATTACTTCACAACTGATTCCTTCTTTAGCCAGTTCTTCTGCAGTACTTAAGGCAACTTTCATTATTTTACCAAATGATACAATAGTAACATCGCTTCCTTCGCGGGCAATATGGGCTTTCCCAATGGGTATCAAATATTCTTCTTCGGGCACTTCACCTTTCTCTCCATACATCTGTTCACTTTCCATAAAAATAACAGGGTCGTTGTCCCTAATGGCCGACTTTAACAAACCTTTGGCATTGTATGGATTTGATGCCACCACCACTTTCAATCCCGGACAGTTTGCAAACCAGCTCTCAAATGCCTGACTGTGTTGAGCCCCCAATTGACCTGCGCTACCTGTTGGTCCGCGGAAAACAATGGGAATATTAAACTGACCCCCACTCATTTGGTACATTTTGGCCGCGGCATTAATAATCTGGTCAATAGCAACTAACGAAAAATTAAAGGTCATAAATTCAATGATAGGTCTTAACCCGTTCATGGCAGCACCCACACCTATTCCGGTAAACCCAAGCTCTGCGATGGGGGTATCAATAATTCTTTTTGCACCGAATTCTTCCAGCATTCCCTGGCTTACTTTATAGGCACCGTTATATTCGGCCACCTCTTCGCCCATTAAAAATACATTGGCATCCAAACGCATTTCTTCGCTTAGGGCTTCTCTCAGGGCTTCACGAAATTGAATTACTCTCATTTATGGTTTTTAACAATTTGCAAAAATAAGCACCTGAAGCACATATCAAAGAATATCGTTTAAATTAATTGACAATTAGGTATATGGCCCTTAGCTGTCAGTCTTTAGCCCTTAGTTTTTTTGGATATCGGAAATTTATTTTCAACATAGTATTCCAATCCTGAAAGGATTGAACAATATTAGCCCCGGATTTCATCCCATACGCGTCAACCTAATAGTCATAAAATTGCTCCAATCGTTCGATAGCATTGGTTCTATCGTGCCTTGTATCGTAACTGCAATAATATATTATTTGTTTTCTCTCCTTCTGATCCAGTTTCATCGTGATCCAATTCATTAAATTATCTGCAACAAATTTTACAGTTTTAATCAAACTAAGCCTTTTGCCCTTTAGTTCTTTCGCCCACCGCAATGGAATATAAATTAACATCAAAAACCAGGCGATATAAATAAGCATCAGATATAAAATACTTTCAACTCTTTCGGTTTGCGTTCTTGCTTCGGGTATCAGTTCCTGTATTTGAAAACCGCTTTTCCAGCTTTTGAATAGAATTTCAATATTCCATCTGACTCTATAGGCCTCGGCCACCTGTTTGTAGTTCCAGATATCCTTTTCAACATTCGTAATAAAAATTATGTAGCCCAATAACTGATAGTATTCTTTACTATGATTTAATCTACCATCTTTTTCCATTTTGTCTTTGGCTTTGCGCCTACGCTCATTAGCTATGCTATCAGAAAGTTTTATTGCAACCAATCTCACCTTCAAATCTTTTCGGGTACCCAATAAAACAGCTCGGTCCACACGGGTCTTGCCCTTGAGCAGTTTGCGCAATTCAATTTTCTTACCAGTTCTTGCGTCATAAATATTTAATGGCCCTTTGAGCCTGCTTAAAAAATAAATTCCTGACTTGATTAAATGTTTAAAACAGTCTAATACAAAATATCCTAAATCCCGAATGAGTAAATCTCCAGCTTGTATACCTTTTATCGAACGATTGGCTAATGATTGCTCATTCACCTTAAAACTCATCCACTCCATTTGTACACATTGTCCATTCATTACATTCACAACAACGTTTAATTTTGCAACTGCTTTACGAAGACCCCGTGAAAAATTACCTTGAAATCGCTTGAACAATATATCTGGCAGATGCAATGAAGTGCTATTTTGTAACCATACATTAGGAAAATGACAGAATAATTTATTTTTAACTTTATGCCTGCTTTGAATAGCTATGACCTCCCGAAGTAATTCTTTAATTGTTGCTGTCCATTCGGAAGTCATGCGGCTAGAAACTGCTTGTTTACTCACTGAGGTACCTATTATTGACGACAAGGTACGCGCCCAATCCCAATAGCTTTTATTACCTGCGCTCATCATTACCATAAATGATAGGATTAGGGAAAAAGCTTTTATTTTCCCACTTCTACGTTGTGCAAATCCACATTTTTTTGATACCTCTGTTATCTTCTTTTTTGATAGAGTACCAATTTTTGTTTTACTTTCGTTTAGGGAAAGGTTGAGAGCATTCATTACGTGGTTGTTTTGGTGTTCACAAAACAATCTTTCCCTACTTTATTTACACAGCAATTCTTATTCACTATCAACCGTTTATACTTAAATTATGTATCCTTAGGTTGACGCGTATGGGATGAAATCCGGTGGTAACATGCGACCCCATGAAACCACAACCCGGGAAGGGTTGAATTAAAAAAAACGGTTTTAATGGTTTGGGTCCCAATTTTGGGACCCTGCCTTCGGAAAAGACAAAAATCCGAAAGATATTAGTAGTTTCGTCCTTTGATTATGCTATTTTCGAGTTGAAATGATGTTAAAACAATGGTGTTCGAATCCCTCTTGGTGCATGGCTGGAATTTTTATCAGGCGATGTTCCAAATGAATATCTCTAACCTGCATACAGGTTAACTCTACTGGCCTAATCATTGGAAAATAGATAAACCGGCAGAATATTAGCAAATAAGGGTAATAGGCATTTAACCAATTCAACAATTGCAGTAATTGTTTGTGGAATAGGTTTCATTTTTTAAGGGGCAGAACTCAAACCTACGACCTTTGGGTTTTGCAGGGCGAAGCGGAGTCGAACCCCTTAAATATTTTCAAAAAATAAACCATTGAATTTTGCGTTTCAGTGTTTAGTTCACCATTTTTCATTTCATAATAGGCTATGTGTTAATATTTTCCGGAAATATACTTTGTAAATATAATTATTCCGGTCAAATTTAGAATGGTATTTTGATGTTCATTAAAATATTATTGTTTCGGCCCGAAACCCTTGCTCCTTCGGAATTTCTACTTTTCCGAAGGCAAGGTCCCAAAATTAGGACTTATATAAGCCCGTAAGGCAAAAGCAATCTGTTTGGCATTCCGTTATTCAAACCCTAATCAAGTTAAGGGAGGTATTCTTTTTCCAGTCGGGTAAGCGTATGATTACGGTTTAAAAGCAATAAATATGTATATTTATGGATAATTTTATGGATATTTGTTGACTTATGGATATTTATGGGTAATTATATGGATAAGATTGATACAAAAACATTTAGGATTACTCCGGAAATTTTAGGGCTTATTGCTGAGATCGATGAGTTTAAGGGTGCATGGCGCGCTATAGGAAAATTAGCACCGGAGCAGTTAACTTCACTTAAACGGGTAGCAACCATAGAGAGTATTGGTTCTTCAACCCGAATTGAAGGGAGCAAATTAAGCGACCAGCAAGTTGAAGTACTATTAAGTAATTTACTGATTAAAAAATTTGAGACGAGAGATGAACAGGAAGTTGCAGGATATGCAGAAGTAATGAACCTGGTTTTTCAAAATCATGAATCTATTTCATTCACAGAAAACTATATCAAACAGCTTCATAATGAATTGTTGCAGTATAGTGAAAAGGATAGCTGGCATAAGGGAAACTACAAAAAGTCTCCAAACCATGTTGAAGCATTTGACCCGGATGGGAAGAGTTTGGGCGTAGTGTTTGAAACCTCCAGTCCATTTGACACACCATTACGAATGGATGATCTGGTAAACTGGACAAGAGAAGCATTTCTGGAAAGGAAATTACATCCACTTTTGGTAATATCAATTTTTATTGTAAAGTTTCTGGCTATACACCCGTTTCAGGATGGTAACGGTAGATTGTCAAGGATACTCACTACCTATCTTTTATTGAAGGAAGGATATGCCTATGCGTCATATAGTTCACTTGAAGCTATAATTGAACAAAATAAGGAAGGCTATTACCTGGCATTAAGGCAAACTCAGAGAACACTAAACTCAGATAATCCTGAATGGCATCCCTGGGTATTGTTTTTTTTAAATGTGTTGAAGAAACAAAAACAAAGACTGGAATCAAAAATCGAAAAGGAAATACTATTAACAGGTCAATTACCTGAGCTTTCATTTCAAATTCTTGAGTTGATAAAATCAAGGGGGCGGGCAACCGTGAAAGATATTGTAGCGGTAACAAACGCAAACAGGAATACCATAAAAAAGCATCTCGAAGGATTGGTAACAGCAGAACGTTTGCAAAAAAATGGAATCGGAAAAGGAACCTGGTATTCTCTAAAAATCTAAAGAAGAATAAACAGTTGTGACAAAAGCCTTATGGACTTTAGCTGTTAGCCCTTAGCTTTATTAGCATATAACTATTTAAATACAGTTATATGCTTTGATATCATATGTGTGCGGATTGAAAATTTTTAAGTTTAATATATATGCTAAAGGCTATCGGCTAATGGCTAAAAGCCCTTTCCCTCAATTCTTCTTCACCTGCAAAGGCCTAATTTCCAGATTAACCGTATGAAAATTATCAGGCATCTCCAAAGCTTGTATCATCATTAAAGCAACATCTTCCGGCATCAGCATTTGATCATGGGGTTTGATGCCTGGACTGTTTCTAAAAAAATCGGTTTTGGTTGAACCCGGATATACACAAGTAACTTTTACCCCAAAATCCCTTGCTTCTTTATATAAGGATTCACTCAAACCTTTAACCGCCCATTTACTTGCACAGTATCCCGAAACCTGCGCCATGCCATCCAATGCTGCCGTGGAAGCTATATTGATGATATGTCCACTTTGCTGTTGCTTCATTTTTGGCAACACCTGTTTGCAACAATAAAACATGCCGTTTACATTGGTGTCAAACATTTCATGCCACTGCGCTTCTTGCAAATCTTCCAAAAAACCAAAATACCCCAAACCGGCATTGTTTATTAAAATATGTATGTTTTGAACCGATGCAAATATTTCTTTAAATGCCGTTGTAACCTGTGCCGACTCTCGAATATCGCAGGAAATAAAATGAAAGTTTTCACCGCTTAAATCTTCTGCATCGTTTCTGCCCAATCCATATACAATTACACCCTTAGCCAATAATTGTTTGCATAAGGCATGTCCGATTCCTTTGCTGATACCGGTTATTACGGCTACCTTATTTTTTAATTCCATCTGTTTAATTCTGAGTAAATATTATATTATTCTTTAATAATTTTTTGTACATAACCATCAGTCAACTTTATAAAATATGTGCCACTTGCAAATTCATGCAGGTCCAATTCATGCATGGTGTTGCTTAACAATTCCCATGTTTTTACTTTCTTACCTGCCGTATCAAATAACATGATATCCATTACAATATTTGCAGATTTAGTTCTTATTAATAGCTGCATGGTTTCCTCAACAGGGTTTGGATAGGCTTCAATTTCATATTGACTGCTTATATTATTCATTAAACCTGTCTGCAGTGGTAGGTTCACCCGAAACATGCCTGCATTGCCAAATATGGAATTTTCCTGAGTGATCATCAACTTTAAATCGCTTTCAAAATAAACGGCTTCTTTTTGGGTTAAACTATTAAATGGGTATGTGGTAACTTTTCCTTTAAAAAAGTTTCTACCTGTAAACCCGCTAAATATCCAGCACTTATCATAACCCAATAAAACCACTTTATTGCCTGTTGAATTGATAGCAGCCCCGGTAACTGAATAGTTTAAATAGGTGCCGTTGCCGGTATAAAAACTATCAATTAATTTGGCTGTTAATACTCCGGTTCTGGCAGGCATCTGGTAACATTTTGTATAACCGTTATAAGGTGTGGTTCTGTTTTTGCTAAACAAATACAAGGAATCATTAAACCAGAAAAAGGCCTCCATATCATAATTTTGGTATGCCGCAGCGGGTGGAAATGCTTTTTGATCACTATAGGTAAAACTCAGAATTCCGGCAGGGGTACTATCTTTTGTAATGGTTTTTGGATCAGGAATAATATAAATGCGCAGGTTATTTCGGTCACTGTTATTATTGCCAAAATCACCTACATAAATATTTCCGTTTTTATCTTTGGTCAAATCCTCCCAATCGATATTTGTTGCATTATAAAGTTTTATTTTACGTTTAATTACACCCAAACTATCAAACACCATCACTTTAGGTTCATTTCCACTGTCGGTATGACTTAAAAACTGATTGATACCAATCGTTGTCAAACCCGAAGTCTCAGCCAAATCTGCCGGTAAATCACAAATTTTTACCGGTGTTAATGTCTGGGCTTGTATAGCTGAACCAAAAAGAATAAAGAGCAGGGCGAACAATAGTTTTTTCATAAGATTTAAAATTAAATAGTCCATATTCGATAGTCCATTCTCAGTGTTAGATCAGTTATCATCATTGAACCCCGTCCATCGATTTCGTTTAGTTAATGTTTTGTTCGACCCCGATGGGGTCGCAGGATTATAGAAGGTTGCATTTTTCCTATAATCCTACGACCCCATCGGGGTCGAATGTGATTTGCAATTCCCTTAATTAAAAGTCACTACATCGTACATTGTACCCCGATAGCTATCTGGGCGTAATTCATACATCTTACATTGTACATTGTACCTCGTACCTCGTACATCGTACATTGTACATTGTACATCGTACATCGTACATCGTACTTCGTCTAATACCCAAATATCTCTTCCAGGGTCAATATCTGTACCCTACCAATTTGTTCCATATCACTAAGTTTCAATTTATCTTTTGAACCCAAAATGCAATAGGTAAAAGTTTTATTTTTATAAGTATTCATTTGAAACTGGTCTAAATCTGCCATGGTAATAGTGGGTAGTTTTTCGTAGATCTCCTTGTTGATATCCCGGTCGAGTCCTAATTTCTGTGCCGTTGCATAGGCAAAAATAATGTTTTGATCATTTACCCGTTCGGTTTCAATACTATTCATTAAAGAGGCTTTAGCAGATGAAAAATTATTTTCAGCCTGCGGCATATTGTTCAGCAATTCATTCATTGCCGGAACGGCTTCATTAAATTTATCGGCCTGGCAACCAATATAGGCATTGATATAATAGGGGTCCTTAAGTTTAGCAGGACTCAGATATCTTGAACTGGTAGAGTAGGCAAGGGCCTTGGATTCGCGAATGGTTTGAAAAACGATACTCGACATGCCTCCGCCAAAATATTCATTAAACAAAGTTATCATGGGCGCCTTATTGGAATCATAACCTGTTGCTGATTTATGCAACCACATAATTTCTGCCTGAACCATTGGATAATCTACAAACAATACTTTATTTTCATTGGTTTCAATACGTGTAAATATAACGGGCTGCGGATAATCTAAAGCCACTTTGGGTAAATTGTGTTCTTTATCCAAAATACCCGTTAGTTGCTTTAACTCCTGTGGACCCCAATACCAGATTTTATGTTTATACGAGGTAAGGTTTTTTAAATAAACAATTAATTCTTCCGCTTTTAAACTCTTTAATTGTTCTGCTGTTAATTCGTGTTTAAACGGATTAACCGTTCCGTAAATCGCATAGCTCTGCAATGCAGCCCTAAAAATAAGGTTCTTATTTTTTTTGCCGTCTTCCCGGCCTTTCAAAGTCCGTTCAACCAAAGTATTTAATGCGGCCTGATCCGGTTTTGCATTTGCCAGTAAATGTTCAAACAATTTTAAAGCAGGAATAAAATTTTCATTCAATCCACGCAACGAAACATATACCTGTTCATTGCCCACATTCACTTTAAAATCGCAGGCCAGTTTAAAAAATTCCTGGCTTATCTGTGCGGCAGTGTATTTGTCGGTACCCAGGTATTGAAGCAGGTTTACAGCCATGGGTAATTTAAGGTCGTTGAATTTCCCCATATCCAAAACATAATACAATTCAAACAGCGCATTGTCTTTATTTTGAACATAGAGTATTGGGGCAAAACCGGTTTTACCAGTTGCGATATCTTTTGAAAAGTCTAAAAATTTGGGATTGATTTTTGGTGAAGGCGTTTCTAGAATATGTCTTACAAAGGGTGAAACTGCATCGCGGTTTACATCAACCGGAGTAATTTCAGGTTTAACTATTTTGTTCACACTTTTATCTTCACCTACTTTTTTATAAATAACAATATAGTCGTTGTTAAAATTCTTTTTTGCAAATAATACCAATTCGGCCTTGCTTATTTTGGCCATTTCATCCAGTTCAGCAACCACACCGGCCCAGTCTCTGCCGGTGGTAAAAGCATCCAGCATGGCACCGGCTCTGCCATCATTACTTTCCCTTTCTTCAATTTTGTAGACTTTTAAATTGGCTATAATTGCTTTCAAAGTGGCTTCATCAAACTCACCGGCTTTTACTTTCTCAATTTGTACCATCAGCAAATCTTTTACTTCTTCAAGGGTTTGTTCTTTCTTGGGCTTTCCGGTGAGAAAAGCAATACTATAATCTTTATTCACCCATACCGATGAAGTCGCGCTTAAAACCAGTTGCTTTTTTGTCAGGTTTAAATCAATTAATCCAGCCTTGGCATTTGATAAAATCATATCCACCATTTGCAGCATTTGTGATTCCCGGGTTCCGGCACCCGGCATTCTGAAACCAATCATCAGGTTTTCTGCATCCGGACCGTATAGCGTTACCACTTCAGGTTCTGTTCTGTTTATCTCAGGTTGAAAGTTAAACGGAGGTACTACTCTTGCCTGCATATAGGAGAAGTGTTCATCAATGAGTTTGATGGTTTTATCCGGATCTAAATCACCTGATAAAACAATGGCCATATTATTGGGAACATAATTGGTTTCATAATACTTTCTGATTTTAACCAATGAAGGATTTTTTAAATGTTCAACAGTACCGATGGTTGTTTGCGTTCCATAAGTGTGATTTTTAAACAAGCCAGCCAGTAAGGCTTCAAAAACTTTTCGACTGTCATTATCCATCGAAATATTTTTTTCTTCATACACCGCTTCCAGTTCGGTATGAAACAAACGTAAAATGGGGTTGCGGAAACGTTCTGCTTCTATTTCAATCCATTTGCTCAGGTTGTTTTCCGGGATATCATTTACATAAACGGTTTGTTCGAGTGATGTAAATGCATTTGTGCCCTGTGCGCCGATGCCCTGCATTAATTTATCGTATTCATTGGCAATGGCAAAGCTGCTTGCAACTCCGCTTACCGAATCAATAAGGTGATAAATATGTTTACGTTTCGCTTCATCCGTGGTTTTATTATATTGTTCATATAAAGCATCAATTTTATCCAGTTGTTCTTTTTCGGCGGGCCAGTCTTTGGTGCCATATCTATCAGTACCTTTAAACAACATGTGTTCTAGGTAATGGGCCAGGCCGGTATTATCCTGCGGATCGTTTTTGCTTCCGGCTTTGGTAGCAATATACGTTTGAATCCGGGGTTGTTTTTTGTTCACACTCATCATCACGGTTAGGCCGTTTTTAAGGGTATAGGTGCGAACTTTTAAAGGATCGTTGGTAACAATTGTATAGTTATACTTGCCATCAGCGGATACAATATTTTGGGTTGTATACGTATTTTTTTGAGCACAAACAGAAAGTGCTAAAGTGCTAAGTACTAACAGTTGAAAAATCTTCTTCATGGGTTTTTGGTTTAAATTGGCCTGCAAAATAAGGAATGTCAGGCAAATTACATACAAGTGTAAAATGCAGGAGGCAAAGGGCAGAGAGCATAGGGCATGGTTGAAAAGGGGATATTGACATTTAATTCATGTAGAGATGCGATTTATCGCGTCTAAGGATGCATCGAATCTATCGATGCATCGCATACCCGAAATTAATCCAATACCTAATTTATTTTCCGGATCATTAGCATACGCGTTTTCCCTTGCAGGTCTTGTTTAAATTCAAAATTTAAAAAATAGGATTCGCACAATTCTTTTAATGCAGTTTCCTGAAATTCACTGATTTCAAAAAACAGGAATTTCGTTGACTCACATTGTATAAAAGTATTCAGTATATGCCTGTAAAATAGCAAAGGTTCTTCATCCGGAACAAACAAAGCCAAATGCGGTTCATGGCTGAGAACATTCAGGTGCATTTCGTTTTTTTCTTTTTCAGTAATATAAGGCGGATTGCTTACAATGACATCGAACTTTTGAGTTTGTATCCAATTTTTGCAGGTGTCATCTAATATAGAACCTTTTTCAAAATGGATATTCAATTTTAGTTTAACCGAATTATTCTTTGCTACATTTAATGCCTCTTGCGAAACATCAAGTGCACTTACCTCAAAATTCTTCAACTCATTTTTCAAACTCAAGGCTATACAGCCGCTTCCGGTCCCGATGTCCAGAATATTTAACGGATACTCTTTACCATAATAGTTATTTATTTCAGTAATCATCCATTCAACTAATTCCTCTGTTTCAGGACGGGGAATGAGCACATGTTTATTTACGGCCAGACACAGGTTTCTAAAATACGCATATCCCAGAATATATTGAAGGGGTTCCCCGTTTAATAATCTTTCCAAAATGGGATTCAATTTGAGTTCTTCGGCAAAACCTATTTCTTTGTCAAGAAATTGCAAATGTTTTTTTTTTATGAGTAAAATATCTTCAAATACCCAATGCATAATTTGGGTAGCCTCTTCTTTTGGGTATATTTTTTCTAATTTTTGAACCGATTGTATAAAATAGTTGACTGCCTGCATATGGTGACAATAATAATATTTTTCAAACAGCGTTTTTAAATTAACTTTTTTTTCTTAACATTGAATAGGTTTTCTAAAATCAGAATTGTAAAACACAAATTAACATCAAAATGAAACAAATGCTGATGATACTGATTACACTCACGGGGGGCTCAGATTTGGGATATTGTGTAAATACCATTGGGGGGCCATTGATTGTACCAACTGTATTGAGCGAGGAGCAAAAAATAACCCAGCTTATAAATTATATCGAAAAACTGGATGCCAAATTTATCAGAAACGGTTCAGAATACACCCCTGTTGATGCTGCAAAACACCTGCGTATGAAACGCGAAAAGGCAGGAAAAAAAATAAAAACCGCAAAAGATTTTATTGATTGTATTGCCAGCAAATCGAGCATGAGCGGAGAACCTTATCAGATTAAATATGCCAACGGTTTAAAATTAAATGTGCGGGATGTTTTGTATTACGAATTGAAAAAAGTGGAATCGAAGCACGCGGGCAATTTTCGTAATGTCAGAGTAGCAAGCAACCCTGTTTGTTTAGCAGGCTAACTTCTTCCAGGTTTTCTTCACATATCTGATTGGGCCCAAAAATATATTTGCGTTCATAAATCTTTCCGTCTATATAATAACTCATCCAGTATTCATTGCTCAAAACAAAAAGTTCTTCCTGTATGAGTTCAATTTTTGCATAACTTAAAGGTTCAAGGGTATCTAAAAAATGACGTAAAGCGGTGGTTTTTGTCTCTTCTCCGTTAATAATTCCATAACCTTTGGTACTAACCAAAACCCCTTCCAGTAAATTATGGGTATAGTTTATGGCATATACATTCCAAACCATTTCCATCTGGTCTCCCAGTTCATGAACTACAGCAATCCCAACGCCCTCAACGCTTTCTTCAGTAATATCTTTCAGCATTTATAATAATTGAAATGCAAATTTAAATAAATTTTAAATTAATTAATGATGTATTACCCATGCTCCAAGCCCAATGCTCCCCATACCCCATGCATTCTTAGTGCACAATCTTATTCGCGCAGTATGTGCTTGCAAAGGCTTCGGGTTTTGCCTTAAACACAAAACCCATTCCCAAAATATACCCCATGGCTTCACTTAATGCGGTGTTCGATTTAAATTGCGGATTGGTATTGATATCTGCATGCACTTCCAGATCAACCTGGTATTTATCGAGTAAGGGACAAATATGATAAGCAATTTGAATGGAGCGGCTTACTTCTTCAATCATACGTTCTTTGAGTGAAAATATTTTTTTTGTTTTTTCACTGCTGATGAGCATAAAACCTCCATGTTTGGGACGAACAAAAACAATCACGGTAGCAAATTCTGTGATGAGGCCGGTAACCTGTGAATCGGTACCAATGCATACTTTTAATTTAAAACCTTCTCTGTTTTCCCGGGCTAAAATTTGTTCAACTTCATCCGAAATTTCTTGTCTTACTGGTTCACCATTTAATCTTCTCCATTTCATCACTGTTTATTATTAATTTACTGTGATAATTACCATAATAAATTAATTCCGAACAGCACGTAAAGGCTTTGCCTAACACCAAAGCTTCTGTACAATGGAAAGAAATTAATTACAGTCAACTCGTTTTACAAAAAGTTTTAATTTTCATTAATTTTTTTTGTTTGCGGTATAAAAGTATAAAAAAAATTATAAATAACAATAGGCAAAATATCAACCCAGGTAAATTTTAAACCTCCGACAGGGATGTTTATCGCCGGTTATTAGCGTTTATGTAGTCTGAGTAACAGCTTTTTATAGCTACCACGAGGTAATAGTCGTTTGAGTTTAAAATGAAATAATGCGGCAGGTTGCAAAACTTTTTAAATTCCGCTATTCGCTTGTCATCCAAACCTGTCGCCCGCTTTATCAAATCATTTGTATACCGCTCGTCTACAAGATCCTGTTCATGGTACAAGGCTATTAAAGTCTGCAGTTTATAATATTCCTGCAGTTTGCGGTTACTGCCTTCAAAAATACTCGTAAGCATACTGCCGGTGCTTCCTGCAATCCAAGAGCTCACGTGTTCGTAATCGTTTAAAACCGGACTGGTTTTTAACATAACAGCAGCCCTTCTGGCCAAACTGTCTCTTTTGCGTTTATTGTAATTGATATCCACTTCCCGCAAGCGGTACGAAATCGGTTTAAGCCTTACTTTTATTGGATCAATACGGTTTTCTAAAATATATTTTTTTACCGGTACATCTAAAGTCTGATATCCAATAACAGAAAATTGAAGGGTATCGTCAATCATCACGTTTATTCCAAAAGCCCCGTATCGGTTGCTTATAAACCGTTCACCTGATGGTTTTTTAAGGATATTGGCAAGGGGAATGGTATTGCTGGTGTCGGCACCTATTACAAAACCTTTCAGATAAAACCCGGAGGGGGTAGTTTGAGCCAATAATTTTGGGATCAAAAAACTATAAAAAATCAATAAAAATACTGCCTGCCTCAAACTGTTCATTTTTGCAAATATATTGTACTTAGAGTTATCCCGATTATGTTGAACCAAAGTTTTTAAGAATTAAGCGCATAACAGAATAGCTGGAGCGGCTTAAATATTTATCTTTGCCGCTTTCATCTAAATATTTATTCTTGAAAAAGTTAGTATTAAAAAGTGGCCGCGAAAGATCATTGCTCAATCGCCACCCCTGGGTTTTCTCAGGTGCCGTTAAAGATTTACCCGATTCCTCAAACGGTGAAATCGTACAAATTGTTACAAATCATCATGATTTACTGGGTTATGGATTCTTTTCTCCCAATAGTCAAATCACTTGCAGGGTATTTGAATTTACCAATGATCCCATAGAAATAACACCTGATTACTGGCATCAAAAATTGGTGAATGCACAAAATTTAAGAAGGCAATTGTTCAACTTTTCTGAAACCAATTGTTATCGCTTATTACATGCCGAAGGCGATTTCTTTCCGGGAATTATAGTAGATATTTATGCCCATGTTGCCGTGGTACAAGTATTGGTAAAAGGAGTGGAGCACATTGCCGGTTCTGTATTCAGTGCTTTGAACCAAATGGGCTTCAGCCATATTTATGTAAAAACCAAACAAACCACACAATTGCTTGAAAGTGTTGAGCAAAGCAGCAGATGGATTGGAGAAGCTGCAAGCATGCCTTTGCGGGTACTTGAACATGGAGTGCAATTTTATGTAGATGTTGAAAAGGGTCAAAAAACAGGATTCTTTATCGATCAGCGGGAAAACAGAAAAACATTGGGCGAATGGTCAAAAAATAAAAATGTATTGAATACTTTTTCCTACTCGGGAGGATTTAGTTTATATGCCTTGCAGGCAGGTGCCCATTTGGTACATTCGGTTGACAGCTCTAAAGATGCAATTGCCATGGGGGAAGCCAATGTTGCCCTGGGTGCTTATAAAGGCAAACACGAAAGCTTTGTAATGGATTGCTTTGAATTTTTAAAGCAGGCTGAACCCAATTTTTATGATATCATTATTTTAGACCCTCCGGCTTTTGCTAAAAATGCCCGTTCGGTTGATAATGCTGCCAGGGGATATAAAAATTTAAATATGCTGGGCATTCAAAAAGTAAAACCCGGCGGATTGGTATTTACCTATAGCTGCAGCCAGCATATCGATAAAGACCTGTTTCGAAAAATTGTATTCGGAGCTGCAGCTGATGTGAAAAGAAATGTCCGCATTTTAAAACAACTCTCACAACCCGAAGATCATCCCATAAACATTTATCATCCCGAAGGGGAATACCTCAAAGGATTGTTTTTAATGGTAGACTGAGAAAAGCATGGAGCATGGGGCATAGGGCGCGAGGAATTACGATTTACGATTTACGATGTACAATGTACGATGTACAATGTACGATGTACAATGTTTTTTATGGATTTTTGAACCTTTTTGTATTCTAATTTTTTGGTCAGCAGAATGGGACACTCGAAGTGCAAATACGGAATTAAAGGGTAATTTGTTTCAAAATGGAACAAAATTTATAGGCATAAATTTTATTTAAATATTTGTAAATAAGCATTTTATAAATGTTGGTACAATCTGTGTTAATGGGTTACCAACAATGAAACTGTTAATAAAATATATTTGGACATTGGTGCTAATCCCTGCATTGGTGTTTTTAAAAGGCGATTTGTCTTTTGATACCTATATGTATATAAACAGCATGAACCCACCGGCAGAGATTGCAAAGACGGTAGGTAAAGTAGTTGCATCTGAAAAAATGATGTCGGTTGTTGTAAAAATAAATCCAATTTCAAAAAACAAGGGTTTTTCGGCTGATGGAATGCCTGTACAGATGTTTGACGAATATTATAACCTCATTCAACAATCACAAGTGATAAGAGGCAAGGTTCATTTTGAAATTCCCTTTACCACTTCACAAAATGATTCGTATATTGTGGTATCTACGAAAACCGCAGATGAGATAAAGCTGGACAATATATTTGTAGAAAACACATTGGCCATTCACGAATCTCAGTTAGCTGACTTTGAAATTCAATAAGTTTTCTTAGTAGATTTCATTTTGCATCTTTACTTTGCGGACGATAATTGCCGCATGAAAAAGCCGTTTAAGCTCATATTTTTTTTTCTGTTTTCATTAAGTGCATCTGCTCAGAATGAAAATTATGATCCTCCACAGGGTTTGAATAACTGGTACGTTGAATTGGGCGGTTCTGCCTTGTTTTATTCAATCAATTACGAAAAATATCTCTACCGCAACCGGTACGAAAACCTCACCTGGGTTGCCCGTGTAGGAACCGGGTTTAATCCTATTGATTATAAATTTTTAAACAAAGTTTTTTTAGACAGAAATTCTTTTATGTTTCCATTTACTTCTTCGGTTTTAATTGGTTCAGGCAAAGAGAAACTGGAACTAGGAACAGGTTTTACCATGCTCACCAAAAATTTTAAAGATCGCGAACTGGTTCCAAATTTGATACTGGGCTTGCGCGTTATGGAATCCAATTCTGTTTGTTTCAGGCTTAGTTATATTCCTTTATTAAGAAATGAAACCCTGATCCACTGGGTAGGAGTGAGTATTGGTAAAAATTTTAACTTTAAATAGTCAGATTTTAGCCTTCATAAATATTTGTTTAGAAATTGTCTGAATAATTAGCATATTGCCCGCATTAATATTTAAAGATGCGTACAAAACATCCAACAGGGTTAAACTTTTTATTTTTTTCTGAATTGTGGGAACGATTCGGTTATTATCTGATGATTGGAATTTTTCAATTGTATTTAACTGAATCTGTTGAAAAAGGTGGAATGGGCATGGACCGCAAAGAAGCAGCAGATATTTATGGAACTTTTATTGCATTTGTTTTTCTAACACCCTTTTTAGGGGGCTTATTGGCCGATCGGGTTTTAGGATATAAAAATTCTATTTTGATTGGAGGCGTTTTAATGGGATTGGGATATCTGGGACTTGCCTTGCCGGGCATGGGTCCTTTTTATTTTTCTCTTTTTTTGATTGTGTTGGGCAATGGATTTTTTAAACCCAATATCTCTACGCTATTAGGTAATTTATACAATGATCCAAAATATATAGCCCAAAAAGATTCAGGTTATAATATTTTTTATATGGGGATTAATATAGGTGCCTGTGTATGTAATTTATTTGCAGCTTATATGCGAAACCGGTATGGCTGGGGTTATGCGTTTGCAACCGCCGGAATAGGTATGTTTATAGGCGTTACCACATTTCTGATCGGTTTGCGTCATTACCGGCATGTTGATATTATGAAAGCAGTACAACCGGAAGACATGCCCCTTTTAAAAATATTGGGACAGGTGTTTCTTCCTGCTATCGCTGTGGGAGCAGGTGCCTGGTTTTTCCCCGGAAATATTTTTGGTTCCGATAGCTCTGATGCATTTATATTTGCAACCATACCGGTAATTATTTTTTATGCAGGATTGTATGTTAGGGCATCGGTTCAGGATAAACGACCTTTAGCAGCCTTGCTGAGTATATTTGCAGTTTCTATTATATTTTGGGCTGTATTTAAACAAAACGGAACGGCACTCACAACATGGGCCCAATTTTATACCGACCGTGAAATGCCCGCGGTGATACAGCCTGCAGCCAGCAAACTTTATATGGCAGAAAAAATGCCTTATAAAACCGATTCAGTAATTGCCTACAACGATAAATTTCAGGTTATCAAAGAGGATGGTAAAGCGCAAAAAATATGGGATAAACCCGTGTATTTTAAAAACCTGCCTCCCGAAAAATTGCCTCCCGAAGGTGCAAATGTATATTTATTCAATACAGAATTGTTTCAATCCATAAACCCATTTTGGGTAATTGTTCTGACACCCGTTGTAGTAGGATTTTTTGGATTGTTACGACGAAGAAAAATAGAAGTAAGCACTGCCTCTAAAGTTGCGTTTGGTTTGTTGATTTCTGCACTCTCAACATTGGTGATGGCAGCAGCAGTTTATATTAGCAGCAATGGTGCCATTAAAGCCTCACCGCTGTGGTTAATATCCTGTTATGGGGTAATTACTGTGGGTGAATTATTTTTAAGCCCCATGGGTCTTTCACTGGTTTCTAAATTAAGTCCCAAACGAATTACCGCGTTAATGATGGGAGGTTGGTTTTTAGCAACCTCATTGGGTAATAAACTTTCAGGCATATTGGCCACACTATGGGACGGTTATGAAAACAAAGCGAACTTCTTTTTTGTTAATTGTACATTACTGGGAGTTGCTGCAATTGGTATGTTTTTAATGCTTAAGTGGTTAAATGGAATATTAAAAGAACATTTGTAGGTATTTTTGTGTTAAAAAATAAAAAGACAACCCTTTTTCACAATGAACTGTCTATATTTTATAAAATTGTAGGATTTATGTGTGTGCAATTTCAAAATAACTGTTTAAATTGCATAAATAATTTTTGGATTTACTTTTGAACATCCTAAATTGAGAAAAATAAAATTGTATGGAAGCGAAATTTTCACCTCGTGTAAAAGATGTAATTTCTTACAGCAGAGAAGAAGCGATCAGGTTGGGACATGATTACATCGGTACGGAACATTTACTTTTGGGTTTAATAAGGGAAGGTGATGGAAAAGCCCTGAAAACACTGAAAGCATTGGATGTTGACCAGCTTCGTCTTAAAAAAACGATAGAGGATAATATCCGCAGTTCTGCATCAAATAACACAAACTTTGTAAATATACCATTAACCAAACAAGCCGAAAAAGTATTAAAAATAACCTACCTCGAAGCCAAAATATTTAAAACAGATATTATTGGAACAGAACATTTACTGCTGTCAATTTTGCGTGATGAAGACAATTTGGCGTCACAGATTTTAAGTCAGTATGGAATAACTTATGATATTTTTAAAGCAGGAGTAGAAAACAATTTAAGCGAGACAAAAAGCGAAATGCCGGCAGAAGAAGATGAATTTTTTGGGCCAACCCCTGAAGAAAGAAAATCAGAGCCCCGCAAAGGAGACATTAAATCGAAAACACCTGTACTTGATAATTTTGGAAGAGACCTTACCAAAGCAGGTGAAGAAGGAAAACTGGATCCCATTGTGGGTAGGGAAAAGGAAATTGAACGGGTTTCACAGATTCTTTCCCGCAGAAAGAAAAACAACCCGATTTTGATTGGTGAGCCGGGTGTTGGTAAAACTGCAATAGCCGAAGGTTTGGCATTGCGCATCATTCAACGAAAAGTTTCACGGGTATTGTTTAACAAGCGCATCGTGATGCTCGATCTGGCCAGTCTGGTTGCAGGTACCAAATACCGGGGTCAGTTTGAGGAACGCATGAAAGCGGTGATGAATGAACTGGAAAAATCGCCGGATGTAATTTTGTTTATCGATGAAATTCATACCCTGGTGGGTGCAGGCGGAGCCAGCGGATCACTGGATGCTTCCAATATGTTTAAGCCCGCTTTGGCACGTGGCGAAATACAGTGTATTGGTGCTACTACCTTAAACGAATACCGTCAGTATATCGAAAAAGACGGTGCTTTGGAGCGCCGCTTTCAAATGGTTTTGGTTGAACCTGCAACTGCCGAAGAAAGTATTGAGATTTTAAATAATATTAAGGATAAATACGAAGCACATCACAGCGTTGATTATGATAAAGCAGCCATTGATGCCTGTGTAAAAATGAGTAACCGTTATTTAACCGACAGGCATTTACCTGACAAAGCCATTGATGTATTGGATGAATCGGGTGCAAGGGTTCATTTACGGAATATCCATGTTCCGCCAAATATTCTTGAACTCGAAAAACAAATAGAAGAAATTAAGGTTGAAAAAAATAAAGTTGTTAAGAGTCAGAAATACGAAGAAGCTGCAAAATTAAGGGATAAAGAAAAACATCTGCTTGAACAGCTGGAATCGGAAAAAGTGCGATGGGAAGATGAAACCAAAACACAGCGTTATACTGTTACCGAAGATGATGTGGCGGAAGTAATCGCCATGATGACCGGTGTGCCAGTTAAACGCATTGCGCAAAGTGAAGGCGTGCGCTTGCTCAATATGGGCAACGAACTGGCAGGTAAAGTAATCGGACAGGAAGAAGCGATTAAAAAATTAACCAAAGCCATTCAGCGTACAAGGGCCGGTTTAAAAAATCCGAACAAACCCATAGGCTCGTTTGTATTCCTGGGTCCAACCGGTGTAGGTAAAACCGAAATGGCCAAGGTGCTAGCCAAATATTTATTTGATACAGAGGAGGCATTGATTCGCATTGATATGAGTGAATATATGGAGAAGTTTGCCGTAAGCCGCTTGGTGGGCGCTCCTCCGGGATATATTGGTTATGAAGAAGGCGGGCAGCTTACTGAAAAAATTCGCAGAAAACCTTATGCGGTAGTATTGCTTGATGAAATTGAAAAAGCACATCCGGATGTTTTTAATATTTTACTGCAGGTGCTGGATGAAGGTTTTATAACAGACAGTCTGGGAAGAAAAGTGGATTTCAGAAACACCATCATTATCATGACTTCGAATCTGGGATCAAGACAGATAAAAGATTTTGGGGGAGGGGTTGGATTCACTACTCCAAGCAAATCCCTCGATGCGGATAAAAATACCAAGAGTGTAATTGAGACTGCATTAAAACGGTTCTTCTCTCCTGAGTTTTTGAACCGAATTGACGATGTGATTGTATTCTCTTCATTGGATAAATCATCCATCATTAAAATACTTGAAATTAACCTCGAAATATTGCTTAACCGCATTGAAGATTTGGGTTTCAAGGTGAAATTTTCAGATGCAGCAAAAGATTTTCTGGCAGATAAAGGTTTTGATCCGGATTTGGGAGCAAGGCCACTGGCACGCACCATTCAAAAATTTGTGGAAGACCCGATTGCAGAAGAAATTTTGAAAATGGAAATGGGAGAGGGCGAAATGATAGAGATAGATTATGATAAAGAAGCGAATCCGGGTGAGTTAAAAATTACCACTGTGGCAAAAAAATCCCCACGCAAAAAGAAGGATGCCCCCACAACCGAGAAGCCTGAGTTATAATCCTTCGACAGGCTCAGGATGACATCATGAATATCTCATTAATAAGGATAGGTAAACTACATCTCGATTTTGCCCAGGACGGGTTTTTAGAGTATCAAAAGCGATTGAAGCACTATTGTAAGTTTAATGATGAATTGCTTTTGGTAAATAGTAAAAGCAAAGACCCGGAACAAATTAAAAAGGCAGAAGCCGAAGCGATTCTGAAAAAAATTAGCAGCAGTGATTACGTTGTTTTATTGGATGAAAAAGGCAAAAGTATAAACAGTATAAAATGGGCCCGGCAAATTGAGCAATTTCAAATCCAAAATACGAATCTCGTTTTCGTAATTGGGGGAGCTTATGGCTTTGATGAAACGGTTTATAAAAGAGCCAATGCCATGTTATCATTTTCTGCATTCACGTTTTCGCATCAGTTGATGCCTTTGTTGTTTGGAGAGCAATTTTACCGGGCATTTACTATTATTAAGGGGGAGCCTTATCATCATTCATAGTTTTTTTAAAAACACATAGGTACATAGATGCACATAGGTTTCACAATAGAAAACTATGTGAAACCTTAATTCCTTTTTCTATCTATGTGTTTAAAAAAATTTAGATGTCATTCATAAAACCTCGTTGCTTCAGCTTATTAATCATTAATTTTAAATATTCTTTTACAGAATGTTCTAAATGATCCGCATTGTATTCTGTACTGGTATCACTCCAAACCAATTTCTCATCTGCAATAAAATATACCTGTGCCTTTATCTTAAATTTATTTTTGTGCCATGCATAAACCGGATTGTACATATAAGGTTCAATATGTAATCGATAATCAGTATAAAAGTTTTTTTCGGTATTGGTTTCGTATGAATCTGTTGAGTCGCTAAGATAAAGTATCAAAGCATAATCGTAACCGTTCTGCAAAAGTTTTTGTTGTATCAAAGTACGGTTCGCTTCATTGATGGGTTCGCCTTTTAAAAATAAATAGGATTGCATGGATGGGCAGCTGCTGAGGCGTACCAGCTCATCCTGGGCAATCCTGCTGTTGATGCTGTTATTGCTTAATGTGAAGAAAATAAACCTGTGGGTTTTGGATTTTGGAATAGCGTGTTCCGGGTTCATCCAGTTTGTATTTATATTGGTTTTACAGGCAGTAAAAACCATCAAAATCAATACAAACAACAGGCTTGTTAATTTATTATTTGAAATCATGTATAATCCTATTCATCATAATAAACTCTTTTTACCCTTTGCGAAATACCTGTTAAAATTTCGTAGGGAATGGTCCCAATTTGTGTTGCCAATTCGTTTAAATGCGGCTGTTCACCAAATACAATCACTTCATCGCCAACCTTGCAATCTATGCCACTGATATCAAGCATGGTCATATCCATACAGATGTTGCCAACAATGGCAGCTGGTTTGCCCTGAACCATCATATAACCCATGCCGTTGCTGAGTTTACGGTCCAATCCATCGGCATAACCAATGGCAACAATGGCAATTTTACCTCCGTTTGTCAAATGTCCTTTTCGGCCATAACCAATACTTTCGGTGGCTCCAATATTTCGTATTTGTGAAACAACTGTTTTTAAAGTTCCAATTGCCTGCAGCTTTTCCTGAACCAATTGAGCAGGGTCAATACCATACAAACCAATTCCCAAACGAACCATATCGAAATGTGCATGCTTAAAACGGGTAATCCCGCCACTGTTCAAACAATGTTTTAAAATCGGATAATCAAATTCAATGCAAAGCTGTTTGGCCATTTCTTCAAACATGTTTATCTGGCCGTGGGTGAAAGAATCCTGTGTTGAATCTTCGCTGGCAGCTAGGTGTGTGAAAACAGATTTAACTTTTACAGCAGGGTTTTGTTTAATGAGTTCCAGTAATTTTACCAGTTGATTTTGATCAAAACCCAATCGTTTCATACCGGTATCCAGCTCAATGTGAATTCCTATTTCTTCACCATCGGCTGAGAGCAACAGACTCTCTAAAATTTCGAAATTATAAATCTCAGGTTCCAGGTTATATTTTATAATGGCATCAAAACTATTTGCCTCCGGGTTCATCACCATTACAGGTGTTTTTATGCCTGCCTTACGCAGGGTCACTCCTTCGTCGGCATAGGCTACTGTTAAATAATCAATGTGGTTAAATGCCAGTACTTTTGCTATTTCATAGCTGCCCGAACCATAGCTGAAAGCCTTTACCATGGCCATTATTTTTACCCCTGGGTTAAGTTGTGCCTTATAAACGTTTAAATTATTAACCAAAGCATTCAGGCTTATTTCAAAAACCGTTTGATGCACTTTTTTCTCAAGCCATTTGCTTATTTTTTCAAACTCAAAACTTCTTGCCCCTTTTAACAAAATAATTTCATTTTGAAATCCTATTGTTTGAGATTGGTTCAAAAATGTTTTGGTATCCGGGAAAAAATATTTTTCTGTTTGTTTAAATAGTTTTTTTTGGGAAGTAAGGGCCAAACCGATACCAATCATTTTGTCAATTTTCTTTTCCTCTAAACTCTTTGCTACGGCTTCATACAGCAGTTCATTACTTTTTCCGCTTTCCAGAATATCCGATAAAATTACAGTACGTTTATATCCTTCGGCATATTGTTTTAAAAAATCAAGAGCAATGTTTAAAGAACCCAGATCGGCACTGTAGCTATCATTAATTAACAGGCAATTGTTATGCGCTTCTTTTAACTGCAGGCGCATGTCTAAAGCTTGCAGATCATGAAAACGCTTGTGTGTTTCTGCATCACTTATATTCAATAGCTTCAAAAAAGCCAGACAGGTACAGGCATTCCAAACAGAGGCTTCATCTGTGTACGGAATTTCAACCTTTGAATCCCCTGATATGATTCGCGTTCCGGATGCAATGGGTTCAACCCGTATGAAAAAATTAGCCTCGTTTTGCGTACGCGACCAGCACAACAATTCACAGTTTGGGTTATCCTGTTTAAAATTTACAAATCCTTTATGAACCAAAACCTGTTCACTGCAATACAGTACTTTTTTACAATGGACAAAAAGTTTTAATTTTTCCCTGATTTTTTGTTCCTTGTTTTCAAATCCCTGATCGTGTGCATCGCCAATCAAGGTTAAAATTCCAAGGGTTGGCAAAATCACCTGCTCCAGTTTTTCCATTTCATTGGGTTCAGAAATACCTGCTTCAAAAATTCCCAAATCGTGGTTTAACTGTATTTGCAGTACCGATAAGGGAACACCTACCTGAGAATTATAACTTTTCGGATTCCGTACTATTTGAAAATGTTCTTTTAACAAATGACTTAGCCATTCTTTAACAATTGTTTTTCCGTTACTCCCGGTAATTCCAATTATAGGAATTTCAAACTGCCGGCGATGCAAACCTGCAATTTTTTGTAAAGTTGCGAGCCCATTGTCAACCAGTAAAATATTTGCCTGAGGTAAATTTTTGGCCCAGGCAATATCAAAATGATTGACCTCCGCAATAAAGTTTCTTACCCCTGATGCATAAACATCTTCCAGGTATTGGTGCCCGTCATTCCGGGTTCCCTTTATGGCGATAAACAAGGCATTTTCAACAAAAATAAGTTTACGTGAATCAATTAAAACATGCGATATTCTACCGGCAGGCTCAGGCATCTGAACCGGTGTTGCCTTTAGGATCAAAGCCAAATTTTGAAAGGTATACATTTTATGGTGCTAACTTATTTTTATTGAAAATCAATGCAAGCGAGGAGATTCCTAAAAATATACTCATGATAAAAAATGCCCACACTACATTATTTCCAAAGGTAAAGAAGGGCAGTGAAAACAAAAAGATAAAAACACTCCGGCTAAAAACATTTGCCATGTTGAAAATACTGTTTACCCTTCCCATAATTTCGTTGGGGATATGGTTAAAAAAATAAGTGAGCCGCAATACGCGAATCCCTGCATTGCTAAATCCCAGCAGGACACAAAATATATACAAAACGAGAACACTGCGTGCCAGAAAAAGCCACATAAACAAACCAGTTGCAAGCAGGGTAAGTACAATAATGGATTGAACCGCATTGCTGTTTTTAAAAACCCGGTTCACAAATACACCTGCCCCCAATGCTCCCAATGCGTAAATAAGATCAGCAGCTGCAAATACGCTCCCATCTTCCTGCAAGTGGCGTTCAACATATATTGGCAACAATGAGTGAATGCTCACCAATAAAGTGGCGAAAACAGAATAGGAAAATAATCCAAAAACAAGTAACTCAGGATGTACTTTTAAATAGCTGAAACCTGAGCGAATTCTTTTAAAAACGGAACCCAGTTCGGTGCTTACAATTTTAACCTGTGTATATTTAATTCCCCAAATTAATAAGGCGGCAATAAAATATGTTACCGCGTTCAGCATACATATTTCCCACACCTCCCAACGTTTTATTTCAAACGGAAACTGTATGGCAAAGCCTGCAATTTTTCCACTGCTTTTACTCACCCCTTCAATTAACAAAGCCGCAAAGGCTCCCGAAAAAATGGAGGTGCTTTGTCCTACAATTTCTATCCATGAATTAATTTTCTGGTATTGGCTGGGCTCCGAAATTTCATGCACAAATGCATATAAAGTAGGGTAATGAATATTATAATTTAATAAGGTTATGCCAAATACGGATATGATTAATAAATTGGGAAGCGAATGATTGATATATCCGGAAAGGGCAATTGCGAAAATTAAAATCCCACAAATGAGATTTATTGCCAGAAAGTTTCCTTTTCTACTGAAACGGTCGACTAAAGTGCCTGCATAGAGTCCAAATACAAGAATAATTAAGGTAATAAAACCATAGGCCACAGTAAACATTCCGCTTTGCTGGGTTTTGGCAAAATACCATGGAATTGCCAGCATGCTCATGCCCTGCGCGAAGCCCGATATCGCATTGGCAGTAAAAAGCATAAACAAGGGTCGCCTGTTGGTCACGTTGTAAAGTACGGTTTACTTCGGCATTCTTTCAAATTTATTTACAGGAAATGTTAATTTTACAAAAATACGAAATACGAAATACGAAATACGAATTACAAATGACGAGTGACGAATTACGAATGACGAGTTACGAATTAAGAATTAAAGAATACTGATAATCGTTTACTGATATAAGACAATGGGGGAAAAAAAATATTATAGCAAATCTGAAGTACTGATAAAGGCAGCTAATTATTGTGCGTATCAGGAACGCTGTCATCAGGAGGTGCTTGCAAAACTTGCTGAATTGGGAGTTTATGGGATGGATGCAGATATGATGCTATTGAAATTAATTGAGGACAATTACGTTAATGAGGAACGTTTTGCCAAAGCATTTGCGGGTGGAAAATTCAGGGTAAAACAATGGGGTCGGCTTAGAATAAAACGTGAACTGAAAATGCGTGGGATCTCAGATTATTGCATTGAAGAGGCATTGAAAGAAATAGACGAAATGGATTATATCAATACACTTAAAAAGTGTGTGGCAGTAAAATATAAATCTGTTAAAGCCATAAATGATTTGCAGCGAAAGCACAAAACGGTTCAATACCTGCTAACAAGAGGCTTTGAGAGTGATTTAATCTGGAAATGCTTGAATGATAAGGATTAGAATTATTATCAAAATTTAGTTTAACTTTGTAGATTAATTCTAAATAAGAGATGTCAGAAGAACAAAAACCATATATTACTGTTTACGCCGAAGAAACCCCCAATCCCGATACCATGAAATTTGTATTTAATTTCATGATTTTGCCGGATGATGCGGTTGATTTTCCCACCCGGGAAAAGGCCCAGGCCTCTCCATTGGCGAAAAGCTTGTTTGAATTCAGTTTTGTAAATGCGGTATTTATCATGAATAATTTCGTAACCATTACCCGCGTTGTGGGAACCGAATGGCATGAAGTGATACCTATTGTTAAAGAATTTCTGTTGAGTTATGTAGAGGCTGAAGAACCTATTGTTGCAAATCATACTCCGGCAAGCAAATATGAAGGTGCCGACAGCATTGTGGTAGCGCAGATTATTGATGTGTTGGATACTTATATAAAACCGGCTGTAGAAAGCGATGGGGGAATGATTTCATTCAAGTCATTCGAAAATGGTGTGGTTACAGTAGAAATGAAAGGCTCTTGCAGTGGCTGTCCTTCCTCAACGGTTACGCTTAAAAGAGGCATTGAGGGGATGTTAACCAAGATGATACCGGAAGTAACAGAGGTGATTGCAATGGCAATTTAGGGGAAAGGCCTCTGGCGCTCAGCTTTTAGCTTTTAACTATTTGAAGATTTGTGGTACCTTGAAGGAGGGAATTAAACACATAGATTCTGTGTTAATTTCCAAATAAATCAAAATTTTATTTTCTTTGTATTTCAAAAGCGACCAAGAGTCAGCTTGTAAAGGGCGTCAATTACTTGTAATTGATGCTCTTTTCTTTTCTTCATAGTC
>JAUXUD010000054.1 GCA_030680835.1 Bacteroidota bacterium
TGAGTGAATACTTGGAGCGAATTCGGGAATGTGGCTTACAGGATGCTGGAGGTTGCTGCTGAGTGGAAGTTCATCACCTGCATAACCTATGACAAGCTGCGAAGCACCCAAGGGGACAGGCAGTGCTTGTATGCCTTAATAGAAGGCAATACATACAAACTCTGCCTGGGCTTGGCGTTGGGTATGCGTGGTGAACTGTAACGAGCACCGATTTACCGTGCCTTGGTAAATGTTTCTGATAATCTAATATTTAATATGTTGTTTAATAATATCAAGGCGATCTTTAATCCCAATTACTGGAAGCTTAACTAATTCATATCCTAAAGATTTATAACAATCATATATTAATTGATAAAGAACTTTTATTTCTTTCTCTGTTTCTGTCCGAATCCCATCCTTCTCAAGTTTTAATGGCTCACAAATAAAAACTTTTTTAAACCTAAAGAGTTTTGAGGATTTAATAATTTCATTAGGAATATCAATTTTAGCTAATTGAAGAAATGGTATATTATCCGGCAACGAATAATCATGAAAAATTACATCTTTGGTATTAAGGTTAAGAATATTATTCATCATATAAACAAAAATATCCCGTTGCAGTTGCTTCTCATCACTTCTCAAATTTTTTGCTGTAATTGTTTTAGAAATCCTATTTTCAAGATAAATTCGACTTAGGTCAGGATTTGTTCTAAATCCAATATTAGATAGTTCGTTTATAAGTGTGGTCTTTCCAGAACTAGGCGGTCCAGTGATTACAAACCAATTTGTATGTAAAAATTGTACTCTTTGATTTAATTCTCTCAATAAATCGGAATATGTTAATTTCATACTTTGCGATATTGTAATATAAACGAGTATTTTTCTTTTGAGGTACTAACAATATTATCAGCATAAACCAGGCGCAAATCTTCTTGCTGGATATCATGGAGGATATCTAATGGATCAATCATTCGAGGTTGCAATGCCACTTTCTGGTTTTCAATCTCGAAATCGTAAAATGGTTTAGTTTGCGTCAAAAATGGGTGTATATCGGCTATAATTATCGTACCATTAGTGACCAATAGTTTGATAATATCCTTAAAATCAGGATTTTTAGGAAGAGAGGATAATATACAAGAAAGAATTATTACATCAAATTGCAATTCATTGACTTCCTTAGGTAAATCAAATATTGAGTTTTTATATAAAAAGTATTTAATTCTCGCTGTCTCCATATTTTCTTCAAATTCATCAAGCATATTCTTTGAAGAATCAACACAATGCCATTGGAAGTCAGATTCATCAAAAAATTGAATGGCAATTAATCTGCCAGTTCCTCCACCAAGATCTAAAATCTTAAGTTGTTTGCCATTAAAGTGCTCATTATTGATTGCCTTTATTATTCTTCGGTGGGTTTCCAATAAATACTTTGTATTTCTTTCATCATATTTAGTAGCAATTTTGTTGTAAAAATTAACCGAATCATTAACAGAAAAAATAAGATCATAATCTTTTTCTGTAGGTTTACCAAAATTGTATCCTTCTTTCATATCAACTATAGGATATAATATTTTCATTAATTCCACAAATAGACTTGAATCCCAAATTGTTTTATTATATTTTGGTATATTTACAATGTTTTTAGTAATGTATTCTTCGCAATTACGTTCCCTAATATGATTAATAAGTATATTCATTTTAAAATTATCATGATTACTTAAATTAATGAAATCTTCTAAATCTTTATGCCCCTTTGTTTCATTAATTGAAATTCTTTCTATAAAAGAAATTAATTTTGAAAAAGCTAAAATTTCCATCGGTGGCACCCTTATTTTGTCATAATCTTGTCCCTTATAAGAAAAAGCCTTTGAATTTTCACTTAATTTCTCCCAGTCGAGCCAAACATAAGGTTGGCGCTCCATTACTTTTGGTCCAAAAAATACAATTTGACTGTGTTTTATTTTATGCCTTATCACATAAGAAGGCCGGTATTCATCATCATTTTCTTGTACTGTTTCATAATCTTTACTTGGGTACAATTTATCGATTAACATCCTAACGGTGTCACTATCACAAATTAAGTCTATGTCTTTTGAATTTCTTGATGGATGATATTGTTGAACTGCTAGTCCTCCAATTAAAACACGTTGAGTATCCAAAGCATTGTGAATTCTTACAAGTTCATTTTTGGCAATTTCAATACTTATTGTTTTCATAGGTTAATTTATTTAATTAAAATTTAAGATTATTTTGAATTATATTCAGGATTAGTTTTAGTGTATCTTGTTTAGTGAAGCTTTCTTCTATTGTTAAAAAAATGATATTCGCTCCTCTGGTCTTAACTAAATGTTTGACAGCAGCTTTATATGCTTTTTTCAGATGTGTGATTTTTTTTCTAGTAAGCGGGGTTTCATTGATACGTAGTTGTAAACGTTTAGTTATTTCCGATTCACTTGCTTCAATAACAATAGTAATATCTGGAAATTGATAACTTTTATGAATTGCATCTAACCAATCAAAAGTACATTTTTGGTAAAAATATGCATAAGATGATAAAACACATCTATCTAAAATTATAAGTTCTTTCCTGGTTTTAGACTTAATATATCCTAAATCACCTGATTGTGAGTTTATTGAAGCGGCTGCAAATATTAACGCCCATGAATCAGAAGTAATATTTACTTCATTATTTAAAAGTTGCCTTACAAAATGTCCAATTGGGTCATTACTATCAGGATCTGGTATTACAGAAATAGGTATATTAAACTTCCTCCCTAATCCGGTTTTCAATAGATTACACATTGTTGTTTTACCAACTCCATCAATTCCTTCTAAAGCAATAATCATAGATTTATCTAAAGTATAATATTAATTTCAATAATCTAACAATCGAACGAAAATAACAACAATTTGTGTTATTAATATAATATTGATAATTTTCGAGAATTCTATGTTTGAAAGGCAAGAAGTGGCTGAATGATAGATTTGAACATACTTTGGCAATAATTTTTTGTTTCCCGAATCGTTCAAATGAGTTGCGTTTATCCTATAAATCTTAAATAGGTGAACCATGATTCCACACAGAGAGGAAATACTCTTCAATGCTTTTACCTTGGCTAGTCATAGAACTTGTTAATGTAAATGAAGATCGTGTTAATTTTTTAGCTTTGCCAACCTCATTAACTTCAATTGGCTTAAATAGAACTGCTTCGTCTGCTATAACAATACTGTATGGCCTTACCAGCTTGTATGTTCGAATATGATTTGCAGGATCAATATTATATTTATTAAAAACACGTACAGCATTATCAACGCATAGTTTTAACTGTTCTTTGAAGTCGTAATCTTCGTGAGCATTTGAAATGACAAATTCAGACGCAGCCGTATCTAAAAACAAACACCTAAAATCAAAACCTTTAGCAATTTTTTGATTTAATTTCTCAAAAAACCACCAATGCTCCTTATCAAAAACCTTTCTGTTTTTACGACCAAAAATATAGAGTCTATTATCGGCAATTTTATAAACGGAATCATATATAATATGACTCTCAAAACCCTCATTAAATTGAACTGTTGTCCCAACTTGGGGTTTGGGTAACCCATTCTTTTTAAGCGCATCAAGAATTTTAGGAAATACCGAAGATGACGTTTGAAACTGAATACCATTGATTTGTGTTTGAATTTCGGAATAGAAATTACCCCATCTTAATTCAAATTCTTCTTTTAAAATTTTATCACTCCGTTTATTACCTTTTAGCTGTTTATTTAAACTTTCAATTAATTTAAAAAAATCTTCCTTAACTAATGTTGTCGCTTGAAATTGATTGAGAGGACTGACTAACTCTTCAGGCTCTAAACCAATTAGAATTGGCATTACTCTTGATACATCAATCGTCTTGGAAATAGCTCCAGCTTCAAACATAAGCCACGCAGAGGTTTGGTTTTCTGGAGTTGTACAAATAATCCCAACTGAATCTTTAGAGAGTTTTGAAGCAATTTCCATATTCCATTGAACACCTTTTTCAATGTCAATCGATGACATCCAAGGTTTAATTGGATGTAGTAGTCGCTGGATAAAGTCATGTAGAAGTTCTGCAAAAATTTTACTTCTTTCTCCGGACCAACTTATAAATACTTCCATTTCGATTAGTTTTATTTAAATAATTTAAAATATTCGTTTTGATTAGGTCTTGTCAAACATATTAAAATGAATTATTATACAAAATTCCATATTTAAAACAGCGTTTCGAATATAAGAAATTTTATTAATCAGGTAACGAAACATCAAGATGCAATATTTAATTTCACGTTACAATTATTTCATAATTTATCGTACTTTTTCATAAATAACTTCAACTGTATTCGCTTCTTCTTCCATGTAAAGTATTTGTTTCTCTTTATTGAATTTAAACCAGGTTACTCTTTCAAATCCAATATATCTTCGGCCTTTAATATCCTCAGTTATTACTACTTGAATTAATCTTTTATCAGACTTTTCTTCGGTTTTAAGTGAAAGCTTATAAAATACAATTTGATTCTTTACAAGGTCAATGTCAACCCCTATGATATCAAAGGCTGGTACATTTTCACCATTATCTTCTATTGTTTTGTATTGATATCCTAAAAGTTCAAAAAGCTCATCAGTATAGTTACCTTGATTATGAAGTTTATATTTACAATTCCAACGTCCAGAAAAGAAATTTTGAATGTCCTTTCTTCTTTCATAAATCAAAATACTTTCGGTCTTAACAGTTAGTTCTTGTTTAGCATCATAAAGATCAGTTTGTAATGTATCAAACTCTGATAATCCTTTTGAATATTTTGTTTTTTCTCCATCAAGTTCTTCTAGAACTTTCTTTAATTTCTGGTCGGTCTTTTCCAATTTCTCAATCATCCTTGTGTATTCACTTACTGTCACTCCCAGTTTTTTATATAAATCTTGTTTAGCATTTTCTTTTTTAATTAAAAATCCTTCCCGATATTTATATATCCATAAATCTAGCCAGGGCAGGCCAAAAAGATAAATAAATGAAAGAACTGGAGGAAGAATAAAGAGACTTAGCCAGTGGCTCTTTGGATCAAATAAATTAGCAATATAAGTTATCTTACCGCTTCCATTTGTAAATTGAGAAGCATCAATAAATAGTGCAACCACAACTTGCCAATTACAAATTAAAAAGCTCCAAATAAGTGCCCCATAAAGATGACTTTTCATTCTTTCATTAACTGAATTTAAGAAGTTAGAAATTATTTCCATTTGTATGTAATTTTTTTCTGGATTGAACTGCTATAATAAACAAATAGGCCTTCACAAGGAAGACCTATTTATTTAAATTTACCAACAATGTTACTTTTTCCTAGGTTTCGGTGGGGATTCCTTCACTGTTGTTTTCGGATGCTTTTTAGCATACTCCTCGGTTGTGTAACGACCAGTGTCAGCACGTCTGAATTTGTCGTCTTCTTTTTGTTTGCTCATAATGTTTAATATTTATTAATGGCTCAAATATATTTAATTCAAAAGGTTAATAGTAAACTTTTTATAAACAAAATGTTACTAATATACTCTTATATATGTTAACTAAATTAACTATTTTGAGTTGTGCATTGATGTTTTGAACCTTTGAATTCCAGTTTTATCATACATCTAATGCAAGTCTCAGTTTTGCTACATCAGAACTGACCTTTAAATCCAATATTTTAGCATAATGCTGGGTTGTTTTAAGGTTCTTATGCCCCAACAACTTTGAAACCGTTTCAATCGGCACACCGTGGCTCAAGGTAACTGTTGTTGCAAAAGTATGACGTGCAATATGGGTAGTTAAAGTCTTGGTGATACCGCAAACGTCTGCTATCTCTTTTAAATAGGCATTCATCTTTTGATTGCACGGCACAGGAAGAACTGTTCCTTGAATAATACATTGAGGGTGGTCTAGGTATTTTTCGATAATAGCTTTAGCAAATGGTAGTAATGGTACTCGTGTATCAACATCTGTTTTTTGACGGGTAGTAAATATCCAATCTTCGCCATCAATACCTATCTGTATATGGGTTCTCTTTAACTGCTTTATATCAATATAAGCGAGGCCGGTATAACAGCAGAATAGAAATATGTCTCGAATATTTTCAAGCCTTTTAACTGCAAAGTTTTTGTTAGCCAAACAAGCAATTTCCTCCATCGTTAACACCTTACGCTTAACCTCTGTTTTCTTGATTTTAAAGCCAAAGAATGGGTCCTTAATGATAATGCCTCTTTTTATGCATTGGCTAATGATTTTCTTTAACTCCACAAGGTATTTACCTGCCGAATTGGTATTACAGGTCTTTACCACTTTGAGATATTGCATATAGTTTTCAATGAATTCATAATTGATATCTTTTATGGGAAGATCGTCCTTTTGATACTTCCAGATAATAAAGTCCTTTAACCGGGTTAGGGAAATTTCATAGCGGGTCATTGTAGCTTGCACAACTTCCTTTCCAACGAGTTCGGCAAAGCAGTTATTATGCTCTTGGAATACTTCAATAATCATCTTTGGCTTTTCTTGGTCCCGGCCAAACATAATATCAATAATAAATTCCGGGGTGATTAGCTTATAGCTCTCAATTGCTTTTATTTTAGCTTCGTAGGCTTGTTGTTGTAAGGCATCTAGGTAATTATTAAGTTGGCGAAATTCTTCCTTCGTGCCACTCGACCTGCTAATTGACTTGTTCCATTTCTCAGGTGGGCATTTTCTTCCGATTGAAAATTCCTTCTGGGTGCCGTCAACAGTGATTCGCATAAAGATTGGATACTCTGTGATAGACGTTCCATTTGGTTTCCTAATAAGGAAAAGAATGTTGAATGTTTTTGGTACCATTTCGTTTGGATAAAAGGTTTAACAAATTTAGTTTTGTGAACCTTCTCACACAAGATGTACACCTAGTAAACAGGTTGGTAGCCAATTTGTTAATTGGTAATTCGTGAGTCTTTTGCTTTTATAAAAAGTACTCACGAATTTGCCTTACAAGTTTTGCGTTCTTTTGATGGTTTTTGACATAATCAAAAAACAAAAAAGCCCGTAAACTCAACATTTACAGGCTTTCTGATACATTTTGAAATCTTAAAAGTGGTGAGAGAGGGTTTCGAACCCCCGACACAAGGATTTTCAGTCCTTTGCTCTACCAACTGAGCTACCTCACCAACACGCTGGATGTTCCTGATTACTCAAAAAGCTTGCGCCTCCTTCGTTTTTTAAGGACTGCAAATGTAAGCCTTTACATCTTTTCTCCAAAAATAATTTCAAAAACCTTTTTGCTGTTGCTTTTTTGTAATATTGCGCTACCAAAGCCTCCTTATGATCGCACAATTACTCTTTACAGCCCTGGCGGCTGTTGCCATTTATATCTTCGTAAGAAATGTTGGCAAAATCCGAAGAAACATATTATTGGGCCGGGATATTGAAATTAATGACCGCAAACCCGAAAGATGGAAAACCTTGCTTAAAGTAGCTTTCGGACAAACAAAAATGGCTGCACGGCCTGTGCCTTTTGTGCTGCATTTTATCGTATATGCAGGTTTTATTCTGATAAATATTGAAGTGCTTGAGATTTTTATTGATGGCTTTTTTGGAACCCACCGGATACTTTCAGCTTTCGGCCCGGTTTATAATTTAGCCATTGGCTTTTTTGAACTTCTCGCTTTTGGCGTATTGATTTCATGCGTTATTTTTCTAATGCGCAGGTATGTGGTTAAACTCAAACGCTTTACCTCAAAAGATTTAAAAGGATTTCCAAACCGGGATGCAGCTACCATTTTATGTATTGAAATTTTATTAATGGGTGCCCTGTTAAAGATGAATGCAGCCGATCAGATTCTTCAGAACAGGGGTGTTGAACACTATATACATGCTGGTTCTTTTCCCATTAGTAGCTGGTTGCTGGTTCCCTGGTTCAATCTGTTTTCAAGCGAAACTTTAATTGCTTTCGAAAGAATTGCCTGGTGGTTTCATATCATTGGCATCTTTTTGTTTATGAATTACCTGCCTTTCAGTAAGCATTTTCATGTTATTTTAGCGTTTCCCAATACCTGGTATTCCAACCTCAATGCCAAAGGTCAGCTCAATAACATGACTTCAGTTACCCAGGAAGTAAAACTCATGATGGACCCATCCGCTGTTGCCCCTGAAGGTTACCAGCCGCCAACCAGTTTTGGAGTAAAAGACGTTACCGACCTCACCTGGAAAAATTTAATGGATGCATACAGCTGCACAGAGTGTGGCCGGTGTACCAGTGTATGTCCGCAAAACCAGACCGGGAAATTATTATCTCCAAGAAAAATTATGATGGATACCCGTGATCGTTTGGAAGAAATGGGTAAAAATATAGATGCCAACAAAGGGAGTTTTGTGGATGATAATAAAAATCTACACACAAATATCAGTGAAGAAGAATTATGGGCTTGTAATACATGTAATGCATGCGTGGAAGCCTGTCCGATTAATATCAACCCCATGGAAATTATTGTTGAAATGCGCAGGTTTAAAGTAATGGAACAAAGTTCAGCTCCGGCATCTCTCAACAGTATGTTTACCAATATGGAAAACAACCAGGCTCCATGGCAGTTTAGTCCCATGGATAGGGCCAACTGGATCCAAACGCTCAACTCATAAACGAAATCTTGATCTAATTCAAATCGTAATCAATATTTCAGCACCTTTCAGGGCGAGGGGGGGAACAACCAATATCTACCCACCTTTTAGGGCGGGGGAATAAACAGGAATTAATTTGCACTCAACCCCAGCATCAGCTCACTCAGCTTTTCACTGGTCAGGGGTTTTTCTATGCAACCTTTGGCATATTTGTTTGCCAGGATTTTTGCGATTTCTGTTTCACGTATACATGAACTCAATATATAAATGCTGAATTGTTTTTTTACGGTTTCCGAAAACTTGTCGAAGATTTTCAATACTTCCCAACCTGATAAACAAGGCATGTTAATGTCAAGTAATACCAGGGTCTTTCTTTTATGATCCGATTTTGTATACTCATTTTCTATGTATTCAATTCCCTTTTCAGGAGATGTAAATGCCTTTACATTGTCGGTACCAGTGATTCCTTTTATCAGTAATTTACATACAAAATTATTGATATCATCATCATCAATAACTAAAAAATCTGAGTGCGCATCCATAAATTATTATTGTTTGTATAACAAAGTAAAAGCATTTTATTTCTCTTTTCAATACATAAAATGCGTATGGATTTATTTATGTAGTTTCTGTTTTTTCGGCTTCCTGTTTGTCTGTCAAATTTAAATATACAGATAGCTGTTTAATCATGTTATATTGCCTTTGTCAGTTAAACCATTTATTTTTTAAGGCCACATTTATTGCCTGCACTTTATTGCATACATGTAGCTTTTCATAAATATTTGTGATATGGGTGCGTACCGTATTCGGACTGATAAACAATTTTTCACTGATGCTCCGGTAATCAAGGCCATCAACAATATATTTCAAAATTTCATGCTCCCGGTCGGTTAATTTGGTTGTGGCCGGTAGGTCTTCTTTTTTAAATTCAACATTCGACTGCATCAGTAATTTTAATGCTTTGCGGGCAATCCTCGGACTCATGGGTGCACCCCCGCTTTCATGGGTTTCTATAATGGCTTCAATGATGCGTTCTACTTTTTCGTCTTTTAATAAATAACCGATTGCCCCGGCTTTAATGGCATCAAATATTTTATCATCATCATCAAAAACTGTAAGCATTAAAAATTTGGTATGCGTATAAATCTGACTGCCATTGCCAACAGCTTCAATGCCATTCATCACAGGCATGTCTATGTCCATCAAAACTACCTGAGGTTGATTGGCCTTTTTGGTTAGGTTCATTTTATCTAAAAACTCCTGTCCGTTTGAAGCCATAAACACAACCTCTATCTGATTGTTGTCGGATTCTTTTTTAAAGGTTAGCTTTTCAGCCAGTGAAACCCGGTTCTGTTCCTTATCATCAACTATTGCAATTCGTATCATAAATTTTTTTAAGGATGCGCATCAGGTGGTGTAATTATTTTGAGCCCATCTGTGTTTCTTTCAATCCAACATCTCAAATTTAGTCATCATAAATTATAATCAAATAATGCAAATGCAGTATTTTAATCAGTTCGTAAAAGATAGTGTAATCCGTGTTCCACCCCCGGAGGTGCTGTCAATGGTCAGTTTTGAACCCGTCTCTTCCGCCCTTGAATGCATGTTCTGTAATCCGTAATGTCCTGTTTTAATGGCATGTTCAGGATTAAATCCAATACCATCATCATCCAGCCGAAAGAAAAAACGATGGGTTGAATTACTTTTTATGGATATTTTTATATTTAAGCAATCCGAATGCTTGATACAGTTATTGAAAGCTTCCTGGCAAATTCTGAAAAGATTGAGTGCAACACCAGGCCCTAACACCATGCTTTCATCAATATTCTCTTCAACATGCAACTGTATTTTTTTATTAAACGCCATCATTTTTAATACAAACTGTTTGAACCGGTCGGCAAGGTCTTCAACCGATAATTCTTTGTTGTTAATAGCCCAGATAGTTTGGCGCAGGGTAAGAATAGCCTGCTTGCCGGTTTCGCTTAAATTACTCAGGCGTTTATTGGTTTCCTGTTCATTTAAAGCATCTGGATTCTCCAGCATCCAGTCGATATTGGTAATGAGATAGGAAAGTTGTGCGCCCACATTGTCATGCAGATCTCTTGCAATACGGATGCGTTCGCTTTCCAGTTTTAGTTGTAGTTCCAGTTCCCGCTTAAGTTTTAACCGTTGCCGGTATACAATAAAATAAAGACTGGTTCCGATAATAGACAAACCTAACAAAGCGCTAAAAAAATAAAACCATATAGTACGCCAGAACGGTGGTGTAATAATAATTTGTAACGATTTAGGGATATTGTTCCAGATCCCGTCGGAGTTGGCAGCTTTTACCTGAAACTGATAGCTGCCAAAGGGTAAATTGGCATAACGGGTATAGTGTTTATTTCCACTGTAGATCCAGTCCTTGTCATATCCATCAAGCTTATAAGCATACTGGTTCAGTTCATGGTTGCCAAATTCGAGTGCTGCAAAATCAAATGACAATGTGTTATTATCATGGGATAATCTTATTTGATGAATGCTTGAAATATTACTATCGGTTTTAAGAGGCTCCTCAAATAATTTAACAGATATAATCTGAACATCTGGCGGGTGTTTATTTATCATAATGGAGTCCGGATCAAATACGTTGAATCCATTGATTCCTCCGAAATATAATTTGCCGTTTTCATCTTTAAAATAAGCTCCTGTATTAAACTCATTCGATTGCAGCCCATCTTTAAGGGTATAGTTTTTAAAGGATTTTTGCCTTGGGTCAAAACAGCTAATACCTTTGTTATGACTTACCCAGATATTCCTGTTCCGGTCCTCTAAAATGCCATATATAAAGTCGTCGGGCAAGCCATTTTTCATTGTATAATGTGCCGATTGCAAACCATTATTAAACTGATACAATCCGTTTTGTGTAGCTACGTACATTATATTGTTTTTTGTACTGAGGATGCATTTTACAAATACTTTTTGGAGCAGGGGTATACTTGATTTATTAATTGTATCAATAATAAAAAGTCCGCTCATTGTACCCAGCCATAATTTACCATGTGGATCAAATTCTATCGCTGTAGAAATATTATCTTTATTATAAAAAATACTTTTAAATTGAAATGAACCGTTTGCCAAAAAAGTAAGTTGTAACACGTGGGTACCCAAATTAACAAACAACAAATTTTCAGATACAGTTTTGAAAGTGGAATAGGAGATATTTCCCGGAAAAAAATTCTTTAAAGATGATGGCTTACCCGGAGTAATCAGCAATTTTATTTCTTTTGTAAGATAGTTATAGGTGTATAAGCTATTCTTACAAACAAACGCGATGCGGTTTCCGTGTACCGGTGATAAACAAAGGATACTGCCATTTTGAGCCAACTCCGCAACCGGCAGATGAAGTGTTTGAAAGTTACCTGTTTTTTCATCAAATACGGTTATGGGTTCACGATACGAGGCGGTAAAAATCATTCCGTTTGATGTTCTGCAAACAGCCTTTATCAGGTTTGTTTTTTTACTGTTTGTTTTATAATGATTAAATTTATTCCTGTACGGTGAAAACATCTTAACCCCATCGCCATTCGTACAGATCCATAAGTTATTTGACAGGTCGCCATAACTTGATGTAACATAAGTATAATTGTCTTCATCTGAATTTGAAAACCGGGTAAGATGCCGGGTAAATTTAAGTGTTTTAGGATTAAATATATACATCCCGTTTCTGCTGCTGTACCAATAATTATTGTCGTATTTTATTACATGCAGGGGTGAAAATTCAGGTTCGGGTACAATTCCATCCGTAATGCGGGAATATATTTTTTGTTTTGTTCTGATATCAAATAAACAAAGGGTATCTCCGATTACAAATAATATCTGTGTTTGTGAATGCTGTATAATTGCCTTTCCCAGACGAATTTTATGCTGATATAAAACAGCATTTAAAGTGTTCAGATTTAATTCCATCAGATGGTATTCTCCGAGAGTAAAATAGGCAGTACTTCTAAAAAGTACCGGAGGATTCGATAAATCTATTTGTTGTAATTGCTTGTCTTTATTAAAACCTTTTAGCTGTGTTATTTTAAATGAGGTCTTATCAAAACAGGCAATGAGCTCGTCAGCTAAAAAAACAATTAAACCGTTTCTATCATCTTCACCAATAAAACTATTACTGTAATATCGCATCGGTGCCTTTTTTAACTGGTATACATTTTTGAAACAATCTTTCTCTTTTTGATAAACACTTATACCCCGGTCGTCACTTACCCAAAGGGTATTATTTTTATCTTCGTAAAAACGCGGAAAATTTTGTCCGGTAACAGAACAGGGATTTCCGTTTTCATGTTTATATACTTTAAATGTATTGCCATCATACCGGTTAATTCCATCTGCAGTTCCTATCCATAAAAAACCGTCATGGGTTTGTATTACATCCCAAACACTGTTTTGTGACAAACCATCATCTACTCCCAGGGCACTAAATTTATATTGATGCGGGTTATTTTGAGCAAAAACAACATTCCAAATAAAAAGGAGCAACAGAATAAATAAATATTGTTTTTTTATCATGGTTATCAAATATAAGAATACAGAATAAACAAATTAAAGGAATTATTGAATATACAGCATTTGCACTATTCTATTAAAGATGGGTCAGCTATAAATTTGTAATACATAATAAACCAACTATCATGAAAAAAATTTACTTCATAATGCTGTTGCTTTTGATTTTTACAAGGGCTCAGGCACAAAACTGGATAAACGTAGGTACCCCCAAACTAAGCGCAGGCACAACCTCAAGTCCGTATAAATATTTTGGCGATATGGAAATAGACGCTACCGGAAATGTATTTGTAGGCTATTGGGATTATGGTGGCAAACTCAATTTCGTTAAATCTACCGGGACGGGCTGGAGCGTTTTACCGTCACCCGGCACCTGCGCGGTTAGCTTTGATGATATCGAAGTACGCGGTACAGATTATTACATCTCATATATGGGTGCAAGAGGTTCTAATTATTATGCATTTGTTAAAAAATATGATGGAAGCAGCACCTGGGTATTTGTTGGCGATTCCATATTAATAGGAGGCATTGGACAGGGCGGCTCTTTCGATTTCCTGCTTGATAACAATGGCGTACCTACCCTCATAGGACTCCCCAAAGCAGTTTTCAGCGATAAAACAGTGAAACAATTTATCAGTGGTGCATGGGTTACAACAGATACAATCCCAAACAGTGCATCTGCAATTTTTAAAGAAGGCTCCGCAACTTTTGATGCGAATAACAAGTTATGTGTTATTATGGGGGGTACAAAATCGTTAACAGTTCCGCCTTATCTTGTGTATTATACTTTGGGTTTAAAAATTGATGGCAGCACCGACACAGTAATAGGTGACACTTTGTATGTTTCGCATGCCAATGGAAAATTTAAAATTGATAACGCAGGAAATTCTTACCTTTTATTAAATAATGCGTTAAAACCAGCTTTGCTTTCATATAAGCTAAACGGCAGTAAATGGGATATGATTTCAGACACGGTTGGGGCTGTTGAAAGTATGTTAAGTGCTGATGTTTCAAATGATGGAAAAGTAATTTTTAATACACAGTCATCCTCCAATTTTCACAAAAGCATATATATGTACAATGGAGGCACCAGAACCCGTTTGGATTCGATTAATTTCAATGGTGTTGTAATGGGAGGAATCAGCGATTTAATCGTATATAATGGATATGTTTATGTATTGTTTGATGAGGGCGATTTTACCGTGATGAAACATGGCTTGTCAGCTTCCACCTATGCTCCGGATTTATCTTTCGCTGATCAACCCTTGAATATATATCCGAATCCTGCTAAAAATGAAATAAATATTGAATTGGGTTCAGGAAATATTTTGGAAATTTGCATTTTTGATATCAATGGAAAACAGATATTTGAAAAAGAAATAATGGAAAATAAAATATCGCTTGATGTGAGCCCATTGAATCAGGGAATTTACTTTATTCAGATAAAAACCGTAAATGGAATTTCTAATAAAAAAATGATCATTCAATAAAATTTGTAGCAACAAGATAAAATAACATTATGAAAAAGATATTAATTGCCGCAGCATTCATGCTTATTTGCACAAATATTTTTGCGCAGTTAAACTGGGTAAAGTATTCAGGAAATCCGATTGTTGATTCAACAAAAGACATTTCAGCAACATCCAGTTATGCGCCTTATGTACTTATCGATGGATCGGCCTATCACATGTGGTACACACGTAAAACGGGAACCGGGAGAGAAAACATTGGCTATATGACTTCAACAAATGGCATAAGCTGGATTTTGGTCGATTCACTTGTGATGATGCCTTCAACGGTTTCAACCCGCTTCGACTTTAAAAAAGTTGGACATGGTACGGTAATAAAAGAAGGCGATACCCTTAAAATGTGGTATTGGGGCGGCAATACTTCAAGCATTGCAGGTATTGGTTTTGCCTGGTCGTTAAGCGGACAAAACTGGACAAGAGTTGACGGTCCCGGTATTGGCAAAAGTGTAATCGACCAGACTATTGACGGATCAGGAGCACTTGCAATTGCAACACCCTGTGTAATTAAAGACGGAAGTACTTATAAAATGTGGTACGCAAGGGCTTATTTGGTAGGATCCAAAGTAATATACCGCATAGGTTATGCAACATCATCAAATGGTTTAAACTGGACAGTGGTTAGCGGTTCCGGTGCCATTGGCTCCGTTATCGATATTGGGGCTTCCGGAAAATTTGATGAATCCATGGTGTTTTTTCCATCCGTAATTAAAAATGGTTCTCAGTATCAAATGTGGTATGCAGGCTATGATAGTTTAGCTGCCTTGCGTGAAGGGTATGCAACATCAAGTGATGGGATAAGCTGGACCAAAGTAATCGGCAACAGCGCCAAAGGTTCTTGCCTGGATTCGGGTGGAACCTCTTCTGTGAGCCTGGTTGGAAGCGTATATAAAATGTGGTATTCCAGTTTGAGTCCCGCAGGATTTGCTTATGCAACATCAGGAAACATCACAGGTATGAGCCAGTTGAAAGTATCAAATGTTTTCAATGTTTATCCCAATCCTTCAAAAGGCAGCTTTAACCTGGAATCTGAGAGAGGCGAAACAACGGGACGGATACAGGTTTATAACCTCACAGGTCAGGAAGTGTTTAACAAAACAATAATCGATAACCCGAATATAGAATCAAATCTTCAAAAAGGATTATACTTTATTGTTTTCACACATGAAAATGGAACGGTTTTCAATCGAAAAATAATTATTGAATAAATTCAATTGACGCGATGAATCTTAAGACGCGATGAATCGCGTCTCTACAAGGTTGCCGGGGCAGATACCTTTCGGCCTTCGGCCCTGGGCCTATCACTCCGCCTTAAGCACAATCCGGAATGTTGTTCCCTTGCCGATATCGGAATGGCGTACATATATCTGTCCTTTGTGGTACTGCACAATGATGCGCCGTACCAGAGACAGGCCCAAACCCCAGCCTCTTTTTTTGGTGGTAAAACCGGGCTTGAAAACGGTTTTAAATTTGCTTCGGGCAATCCCTTTTCCGGTGTCCGTAATATCTATATAAACATGGTCGGGATCATGGTTGATGGTAATGGTTAATTTGCCGGTGCCATCCATCGCATCTATCGCGTTTTTGCAAATGTTTTCAATCACCCAGTCGAATAACGGAACATTTATGAGTGCCCAGTTTCCAACCTTGTTAATGATAATCGAAAAATCAACTTTACTCGATACCCGGTTGCGCAGGTAACTGATGGATTTATCGATGACCAGGTCCAGATTCTCCGCTTTGAGCACCGGTTCAGAACCTATTTTAGAAAACCGTTCTGTAATTAATTCCAGACGTTTTATATCATAGTCAACTTCTTTTAAAATATCTTCCTGATGTTCCTTATCCGAATCACGCAATAAATTATGCCACTCTCTTAATGATGAAATCGGAGTTCCCAACTGATGGGCTGTTTCCTTGCTCATGCCTACCCAAACCTGGTTTTGCTCAGCGCGCCGGCTGCTGCTAAGTGCCAGATAACTCATCACCGCAAAAAAAGCAATGAGTCCCAACTGTATATACGGATACGTTTTAAGCTGTGTGAGTATATATGAATTTTTATAATACAAATAATTATAACGGCCGTTCACTTCATCAAATAATATTTTTATGGGCTCATGCTCTGCCTTCATTAATTTAAGCTGAAGATCCATATATTGTTTGTCGTGGATTCGGGAAGTATCCAAATTGCGTTCGGTAATTATGTTTCCTTTTTCATCTACCAGTATGGTTGGTATCGTTTCGTTGTCTTTAATAATGTCCAGTAAAAAATTAATATCTTCATCAGGTTTTGAAATAATTAATTTACGGGTTGCATTGGCCCATAATTTAATTTTTTTATCTTCCTGTACCGCAAGCGACTTTACCAGATGACGCGTATATAATAACGAAACCCCGCAAATTATCGTGGCCCCAACCAATATTACAATTTTCCAGGTTCTTTTTTTTTCGTATGCCCTCATTTTATTTATTCTAAAACAATTACAATTAAAGCAAATTTATTTACTCAGTTGCTATTTTGGTTAAAAAATGTCTTGTCGGGTACGTGTCAGGTCGAGCGAAGTCGAGACCTAATTCTCCATAAAGCCAAACTTTTGATTGCTTAACAATTAAATAGTTACAGGCAGCATCATTCTCGACTCCGCTCGAATTGACATATATTTGTAAAAAATCAAACGTTAAATGAAAGCCATTATTGAGTGGGGTACAAAAAAATATCAGGTAGAGCTGAATCAACCCATTGATATTTCAATACCCATGTGCAGTGGTTCCGAAAACCCAAATGCCTTTCATATTCCGCATCCTGTTTTTGAACCGATACAGGTTGGTGACTTTATTGGTTCCGTTAAAATGGGTAGTGGCGCCAATTGCGAAAACCTGCACATCAATGCACATGGAAATGGTACGCATACCGAGTGTATCGGACATATTACCGCCGAAAGAATAAGCATAAACCAATGTTTAACACAATTTTATGCCTGGGCCCAGCTTATTTCCCTTGAACCCACACAACAACAAAATGGCGATTGGATGCTAACACTGGGTATGCTTCCAAAGATTCTCAATCCAAAAGTTAATGCAGTTATCATCAGAACTTTACCTAATGATGCAACGAAGTTAAAAAAGGTTTACTCCGGCAATAACCCATGCTACCTGGCTCCCGAGCTCACTGCTTATTTGGCTCAAAATAATATAATGCACCTTTTGGTTGATTTGCCATCGGTTGACAGAGAGGAAGATAAGGGGGAAATGCTTGCTCATAAAGCATTCTGGTGCTATCCCGAAACTCCGAGAATGAATGCTACCATCAGTGAAATGATATATGTGCCGGATGCAGTTGCAGACGGCTTTTATCTTCTAAACCTGCAAATCGCCAGTCTCGAAACCGATGCCAGTCCGGGAAAACCGGTTTTGTACAAGTTAAAAGACACTATTTAGAGTATGTCCATATAATCGAGAGTCTGAGCTAGAATGTTCTCTGGCGAGGCTTGCGAAGTCCACAAAAAGCGCAGTGTGCTGGTGTACATGAGCATTTTGGGGATGAGCATAACGAAGCCAGAGGACATTATAGACAGACTCTAATCAAGGTTTTATTAATTTTTTTGAAGAGTGTAACAAATACTTGCATGGCTTGTGCATTTTCCTATTTTTGCATCACTTTAAAAAAATGATGATTATGAAGAAAACTGCTCTATTGCTGGGTTTATTAGCTTGTTTAAGTACTATTGGCGTTTTCGCACAAAAAAAGGTTAAGAAAACTGCCGAAAAAAGTACAGTTATTGCTGAACCTGTTAAACCAAATCCTTTTATTTTTTCTATTGCCTCCGACACGGTTTATAAAGATGAATTCATTCGTCAGCTGAACAAAAACCGCAAGGAGAAAAATACGCCCTCTGAGGCTGAACTCAAAGAGTACCTCGAATTATATGTAAACTTTAAATTAAAAGTTAAGGAAGCTGTTGCCATGCAACTGGATACAAATCCAAATTTTATATCCGAACTGGCAGGTTACCGCAAGCAATTGGCCACTCCTTATCTTACAGATAAAAAAGTAAGTGAAGCATTAATGCTGGAGGCCTACGAACGCATGAAAACGGAAGTGAATGCCAGTCATATATTAATTAATGTTGCGCCCAACGCATCTCCCGCAGATACCCTGGAAGCCTTTAACAAAATATCTGATATCCGCAAAAGAGCATTGAAAGGTGAAATGTTTGATAGCCTTGCTTTCAATTATTCTGACGATCCTTCAGCCAAAAAGAATGTAGGTAATTTGGGTTGGTTTACGGCTTTTCAAATGGTTTATCCATTCGAAAACAGGGCTTACAACACACCCATGGGAGAGGTTAGCCTTCCTTTCCGCACTCAATTTGGATATCATATTCTGAGGGTAAATGACAAACGCCCGGCAAGAGGCGAAGTTAAAGTACAACATATTATGGTGCGAACCGGTTATGGCTCCAGTCAGGAAGTTTTAAGCAGTGCAAAAGAAAAAATTGATGCGGCAGATTCTGCTCTGAAAAGAGGTGAACCTTTTGAGGCTGTTGTTGAAAAATATTCTCAGGATGATGGCAGCAAAGGAAACAAAGGGATAATGAACTGGATGCCTAGTTTAAGCGGATATCCCGACGAATTTAAAAATGTAAGTTTTTCCCTGAAAAAAGATGAGGTAAGCAAACCTTTTGCCACCGATTATGGCTGGCATATTGTTAAGTATATAGATTACCGGCCTTTGGGAGAGTATAAAGAAAACCAGGAATTAATTAAGGGAAAAGTTACCAAAGACAGCCGTTCTGAAGGTTCTAAAGCTGCAGTAATAGTACGGGTAAAAAAAGAAAATAATTACAAGGAGTTTCCTGCCAACCTGAAGGAAATAAGTACCAAACTGGATAGCAGTTTCTTAAAAGGTACCTGGAAATACGACAGCACAAAGATGTCGGATAAACCTTTATTCAGCATTGGCAATAAAGTTTACGGACAAAAAGAATTTGCTGTTTATCTTGCAGCAAACCAACAGCCGCGTGAAAAAGAAAATGCATATATGGTTGCAAAAACACAGTTTACCGATTGGGCCAATGAAAAATGCCTGGCCTACGAGGAGAGTATTCTGGAAAACAAATACCCTGAGTTCAAAAATATCATGCAGGAATATCATGACGGTATTTTATTGTTTGATTTAACCGACAGAAAAGTTTGGAGCAAAGCCTTAAGCGATACTACCGGACTGGAACAATTCTACCAACCTTTAAAAGGCAATTATATGTGGAAAGAACGTTTGGTTTATGATACGTATTCATGCAAGGATGCTAAAACAAAAGAGACTGCTGTAAAAATGTTTAATTCAGGCAAATCCGAAGATGAGGTATTTAAAAAGATTAACAAGAAAATGATGGGCAGCATTTCGGCCAAAGAAACCAAAGCAGAACAAAGCGATGCCATTGCTTCCAAATTATGGAATTCAAAAGGTGTTGTTGATATTGCTGAACCCGATGCCTATAAATTTTATCTGGTAAAGGGAGTAATTCCTGCCGAAGCAAAAACATTGAAAGAAGCCAAAGGCCTTGTTACCAGCGATTATCAGGAATACCTGATGAAAGAATGGGTAAAAGAGTTAAGAGCCAAATACCCGGTAACATTGAACCAACCTGCACTGGACGATTTGATAAAATAATTCATATTTAATGGTATAACTTGTAAAGACGCGATTTATCGCGTCTCTGCAAATTATCCCATTTCAAACTTATCGCGTCTCTTGCATTTTATACAAACCCACTGCATTTTATTGCAACAAACTCAGCATTCCGCTCAACCCACCATTGTGTAATGCCAATATCCGGGAACCCGGTTTAAAGTGATTATCGGCAACGAGTTTGTGTAGCGCCAGCATCATTTTACCTTCGTATACCTGATCGAGCAAGACTCCTGTTTGAGATGCAAAAAGTTTGATGAAGGCAAGTAACTCAGGACTGGTTTTCGCATAACCCCCCTCATGAAACTGGTGAAACAACTGCCAATAATTTTGGGGTATATGCTGAACCAAATTTTCGAGAGCATACACGCCTTTTAGAATGCTTATTCCATAAACCTGTGTAGGCCATTGTTTGCTTAGCACCCCTTCAACCAAAGCTTTAAAGGTACAGCCGGTACCCACCGAACAGGCAATGATATCAAAGGATTCAGGTAAATCATCCAATAACTCTCTTACCCCGGCTTCTCCGTTTTCACCTGCTCCGCCTTCATCAATAAAGTAGGCGTTCGGATCAGCACCAAAATGCAAATGGTATAAATTTGTTTTCTCTTTATAATCGCTTCGGCTCACAAATATCAAACGCATCCCAAACCAATCACATAATTGTAAAACCGGATTTATTATTTCTTCACCTCTTACAAAACCTGTTGTCTTAAAATGATATTTAGCACCGGCTGCTGCCGTGGCAAGCAAATGATTGCTATAGGCTCCTCCAAATGTTACAAGTTCTGTTTTATTATTTTTCCGGGCTTCTATTAAATGGTATTTCAATTTTCTCCATTTGTTGCCCGATATAAACGGATGCGATAAATCTTCTCTTTTAATGAAAAGTTGTATGCCCTTATTTTCAAAAAGAGGTACCTTTAATTCTTCAACCGGCGCATATGGATTTTCAATTTGCATGTTCTGTTTGCTCTTTTTGAACCGGTTTTACAAGTATCCAAATATGAAAAACATACATGGCAGCAAGCCATAACATGGGCGCTACGGGCACTCTGTATCGCGATAAACCCAGTACTCCGGTTGAACCGATAATGTATCCAACAAAAAGAAAAACCAATATGCGTACTGCCCAATGAATTTTTTTATTGATGAAAAACAGGATTAAAAAAATACTGATTAACAGGTTCCAGATAAATGCGAAAAACAAAACAATTAACATGGAAAGCGGAGCAGATTTTATAAATGAAAAAAGTCCTTTAACAAACCCCTGTGTATTGATGGAATGATATAAACCCGGATAATTTCCTTCATCTGCATTTAAAAAATGAACCCATTCAAACCTGCCCGGATCAAGCATAAATGCAAACCAGCCTTTTATATTAAACCAGGCAAAAAACACTTTGTGTTCAGCAATAATATTTAAACCTCCTTCATTCATTTTCCGGTATCGCAGGGCATATTGCTGTTGTGCATTTACATCATACATAATATGCTCCTGAACCGAATCAGCATAGGCTTCTCCAAACAATTGGGCATTGGTATACTTGGCCATATATTTAAGCACAAATACCGGAGTAACCGATGAATAATGATAATACCCTGTGATGTGTTTATTATAGGTGCAATAAGCATGATAGGTGAAGGGTAATAACAAAAAGGGCAGCAATAATTTAATTTTATTCTGTTTGTAAAAAACAAATATCAAAACAATAAATAATGAAAATCCCAATAAAAATGCAACCGGTTTGGTGAGCATGGCAACAATAAAAAAGAGCACACAAATAAAAGAACTTTTAAATGCAGGCTGAACCACCAAGCGATAACTAAAATAAAAAGCCCAGAACAACAGACTCTGAAACAAAATATCGCTCATCACAAAATTGCAATGGATGAGTTGAGATGGATAAAAAAATAAAACCAACAGCAAAAAGAACCGAACCCGACCTTCATTAAATTCAAATTCAGCAGCCAGTTTCTGAACCCCGTAAAAAGTACTTAAGCTGATAATCGACTGCGCAAATAAAATACTGTAATCGCTTGCAAATAAACTTTTGCATAACAAAATAAACAAACCATAAACAGGAGGTCTGAAGGTAAAATAATCAAAGCGAAACGGACCATTCCAGGGAGCAGCATATAAGCTGCCATATTCTTTTATATTCTGTGCCTGCGAAAGATAATCAATCGAATCAACCAGATAAATGCTCCCGCTGTGCAATGCCTGTACAAAACAAAGTGCATGCATCAGTAATGCAATTGCCCAAAAATATTTTGATGAAATTTGAGGAATCTTCACCTGACGAATATATAAAATTATTGTCAGTTCGAGCGGAGACGAGAACAATACTGATGTGAAATCAAATCAATCATACAATTGAAATTTCGCTTACCCCTGAATAAGGTCTCGTGCAAATAGCTAGCGGGATCGCTCGACCTGACATCCGCTCGATCAGACATCAGTCATTAAACAACAACTGCAAATAAAACTTCGGACTTCTGAGTTTGGCCCGCATATCCAGATCTTCAAACATGCAGCTGATGGTTTCGCGAAGGGTTTTGTTTTTGTTGGCCTTGTTAACCACAAAATTAAAGAGCCAGGGGAATCTGCATAATTTTTGCATGGTATGGCTTAATTTTAATTCATCCCATTGCCTGCTATAAAATGCCGCATCATATGCTTTGTTAAATGCAGCATCAAAACGATTTTGACTCAGACAATTTTCTATATGCCGGGCAGCAAGCATACCACTATACATTGCATTTCCGATTCCTTCTCCGGTAAAGGGGTCAATCAGGCTGGCGGCATCGCCTGTTAGCAAAAAATGGTCTCCGCTAATCTTTCTTTGTTTTGAACCCAGAGGCAAACCCCAGCCTTCAATTTTTCCCTGCAGTTTTGCATTTTTAAATCGCTGGTTGATATTCGGGTTGTCTTGAATGGCCCGCAACATATCTGCTTTCAGGTTCACCTTTTTTTTACTTACGCTTGAACTCAGCATTCCTGCACCCACATTGGCCTGACCATTGGGTAAGGGAAATATCCAGAAATAACCGGGTAATAATTCTTCAAGAAAATGCAATTCAATAAAATTCTGCGGATGCATATCTGTAACGCCATCATAATAAGCCCTGATTCCCGCACAGTAATGATCATTTTCTTTTACCATTGAACCTAATTGTTTGCCCACAACAGAACGGTCGCCTTCTGCCCCAATAACCAGTTTAACATCTTTAAATGTTACAGGATTGTTATTAATATCTTCACAAAAAAGACTCAGTCCATTGCCTGTTCGTTCGATACTGTTCAATGCAGTACCTTGCAATATTTTTGCATAATTGGGATCAAGCATTTTAAAAAGTTCATGATCAAAATCCATGCGTTTGCTGATAAATCCAGGAGCATGTTTCTCTTTGCTGATATCACTTTTAAAGGGAATATCTATCGACTTACCGTTTGGTGCCGCAAATTTAACACCCCAACTGGGTAAAAAATTTTCGGGCTGACTGCTAAACCGGTTTAATAAAGTTTCATCAAGTTGCTTAAAAACGTAAACCACTTTGCCACTTAATGCATCTCCGCAAACTTTATCTCTTGGGAAAACAGCCTTTTCAATCAGGGTATGAGGTATTTTGGCCTTGCTCAGAAAGAGAGAAGTAGCACAACCTGCAGGCCCTGCACCAATAATTACTATATCATCCGGCTTTTGGGAATTTGTCATATCTTAAAAAAAGGGGCTCCATGGAGCGGGCTCGAAAATAGTATTTTAAAAATAATTCTTGCTGCCAATCTGTCAATGGCTTAATTTTTGGTATTTTCGTAGAATAATACTATTGAATGGAATCATTTTCAGGAATGCCAAATACCTCCCGTACCTGGGTTTATGCAGCAAACAGAACCTTAACAGTGCCAGAACAGCAGCAAATGCAAGAGGCTCTTGCGGTATTTACCAGAGACTGGACGGCCCATAATAATTCATTAAAGGCCGAAGCAGCCATTTTGTACAATCAGTTTGTTGTAATTATGGTTGATGAGGCTTATAACGAAATAGGCGGCTGCAGCATCGATAAATCCATTCAGTTATTGAAAGCATTGGGGAATCAATATAAGATTGATTTTTTTAACCGGTTTTTCATTTATGTTCTGGACGGAAATGAAATTATTACCCATACCAAACAATCTCTTCAGGAGGCTATTAACAAGGGCCTGGTAAATCAGGATTCATTGGTATTTAATCATTTGGTTCAAAGCAAATCAGATTTAACAAACAACTGGATTCAAGCATTGAAACAAAACTGGATCAGCAAACAACTCCGTTTTTTGGTTCAGGCTTAAAAATTCTCAATAATAATTAAAAACAAATTCGCATTTTAGCAGCTTAATAGAGAAGCAGCCCAAATAATCAAATATGGCAGATTTTAATACAGATAAACCTACAGAAACCCCGGATAACAAAAGCAAAAAAAGCAAAATACCGCCGATGTTGCCCAAGTTCAATTTTTACTGGATCTATGGCATCATTGCAGTGGTGTTTATTGCCATTCAGTTTATGCCGCATGATGGCGCAATTAAAACAACCCGCACAAAGTTTTTAACCGAAATGCTGCCTTCCCATGATATAGAAAAAGTAATATTAATCAATAAGGAGAAAGTAGAAATATACCTGAAGAAGGATGCTTTAAAAAATCAGAAATACGAAGACCTCAAAAGCCGTGCATTATTTGGTGAAGATGTGGGTCCGCATTATTTTTTCGAAATCAGTGACCCCGGAAGTTTTGAAACCGATTTAAATAAACGTCAGGAAGCCTTTGCACCTACTGAAAGAATTATTTTGGAAACGGCCACCCAACATAATTATATGGCGGATATTATTGGCTGGTTATTGCCATTGGTTTTACTGATTGGTTTGTGGATGATTGTAATGCGTAGAATGGGTGGTGGCGCAGGCGGCGCAGGCGGACAAATATTTAATATAGGAAAAAGCCGTGCTCAGCTGTTTGATAAAGATGCACATGTAAATATTACTTTTAAAGACGTGGCAGGATTGGATGAAGCCAAGGTAGAAGTGATGGAAATTGTTGACTTTTTAAAGAACCCCAAAAAATATACAAACCTGGGTGGAAAAATTCCGAAAGGGGCATTGTTGGTGGGCCCTCCGGGAACCGGTAAAACACTTTTGGCCAAAGCGGTTGCAGGCGAAGCTGGGGTTCCGTTTTTCTCACTTTCGGGCTCCGACTTTGTGGAGATGTTTGTGGGTGTGGGTGCAAGCCGCGTACGTGATTTATTTAAACAGGCCAAAGAAAAAGCGCCCTGCATTATCTTTATCGATGAAATTGATGCAGTGGGTAGAGCCCGTGGTAAATCAGCCATTCAGGGTGGTAACGATGAACGCGAAAATACCCTCAATCAATTGCTCACCGAAATGGATGGCTTTGCCACCGACCTGGGAGTAATTATTCTGGCAGCCACAAATCGCCCCGATATTTTGGATTCAGCTTTACTGCGCCCGGGCCGTTTTGACAGACAAATTTCTATTGATCGCCCCGACCTGAATGGAAGGGCCGAAATATTTAAAGTGCACTTAAAACCATTGAAACTGGCAGAGGGTGTTGACCCGATGAAGCTATCCATTCAGACTGCAGGTTTCGCCGGGGCCGATATAGCCAATGTATGTAATGAGGCCGCGTTGATTGCAGCCCGTAACAATAAAGATAAAGTAGACATGCAGGATTTTCAGGATGCAGTTGACCGGATTATTGGCGGGCTTGAGAAAAAAAATAAAATTATTTCACCTGAGGAAAAACAGATTATTGCCTACCACGAAAGCGGACATGCCATTGCAGGATGGTTTTTGGAAGGGGTAGATCCGTTGGTAAAAGTAAGTATCGTACCCCGTGGTGTAGCTGCATTGGGCTATGCGCAATACTTGCCTAAAGATCAGTATTTATATACTTCCCAGCAACTCGAAAACATGATGTGTATGACCCTGGGTGGACGTGTTGCCGAAGACCTGATTTTTGGAAGAATAAGTACGGGCGCACAAAACGATCTGGAGCGCATTACCAAAATGGCCTATGGTATGGTTACCATTTATGGTATGAATGATATTATTGGAAATGTAAGTTTTTATGATACCAACCAGGAACAAAGTTTTACCAAACCGTTTAGTGAAAGAACCGCGGAATTGATCGATATAGAGGTGCGTAAATTAATTGATACCTGTTACGTAAAAACAAAAGCACTGTTAACCGAAAAGCGCGAAAAGCTTGAAGAACTTGCAAAAATTCTGTTGAAACGTGAAATATTATTTCAGGTAGATCTGGTAGAAATATTAGGCAAACGACCACATGACAAGCACACAGAGGAGGTAATTATTGAAGAAGTACCATTAGCCCCTTCAGGCATCGCCTCTACCATATATCCGGTAGATCCGGGCGTGGTTAACGGAGTTGAACCGAATTCGATTATTGCAAGCAATTCAAGTGAAATAACAGAACCCAATACTGAAAAGCCTGCCGATATATAAGTCATAAACCGTTTTCATATTATTCAAAGGCCTGAATCAGGGTGTAAGTAATTATCCATGATTATCTTAAACCACTCAGTATATCTATCGGGCTGAACCAACAAGTCTTCTGTTAGAAGGGCCAATGACATCCATTTAATATTTTCTACTTCTGCTTTATTAAAAGCCGGGGTATCATTATATATTCCGGTGAAAACATAATCGAGCTCATGTTCACTTAATCCATTTGAAAAGGGAGTTTTATAAATAAATTTCTTTTTTAAGATCAGCTCACAGTCAAACCCCATTTCTTCCTGCAATCTGCGGTGTGCACTTTGTTCTGTAGTTTCTCCGGGTCGAGGATGACTGCAGCAGGTATTGGTCCATAAACCTGCAGAATGATACTTACCCGCTGCACGCTGTTGAATCAACAATTCACCTTTGATATTAAATATGAGTATCGAAAATGCCCGGTGAAGCAATGCTTTTACATGCGCCTCCTGCTTTTCCATGATACCTATTTCCTGGTCGTGCTCATCAACCAAAATTACCATCTCCTGTTCCATTTTTTATTTCTTCCCAAAATTCCAGCTTCCGCCATAGGTTAAATAAACAGAAAAGGAATAATCAAATGTTGAATGGTTGATATCGTAAAAAGGTTCAGTACGCAGACTTAAATTTAGTTTTTCAAACAATGATTTTTCATAAAAGATACGGATAAATAATAGTTGCCTGTCGGGTTCGGTATAGCCTGGAACATCAAGTGAAACGGAGCTATAAATGGGAGTACCCCTTGGAGCGATATACTGATTTCCATTCCAGTAACTGAGCATCAGGCCTATGTTTTTTGTTTTGGCCGCTGCGTTCAGATAAACGGAACTTCCTCCTTTAAATGGATAAAGGGTTCCATCATTCTGGTGGTAAAATAAAAGGTAGGGTTCAAGTCGCCATTCTTTTATATACGCATTTGGGTTTTGTTTCATCAACCGAAAACCGGCTGCATAGTTTGCAATTACATAAAAGCTTTTCAATGTATCTGTATCAATTTGCCCACCGCGGTGCGAGATCATTCCTTGTGTAATGGGTGTAAATGAAAATCCACTTTCAGAAGCAATTAATGTGGGTTGATAATTCAGTCCGGCTGTTAGCACTTCTTTTTCATTGGCTCCTCTTTCAATAAATTTTTCCCAGTGTATCCAGGTATCAAAAAACAGGCTTTTAGATTCATGTTTTAACTGAAAACCATTCTCAATGGGATTCTCAATCCAGGAAGCAATATCCACCATGGATTCAAGCATACGATGATTTAAAGTACCTTCCAGGGTGCCGAAATTAATGAGCCATTTATTGTTTTGTATTTTAAGTGTAAAAGTAGGTGTAACCCGGGTAAAAGGTTCATTGCCTCCAAAATCTTTCCGCACAAACAATCCTCCCTGTAAGCGGATATGTGAATTTGCCTGATAATATAATGATGGCATTAACTGGTATCCTAATAAGGTTCTGCCTACTTCAATTTTATTATAGTACTCTGTATTGCGCATGTAATTGTTATTGAAAATAGCAAAGCCCAATTTGTTACTATCAGCAAAGTTTGTTAAAGCAGGGTCATACAAAAAATGATTATCAACCTGTGCAAAACTCAAAAATCCCAAGAAACCATAAACAAGCGTTAGCAGAAATTTTTTGAACCTTGTTCTGCAAAATAATTGAATGCTGTTTTTTATTTTAACCTGTTTCATTGTTTATAGTTACGTTCTGTATGCTTCCGGTAAGTTACCAAATTTAGGCGAATAGAATTTATTTCCAAATGCCAGGTTTTATAATATTGCAGATATTGTGCATTTTAACTAAGTTTGATTCATATTATTTGCAATGAAAAATCTATATACCCTGCTTATAACAAGCATTCTTTACACCTGTTCGTATGCGCAGGTAAACAAAACCCGGATTGATGAAACACTCGCTGCTAAAGGAATACAGGCACAAGACCTGAGTTATGTAATCACCTCTCAGTACACTTCAAAAAATAACGGAGTAACGCATGTTTATTTAAGACAAACATTTAATGGGGTTGAAATTTTCAATGCCAATTCCGCTTTACATTTTAATCAAAATGGAAATCTGCTCAGTTTTAATAACGGGTTTATTCAGGGAACTGCAAACCGGGTCAGAACTGCAAAAAAAACAATCAGCTATGCGCAGGCACTCAACACGGTGGCAGCTCAATTGGACATTGCGATAAATATTTCAAGTACCAAAACAAGTAATTACCCGAACGAATATATTGTAAATGATAAAGCAGTCACAAGTAAAGAGATCAAAACAAAATTATATTACCTGTTTCAAAATAAGCAATTGTTTCAGGTTTGGAATGTTGAAATTTATATTGATAAAAAAGGGGATTGGTGGAATAAAAGAGTAGATGCAGAGAGCGGATTCATTATTGATGAAAACAATTGGAAAACTTCCTGTAATACTCAGTCGGTTCAGGCAAAAATCAAAAAAAATGATTTTTATGCGTTTGATTTTGATGATGATGTTGAACTGAAAAAATCAGGAAATGGAACTTATAGGGTGTTCGCATTTCCGATTGAAAGTCCGTTAAAAGGACAAAGACAATTGGTAAACAGCAGTGCCACAACACTGGCTTCGCCATATGGTTGGCACGATGTGAACGGCTCGGCAGGAGCTGAATACACCATAACCAGGGGCAATAACGTATGGGCAAAAGAAGATACCCTCGACCAGGATAGCAGCAATGGTTTTGCACCGGATGGAGGTACTTCACTTTTGTTTGATTTTCCGATGGATTCAAACGCAAATCCTTCAAATTATGTCAGGGCTTCCATTACCAATTTATTTTACTGGAATAATGTAATTCATGATGTTTTTTTTCGCTACGGATTTGATGAAGAATCCGGTAATTTTCAGAACACCAATTACAGTCTGAAGGGAGAAGGGGATGATTATGTTTTTGCAGATGCCCAGGATGGAAGTGGCACCAATAATGCAAATTTTTCAACACCGCCTGATGGCTATAATCCCCGCATGCAAATGTTTATCTGGAAAGCAGGTACTTCAAATAATATATTTTATATTACGAGTCCGGATTCCTTAAAAGGTAAGTATTTATCGGCTACGGCAGCATTCGGCCCTGTGCTGAACCAAACTGGTGTTTCAGGGAATTTAGTGATTGCTTTAGATGCTACTGTTGATTCAAATCTTTGCTGCAGTACCATCATAAATAATCTAAGTGGTAAAATTGCGTTGATCGACCGGGGAGATTGCTTTTTTGTGAATAAGGTTTATAATGCGCAACTTGCAGGAGCCAAAGCTGCTGTTATAATTAACAATACCCCGGGAGCACCGTTTACAATGGGTTCAAGCGGGACGGGGATAGCTAAATTAATTTCTATTCCTTCTATAATGATTACAAAGTCGTTGGGCGACCGGCTTAAAAATGACTTATTAGCCAATGTTACCATTCATGCAGTTTTGGTGGATTCATCGGGCGGGCCTAAATTTTATGACAGTGATTTTGATAATGGAGTCATCATTCACGAATCGGCACACGGACTATCAAACAGGCTAACCGGTGGTCCGCAAAACTCAAGCTGTTTATACAATGCCGAACAGGGTGGGGAAGGATGGAGCGATTTTTTTGCACTGGCACTTACTGCAAAAGCAACGGATAATCCGCAATCGGGAAGAGGCGTAGGTACTTACCTGATTGGTGAAGATACCAATGGTACAGGTATCCGCGACTATCCTTACAGCAGGAATATGTCGGTAAATCCAAGTACCTATAATTCTATAAAATCAGACCCGGAAGTGCATTTTGTTGGTTTTGTATGGTGTACGATGCTCTATGATATTTTTTGGGACATGGTAGATAAGTACGGATTCAGCAATGATATTTACGGGGGTAATGGAGGAAATAATAAAGCCATACAATTGGTAATGGATGGTTTGAAATTACAACCTTGTATGCCGGGATTTGTAGATTCGCGGGATGCCATTTTACTGGCGGATTCAATTAACAATAATTTTGGAAATTACGATTTGTTATGGAAGGCATTTGCCCGAAGAGGACTGGGTTTTTATGCCGATCAGGGTTCGTCGGATGATGTAAGTGATGGCGTCCAGTCTTTCGCGTTGCCTCCTGAAAAGCCCAGTGGAATTGAAGTAAATTTAAAGGCAAACAACGTTGAAATATATCCGAATCCAACGCACGGGATGATTACTATAGAAATAAAAGGTTCAACAACTATTGACAGGATTTCTGTTTTTGATCTGACTGGAAAATTGGTATATAGTAATTCAGAAAAAATTCAGACTGCAAAAACCTCGATTGACTTAAGCGGGTTAAGTAATGGAGTTTATTTTATTCGGGCGATTGCAGATGATTGCACCTACACTCAAAAAATTGTTATAAATTGAAAGGGGGAATTAAACACATAGATTCTGTGTTAATTTCCAAATAAATCAAAATTTTATTTTCTTTGTATTTCAAAAGCGACCAAGAGTCAGCTTGTAAAGGGCGTCAATTACTTGTAATTGATGCTCTTTTCTTTTCTTCATAGTC
>JAUXUD010000018.1 GCA_030680835.1 Bacteroidota bacterium
CCGCGAAAGTCTGATGGATTTCCAGAATGTGGAGCACCGGTTGGAGAACGTTGCCACCATTCGCGCGGTTGATTATATCAATGATTCGAAAGCTACCAATGTAAACTCTGCATGGTATGCCCTCGAAAGCATGGATAAACCTACCATCTGGATTGTTGGGGGAGTAGATAAAGGAAACGACTATTCGATGCTGCAGGAACTTGTAAAAGAAAAAGTACGCATCATTGTTTGCCTGGGAATTGACAATTCTAAAATTCATGATGCATTTTCAAAAGATGTTGACATGATTATCAATACCAGCAGTGCGGATGAAGCTGTGCATGTGGCGTCAAAAATGGCCAAGCCGGGAGAATCGGTATTGTTGTCGCCGGCCTGTGCATCTTTCGACCTGTTTAAAAATTATGAAGACCGGGGCCGTCAGTTTAAAGCCGCCGTTAAATCCATTTAACATGTCAGTGCATAGTTTTGTCAGTTCGAGCGAAGTCGAGAACAATGATCAACGAAATAAAATCAACAATGGTTAGATCAGATATACAATTCAAACATTTGCCTTCAAGTGAAACTTGTCTCGTCCCGATAGCTATCGGGACCGCTCGACATGACAGAAAACTCATCACCAATCTATAGTTCCGTGTACACCTGGCAACATATCAAACCCAAAGGCGATCCACTCATGTGGTTCATCATCATTACCCTTTCGGTATGGGGCTTGTTTGCGGTTTACAGTTCAACCGGAGCACTTGCCTATCAGAAGCATGGAGGCAGGGCCGAGTTTTATTTGTTTCAGCAGTTTGGCTTTTTACTGGGTGGATTTTTTATCATGCTGCTTACACACAGCATACATTATAAATACTTTTTACGCATTGGCAAACTCGCACTTTTTGTTTCATACATTTTGCTTATACTTACCATGTTTTTTGGTTCAAATTATAATGAAGCACAGCGCTGGTTAAAAATTCCGTTTCTGGGTATCAGTTTCCAAACATCCGATATCGCCAAGGTTGCGTTGATTATTTATGTAGCCCGCGAACTGGCCATGCGCCAGGAAGATATCAAGGATTTTAAAAAAGGATTTCTTCCCATACTCATTCATGTAAGCCTAACCTGTTTGCTTATTATGCCTTCCAATTTATCCACGGCGCTTGTTTTGTTTTGTACCTGCCTGGTAATTATGTTTATGGGAAGGGTAAGCATTAAACATGTGTTTTATTTAGGGTCAACCGTAACCGTTTTAAGTACAGTATTGTTGGTGATTGTTTTAAACATACCCGATAAATATTTGGAAAATTGGGGAAGGGTGGTTACCTGGAAACACCGGATTGAAAATTTCAGAACCCCTTCTGATAATCCGGATGTAACCTATCAGAACGACCATGCCAAAATTGCCATTGCCAATGGAGGCATTTATGGCAAAGGTCCGGGCGGTAGCACCGAAAGAAATTTTTTGCCCCAGGCCTATTCCGATTTTATCTATGCAATCATCGCAGAAGAATACGGATTTTTAGGCGCCACTTTTATGCTGATCCTTTACATGGTATTTATGTATCGGGCCTTCCGCATTATTTTCCGGAGTCCCAAAGCATTTGGGGCCCTGCTGGCCATAGGATTGTCGTTTGCGCTGGTCTTGCAGGCCCTGATTAATATGGCCATAGCAGTAAATCTGGTACCCAACACAGGTTTAACCCTGCCCTTGGTAAGCAAAGGCGGAACCTCTATTTTAATTACCAGTTTTGCATTTGGTGCCATCATGAGCGTAAGCCGTTATATAGAAACCGAAGAACCCGAAGAACAGGAGATACCCCAAAATATTGCGGTAACAGAGACGCCATAAATGGCGTCTCTACAGTTATATGCAGGATGCTTCCTGCTTCCACTGGTAGAGACGCCATTTATGGCGTCTATGATGATTAACAAAAACGGCCCTTGAAAACAGAACCAAAAAAATGAGAAAAAAATTAAAAATTATAATCAGCGGCGGAGGCACAGGGGGGCATATTTATCCGGCAATAGCAGTTGCCCAAACCTTACAAAAACGCCTGAATAATGAAGTTGATTTTTTATTTGTTGGGGCCAGTGACCGGATGGAAATGGAGAAAGTACCCAAAGCAGGTTATCAGATTGTGGGTCTCTGGATTAGTGGTATACAAAGAAAAGTAAGTTTAAAAAACCTGATATTTCCCGTTAAAGTGCTTAGCAGCGTAATGAAATCGCTGAAGATTATTAACACATTTAAACCCGATGTAGCCATTGGTTTTGGGGGTTATGCCAGCGGGGCTTTATTGTATGCGGCAACCCTTAAAAAATTGCCTGCATTAATACATGAACAAAATTCGTATGCCGGAATCACGAATAAATTATTAAAGAAACGGGTTCAAAAAATATGTGTGGCATACGATCATATGGAACGATTTTTCCCCGCTGATAAAATAGTTAAAACAGGAAATCCGGTTCGGCTGGATATCACCAATGCTTATAATAAAAGAGATGAAGCGCAGGGTTTTTTTAAACTGGATCCCGCTAAAAAAACGATTTTGGTGATAGGCGGAAGTCTGGGCGCAAGAACCATTAACGAATGCATTGAAGCCGGTTTAGAAGAATTGGCTGCTGCCCACATTAATGTAATCTGGCAAACCGGAAAGAATTTTACGGGTGTAAAAAATAAAACGGTAGACCCTAATTTTTCACTGGTTATTGAACCGTTTATTTACCAGATGGATTTTGCGTACGCTGCCGCAGATATTGTTATTTCAAGAGCTGGTGCTTTGTCGATTGCAGAATTGGCCATTGCAGGGAAACCTGTTATTCTGGTGCCATCCCCAAATGTTTCAGAAGATCATCAGTCGAAAAATGCCATAGCACTGGTGAAGCGAAATGCCGCCCTTCTGGTAAGAGATAAAGAGGCAAAATCTCAATTGGTTCATACCGCACTTGAATTGCTGGCCGATGAAAAAATGCAATTCGAATTAAGTAAAAACATATCAGAAATGGCCATTGCTGATGCAGCCGAACGGATTGCTGACGAAGTATTAAAATTAATAAAATAGCGGGTATGGACTTTAAAGATATTAAAGCGGCATATTTTTTGGGAATCGGAGGAATAGGAATGAGTGCCATTGCCCGTTATTTTAATTACCTGGGTATAAAAGTTACGGGATACGATAAAACAGAAACGCCATTAACCAAAAATTTGGTTCAGGAAGGAATGGATATACATTATACGGATGATGTAAAATTTGTAATTGGATTGAAGCTGAATCCACCGAATACATTGGTGGTAATCACACCTGCAATTCCGAAAGATCACCAGGAATGGAAATATTTTACGGAGCAAAAATTTACCATTCAAAAGCGCGCTGAGGTTTTAGGAATTATAAGTGAGGCATACCAAACCATTGGTGTTGCAGGCACCCATGGCAAAACTACTACCTCAGCGATGATTGCGCATATTTTAACGCAGAGCAAATTGGGTTGCAATGCTTTTTTAGGAGGAATATCAAGCAATTACGAATCGAATTTATTGATACACAAAAGAGCCAAGGAACTAAAACCCGCTGAACAATTTACCGTGGTTGAAGCAGATGAATTTGATCGTTCTTTTTTAACCCTGCATCCCAAAATTTCCGTTATAACATCAACGGATGCGGATCATCTGGATATTTATGGTGCGCATAGCGCAATGCAGGAATCTTTTTTGGATTATGCCAATCGCCTGGTTGCAGGAGGTACTTTGCTGGTAAAACATAATTTGGATCTGGTAAAAAAATTAAAGGTAAAACACTTAACTTATGGCTTTGACCCAGGGGCAGATGTATTTGCAGGGAATATTCAGATAAATGAGGCAGAGCATATTTTTGATCTGTATTTCGACGGAAGTTTTTATCCCGAATTAAAATTGGGAATACCTGGTATGCATAATATAGAAAATGCTGTGGCAGCATCGGCAGCTTGCCTCATTGCAGGTGTTACAGGTGATGAACTCAGAAAAGCGCTCATAAGTTTTAAAGGCGTTAAACGCAGATTTGAATACATCATAAAAAATGAAAAACAGATTTTTATTGATGACTATGCTCACCATCCGGAAGAACTGAGGGCTATTTTAAGTTCCGTAAAACGGATGTATCCGCGTTATAAACTGGTAGTTGCATTTCAACCACATTTATTTTCCCGAACCCGGGATTTTGCAGAAGGATTTGCCGAAACCTTATCGATGGCGGATAAATTGTTTTTGCTGGATATTTACCCGGCCAGGGAACAGCCGATTGAGGGCGTAAGTTCTCAAATGATATTGGATAGAATGATATCTAAGGATAAAATTTTGTGTTCAAAAGAAGAACTTATAGAGTATGTTAAAATGGAAAGACCCAGATTGTTTTTAACTTTAGGAGCAGGTGATATTGATGCATTGGTTCAACCCATAAAACAAGTTTTAAGCAGCAATGACCATTGACAAAACAAAGCTTAAAAATGCAGCAGTTAGAGTAGGAATTTTGCTGTTTTGGACTTGCATGCTGAGCGGGCTTATTTTTGTTTTGGGATTTGCCGGCAAGCAGGAGCAGGAACTAAGCTGTAAAAAAGTTTTTGTGAGTATAAAACCCCTGGAACTGCAATTTTTTAACCGGCAAAGAGTTTTAGAAGTGATTCGCAAGGGATTAAACAGTGAGCAAAAACTGCTGGGAATGCCTTTGTCTGAAATTAATATTTCCAAACTTGAAAAGTCATTATTAAAGGAATCGCTGATAGAAGATGCGGAAGTTTATTCGGACCTGAACGGGGTTTTAAACATTCAGGTGGATCAGCGGAAACCCCTGTTGCGTGTAGTAAAATACGATGGAACCCAGTTTTATATTGATCAGCATGGGATTAAAATGTCTTTAAGTGAACACTTTACCGCAAGGGTGCCCATTGCCAACGGGAACATATTTGAGCGTTTTGAGAAAGGGGATTCAGTGTACTCTTTTGTAGGAATCCAACTGTTTAAAATAGCCTCATATGTTGATAAAGATGCATTCTTAAAGGCATTAATTGAACAGATATTTGTAAGAGCCGATAATGAGTTTGTGATTATTCCAAAAATTGGAAACCATATTATCATTTTCGGGAGTGCAGATAATCTTGAAAAGAAGTTCAGAAAATTGCTGGTTTTTTACCGCGAAGGTTTAAACCGGACAGGATGGAAAAAGTACAGCAGCATTGATTTAAGATTTGAAGGACAGGTAATTTGTAAAAAGTAATAAATAGTAGCATGTCAGCTGAAACAAAAATTATTGTGGGTTTGGATATCGGAACCACCAAAGTATGTGCCATTGTGGGCCATAAAAACGGACATGGAAAAATTGAGGTCCTGGGTATGGGTAAGGCCGAAAGTCTCGGGGTAATCAGGGGCGAAGTACGCAATATTGAAAAGACCGTAAAGGCCATTATGGAGGCCGTTGACAAAGCAAAGCAGTCGTTGCAGAAAAACAATATCAAGATTGAAATCAATAGTGTGCATGTGGGAATTGCCGGACAGCACATAAAAAGTGTGCAGCACCGCAACAGCATTAGTTTGGGCAATACCGATGAGGAAATCAATAAGGATGATGTGGACCGTTTGATAAAAGATACTTACAAACTGGCACTGGCACCGGGAGATGAAATTATACATGTATTGCCGCAGGAATATACGGTTGATGATATTGGAGATGTATATGATCCCATTGGCATGTCGGGAGTACGCTTAACTTCGAATTTTCACATAATTACCGGTAATGTAGATGCCATTAAAAACATCTATAAAAGTGTTGACCGGGCAGGATTGGTAGTAGCCGATTTAATTCTGGAACCCCTTTCGTCTGCCGATGCAGTGCTTACCTCGGAAGAGCTGGAAGCAGGTGTTTGTTTGGTAGATATCGGCGGAGGTACCACAGATATTGCCATCTTTAAAAATGGCATCATCCGCCACACTGCGGTGATTCCTTTTGGTGGAAACATCATCACCAAAGATATTGAAGAAGGCTGTAATGTTTTGCGCAATCAGGCCGAAGCGCTGAAACTGAAATTTGGTTCAGCCCTTGCAGAAGAAAACAAAGAGAATGAAATTGTTTGTATCCCCAGTTTCCACGGACGGCCTCCGAAAGAAGTTTCGGTAAAAAATCTGGCATTGGTGATTCAGGCAAGGGTAGAAGAAATTTTTGAGTCGGTTTTATATGAAATCAAAAGCTCGGGCCTTGAAAAGAAAATGAATGCTGGAATCGTTATTACTGGTGGTGGCTCGCAGTTGAAGCATCTGGATAAACTGGTTGAATTTGTGACAGGCATTGATACCCGGATTGGATACGCCAATGAACACATTGGAAAAACCGCCATAGAAGAGATTAAAAATCCGATATATGCAACCGGTGTAGGCCTTGTAGTTAAAGGGTTTAAGGCCATTGAAGAACGCGAAAAAATTGATTCGATTAAAGATGTTAAAGAACGTGAAAAAGCTAAAAAATCGAATAACGAAACGAACCTGCTGAGCCGTTGGTTTGATAAAGGAAAAAAATGGTTGTATGATGATGATGAAATGAAAGATTTCTAGAATCATCGATTAAAAATAAAACGTATGGAAAGTTCATTTAAATTCAACATGCCCAGGGAAAAATCATCCATTATTAAAGTATTGGGTGTTGGCGGCGGCGGGGGTAATGCGGTAAACTACATGTTTTCGCAAGGTATAAAGGGCGTTGACTTTATTATATGCAATACCGATTTGCAGGCATTGGAAGCGAGCCCGATTCCGAATAAAATTCAGCTGGGAGCCGGTTTAACACAGGGTCTGGGAGCAGGTGCAAACCCCGAGATTGGCAAGCAATCGGCGATGGAGGCCATTGAAGATATTATTGATACTTTGGGAGTGAACACAAAAATGTTGTTTATCACAGCAGGAATGGGCGGAGGAACCGGAACCGGTGCTGCACCGATTATCGCTAAAACAGCTAAAGAAATGGATATTTTAACAGTAGGTATTGTTACCACTCCATTTTCATTTGAAGGCAAGCGGCGCAAGGATTTTGCATTTGAAGGGATTGAAGCACTAAAACGTTCGGTGGATTGTTTACTTATTATCAGTAATGATAAAATTAAACAGATGTATGGCAATTTACCCATGCGTCAGGCTTTTGCCCATGCCAACGAAATATTAAATACCGCGGCAAAAGGCATTGCAGAAGTAATTACGTTTCCGGGCGAAATCAATGTGGATTTTGAAGATGTGAAAACCGTGATGAAATCGAGCGGCGTGGCATTAATGGGTTCATCAACAGCAAGCGGAGAGCACCGTGCCATGGATGCTGCAAAGGCTGCATTATCATCCCCATTATTGAATGAAAGCAGAATCACAGGAGCAAAAAATATTTTGTTAAATGTAAGTTCAGCTTCCGGAGATCACGAATTATTGATGAGTGAATTTGAAGACATATCAAACTATATTCAGGAAGAAACAGGCTTTACTGCCGAAATGATTATTGGAACCAGTTATGATGAATCACTGGGCGACCAGATTGCAGTAACCATTATTGCCACCGGGTTTGAAACATCCATAAAAGAGAATAAAATAATCTTAGGCAATCTGGATTCCCGGCAGCAACCGCAGTCAGTTGAATCCACACTAAAACCGGCAACTCCATGGGTTCAGCCCGATATTGGCAACAATATGCCTGAACCGATCAAATATAATTTGGAAGAAGAGAAGAAAGTGGAACCGGAAATTCCGCTTGATGAATCGGGCATTCAGTTAAACCTGAGAATTGAGAATGAATCGGAAGAAGAAATATATGAGTATGGTGTAAATCAGATTGAAATTCCGCTGGATTCGGTGAATGAAGATGAGGCGATTAACAATTCTATTGAAGAATTGGTAAACCAGCAGGTGCCTGAAGTACAACCCATTTTTAATTTGATTAGTGATACCAGCCCGGATGAACAGGAGAAGAAAATTGAAAAGCATATCCAGCGAATCAAAACGCTGAAAGATTTAAATATCAGCATCAATACACCGCAGGGTTTAAGAGATCTGGAAAAGGAACCCGCCTATAAAAGGAAGCAGAAAAAACTGGATGAAGTACCGCATTCCTCTGTATCGCAGGTATCGCGCCTTAGTTTATTTGATGACAATAATGGCCGGCCCGAGATTAAATCCAATAACTCGTTTCTACATGACAATGTAGATTAAGCCTTCAGCAAATTCTTGAAGAGAATGGTTCGGCAAGCTCACCTTGACAGGTGATCCGGTTATATTCAGCAATGGTTTTTGGGGGGATGATTTTTTTTGCTATGCAAAAAAAATCATCCCCCCAAAAACTATTGCCAATCAACAAATCGTGCATTGTCAAGGTGAGCCTGCCGAACCATCAAAAAAAAGCATTAATATGCACACTTATTTTTGAAGAGTTTGGCTCCCAATTTATGAACAACAATTTTACGGACGGCATCAATTTTTTTTCCAAGTTGAATGGAAGAAGAATATGGAATGCCGCAAAATTATATAGCAGTTACTACGTTTCAAAAACGCTGAAAAGACCTGTGCAATGGGGTATGCCGGTGGTAATGGAAATTGAGCCCACCACCAGTTGCAACCTGCGTTGTCCGCAATGCCCCAGTGGCTTGCGCGAGTTTACACGCAATACCGGCATGCTCGATTTACCTTTATATAAAAAGATTATCGATGAAATTCATCCGGAGCTCATTTATTTGATTTTGTATTTTCAAGGTGAACCTTTTTTGAATACCCAGTTTTTGGAATTTGTTAAATACGCGGCTCAGAAAAAAATCTATACCGCAACCTCCAGCAACGCCCATTATTTTACCGATGCCATGGCCAAAGCCACCATCGAATCTGGCCTCGACCGTTTGATTATTTCAATTGACGGAGTGGATCAGGAATCGTATCAAAAATATCGGGTTGGGGGCAAGCTGGAAAAGGTTTTGGAAGGAACACAAAATCTGTTGAAATGGAAAAAGAAACTGGGTAAGTCTACGCCGCATATTATCTGGCAGTTTATTGCATTTAAACACAACGAACACCAGATTCCCGAAATAAAAAGACTCGCAAAAGAAATGGGTGTTGACGAACTGGGTATCAAAACAGCTCAGATTTATGACTATCAAACCAGCGATACATTTATCCCCAATAATGAAGATTTAAGCAGGTATAAAAAAACAGAAAGGGGCTACGAAATAAAAAACGAATTGCTGAACCAATGCTGGCGCATGTGGCGCGGGAGCGTAATTACCTGGGATGGCTTGGTGGTGCCCTGCTGTTTCGATAAAGATGCTACCCATCGTTTCGGAGATATCAGCAAGGAGCCCTTTGAACAAGTTTGGCGCAGCGAAACCTATCAGAATTTCCGCAGGGCCATTTTAAAATCAAGAAAAGAAATAGACATTTGCAAAAATTGTACAGAAGGCACAAAAGTTTGGAGTTAAGAGAATATAAAATGAGTCCCGCGCTTTTAACGCAGGACTCATTAATGGTAACCGAAATTATGAACTCTTAACTCATAACTCTTAATTCTTAACTCTTAATTCTTAATTCTTAACTCTTAATTCTTAATCAGTTTTACAACTTTGACAACATCATTATTACTAACTTTAACAAAATAAATCCCGGCAGGAATACTTTCTAAATTTAAAATATTGTTGCTGTTTGCAAAGTTGGCATTGTAAAGCTCCTTGCCATTAATGTCAATCACGCTAATATTAATGTTTCCTCCGTTCGGATTCACAACATTCACAACCACCTGATCATTGAACGGATTCGGGAATACTTCTGCTGATAAATCCTTGCCGGAGCTTTCATCTACAGCTACCACTTTCGAATATTCCCTGCTGCCATCCTTATCATAAATAGCCAGGCGATAATATACAGTTCCTTTAGCCAATAAAGCTTTACCTTCGGCATCATTATAAGTATAGCTAATCATTTTACTGCTGTTGCCATTTGCTTTTACAGTACCCGCTTTAACAAAAGATTTACCATTAACCGAGCGTTCAACTACAAAATAACTGCTGTTTATTTCACTGGCGGTTGTCCAGTTTACTTTAATCGCATTACTTATTGCATGCGCGTTTATATTGATCAATTTTACGGGTAAAGGATTACTAACATCAGTACCTGTCATCCAACCAAAACCAGTTATAAAATCACCTGTTAAATAGTTCATATTTGAATCAACACCGGTAGTACTTAGCAAGGTCCAGGGTGAAGAATTTGGACTTGTTTTTTGAACAATTCCCAAATTACCTTCATTGGTAATATTACCCATCCATTCCTGGTGATAATACAACTGTGCATAGTAACTGTATGAACCTGATGGTGCATAAATACTGTCATAAAAATACATATAGTTATCAGAATTCGGGGTAATTAAGGGATTACCCAGATACAATGGTTTTTTGCCACCGTATTGTCGGATATGCACAAAAGGAGGAGGTGTTGAAAAAGCATCCCAGGTGATGCTGGCCACGCTATCGCTGCCAAAACGGAATGTTTGTGTAACCCCTGCTGTGGGTGCACCTGATGCAATGGCAACCGGCGGAATACTGGTGGGTGTAAATTCATACGCGCCCAAATCGGGCACCCCGGCAGTAACACCCGCAGGACGGGATATACTATTAATATCAGTTGGTACCTGAGGTAAAAAAGTACCGTGTCCGTTCAAGGCCCATACGGCAGAATCAGCAACATTCGGAACCAGGTTTGTATTGCTGGTATAACCCGGACGGTATGAAATAGAATGCTTGTCACAATTGCAGCTTGTTCGCCAGGTTGCAAGATTTGCAGCTCCTGATATCAGGACAGTGCCCGTTGCGGAATAATACAGGTTATTATCAGACATGGTGGCATTTGGCATTAATGACCATATGGTAGCAAAACCTGCACCTGTGCAACTGAAGATATTGTTTTTAACTTCAAATCCGGAATAACCTGTGGTATTGTATAAATAAGGAAGATACCCGTTACCGGCAGGACTTGCATGATTGAAAGAGTTGTTAAATATTTTAACCTGATTTGAGTTGCCTCCCAGTTCCCATCGAGGATAAACAACTGTAGTTCCCGTTGAAATTACATTATTGGCAAATAACAAGGAATCATTAAAATGGAAATAAGAATAGTTATAGGCATTGTTGCCATTTAAGTTAACGATATTATTTGTAAACCTTGTATTGAGGGTATTATACAAATAAGTGAAGGGGGAGTAATATGCACTTTGAATGGTATTGCCATCAAATACGGTATTGTATGGCCTGTTGGAGTTTGAAGTTCCAAACCAATAAATACCATAATAACTTCCCTGGATCAGGTTGTTTTTAAATACAAGTCCAATATTATTTGAATTTAATGGATTTGCGTTAATTGAATAATTACCATAAGATCCCTGTATAGCCATTAACAGCTTGCAATCTACTATTGAGTCATAAGCGCTGTTTCCTGTAATTACGATACCGTGTACCAATGATGTGATGCTTGTACTTTGGAAAGTAATCTTTGTAAATTTCACAAATTGTGTACTTGACAATGACAGAATATTCGG
>JAUXUD010000066.1 GCA_030680835.1 Bacteroidota bacterium
CATTTTTTGACCCTTGGCAATTGCATCTTCTATTGTACCTACAAGGTTGAACGCCGCTTCAGGATATTGATCTACTGCTCCATCCATAATCATGTTAAATCCTTTGATGGTATCTTCAATAGGAACCAATACCCCTTTTAAGCCTGTGAATTGCTCAGCTACATGGAAAGGCTGTGACAAGAATCTTTGAACACGACGGGCACGCGATACGATTAATTTATCGTCTTCACTCAACTCATCCATACCCAAAATGGCAATGATATCCTGAAGTTCTTTATAACGCTGTAAAATAGATTTTACGCGTTGCGCACAATTATAATGTGCATCACCAACAATGGCTGCAGTTAATATCCTTGAAGTTGAATCCAGAGGATCCACTGCCGGATAAATTCCCAGTTCAGAAATCTTACGATTCAAAACCGTAGTTGCATCCAAGTGGGCAAAAGTTGTAGCCGGAGCCGGGTCTGTTAAATCATCCGCAGGTACATAAACGGCCTGAACCGAAGTAATAGAACCGCGTTTGGTTGAAGTAATGCGTTCCTGCATGGCACCCATTTCTGAGGCCAGGGTTGGCTGGTAACCTACTGCCGATGGCATACGTCCCAATAACGCTGATACTTCGGAACCTGCCTGTGTAAAACGGAAAATATTATCCACGAAAAACAGGATATCCCTTCCGCCTGATTTTTCATCTCCGTCACGGAAATATTCGGCCATGGTTAAACCGGATAAAGCAACACGGGCGCGTGCTCCGGGAGGCTCATTCATTTGTCCGAACACGAGTGTTGCCTGCGATTTTGCCAGTTCGGTATAATCTACCTTACTTAAATCCCAGCCGCCTTCTTCCATGCTGTGTTTAAATTCAGCACCATATTTTATAACATCCGATTCAATAAATTCACGTAATAAATCATTTCCTTCACGGGTACGCTCACCCACACCTGCAAAAACCGACATTCCTTCGTATGCCTTTGCAATATTGTTTACGAGTTCCATAATCAATACCGTTTTTCCTACTCCTGCTCCTCCAAATAAACCAATCTTGCCTCCTTTTGCATAGGGCTCAATTAAGTCAATAACTTTAATACCGGTATATAAGGGTTCAGATGAAGTAGAAAGGTCTTCAAATCTTGGCGGGTCGCGGTGAATGGCACGCGGACCTTCACTCTTCACGGTTTTCATCCCGTCGATTGCCTGGCCTACCACATTAAATAATCGTCCGCGGATATCTTCTCCGGTGGGCATCGATATCGGTGCATCGGTTTGATGCACTTCCATGCCGCGTACCAAACCATCGGTACTATCCATGGCCACTGTGCGAATCATGTTTTCACCCATATGCTTCTGGCATTCAAGAATAATTCTTGAACCATCGGCTCTATCAATATAGAGGGCATCGTAAATTTTAGGAAGTTTTTGGTTATCGTCGGCAAAGCTAACGTCAACTACCGGACCAATTACCTGGGCTATAACACCTGATTTTGACATACTTAAGTATTTTATGCTTTTTAAAAGTGGTGCAAATTTATTCTTTTGGCACTAAAATCAAACGTTTAAGTTTCAATTTTAGAAATTTACCCGCTTATGTTCCGAAGAACAGCGCCTTCAGCTCAGTGGCATCATCCGGTTTCATTTTGCCGGCCAGGATCAAACGCAATTGCCTGCGTCTCAGTGCACCATCAAATCGTTTCCGTTCTTCCTCGGTCTCCGGCTCCAGGGGAGGCACCGGTAATGGAGAGCCTTTACGGTCGAGAGCAACAAAAGTATAATAAGCTTCATTACTTAAAAACTTTTCTCCGGTGGGAATATTTTCAGCCCATACTTTAATATAAATTTCCATGGAAGTATGGAAGGCGCGCGAAACTTCAGCCTGCAAGGTTACCACATCTCCCAGTTGAATGGATTTGGCAAAACTTACCGTATCTACTGAGGCAGTTACCACGGTTTTACCCGAATGTTTCTGGGCTGCAATGGCAGCTGCGATATCCATAAAATGCAATAACCTTCCCCCCATTAAATTGTGAAGGGTATTGGTATCATTGGGTAATACCATTTCGTTCATGATGGTACGCGAATGGCTGGGTTTTTTGGTTTCCTGCATATATATTTTAGATTAATATAGTTAAACAACTTACCTCCTGTTTTGTTGAACCAAACATTGAATTAACAAAAATTCTTTCAGTGCGTTTAACCGGGTTCAAAATTAGATTCAAAGCATGAAACTTTATTGATTATTTTTTTTATCTATTGAACTGAGTTTTCATTTTAATGACAAATTGCTTGTGTAATTTAAGCATAAATCTCCTCAAAACCTGATAAATATCATCGTAAAAAAATATTGATTTAAACAACTTGCAGTATTAAATTTTCAGGTTATGAAAGAGCAAAGGCACCCTGTTATTGAAGGATTTGCAATCACAGTCATCTTGTTTCTAATTTTGGCAGTTGTAGTACTGATGTTTTTTACCAAATGGGGTTTTTAACCCATTGAAAAACCATTTTATTTAAAATAAAAAATAGCAATTATTCTGTATTGCCTGCAATGCTAATTCTAAACGTGTAGCGGTCATCATCATCATCGTTCCCACACTTGCTTCCTCTGCCCCTGCGTCCCTTATCAACGGCACTTACCACTACTTCATCTGATCCCACATAATTGAGAGCGGGCGTGTATTCAAAAAGTGTAGCCTGAGAGTTGGCAACTGGTGATACCCTGCTGATCAGTGCATGAGCAGCATCTTTGGTTATCTGCACCTGTTCATCTTCATCACCCAGTTTCGGAATCTGATAGGTATATGCCTGGTTAGGTGTAAGGGTAACCGCAACGATAACATCTACGTCTGCTTCTTCCTTTTCACAGGAAGAGTTCAAAAATAAAAAGCAGATAAACGCAATGGGAATAATCAGTGACTTTTTCATATCATGGTGATTTTAAGATGTAAAAGTAAAACTCAAGATAGGAAATTCCTAGTAAAAATTGTTTATAACTCCTAAACCGGTATTTATATGTTTAATTGTCATTAAAAATAAGCCAGTTAATCATGGGACATTCCTCTTTTTTGCGCTATCTCAAAATTTCCATTACCTTCGCAGTCAGGTGAAACAGAAACAGAGCAGAGAAACAGTGTGTAATCTTCTTTCTCCGCTCTGTTTCTGTTTCTCAATTTGCACCCATAGTTCTCCCGATAGCTATCGGGAGGATAGAATTTCAGATTCTATTTGGGTGCAGGGTTTGTTCTTTTAATATTTGCACCCATAGTTCAATGGATAGAATTTCAGATTCCGGTTCTGAAGATGGGGGTTCGAATCCCTTTGGGTGCACGAGGTGATCAAGACCGGCACATTTAAATCGCGAAGTAAAACTCAAGCCTTAAAGCTTGAAGTTTTATGCAGTGATTTAAATGCAGACCGATAGGGCTGCGGGATTGATCCAAGCCGAGTTTGAAAAGGGATCATGGAGCGCAAGCGGAATAATCCTTTTAGTTAAATGACAATAACTGCACCCTTTAATTAAATTGGATAAATTTTTTAACATCTAAATAATAATTTTATGAATGAGAAAATGAGTGCTGAGACCAATGCAATTAACTGGTTTGAAATTCCCGCAACAGACATTGCGCGTGCGAAAAAATTTTATGAGAGTATTTTTGAGATTAAAATGGAAGAAATGGAAATGGGTGGAATGAAGTATGCGATGTTTCCTTTCAACCCAATGATTGGAAAGGTGGCGGGGGGCCTGGCTCAAAGCGCAATGCACACCCCGGCTACAACGGGCTCAATCATATACCTGAATGCAAACCCTGATCTACAGCTGGTTTTGGATCGCGTAGAACGTGCAGGTGCCAAGATAACTATGCCCAAAACTTCTATTGGCCAAAACGGGTTCATGGCATTTTTCACAGATAGCGAAGGAAATAACATGGCGCTGCATTCAAACACCTGAGTTGAATTTGATAAAGTCCCGCAAGCTATCCATAACGGTTTCTAAGGAAATCGGCAAAGTATCTGCCGAATTGATTACGCCTGCTGATCCCATCTGAATTGTGACAATTGCTCACGGAGCCGGAGCAGGAATGAACCACGACTTGCTTCAATAACTGACTATCAACCTTCAAGAGTTCGGCTACCGTCCCTTCCTAAAATTCTTTTTTTAACTACGGATTATTCAGGTACATTCGTCACTGTGCAAAAAATAATTGAAAAAATAATATTTTCCTTGTTTGTACTGCAATTTTTTTCATGCTCAAAAGAAAAGGATAATGGGTGTCCCATGTATGGTGGTAAAGGGGATCAGGAATATAACACAAATAAAGGAAGTTTAACCGATGCATCATTGGCACTTTTTCCTTCGAGTATACCAGCAACGGCGGTGTTTAAGAATAATTTGGGTTTTACTAACCTATTGTCAAAAAGCACTTTGCAAAAAGAAACAAGAAAATGGACAGATAATAAAGTGTATGTTGCTGATCCATGTTTTCCCTATTTTAATATTTATACAACCAGCGTCAATATAGAAAGCATTGTATCAATCCCTTTTGATCAGCCCAATTTCTATCATTACTATTCAAGGACAAGGCATGTAGACTATTTCGGCTATCTGAATGTTTCATCCAAAGTCAAGATAGATAGTTCTTATGAAATAATTACTACTTCGATTCGCAACTATCGCTTTCTCATCCCAATTGGAAAAACAAAAAATCTGGTTACAAATTATAAGTTTTACGATACAATCACCATTTCCGGCACTTTATTCAATAATATTTATCACATATACAGTGACAGTGAATACTATAATTTTAATAAAGTAATACCTCAAGGTATTTACTATAATGAAAGTGAAGGACTGGTTGGTTATTATTTATCTAATGGTGAATTATGGGTAAGACAGTAGTACTAATATTATTTATGTCTACATTTTTTTGTTGTAAAAAAATCAAAGAATGTCCTCCTGATTCAGTTCTACCCTTCAATCCTAATTTTGTAGAATGGGGCAAACTGTATCCTTCAGACTCTATCAATTATACCAGGTACAAATCAAATAAAGGACAAGAAGAGTCATTGGTGAGTTTTGGCGGTAATGCGCCTATAGTTCTTAAGGATAATGAAAATGATTGCACCAGTATGAAGGGCGAATTTCGCAGGCGTGATCTTAGCTCAACAATTTACTACAAATTGTTTGAGATTGTTTTCGCCCAATTCAGTTCTACCGAAACACGTCTTACCATAATAAATCGTTGTGGGATTTTACAGGAAGGAGAAATTACATTTTCCACTGGTAATCCTTTGAAAATTATAAGAAGTCCCTGCGATACCTGCATTCATACTTACACCAATTTAGAATTAAACAATAAGATTTATTCTGAAATTATTAGAATTCATTTTTCATTTTCAGATACTCGCAAAAATTCTGAAAGTGTAAAAGAAATCTATTGGGCCAAAGGATATGGAATCGTTCAGTATACCGCATGTGATAGTGCTGTTTGGAATATTGTTTTTCAATGATTTATTCCAGCGGAATTATTTCTTAATTATATCATAATTGAAGGCCAACCTCTTTAATAATTGAATTGCATTTGTTACTCTTGTAAACTATGTTAAAACTACCAAAAATAACTAAAACTATGAAAGACACAATCAAATCAGGCAAGCTCTTTGTTTGCTTTACCGCCCTGCTTACTTTTAGTGCAAATGCGCAATTGATTACACAAACAGGTTCATTACCACAAATAAGAACTTCTCACAGTTCTGAGTTGTTATCAAATGGCAAAGTTTTGGTCATGGGTGGCAATGACGGTACTTTTCTTAACCTGAAACTGTACCGTTCGGCCGCATTATATAATAACGGTACCTGGAGCAGCACGGCTAACATGAGCACAGAAAGAGATGAAGTTGCGTCGATATTACTTGATAACGGCAATGTGTTGGTGGCCGGTGGTGAAAACGATACCAGCGAATTGAAGTCATGTGAAATCTATAATGTATCGACCGGAACCTGGTCGGCTACAGGTAATATGAATATTAAGCGTTCAGGTAGCAAACTCATAAAGCTCAACAATGGCAAAATACTGGCTGTTGGTGGCAATTACCAGAAGAGCTGCGAATTATATGACCAGGGCACTGGTACTTGGACAATTACAGGCGCCTTTAATTTGTCACGAGGTACCAGCGTAGAAGCAACTAAATTACCCAATGGCGATGTGTTGCTAACCGGCTCCTCCGATTCGGCAGAAATTTACAGTGCCGCAAATGGTACCTGGAGCAGGGTGCCGGCAGCAATGAAAGACAGATCACACGCCTCCGCTATACTAATGTCCAACGGGAAAGTTTTGATAGCCGGCGGAAGCGCAGATTACACCACTGAAGTCTTCGATCCTGTAACTAAGACTATAACCAAAGTGGGCGACCTGAATGAATATGCTTCGAGTTGTAAAATGATTAACCTTAATAACGGCAATGTACTGATCTACGGCATGGGTGACATATTTTCAATAGACCGCAAAGCGCTGCAGGTATATAATGTGAATAGCGCAAAATGGACTTATGCAGGTACAGTTGGACCATCAGTAATTACAGGGTTTGACTATACGGTGAATCGCCTCCCAACCGGAAAAATCCTTTACGCAGGTGGAATGTTTTCAACCGGCAATGGCGCAAACCAGTATTGTTATCTTGTAAACGAAGCGAGCATAATAAATGGAATAGAGACATCAACCGAAAATAAATCGACCTTCAGTTGTTACCCTAGCCCGGCACAAGGTAGTTTATATGTCCAGTCAAATATTAACCTTGTTGGCACGTCTTATCAGATATACGACCAGGCGGGCCGGCTGGCACTTCGCGGTGAATTTAGTACCACTGATTATGTTATTAATCTTAATGACCTTCAGTCAGGTATTTACTTCCTGCAATTATCAGTTGCCGGTGGTAAAGCATTCAAAATTATGGTAGAGTAATTTATTTTATTCTTTAGAAAAATTCTCGCTGACAATTAAGTTTTCAAAATTTATCAGTGATGGGTATATAGCATTCCGTCTTCAATGCATTCATTCAGAAAAGCATAAGTTGTATGAAGACATTCTTTGTTAATGCGTGGATGATTATCTGGAATTTGTTGCGCATTTCAACTTCATGCATTTGCATCACTGTAAATATTACTCCTTAACAAGTTTCAGCACCATCATTTCTTCTCCCCCGGTAATCAGTATGAAATAGATACCGTGCTGCAGTGATTCCAGGTTATCGAGTTTAATAAGATTTCTTCCAGCCTGACATAAATGGTTCTGAGATAAAAGCGTTTTTCCCTGCAAATCCATGATTTCAATAATCACCTGGGTAGCTGAAGTCATGTCGGCTTTTAATATTGCCTGCGATTCAAACGGATTGGGATAAACAATGCTTCCATTGCTTAATGCATCATTCGAATAAATACTGATTAGCTTCGAATAACTAAAAAGAGCGTTGGCATCAATCATTTTAAGTCTGTAAAAAAGCCGGGTGGTGTTGCCTCTGAATGCAAGTTTATCAATGAAATCATAAGACAGTATTTTGTTAGCATTGCCTGCTGCTTTCACCGTGCCTGCAACTTCAAAATTCTCTGCATCCATTGACCTTTCTACAATAAATGCTTTGCTGTTTATTTCCGAGGCAGTTAACCAGTTCAGCACAGCATCATGATCAATCTTGCTCCCTTTTAAGTAAAGCAATTCAACGGGCATGGGAGCTGTATTTTCTGTTCCTGTAAATAATGAAAATGAATTCAGGGTGGGTGAACTCAAAATATTTTTAGAGGTGTCAATTGTAGACGTTGTTATTAACCCGTTTATCCAACTGTTATTATATTGTTTTTTTGCAATAATCAGGTTCGATTCATTGGCTGTATTGCCCAACCATTTTGTTCTGTAATATATTTTAATGGTGTAATTGAAAGCACCAATCGAATCCGCAGAAACATCATCATAAAAGTACATATATTTCAGTGCTGTGGTATCTCCAATGTGTTTAGGCAAAACTCCGGAATAGCGTTTGTACCTGATTGCAGAAGGAGGTGTACTGGCAAGACTCCAGTTTATTTTTGCCACAGTATCATATGCAAAAACAAATACCTGCAATCCGCCATTTGCCGATATTGCCTGTGCAGGTGTGGCTGGTATTGCAATGGCATTGGGTGCGGTGGAAACAGGTGTAAATTCATAAGCGCCAAGATCAACCGGGCCAGTTCGAATTTCCATACTTCGCGAACTGTCATTTATGTCTTTATGGATCCAGCCTGAGGGTGTTCCTCTTCCATTAATCGCCCAGCCTGCACTGTCGCTTATTGAAGGGGCCAGATTAGAAGTATCGCTAATAAAAGGAGGCCGGTACGAAACCGAATTCATTTCATATCCTGAAACAGAACGCCATACATTCAGGTTCGCATAAAGCGGACCACTTGCCAACCATTGCCAGTATACCAGGTTGGATCCTGCCGAATAAAGATTGTTGTAATCTGTTTGAACGCCAGATGAAAGGGGTGCGCTGGCCCATGTCATTGCAGAACCGGTTCCTGTATTGGATAAAATGTTATTGCGTATTAGCACATTGGTACAATTCTGCTGGTCCATGGAAAGCGCCGCGCTCTTAGAGTTTATTGTATTGTGAAAGAACCTGATATTTGAACTTACCGAGCCCAGTGAACAAGTGCCGAACTTCAGCAACATTTCATTATTGTAAATATCCATGTAATGGTTATCATAAACAAATGAGGTTCTTACCTGCGCATTTCCCACTGCGATGAACCTGTTGTTAAATATCTTTATCCGGTTTGTCTGATTGCCTGCATTATTTGAAAACACCATATTTACCACATCAACAATCCCGCCCGTGGTAATGCGATTACCGCTGAATTCAAACGCGGAATCACAACGCTGGAAGTTAAACCACACGTTATTATAATTGCCATTACATTTGAATTCATTGTTCCGGATCTTGAAATTAATGGTACTGTTCGTGAGGTATAAGGGACTATAAAATGCATTCTGAACCGTATTGCTATCGAATACGCTGTTTCTGATTCTTGTGCCATTAACAACAGGTACCAGCCAGATGCCATAGTAACTCCCCGTAAACAGGCATTTTCGGATAGCAATGTCCGACATATCTGCATCAGATTTAAGCGTGGCGCTTCCTGCAACTCCCGTAACCGGTGCACTGATTTTACAGTTGTAAAACGTATCGGCAGCAATAAACCCAGCGGTTAAAACTGCAATTCCATACATCGACTCCTGGCTTATGGTAACATTTCTGAAGCTGATGTTAGAGGCTTCAAGTCGGAGTGTGATGTTTCCGGTGCTTGTAATTCTTACCGAGTCGCGGTTATTATTCAGTGATCTGAACACAATAGGATTGCTTACTGATGAACCGTTAACCGGTAACAATCTTAAACTGTCATTGTATACCCCGGCCTTTATGTTAAAATATACAGGCCCTGAAATTCCAACATCATTGAGTGCATTCACTGCATTTCTGATTGTTGTAAAATCTGATGGAGCTATGCCAACAGTATAAATACCATTCAGGGGCAAACCAATCGATCGGGTAATGGTATCATTCAGCTTATTTGCATCGCTTGTTCCGTTTGGATTTTGGCTGTATACTTTTAGAATATGAATACCTGTTGCAGGAAGATTCAGTTGGTTGCTTCCACTAAAAGATAATGTTATGGTATCGCAGGGATTCAATGTGCCCATCCAACTCATATTTACGGCTGCACCGCTGTTTACTTTATAGGATAGTGTGAATGAACTCACAGCATTCGAACCGGTATTCCTTACCCTGGCAACCACATTTTGCAAGCCGGCCGACATTGGATAAACAGGGGTTAGAAGCATTTCAACACTTAGATCATTATTGAGTTGTGGAACTTCATCTGCTCCAATGGTTGGTAATGCCGACCTTTGCTGTCCATCAACATCATATTGAATAAAAGGAAAGCTCATTCCCTTTCTGCAATTATCAAAGATATGAAGGTTTGTATCGTTCAAAAATCCCGGAAGGTCGAATCTTGAATTAGAATTGAATCCTCCCGCTCCTCTGAAATTTGTACTGTTATAATTGCTGTCAATTTTTACAAGAATGTGATCAGAAGTATCAGCCCGGTAAAAAATATTATAATCCATGGTATCAGCCATACTTGCAGAAGCCATATAAAGGGGCAAACCCGGGGAGCTCGTATTCACTGCAAAAAGGTTATTGCAAACTGTTAGACCCGAATCAGAGAACAGGTACATTCCCCCATAATCCGGTCCGAGTGTAGAATGGGTATTGCTGATACTATTATTAACGATATACCAGTATTTACTGTTTGTTATAATTGCCCCCAAGGCATATCCATAACGCTGGCCACCCCCAATCATGTTATTGGTAAAATGTCCTTTCGAATTGGCCAGATTGATACAGGCATTGAGCACCACGCCCCGGTAACCATAATTATAAACCCGGTTTCCATTAATTACCAATGGGTGTTCATTTGTATGATTCTTTAAGCCGTATAGATAAATTCCGTCATTGGTTTGATTGGCTGATGAGGGTACCACCTTGTTATATTCAATCCTCAAACCATTTTGATAGGAATAAAGATAAATACCTGCCGCATGGGAATGCATAATATTGTTGTTCCTGATTTTATTAAGCAATGCGATGCTACCAAAATTTGAACTGTTATCAGAAACAATGCCCATATAACCGTTATAGATTGTGTTTGAATCAATTTCAAGACTATCGACCCGTGCATAGCCTGTATTGTAACTTATTTCAGACCCGCCAATCAGAATGCCCAGGCATGTCATTGCAGGATAAACAGGAACTGTGATATTGCAGCTTTTTACTTTGCATGCGTGCGCACCCTGTGCAATAAAAACGCCGATTCCGGAATTGGAATTCGTAGCAACAATTGAGAAATTTCTTATTGTTATATATTTCGCAGACAACTTTATCACAGCGGGTGATGCAGAAGCATTGTAAGAAATGATTCTGTTTGCTTTATTGATGCCGTCAAATGTAATCGTATTAGTGTGTGATGACCCGGGTATGGGCCCGCTAATATTAACTTGTTCATTGTATGTTCCCGGTGCAACCAGGAATGTAACCGGGCCGCTTACCCCATAATGTAAGGCATCGGCAGCCAAACTGAAATTCGCATAATTTGCCCCCGTACCGCCTATGGTATAAATCCCGTTCAGGGGTGCAGTGAGGGTTGTTCTTATTGTATCGTTTAATACATTGGAATCAGCTGACCAATTGGGGCCGGAAGTAAATGCTCTCAGGTAATTTGAATGAATAAGTGATACCTGCTGGACTCCGGTAAATAGAACCGCTAATGTATCACAGGCATTCATATTTGTGTAGACTGTTTGTGTAACTGCAGCATTGTTATTTAGCTTATACCCGGCATCGAATGGGTAAACCGAATTGTTGCCAATATTTTTAACAATTATTTCTACATCCTGACTGCCTGTTGTTATGGGGGCCAGTGGCGTCACAAACTTAATAACGCTTATGTCATTTCCCAATCGTATAACCTGATCAGCACCCACATGAGGTGTAGTGGAATAAGGTTCGCCATCTGCATCATACGTTGCTGTATACGTGAGATCCACTCCTGTAGAAGCGCATCCATCCTGAAGATGAAGATTACTGTCATTCTGAATAAAAGATGAAAGCAGATTAAAGGATGAATCACCACCGGCATTGGCTGCTTTATAGTTACTGGCAAAATAATAGGTGCCCGTGCGGTACAACATTACCGTGCCCGCCTTGTTATAGTAAATATTATAATTGATTACATTGCCGGAAAGCGTGGTTGCAACATGTAGTGGTATTGCGGTACTGGATGCATGGGTAATAGCGAATATATTATTCTTGATAAAGGACGTTCCGGTTGGGCTGTAAAAATACAGTCCTTGCCCTCCTGATGCCTGATTGATATTAATGGTATTGTGATATATTTCATATGCGCCTGTCTGACCACTGCCATTATAAATGTTGAATCCATAATTATTTCCCGACCGCATATTCATCACCATATTCGAATGTATTTTTGTCGGATTGATATTTGAAGCTGATATGTTTCCTAAAAGATTAGCATATCCGCCGATAAATTTGTTTCCAATAATTCGATGTGAAGCATTCCCTGAAAAATGATTGAAGCAATAATACATATACAATGCATTATTCGAGCTCAATGGGTCCATACTAACCGTATTGAACATGAAATCGATCCCATTTTGCACATACGTGATTTGAATACCATTATAGTGCGCATTGAGAAAACGGTTGCCTCTTATTTTTATATCCCTGTTTCTTGCATTCGACTGTGTGTTTGGGCCCTGCATATAAAAACCAAAATAGCCTCCGACGATAATATTTGAATCGATACGCAATGAGTCGGCCCAGGTAACCCCCAGTCCATGACCCGATGCATTGGGATTTACAGTAATCCCATAGCTAAGAAAAGTGCTGTTTGTATTGGGAAGACTGATGATACAGTTATTCACAAAACATCCCGTGCCGGCATTTGATGATGTGCTCCCGATAATTCCAACGCCCGAATAAACCGTATTTGATCCTGCGGTATTTGTAATACTGAGATTCCGGATTCCCACATATTTGCAAGTACTGAGTGCAAAAACCGCTGTACCCGGAAGTAAACCTGTAATGATTCGGGAAGAAGCATTCCCATTACCGCCATCAAAAGTTACCGTATTTATGTTTGATGTGCCTGGCACAAAGGGAACTTCAATCATCGTGCTGATGTTATAGGTACCGGATGATACAAAAAATTCAACCGGACCTGAAACTCCAAATGGTGTTGCGTTGCTTGGACCGGCATCAGGACGGCTGTTGGAACCGGTTAGATAAAAAATGGCCGATTGAAAATCCCTGAAATTTGTTGTACTGGCAGGAGCTGCCGGATTAATGGTGTATGCTCCATTAAGCTGTATGGCATAACATGGAGATATATGCCTCATCAAAATGAAGAAAAGAAATGCAAACTTGCCAATGGCAATCCCGCTCTCACTCCCGAAGAGAAGCTTGTTTTTATGGATAAGAATTTTTAATCGCGTGTAAATGTGCATCATATAGTAAACTTTTTGATTATCGAAAATAATAAATATATCAGAAAATTACAAAATGCTGTGCCTTCTTAAAAACCGAACTACCTTTGCACGAAATTGGAACCCACCTTTTTATGTTTAAGAATTTTATGCGCGATTTGAAAATAAACAGTCTTGTTATTTTATCTTTATTCTTTCTTCCCTTATCTGTGGCGGCTCAACGCCCAGGTGCTGCGTTCAGCGGTCGCCTCTACGGCAAGGTGCTCGATGAAATAAGTCATGAAGCTGTATCATTTGCTTCTGTAAGCCTCCTGGCTATGCAAAAGGACAGTTTGGTTGCCGCTTGTCTGGTGAAAACGAACGGGGACTTTTCACTCGAGAATCTTCCGGCCGGAACGTTCAGACTGCGTATTTTTTTTCTGGGTTATAAAACCTTTGAACAAAATGTGAGTGTAACTATGCAACAGCCTGAGAAAGACCAGGGCAATCTTATTTTAAGTCGTGACACAAAAGTATTAAATGAAGTTGCCGTTTCCGGCAATCGCGATGTTATGCAAATGAGTATTGATCGCAAGGTTTATAATGTATCAAAGGATATCTCCACAAGAGGAGGTACTGGCCTTGATGCGGTGAAGAATATTCCATCTGTTACAGTAGATGCTGAAGGAAGTGTTTCGCTAAGAAATAATTCCGTTCAGGTATATGTGGATGGAAGACCTACGAGCATAACCCTGCAGCAAATACCTGCCGACCAGATTGAACAGGTGGAAGTGATTACCAATCCCTCGGTAAAGTTTGATGCCGGTATTACCGGAGGCATTTTGAATGTGGTGATGAAAAAAAACACCAAGCCCGGTTATAATGGAATGGTTATGGCAGGCATAGGTTCAAACAAGCGGTATAATACCATGCTGAACCTGAATGTAAGAACCGGTAAATTCAATTTTTTTGGGATGTATAATTACAATACAGGCCAAAACAAAAATGATGGTTTTACCAATCGTACATCTCTTAGTCTGCCTGCACCGGATTCGGTAACGGGTGCGGTTAATAAATATTATACCCAAACCAATATCAACACCATGCTAAATACCTTCCAGTTTGGTCGCCTTGGTTTTGATTATCAGATGAACAACAGAAATAGTTTTACCCTAACTACGAATATTACCCACGGTGAATTTGGCTCCGACGATTATCAAACTTTTTCCTATTCCGATACAAACAAAGCACCTGTAAGTTCAGGTAACCGGCTGAATACGCAAAACACTTATTTTACAAGTTATTCGGGTCAGCTGCAATACAAACATACTTTTCCCAAACAGGATAAGGAACTCACATCAGATCTCACCCTCAATACAAGCAACGCAGCCACTGAGTATCTTTTCGACACACACCTTTTTGATAAGAATAATACTGAGTATTCCCAGTCACCTGTGAAACAAAAAAGCAATGGAGCTGCATCGGGTTGGAACTATACCTGGCAAACAGATTTTGTTAATCCTTTAAAGAACGGGGCTAAATTTGAAACGGGTATACGCAGCTATTACAGCTTCAGCATCAATTCACAGGAGACTTATAACCGTGATTCTGCAGGCACATACATATCCTTTTCAGACCTGAGCAATAACTACCAGATCAGGAGTCTCATTAATGCAGCTTATGTTAATTATATCGGTAAGGCCCGGGGCTTCGGATATCAGGCAGGACTTCGATTTGAACAAACCTGGTACAAAGGTGAAATCAGCAATAAGAACATCTCATTCGAATATAATTATCCGGGTTCTAATCTGAAGCAGATTATGTACAGCCTCTTCCCGGCCATGTATATTTCACGTAAATTAAAGGCGAACCAGGAGCTGCAGTTCAATGTTTCAAGAAAGATTAACAGACCCAATTATTTTCAATTGATGCCTTATGTGATGTTTGCTGATAATGCCAATATCAGAATAGGAAATCCCAAACTCGAACCTGAATTTGTGAACCTCAGTGAAATCAATTACAGTCTGACTTATAAAAAATATAACTTTTTCCATTCGCTTTATTTCAGGCATAAGGAGAACCCCATCACCACAATTGCTTATCCCATGAACGGCAATCCCAATATACTCGTAAACACATTCAGCAATGGCAGCAATAGTTTAAATTTTGGGCTTGATAATACCATCAGGGGTAATTTTTACCGCTTTATAGATATCAGCCTGAACGCTAATATTTTTCGTTCGGAAATAAATTATACTTCGGCCGGAAGCAGATTTTCCAACAAAGGGTATAGCTGGACGGGCAAAACCATGTTAAGTATGCGCATGCCTGCTGCATTCAGTTTACAGGTTAATGGCAATTACCAGGCACCACAAATTATTCCGCAGGGCAAAACAAGACCTACCTGGTATCTGGATATTACGCTGTCGAAAGTTCTTAAACAGAAATTCACCTTCACCCTTCTGTTTAGTGATGTATTTAACAGCAAGCGAATGGGCACGGATTATATCACACCGGATTATACCCAGGAATTATCGCGGAGACGTGAAACACGTTATGTACGCTTAAGTATCAGCTATATTTTCGGCAAGGCAACATTCAAAAAACCCAAAGCAAAGAGCAGTAATGATTCGATTGGTAATCAGGACGGGCTTGATTTTTAAAAAATAAAGGCCACCCGTATTGCTACTTGTGACCCTTATTATGAAGAAGTCTTAATATTTATTTTTTAAGAGATTGCTTCTTTACCACTTACTCAAGTTTTACATTAATTATCATTGGTTCAGGTTAACTATTCATGATGTTGTTATGTATTGCTTTTTCAGTTCGTTTCTTTGTTGTCCGCTTTTCGCAGAATTAGTTTTCAGCAAAAGTGCGGATATATAGTACTACACTCCATCTTTCAATATCAGACAATTCATCTTTAAATGAAGGCATGGGTTTTCTTCCTTCTGTTGCTTTCCAGAACAATTCCCCGTCTGATGCCTGCTGATATTTATGAGAGGAAAAATCACCGATGGGAACATCAATTTTAGAGGCTTTAACACCATCGCCTCTTCCTTTTTTACCATGGCATGATTTGCATTGAGTGAGCCATATTTCTTTACCGGTTGCCAAAATACCTTCCTGGGGTTTTATTGGATTGGATAAAGCAGTAACTTTCTCCGGACATACCCATGGCTTGCTGGTATTTTTAGCATTTGCCTTAGTAGCGGCATTGCCATTAACGGGTTCCTGAAGACTTGCTCCATAAAGGAGAAAACCACCGACAGTAACTGCTGTCAGAAGTGTGAGTACATTTTTAATTGACTTTTTCATAACTTTAAATTTAAATGGTACGTATTATTTATTTGACTGTAGGTCTATTTTTTTATAAGATTGATCTTGCATTCCAATTTTCCGGATTTTATAAAATACCTGATACACGATATATGCCATAACGCCCCAAATTGCGATAATGATTAAATTGGAAATTAGCATAAGGGTGAGGGCTACATTGGATCTTGGTGCCCATAGCGCATTTTTTTTAGCCACGTCCTCCGGACTTATTTTAATGCCCCAGGGCGAATTTGCTTCAGCAGCAATCGATTCATCATCTTCAAGTCTTACCACTACAACAACATTTCCTTTGTCGTCGGCAGGAACTGATAATGGATAATTTACAGTGGCAACTCCCTTTTCATCTGTGCTTACAGATGTTCCAATCGGCAGCATTCCGAAAAACCGTTTTACAAAAAATGCTACGCTTACATCTTTGGCAGGTTCTGTTTCGCTGTTCATCACAACAGCTTTACAAACTTTAACCGTATCCTGTATTATAAAACTAAGTTTTATGGAAGGATATTGTGCACATGTAAAAAGTGGTAACAGCAATGCGGAGCTTAAGAGAATCTCCGGTATCATATATTTTAAATACTTGTTCATATTTTTTTCTTGTTAAGGGGTTCATGAATTTCCTGAATATCCACACCTTCTCCCTCGGCCACCTGCCAGATTGAAATGATGGGTACAAACCTTGAAAACATTGTGATGATAAGAAGCAATGCGGCAAACGTTGCAGTAACAATAGTCATCTCTACCATGCTGGGTGAATATTGGGTCCATGATTCGGGAACATCCTGAATCGGTAGATAAGGATGCGACAAACCGGGTATTACGATGAGATAACGTTTGAACCAGGCGGCAACAACAGCCAGCAATGCGATTATTGTTAGCGGCAAAGGTTTACGCATCGAGCGCAGCATGGGCAGGAACGAAGGAACGATAATTCCAAAAACTGCAACCATCCAATATAAGGGTGCTGTATCCTGTGTAAATAAATCAAGCAAATGATTTGCATGAAGTCCGCTCATTTTATAGGATGGAACGAGGTATTCATTTACATTGGTGTAAAAATAACACAAGGAAAGGAATACGAGCATTTTCCCCATATAATCAAAATGTTTATCCGTGAGATATTTTTCAAAATGATATAATTTTCTGAAAGCATATACCGCCACAATCATTGCTGCAGAGGCTAGCAGGCAGGCACCCGAAATAAAGTAAACCCCGAAATTGGTACTGTCCCATTCTGCACGGAGTGTGGTTGCAAAAAGCCATGCATCTACTGTTTGAATGGCAACTGCAAGGGGTATAATCAGTATGGCCAATATCTTGATGCTCTTTTTCAATAATTTCCATTGCTCAGGGGTTCCTTTCCATCCAAACGATAGTTTGCTGTATAACCATTTTTGCCATACAGGTTTATCTTCCAAACGCTCCTCACATATTTTCATACAGGGCAGGATGGGTACAAGCAGCATCAGTAAGCTTACCGCAACATAAGTGGCAATTACAATCACATCCCATGTTACCGGCGATTGAATCTTGGCATAAAGTATTAAATAATGCAAGCGGTCGGGGCGGCCCATAGCCACCATGATACATAATCCTGCCATAATAATGGAGGCCAGTGCAATGAGTTCTGCTATTCGCGATAAGGGCCGGTACCATTCAAACTTTATCAGTTTTAAAATAGCCGACATCAATGCACCAACCATGCTCAGGGCAACATAAAATACAAAGGTGGAAATATATACACCCCACATTGTATAATCACGTATGGAAATGGTTTCATACTTACTCCGGGTTTCCTGCAGATAATAAGCATATATACCTGCCAGAGTTACTGCTACCAGAAAACCGATCCATATTTTTCCGTAGGTACCGATTTTACGTATCGGGTGTAACAGGTCTTCCTCCATTTGCATATACTTTTGTGCGAGCCTGTTTTTATTTTCAATGAATTTGAGAAATTCTGCTTTCCACTTTCTCTCATTCACCTCCATCAATTCCGTATCCTGTTCCTGAATCCCGGTGAGTTGTTCCTCTGTTGTATTTTGCATATTCATGATTATTCTTCAGTATTATGTTTAACAGTTGCTTCTTCAAATGGGAAAATGCGTTTGTCCTGTGGCAAATAATATACTCTGGGTTCTGTACCCAGTGTTTCAAACTGCCTGTAACCCGCACGGCTTCCAATGAGTTCGGAGAGCTGGAAAACTTCGTCACCGTTGGTTACGGTATCTTCATTCTCGTCGCCCACAAACATCACTCCGTTCGGACATTCGGTTACGCATACAGGCAGTTTTCCCTGGGCGAGTTCATCGGGGCACATATCGCATTTGGAAACTGTACCCACTGCGTTTGAGCGTGCGGCTCCGCATATTCCGATATCATTTTTATGTTCTTCGTTATAGGCAACCTGTTTGGGTTTCCCGAAATTAAATACCCTTGCCGAATACGGACAGGCGGCCATGCAGAATTTGCATCCCACACACCGTTCCGGATCAACTCCAACCAAACCATCGGTTCTTTTAAAAGTAGCATCAACCGGACATACCTTTATACAAGGCGGATTGTCGCAATGATAACAATGTGTAGGAAACCAATAAGGCCTGGCCAGTTTCGAATCCTGCATTCGTTTCACTTTTAAATATTCGATGGGAGGCAATGTATTATGCATCTTCTGACAAGCCTCAACGCAAGTCCTTTTATTCTCGCATCGTGCCAGATCAATAACCATAACAAATTTTTTCCCGGGAACCCCTTTTCTTAAGATACTTTCGGGTGACTCAGGAACATTTTTTACTTTCTCCTGATCCACTTCAATCAATTTTCCATCAATGGTAAGTGCTTTTACTTTTTCACCCGAAGGCTCATCTGTTTTACTGAAAAGATTCACAGCCCCTCCTGCCAATAATGCAACACCGCCCGTCAGCATTCCGAGTTTAAGCATTTCCCTCCGGGTTGATTTAAGTTCTTTTGGATGGGTATTGTTTTCATTAACTTCTTTCATAATACTATTTCCTGTTATTGATTATTATTGAAATTTACTTTTATCAACATCCTCATTTGCGGGTTCAAAATAAAAGGCGAAATAGAGCCCAGCCAATGACTTAGGAAAGTTTTTATAAAGACAGTTGCCTGTTAAAATATAGACATAAGCCTTTTTAATTCGGGCGTTAAAAAGAGTAGATTCTACTCCGTTATTTCATTTTAAATGAAAATTGAATTTGAATTTGATAAAAAATAAATAGGATTAATTAAATAATAAAAGAGGCCTTATCCATTTGAATGCATAAGGCCTTTAAAGAAAATATTTTTAATAATTGTTTGGGATCAGAGGTACTGCGAAATTATTTTTTCCAGTCTTGATTTATCAAGTATTTTTATACATTGACCGTGAACTTCAAGCAAATTATCCTCTTCAAATTCCGAAAACTGTTTTACAATCCGGTCTGTACTGATGCCTGCTATAGAAGCAATTTCCTCGCGCGAAAGTTTAATGGCAAGGGTTGCTTCATCTCCATCCAAACCAAACTCTTCAGTAAGATGCAGAATGGCATCGGCTGTTTTTTCACGTACATTCATTTCAGCCATGTTTCGTAACTTTTTTTCTACCATACCCAGTTTGCCAACATACTTCCACAATACCTGGTGGTATAATTCCTGGTTCTCCTGTAGTATTTGTCCAAAAACATCTTTAGAAACAATATAAATACAGGAGTCCTCAATGGTAGTGGCTGAGAGGTTATACTTTGTTTTTTGTCCGCAACCCCGGTAACCCAAAATATCACCATCTTTTGCAAAAGAAACAATCATGTCGTGGGAGTGAATTCCTTCCATCCAGAGCTTCAGTTTACCCTTATAAATAATGTATATAAATGAAGCAGGTTGAAAGTCATAAAAAATAACATTATTTTTTCTGTAGATATGCCGGGTTGCACTTTCCTGAAGCATCTTTTTTTGATTGGAAGTGCAATAATTGTCTAATATGGGAATTGTTCTGATAAAATCTTCTTCAACTTCCTGAATACTTTGTAAGGTCTGGGTTTTCATAATAAAAACTTTTTAATTTTCCTTCTTGGGGAATAATTAATTTCTCCTGAACCAATTTCGCCACAATGATATTGGTTAATGGCTTTAATAAATATGATATATATTAAGATTCTGCTGGGCATTTGCCCTTTTTAAAAACGGTAAATGCCTCTATGAAGTGCTGTTTTATAAGGGGTCTTGCCCAAACTTATAAATATTTATTAAAATTATTTCAAACCTGATACTCGTCAAACATGACTTATTGCATTGTAAATTTAAGTGTAATGGGTACACTTAGAGAAGAAAGAGAAAGGGAAAGAGAAAGAGATTGACACTCTTTCAGTTGCCCTTTCTCTTGGATTATTACTCTATAACAAACCGCTTCACCTGTTGGAAATGGGTGTCCGAAATTCTCAGAAAATAAATTCCCGATACCCGCGGAAGTTCTATTTCCATATCGTTTTTGCCCGGTTTAAAACCGGCCGAAAGCGTATAAACGATATCCCCTAAGGCATTGAATATTTGAATGCTATAATTACCAGACTTTATAATGCCGGCTGAGACAATGAAATTGCCATTATTGGGGTTCGGAAATATTTGCAAAGTCTGAAACTGCGTCATTTCATTCATGCCGGTGCTTATTACAGTCACATTCATAAGATTTGAATCGTTGCAATTTTGCTGATTGGATCCTTCAACTTTTATACTTCCTGACCCACTATTTGTCCATGTAACATTTACAGAAGCTGTTCCCTGGCCTGCGTTTATCGTCCCGTTTGTGATTGTCCATACATAGCTTACATTCACTTGCGACAGAACTGAATAGGTATAAGATGTATCAGTCCGCAAAGCGGTTTTCTGGCCTGTTATTACAATTGCATTGGGTCTTTGAATCACATCGAATATTACCGTATCGGATGCCAGGCAGCCTCCTGTTGGGGATGGAGCCGTATAACCGGAAAGTGCAGGATTAAACACCACAGTATTGCTAAGCGGGTAAGTTACAATAAACTTGTATGTGATGATATTCGTGTCTATTTTAACCCCGGTTGCCTGCGGGTTGAAGGCATAATAATTCTGGCCCGCATTGGGTTTAAAAATACCATTCCCCAACCAAAGTTCATTGATAGCCATTGCTCCCCCATTAGGGGTGTATAGCTGTGTGCCGGGTGTTATGTTAAAGGTACCTGCATAGTCACAGAACTGTCTGTGCGGACCTGCATTAATAACAGGTCGTGGGAATATGGCAATAATTAATGAATCCTTTACCTTGCATCCATCCGAATCACTAACCGTTACGTTTACAAAGTTACCTGCCGCGTTCGAAGGCGGTGATGCCGGTTGGTTCAGCAAATTGGCTGTGATTACCTGATTGCCACTGATGGCTGATGGATTTAACGGATAGGTCCATGCCCAGGTAATCTGACCCGGTTTATTGGTTGATATAATAACAGGTAGTGTTATCATTCCTGTATTTTTGCAAATAGATATATCTGCAGGATGGTTAATGATGGGTGAGGGTTTTACCAATACGCTTACGGTATCTGTATTACTACAGGTTACTCCTCCATAAGTAATAAATCCTTTAACCTGGTAGCTGGTATTTACGCCGGGTGCGATGGTTAAAGAAGCAGTTCGTGCCAATATAATAGCCGGATCAATTACCGGTAGTTGCCTCCATTGAAAACTGTCAATTGCTGCGGTGGTTCCATTTGCAATAAGGCTAAGCAGGGCATTGTTTGAACACAAACTCCTGTCAGAACCTGCTGATAACTGAACCGCCGGGTTCACATAAACCATGGCTATATCATAGTGAATACAGCCCATGCTATCCATTTTTTGAACCACATATCTTCCACTGTCTTTAGCAATTATTTTCTGCGAAAAAATATTTTCCATTGCAGGCAGAGCAGGTGATTTAAACCAATGCCAGTTAATAACGGAACCATTATTATTTCCTGCATCAAGTGTATCTGACATGCCGTAACATAAACGCATGTTTGTTGTCATTTCATGTGGAAGAGGAGAACCGGTATTGATGGTAAATATTGTTGAATCACTGCATCCGTTTGAATCGGTAATAACTACTTTATAATGCATGTTGCCTGCTGCCGAAGCATTAATAATAATATTTGAATCTGGATTTAGTGCTCTGATAATTGTGCTTGAACTGAGATCCCCCGCATAAAAAGAATAACGGTATCCCAAACCAAAAGGAACTCCCCCACTCCCATGAGCCTGAAGTTTTACCGATTGTCCAAAACAAACTGAGGTATCACCAATGCTCGCCTGAACCGGGCTTGTAATCAGGATTGAATCATAAATATTATCATTCGCACATCCATTAGGTGCAGGAGGAGGCATTGTTCTCATCCGCAATTTAATTTGATGATATCCACCTTGCATGAAAGTGTGATTAGAGACTGAACTTCCATTATAAGTGATATAGTTATTACTATGTGGCGCTGTTTCCACCTGGAATTGGGTATAGGAACTATCCACGGCAACTCCGTTGTATAGTGAATAAGCAAAATCATATTTTCTACAACCCTTATTCGTTTTTGTAATAGTAGCCAATGGAATTCGCCTTACCAATATTGAAAATGAACGGCTTGTGCGCCCCGGCAAGGGACAGGCTCTATCTTTTGCATTGACCACAAAATAATAAGGCAGGTTTTGAGCCATACTGGCCGGAGGGGTCCAGCAAAAACGCATACTATCCAGGCGTGGACCTGTTGTAATGCGTGTTGAAGCATTATAGGCTTTCACAAAAGTTGCCCCGTTGCTGACGAGATTTGATGGTGCATTCCAGCTTAAATCTGTTGTATCCGTTGATGCAGCATTATCCCATGCGGTAACATAAAAACACAATTGCTGGCCCGCACAAACTGAATATGCAAAATTGGGTTGCGGAGATGATAAAGTTGCGTTTGCATCATAGGTACGATGTATAGGAGGGTTATTGTTTGGACATAGGATGCTGTAAAACTGAATATCGCGTCGTGTCACTCCCATCAAAGTGGGCACACCACCCATGTTCTTCCATTGTTTTACTTCAATAACCATAGTAGCAATAAAAAAACCTAAGGGTCTAAAGCGTATATCTCCAGTAATAGGATCAAAAGATATTCCTGCCGGAGGGAGAAGAGGAACGCCCTGAATGGGTGCTCCTAAATAAGGAATCGGCACCGTAGGACTATAAGGTGAAACATAGGGTGCTGTAACTCCATGATAAATAAGTGCGGACCTGAATGCATAACTCAATGAATCACCATCGGGGTCAAGAGCTCCCGGATTATAATAATAATCCTGGCCCGCACATACAACGGCAACGGGCGCATTTGTGAAAATTGGGGCTGAATTGCATGGCGTAATACAACGGTTAATGGTGGCTTCGGTATAGAAGTTTAATGTACCCGGATTAAGCAATGAAATGATGGCAGCATTACGGCAACAGGATGAATACCCAATGCTTACCATACAGCAACCTGATGGCAGTGAATTTAAATTAATCTCCCCCTTAAAAACATACACCTCAATCCCCGGAGAAAAAGAACCCGGTGTACGGGTACCACAATTGCTGCAAATTGATTTTGAGGTATCGCACAATTGAACGATATCAAAACTACTTATAGCTGTTATAAGGGTTAAGGTTTGAGTTCCAAAAACTGTGTTTGAACATGTACCTGAAGCTCCAATTTTGCTTACCTGAACCACACAGTTTGAGCTCAATCCACCGGGACAACTTGCACACAACTGGGCCTCTGAACAATCCCGGTATACCTTAAGCGTTATGTTATAAACCCCGGGTGTACTTGTGCACTCGTATGATATATCCGCACCTGCTACATGAGATGCAACAGCATAATTTGAGTAGCCATAAAAAATAATTAGCAGGATAGCATTCAGAAGGATATTGATACTTCTGATGGCTCTGTTGGTACAATTCCTTTTCATAAGAATTAAATTAATAAGTAAATTTAATCTATTGAACCAACCTGTTGTTCAGCACGCATCAGAAATAATAAAATATTATGATAGAAATAATAAAAAATTAAGAATCGTGATGTATTTACTCAGTGAGCTCTGTGTTAAAATGCAAAGTCGGGAAGATAAAACGCACAGAGGAAGAGGAGCTGTTAATCTATAACAAATCTTTTAACAAGCTGAGATTTGTGATCAGAAATTCTGAGGAAATAAACCCCGGATGCCCGCGGAAGTTTGATTTCCATATCATTTTTGCCAGATTTAAAATCTGCTGTAATCATATGAACGATATCACCTAAGGCATTAAATATTTGAACACTATAATTACCCGCCTTTAAGATGCCTACTGAAATAACGAAATTGCCATTATTGGGATTCGGGAATATTTGCAAAGCCTGAAGCTGCGTCAATTCATTGATTCCGGTACTCCCGATGAACACATTCATTTGGTTCAGGTCGCTGCAATTTTGCAGATTGGTCACTTCAACTTTTATACTTCCTGCCCCACTATTTGTCCAGGTTACATGCACCGAAGAAGTTCCCTGGCCTGTGTTTATCGTCCCATTGATGAGGGTCCACATATAGCTGACATTGGCCTGCGAAAGGACTGAATAGGTATAGGAAGTATCGGTTCGCAAAGCGGTTTTCTGGCCTGTTATTACAACCGCATCCGGACTTTCTTTTACCTCGATAAAGGTTGTATCTGCTACCCTGCAGGTTGTACTTGTATCGGCATAAACCAGTACATATTGTTTGGTATATCTTTCAATGATTGGATGTTTGGGTACAAACACCCTACCCCTGCTAATGGCCGGACGGTATGCCTCATCGGGTGCTCCAATATACCAATAACTAAATAATGGATTATAAGAAGTGGTTGACCTGCCTACCATATAAGCATCCAAATATATACTATCACTGAGTTTACAAACCGGATCAGCCAAACCAGCTTCCAGTTTTGGTGTTTCAATCACATCAAAAATAACGGTATCTGATGCCTGGCAGCCTCCTGTTGGAGATGGTGCTGTATAACCCGATAGTACAGGATTAAACACCACAGTATTGCTTAGTGGAAAGTTTACAATAAATTTATACGTAATAATATTGGTATCTTTTCTTACCCCGGGTGCCTGCGGATTGAATGCATAATAATTTTGACCCGCATTGGGTTTAAAAATACCATTCCCAAACCAAAGTTCATTAGCTGCCATTACCCCTCCATTGGGTGTATACAATTGTGTGCCCGGAGTTATATTAAAGTTGCCTGCATAGTCACAGAAATGCCTGCGCGGACCTGCATTAATAATCGGTTTCGGAAATATGGCAATGATTAATGAATCCTTTACACTACAGCCGGACGAATCACTTACCGTTACATTTATAAAGTTGCCTGCCGCGTTCGAAGGCGGCGTTGCCGGTTGGTTCAGTAAATTGGCTGCGATAACCTGATTGCCATTGATGGCTGATGGATTTAAGGGATAAGTCCAGACCCATGTTACCTGGCCGGGTTTATTGGTTGATACGATATTGGGCAAGGCAATCATTCCTGAATTATAGCAGGCAGAAATCAGAGCAGGATGAATTATTTCAGGCGATGCAGTTACTCCTGATGTTATTGTAAATGCAGCCGAATCGGTACATCCATTCAAATCAGTGATGACAACTTTATAATTGTGAATGCCTGCAGTTGCCGGAGTAAGGGTAATATTCGAATCGGGATTTAGTGCCCTGATAATAGTGGTTGAACTGATATCTCCGGAATAAAAGGTATAACGGTATCCCAAACCAAAAGGAACTCCCCAACTTCCATGAGCCTGAAGTTTAACAGATTTTCCAAAACAAACAGAAGTATCCTGCATACTTACTTTAACTGGCATGGTAACCAATATTGAATCAAAAATATTGTCGTTTGGACAACCATTGGGCATAGGTGGTGTAACAGTGGTCAATCGCAATTTTATACGATGCATGCCTCCTTGTAAAAACCTGTGATTGCTTACTGCTGTATTGTTATAGCTTGTAAAAACATTGCTGCCCGGGGCGGTTTCAATCTGGAATTGAGCATATGCGTTATTCAGTGAAACACTATTTGTTAATGAATAACCAAAATCATAGTATCCACAATTACGGTTTGTTTTTGTTATAAATGCCGTTGGAATTCTCCGAACGATGATTGAAAATGAATGGCTTGTGCGCCCGGATACCGGACAGGCTCTGTCTCTTGCATTGACCACAAAATAATAAGGCAGGTTTTGAGCCGCACTGGTTGGTGGGGTCCAGCAAAAGCGCATACTGTCAAGGCGTGGCCCAAGTGTGCTGCGTGTTGAATTATTATATGCTTTTACAAAAGTTGCACCGTTGCTGACTAGATATGATGGTGCATTCCAGCTTATATCTGTTGTATCTGTGGTTGAAGCATTATCCCATGCCCCAACCGTAAAACACAACTGCTGGCCGGCACAAACTGAGTAGGCATAATTGGGTTGCGGAGTGGTTAAGGTTCCGCTTGCATCATAGGTTCGTAATACAGGAGGATTGTTGGCAGCACAAGTGATGCTGTAAAACTGAATATCGCGCCTGTTAATGCCCACCAAAGTAGGAACTCCGGCAATGTTTTTCCATTGTTTTACTTCAATTACCAGATTAGATACATAAGTGCCCTGTGGCCTGAAACGCAAATCACCAGTAATGGCATCGAGGGTAATGCATAAAGGAGGTAGTGCCGGAGGACATGTAATTGGGAAACCTACATAAGAAAATGGAAGATTCGGACTATATGGACTCACATAGGGCGCCGGTGTATTTGCGCCTGTTAATGAAGCTCCGAAAGCATAACTTAATGAATCCCCATCGGGATCAATTGCACCTATATTATAAGTAAAATCCTGGCCTGCACATGCAACAACAACAGGCTCATTGGTAAATGATGGAGTAGAATTACATGGTGTTACGCAACGGTTTAATATTGCTTCGGTATAATAATTTAAACTCGACGAGTTAACTAAAACAGTATTAGAGGAATTGCGGCAGCATTCACCAAAACCCAAACTCACCATGCAACAACTGGCGGGTATTGCATTTAAGTTAATCTGACCACTAAAAACGTATACTTCAATTCCTGGTGAAAAAGAACCCGGTGTACGTAGGCCGCAATTATTACAAATAGTTGTTTGTGCAGCGCATAATTGTATCACATCAAAAGCGCTTACGACTGTAATCACAGTTAAATTCTGAGAACCAAAATTTGTTCCATAACAAGCACCGCCTGCACCCACAATGTTAATGCTTTTAGCGCAAGTTGGACTTAAAGGGCCCGTTGGGCAATTGGAGCATATTGGGACTCCTGAACAATCTTTATATATTTTTAGTGTAACATTGAATATTCCAGGTGTACCTGTACAATGGTAGCTAATTTCAGATCCCACCATATGTGATGCGCTGCTGAAATTTGAAGATATAAATAACAAAAGGAATAAAATTGCGCTCAGCAGAAATTTATTATTTCTGAGGGGTGATTGGATAAAATAGTATTTCATAATAGTAGATATTAAACCGAAATTTACAGAAACCGAATCTAAAAATATTCATAAAATAACAACCGCATCGTTCCGGTTGAACCCATAGACATGTTTTAAAGACTCAATTCATGCATATTAGGTTGCTTGCTTAGAATAATTATTAATATTAAAGACATATCAGACATTCAAATATTCTTTTCAATAAGTTTTAATATATTTAATAAAATTATCTTGATTTGCCAAAATTTCATACCTTAGTGACTCATTTAAAACAAACACTTCCCAAAAAATGGATATCGCTAAAAAAATACTTATTTTCATCGGACTGAGCATCCTCAATCTGGGTTTAATTGCTCTTGGCTACTATTTTTATATTAAAATTGTAAGACCTGATACGGTTTATGTTGCAAGTCCCGATTTTTTTCAAGAGATAATAGCCGTTGTACTTTTGATGATTGGTTTACCGCTGTTAACTCTAAAACCTTTTAAATTATTCCGCTCGGTAAGTATAGGTTTTATGGCATTATTTATTCCGGCTTTTATTTATGTAATTTTCTTAGTCAATAATATTGGCAGCACCCGTTCATACCATCGTTTGTATCCAATCGAATCAAAAACAAAAATGCAGAATGAGATTATTCTGGAAGTATATATTTACGAAAAAAGCAATACGGTAACCTTTGCAATTAATGATGACAAATGCAATAAATTAGACTCCATCCAAATTAAAATTAAAGAAGGTTTACTGGGCATGCAAATTATAACCCACGATATCTCCCTTGCAAAAAAACCTGATTGTGAAGGTTAATAAAATAATTCCTCTGTGCGCTCTGTGTAGTATTCTCTCAGTGCCCTCTGTGGTAAAATACAAATATTATATGAACGCCAATCTTAAATATGTTTAACAAATTTCAAGTAATTATTGCAATTTTTGCGGATCAATAAGTTGCAAGTTTTAGATTTCATTTTACCACAGAGAACACGAAGTTAAGACACACTGAGGAAAAGGAGATTTATTTCACTTTAACTCCGTTTAAATAAACAGCGAGTGGTTTGGCATTTCTTATTTTATGCAGATCATCTTTTAACAAATTCACATCTAGTACCACAAAATCGGCAAATTTGCCTGCAGCCAAACTTCCCTTTTTCGCTTCTTCAAAGGCTGCCATTGCCGCCCATATCGTCATTCCTTTTAGTGCTTCTTCACGGGTAAGCGCTTCTTTAATCTGAAATCCGATTAATGGAAAACCATTGGCATCTTTTCTTGAAACGGCCGCATCAAGAGTATAAAACGGAGATACGGCTTCCACCGGAAAATCTGTTCCCAATGGCAGCCAGCCTAATTGGTTCAGCAATGATTTATATGCATAGGCATTTTGCAAACGCGCTGCTCCCAGGCGTTCTTCAGCCCAATACATATCGCTGGTTGCATGTGTAGGCTGAACCGAAGGTACAATACCCAAAGCCCCAAACCGAACCCGGTCAATTGGATCAACCACCTGAGCGTGCTCGATACGCCAGCGTCTGTCTTTCATTTTAGGGCCTGCTTTTGCAATCAGCTCCAGTATTATACGATTGGTTGAATCGCCAATGGCGTGTGTATTTAACTGAAAGCGGCTATTTGCCAGTTTATTTATAAACAGTTCCATGTCGGGAATGGATGTAAGTAAAAAACCCGAATGTTCCGGTAAATCGTGATAAGGTTTTAACAAACAGGCTCCCCTTGAACCAAGTGAACCATCGCCGTACATTTTAAAACTGTTTACCTGCAGGCGGTCTTTGATAATAATCCCTTTCTTCAGATAATATTCCAGGTTTGCAGGAGTTAAACTTACCATGGCATTAACCCTTATTTTTATAATGCCCAAAGTTTGAAGGGAGTCAATTAATTCAATCAAATCAGGATCCAAACCTGCATCCTGCACGCTGGTTAACCCATAATCAAAGCATTGGGACTGAGCTTCCATCAATGCTTTAATTTTTTCTTTTAAAGAAGGTTTGGGCATGATGTTCTCAACCAAATCTACTGCATTGTCGATTAACACGCCTGTTAATTTTCCATTTTGCTGGATGAGTTCACCTCCGTCTATTTTTGTTTGAATATTTAAATGCGCAAGGTTCAGTGCACAGTCATTTGCAATGGCTGCGTGTCCGTCAACCCGCTTTAATAATACCGGCACATCGGGAAATGCATTGTTTAATTCTTCATTTGTCGGAAATGCTTTATCCGGCCACTTGTTCTGATCCCATCCCCTGCCCAGTAAATAATTTTTTTGCTGACGTGCATAAAACTTCATACATAAACTTACCGCCTCTTTAAAGTCACGGGTGCCGGTTAAATCAACCCTTTGCATAAACAAGCCCAGACCATAAAAATGGCAATGCGCATCTATCAGTCCGGGATAAACATATAGCTGGTTTAAATTAACCTGGGTATCTGCTTTAAATTTATTCAGCAATTCTTTTTGGGTACCCAGTTCAACAATCTTTCCGTCCTTTACAACAAATGCTTCCGTTTCATTTAAAACAGAATCCATTGTTTGTATATGACCGTTATAATAAAGGGCATCAACCTTTTGTTTTTGCATACAGGAATACAAAACAAACAAGAGACAAAATATAGGGGTCAGAGATTTCATTATGTATTTTATTTGCGAATATACTACAAGTTTGGTCTTTTATGTTTCCACCTTCTGTGACTCCATAGCCAGGCCTCGGGTTGTTTCAGTATTTGTTGCTCCAGAGCAGCAGCAAACAGCTCCGTAATTTCAAAATCTTTTGTAAGGGTGGGTTCAGCACATAACATCGAAAAATAAACCGCGTAATGTCCCCTTTGCGTACGATAGGCTGCTGCAAAAACTACAGGATAATTAAACTTCTTTGCCACTTTTTCGGCGCCCAGAAAAAAAGGAGTATCCTGATTTAAAAAATTTGTCCAATGGCAGTTCTCCGGACCGGAGGTTTGATCGGCAATAAAAGTAATGGCAGAAGGGATCTGTTTGCGTTGAACCATTTCGCGCAGGGATGTTTGCATGGGCACCGGATACAACCCGAAGCGGGCACGTGCCCGGTATAAAAACCAGTTAAACCATTTGCTGCTCAAAGGGTGGTACAAACCATCAACCTGTTTGCTGTTAAGCTGCAATGCCTGCCCTGCCCATTCCCAGTTGCCGCTATGTCCACAAAGCAAAATAAAGGGCTGGTTTTTATTGTTTAGTTCATGAACCAAATCCATTCCAAACAACTTTATTCTTTTGTTTAAAAACGAATCCGATGCGCTTGCCATTTTAATGGTTTCAAGTGTAACATCAAACAAATTCCGGTAGAAATCAAAAGCCGTTTTTTTTATCCATGTGTCCGATTTATCCGGAAACGCATTTTTTAAATTGGCAAATACAATCTGCTTGCGGTAAGCAAATATATGGTATACAAAAAATCGCATGAGATCAGAAAGCACAAACAATACCGGCATGGGTAAAATAGCCAGCAGGTACAGCGGGAGCGAAAACAGAAAATAATACCAGCGAAAAATGGGCATAAATTAAATTAAACAGTTGGATCAGGGGGTTGCCAGAGTTCAATTTTATTGCCTTCGGGATCAAGCACCCAGCCAAATTTGCCAAACTCACCCGCTTCTGTTTTATCGATAACCGTAACTCCTTCTGCTTTTAATTGTGCCAGCAATTCATGCAGATTATCTACTGTAAAATTAATCATGAATGAAGATTGCGAAGGTTCAAAATGCTTACTTTCTTCTTTAAATAAACTCCATACATTATAGGCGGCAGGATGATGCTTCAATGTTTCACCCAACTGAAAAACAGCACCCCAGTCTTCGGCTTCAATACCCAAATGCGTGCGGTACCATTTGAGCATATTTTCCTTGTCTTTGCATTTATAAAAAACACCTCCAAGTCCGGTAACTCTTGCCATATATTTTATTAATTAATTGGGTTTGCGTTTAAAAACCAGTGCACTCAATAATGCTACAAGCGTTCCGATCGGCAAAATTTCGGCAATGGTAATCAAATAGGCCAGAATCGGGTTTTTATATATCTCTTTATATTTCAACAATTCCGCTTCCCTTACTTTAAGCAATTCGTCAGAGAGTCCAGCCGACTTGCATTTTGCCAGGTCGGCGGCGGCATAATCATCCCAGAAATTGGGGTACAGATAATGGTTGATAAACATCCAGGCGAGTGCATAAATTACCGAAGATATCAGTGCAATGAGCAAACCCAGTGTAAATGCCCTGCCAAACGAAAGGCCCTGATCACCCAGCTGCTTTCTGTACAAATAGGTAGCCACAAAAATAAGTGATAAAGCAACAAGCATGAATGCGTAGCCCATAAGCATGCTGTGTGAAAAATCGGGATTATCAGAAATTTGTGACCAATATGCGAACATGCAAACAGCATTAATCGCACCCGAAAACAAACCGAACCTCCATACAAGTAATTTCATGGTCTATATATATTGGAGCGGAAGACGAGACTCGAACCCGCGACCCTCAGCTTGGGAAGCTGATGCTCTACCAACTGAGCTACTCCCGCTTATTTATTTCAAATGTATCATTTTTTTGAGAATAACAAAATATATTTATCGGCTGAAACCCTTGTATCTATTGATAATTAGCAAATTTCAACTATTTTCCGTTAACTAAATTTTTCTAAATCAAAAAGGCTAAAATATCCTGTTTTAAACAGAAATATTACCAAATTATTGCACTAAAAAGCACAATTTGGAACAATTTAGCACCATATAGCACCCCAAATGTGACTCGGATGTGACTTGAAATGTGACTTGAAAAGTGAATCAAACTGACGCAAAAATTTAAGATGGAAGGTGCGATATTTGTTGCAATTTTGATAAGGATTTTTTATCCCTGTAATAGTTTTCCAGAAAAAGACGAATTAATTTGTCCGTTATGTTTATAATAAATGCAAATTTATTATTGTCATTTAATTATTTCATAATAGTCATTACTGTCCAACTGAATTTTTAATACTCCATTGTCACTATTAAAAATTAGCTCCGATTTAACTGAATTGCTATTGCCACTACAAATTTTCCCATAACTTTTGTAAATGCCGTGATAAACAACTTCATTTATAGTCATTGAGATATTTGAAACAAAATCATACGGAATCCAATAGAAAAAATATATGTTATTTATTTTTGCTCTCATAGTATTGGGAAAATCATATTCAAAAGAACAGTCATGACTTGAGCTACAATAAGTCCCAAATTCAAGATTTAGATTTCGTAAATCAGAACGTAAGACAATTTTTACGTACTCAACTAATTTGTCAGGTGTCCCACAGGGTAATGCTTGATAATAGTGTAGTCTTTCATAGTCATTTATTCTGCTAATAACCCTAAAGGTTATTGTGTCCCCTAAAGTATGTTTAAATAGCACTGTGTCATTAATATTGTATTTAATAAAGTCTTTTAATTTAGGAGTCATATAACACATATTTTCTTTACTGCTATATCCACTGCATGGGCTTTCTTGTTTACAAGAAGTTAGTATAAGTAAATAAATTAAAATATAGTTTAATAATCGGGTCATATATGTAAATAAATAAAAATTCAATATATTTATGTCAGCACTATTGGATTGAAACAGTTAAAATGTATTATATATAACTTCTTCATTACATCCAAAAACCCACAAGTATCAAACGCTGCATGTGACTAAGTGGCTGCATTCCGTGCTCAAAACTATGGTATTTTAATAAGTTATCAAACGAACCTTTTAAGTTT
>JAUXUD010000082.1 GCA_030680835.1 Bacteroidota bacterium
CCATTTGAATTAATATAAACGCTTATTGAATAAAGGGAGGTTGTAGAATTAAAGGTTGTGAAAATTAAATCGTTGTCATTGTCTTTATCATAATCAGATACCAATATAATCGGGTCATTGGTTTTTGGATTGCCCAGGATATTGAGGTTACCTGATACTCCTGCTGCCACACTTACATCCACAAATGAAATTCCGCAATTGTTTTTAAATAAACGTATAGCTCCCGAATTATTTGCCCTTGTAACTAAGATATCCTGAAATCCATCATTATTATAATCAAATGAAATGACCCCATAATTATTACCCATGTTAATCACACCCAAACCCACATCGTTGGTAACATCTGTAAAAGTTCCTGGCGCGGTATTTTTATATAATTTAAGACTTCCGTTCCCGTTGTTATATAAAACATCTTCCCAACCATCATTGTTGTAATCAATTACATCGTGAATCTGCCCTCCTGCAACTGGCAGCCCGGAACTGCCTATTTCTTCGGTATACGTTTGGGAATATGAAATTAAGCTTGCGAATAAAAGTACCGGGAACAGTAATTTTTTATACATGGTGCTTGTTGTTAAATTAGGTTCAGTTAAAATAGGGCACAATTTAAGCGTTTTATTTATGGTTTTTAAGCATTTAGGAAATATTAAGATTCACAATTACCTAAGGAGAGCCGCTTTTTGTGGACAAGTATGATTTGTACCCCGGTAAAGGCCTTACGAAAACACCTGATAAATATAAGATTAGTGCAATTATTAATAAATATTTAAGAATTCAATGAGGCGTAAAATGTCGTGTTCGGAGTGGTTGAGGTGGAACACAAACCTGACCCGATTTTTACCCATACTCACTGCTTTTATGTTATTTAGTGCCAATTTATTTATGAAGGGCTCAACTGGAAATTGATCTTTTATTTTAAATATTACGATATTGGTTTCAACCGGTAAAACAAACTCAGTAAACTCTTTTTGCCCGATAACTGCAGCAACTCTTTTGGCTCTTTCATGATCGGTATTCAAGCGTTGGATATTGTGCTTAAGCGCATACAGTCCGGCGCCTGCAATAAATCCGGCCTGCCGCATGCCTCCCCCAAGTATTTTACGGTAACGCCGGGCTTTATAAATATGTTGTGCTGAACCCAATAACAGAGAGCCAACAGGTGCCCCCAATCCTTTACTTAAACAGATGGAAAGGGTGTCAAAGAGTTCGCCATATTCTTTGGGGTCTTGTTGTTTCGATGCCAAAGCATTAAAAATCCGGGCTCCATCCAAATGAAATGCCAAATTATGCTGTGTACAAACTGCTTTTATTTTTTTGAGTTCGTCCAGATCCCAGCAGGCGCCACCTCCTTTGTTTACAGTATTCTCAACACATACCAGCCTTGATATTGGAAAATGGTCATTTTCGGCATTGATGTTTTCTAAAACCTGTGCTGCGGTAAATAATCCCCTTTCGCTATCGATCAAACGCACCGAAGCACCTGAATTAAAAGCAATGCCGCCACCCTCATAGAGATAAACATGCGCCAGATTGCTGCAAATTACTTCATCGCCGGGCTGTGTATGCACTTTAATTGCAATCTGATTGGTTTGTGTACCACTTGAACAAAACAATGCGGCTTCCTTTCCAAATAATTCTGCCGCATAAGTCTGCAATGCATTTACGGTTTCATCTTCTCCAAATACATCATCTCCAACAACGGCATTCATCATGGCCACTTTCATTTCGGGAGTAGGTTTGGTAACGGTATCGCTGCGTAAATCAATAAAGGTATTTTCCATGCAAGCAAACTAATAACATATGTATGATAAATACAAATGCCATTCAATGAATCCGGTAGAGACGCGATTCATCGCGTCTCAATTGGGATGAATCGTATTTATTGTATGTAAACACTGGATTCATCGCGTCTTTTACAGGAATAAACCGATAACCCATTTCAATAATTCAATATTAAAGCGTTAATTCGCAGTTGAAAATTTTCATTATGTACGCTACCATTTCAGATATGCTCAGGGATTTACTGGGTTTAAATATTCCGCTTCCCATTCAAACATTTGGTTTTTTTATGGCAATCTCTTTCGCTGCTGCCTATTGGGTTTCATCCATTGAGCTCAAACGAAAAGAAGCAGAAGGACTTATTAATCCATTTCAAAAACAGATAAGCCGTAATGAACCTATCACAATGGTTGATTATATAACCACGGTTATTATCGGTGCATTTATAGGCTTTAAGGGACTGGAAGCAATATTGAACTATGATGCACTGGTTGCCAATCCGCAGTTATTTATTTTTTCGGCAAAAGGCAGCTGGTTTGGAGCCATAGCGGGAGGAGCCATTTCCTACTACCTCAAGAGCAAAGAGGCAAAAGCCCTGGAGGGTAAAAAACCTGAAAAAGTAATGGTATCGGTTCACCCTTATGAAATGATGGGGAATGTGGTTGCCATAGCTGCCATTGGAGGTATATTGGGGGCAAAGATATTTCACAACCTCGAAAATCTGGATGACTTTTTTGCTGATCCGATTGGCTCCCTATTGTCATTTAGCGGTTTAACTTTTTACGGTGGACTGATTGTAGCGGCAATAGGAATTATTTACTATACCTCAAAAAATGGCATTCCACCATTAATGATGATGGATGCTACCGCACCGGCTTTAATACTTGCATACGGTCTGGGACGCTTGGGCTGCCATTTAAGCGGGGATGGTGACTGGGGCATTGATAACCTGGCTGCACAACCGCAATGGTTAAGCTTTTTACCGGAGTGGACCTGGGCTTATAATTATCCGCATAATGTGTTAAACGAAGGAATTCCGATTCCGGGTTGTGAGGGGGCACATTGCAGTATGCTGCAAAACCCTGTTTTTCCAACTGCTTTTTATGAAACGCTTGCCGGTATTTTTTTGTTCTTTGTGTTGTGGGCATTGCGAAAATCTTTTACAATACCCGGTACTTTATTTTGTTTTTATTTAATTTTAAATGGCAGTGAACGGTTTTTAATTGAAAAAATCAGGGTGAATACCACGTATCACATCTATGGTAAATTTATCACCCAGGCCGAAATTATTTCTTCGGTATTATTCCTGGCGGGTGTTATTGGCTTGATTTATTTGTGGGTACAGGCCAAAAATAAGCTGGCATGATTTTTTCGTTTATCTGTGCATGAAGAAGTTATTGTTATTATGGGTTGTTTCACTTTTAAGCTTAGGGTATACCCAGGCTCAAATAGAAGTTACCGACACCCCGATGCTGAAGTTTACACTGCCCGATTTTATACTGGAGGCACAACAGGATTCAAACTATGAGAAAAAATACCAGCGCATGGTATATAATGTGAGAAAGGTTTTGCCTTATGCAAAAATGGCCAGTTTCCGGTTTCAGCTTATGGAGCAAAACCTGCAGGTATTGCCAACCGAAAAATCCCGGAATGAATACCTGAAAAGAACTGAGAAAGCCATCAAAGAGCAGTTTATGGATGACTTAAAAAACATGACCCAGTCGCAGGGAAAAATTCTGATTAAGCTTATTTACCGTGAAACCGGAAAGACTACATACGATCTCTTACAAACCTATCGGGGTACGATAACTGCCATATACTGGCAAGGTATGGCGAAGGTGTTTGATGCCAATTTAAAACAGGAGTATGATCCTGTAGAGGACTGGCAAATTGAACAAATCATTAAACAACTGGGGTTTGAATAATAACAGAGGTATGAGTTATGAGTTATGAGGTATGAGGTATGAGTTTTTACTCATACCTCATAACTTATAACTCATACCTCATACCTCATACCTAATACCTAATACCTAATACCTAATACCTAATACCTAATACCTCATACCTAATACCTCATACCTAATATCTCATACCTTTCATTTTAATCCACACCTTGTTGATATTGGTATGATAAAGGTACAGGCAATGTATATACATTTGCCGCAACATGCTGGAAACATTCAATTTTTGGGAACTTTTTGTAATGGGGATTTTGGGATTTGCAACCCTTATTCAATTGTTTTACTATTTGGTGGTTTATAGTAAACTCGCTTTTTATAAACAGCCGGAGGCTTTATATACTCAGGATTTACCTCCGGTATCAGTTATTATCGCTGCACGCAATGAATACAATTTTCTTGAAAAAAATCTGAAAACGATACTCGAACAGGATTACCCCAGCTTTGAAGTAATTGTAGTAAACGATTGCAGTTGGGACGATAGCCAGAAATTGCTGGAATACTACCAGGAAGTGTATCCAAATCTGAGAATTTGCCAGTTGATTGAGCAGGAAAAATATCCAACCGGCAAAAAATTTGCAATAACCATGGGAATCAAGGCAGCAACTTTTAACCAAATGTTTTTTACTGATGCCGATTGTGTGCCTGCCAGCAACCAATGGTTGCGCTTAATGCAAAGCCGTTTTCAGGACGGTAAAGAAATTGTGCTGGGATACTCACCCTATAAAAAATATTCGGGTATACTTAATTTATTTATCCGTTACGAGAGCGTATTTACTGCCATCAACTATTTTTCGGCAGCAATCGGTAAAAATGCTTTTATTGGGGTTGGCAGAAATCTGGCATATACCCGCGATTTGTTTTTTAAACACAAGGGCTTTGCTTCGCATCAGCATATTTTGAGCGGAGATGACGATTTATTTGTTAACCAGGCTGCAACCGCCGACAATGTTGCTATACAGCTGGATCCTCAAAGTTTTGTTAATACAGAACCCAAAAAAACATTTGAATCGTGGCAACGCCAGAAAGCCCGGCATGTGAGTACCGGTAAATATTATAAAGCAAAACATCAACTGTTTTTGGGAGCATATTATGCAAGCTTGTTTTTGTTTTATGCAGCAATTATTACTTTGTTAATTCTAAGGGTTGATTGGGAAATTATCCTGTTTTTTTATGCATTGCGTTTTGTTATTCAAACTGCAATCCTGTATTTTATATTCACCAAACTTAAATGTATGAGTCTTATCTGGTTTATTCTTTTACTGGATTTCCTGTATTTGATTTACATTGGTATCTTTGGCACCACAGGTTTATTTGCCAAAAACAAAAAAGTCTGGTAAATAATAATATAAAGTGGAAATCATTCTCAAATACTTTCCTTATCTTACAAAAGATCAGCAATCGAAGTTTGCAGCGTTATACAACCTGTACCACGAATGGAATGAAAAAATAAATGTCATTTCACGAAAGGATATTGATGCACTTTATGAGAAGCATATTTTGCACAGTCTGGCCATTGCCAAATTTATTGAATTCAAACCTAAAACCCGGGTGCTGGATATTGGCACTGGAGGTGGATTTCCCGGTATCCCTTTAGCCATCCTGTTTCCGGATGCAACTTTTACCATGGTAGATTCCATTGCAAAAAAAATAAAGGTGGCAGAGGAGGTTTCAAAGGGGATACAATTGCAAAACACTGATTTTGTAATTGGCAGGGTGGAGCAGTTAAAGGAAACCTTTCATTTTATTACAGCACGTGCAGTGGCTCCCTGCGACCAACTGTACCGCTGGACACAGCACTATGTTGATATGAAAGAAGAATTCAACAGCAAAATTAACGGCTATCTTTTTTTGAAGGGTGGAATTTTAAAAGAGGAATTATGGGCATTGAAAGGCATCAATAAAAAACTGGTCATCGATGAAATTCCTTTGACTGATTATTTTGATGAACCCTTTTTTGAAACCAAAAAACTTGTTTATATTTTTTAAGTTCTTACAAGGTCATGAAGATAAGTCTCATTATCGCATTTTATAAAAATACAGCCTTCTTAAAATTAATATTAATGGCATTGTTAAATCAAAGTGATAAAAACTTTGAAGTAATTATTGCAGATGATGATAACAGTGAAGCATCCACTCATTTTATCCGCGAATGGATGCCGCTTTGTTTCTTTCCTTTGGTTCATGTAAACCAGTTAAAAGACGATGGGTTCAGAAAAAATGAAGTATTGAATAAAGCCATTGTAAAATCAAGCGGAGAATTTATTGTTTTTATTGATGGCGACTGCATTCCGCACAGGCATTTTATAAAACAATACAGAGCAAATATACAAGAAAATATAGCTTTGTTTGGCAGGCGGGTGATGCTTACAAAAGCTATGAAAGATAAATTGGTTCAAACCGGCGACCTGAGCTTATTATCATTGTGGAATCTTTTTGTGAACCGTACGGGTAACCTGAAAGATGCGCTTTACTTACCTTTTTTAAACCGCAGACACACTTCAGGAATCTGGGGTTGTAACTGGGGGATACATAAAAAGCATCTGCTTGAAGTGAATGGCTTTGATGAAGATTATATCCATGCAGGAGTAGGTGAGGATGTAGATATTGAAAGCAGGTTGAATAAAAATGGAATCACACTAAAATCACTGAAACAAAAGGCAATCGTATACCACTTATATCACAAACCCAATTATTCGGACGCAGATATACAACTCAATTTTGAACTGCTCAAATTGAAGCAAAAAGAGGGTCTTATTTTTTGCAGAAATGGAATTGTAAAAGATGACGTTTAAAAGAATATATTTGTTTTGGATTTAAAGTACACCCATGACAACAACTTCTGCTTCAATTATAAAAAAACTGCTTGTTTTGTTTCTTGTTTTTGCAGGATTACATTTCGCCAAAGAATTCCTGATGCCCATTGCAATCGGTACTGTTTTGGCAACTTTGTTTTTACCTTTTTGTAAGTGGATGGAGCGAAAGAAAGTTCCCAAGGCACTGGCAACATTTATCTGTCTGCTGGTATTGTTGCTGGGGGTGGCCGGTATTGGCGCTTTGCTGGGATGGCAGATTTCTGAGCTTATAAACGATTTTGAGCTTATTAAACAAAAGGCGTTGGAACTGGCCAACAGAATTCAGTTATATATATTTAATCATTTGGGCATTACTGCCGATAAACAATGGCAGTTAATCAAAGATCAGCAATTCTCTTTTATTGGTATCATTCCCTATATGGCAAGTTCTATGGCATCCATTTTGGGCAATTTTATTTTAATACTGGTTTATCTTTTTGGACTCTTATACTTCCGCAGCCATATCAAACAATTCATCTTAAAACTTGCTACACCGGCTCAAAGAGAAGAAATGGAACAAGTGGTGTTGAGTACAACTCAGGTATCGCAACAATACCTGATCGGACTTGCAAAAATGATCGCTTGTTTATGGATTATGTATGGCATTGGATTTTCAATAATTGGGGTAAAAAACGCACTCTTTTTTGCCGTATTATGCGGTCTGCTTGAAATTGTTCCGTTCATCGGAAACATTATAGGCACTTCACTTACTTTATTGGTTGCAGCAGTTCAGGGTGCCAGCCTTCCTTTTTTAGGAGGCATTGTTCTCACTTATGGAATTGTACAACTGATACAGGGGTGGCTTCTTGAACCCATGATGGTGGGTCCGCAGGTGAAAATAAATCCCTTATTCACCATTATTGCATTGATACTCGGCGAATTGGTATGGGGCATTCCCGGTATTTTTCTCGCTATTCCGCTTACTGCCATGTTTAAAATTGTTTGTGATCATTTTGAATCATTGAAACCTTTTGGTTTTCTGATTGGAAAAATTGAAGCCAAAGAGAATAAAAAAATAATTAAATGGATAAAAAAGGTGGGTCATTAATAGAATCTGACTTATTCTGATTTAAATTGACATGGAAATACTCATCAGTATTTTTAAACTATTGGCAGGAATCGGTTTGTTTCTTTTTGCCATGTATTTACTGGAGGAGTCATTAAAAAATTTTTCCGGAAGAAGTTTCAAAATATTTCTTCAGCGTACAACTAAAAACAAAATAGGAGCAGTAGCAGGCGGTGCACTTATCACCGGATTGCTTCAAAGCAGTTCATTGGTATCGGTAATGGTGCTGGCTTTTGTAGGAGCAGGCGTATTTACCATGAAAAATGCAATGGCCATTATTCTGGGTGCAAACCTGGGTACTACCCTTGACAGTTGGTTGGTAGCTACCCTGGGATTTAAAGTAAATATTGAAATAGCTGCATATCCGGCAATTTTTTTAGGCGGCTTTCTGCTCATCATTTTGGGTAACAGAAAAGTGATAAAGTATGTTTCCTATTTTCTTTTTGGTTTTGGGTTGTTGTTCATAGGCTTATCATTTATGAAAACAGCTATGGAAGCCCAGGTAAAAACCTTTGATTTTTCGAAGTATGCAGAAATGTCACTTTTTGTATTTATGCTTATTGGATTTATTATCACCTTACTGGTTCAGTCAAGTTCGGTAACCATGGCACTTACCCTGAGTGCACTGCATACGGGAGTTATCGCTTTTCCAGCGGCAGCAGCAATCGTTCTGGGCTCGGAAACAGGTACTACCATAAAAATAATGTTAAGTGCAATCGGAGGCAATGTGGCAAAAAAAAGAGTGGTGTTGGGTAACTTCATTTTTAATGTATTTCTTACCATTTTGGCTTTCACTTTTCTAAATCCCATATTGTTGCTAATTACTGATGTTTTCAATATTGGTGATCCGCTTATCGGTTTGGTAGTCTTTTCAACTCTGATCAATCTGTTTAGCATAGTTATTTTTCTCCCTTTTCTCGATTTGTTTGCAAATTTTTTGGAAAAATTCTTTAAAGATACCGATGCTTCGGCTGCAGCTTTTATTGGTAATGCCAATTTAAATGAACCCGAAACTGCACTGGATTTATTTAGAAAAGAAACCGAATATTTTATCCATAACTCCATGCTTTTTAACTTGTCATCATTTGATATTGAACCTAAAACATTACATGAATCAGCGGATATAAACAGGATTAATGAGAAAAGGAAATTCTATACCATGACACATGAAGAAAAATATGAATTCCTGAAATTACTGCAGGGTGAATTACAGGTGTTCTATATTAAGTTTCGTACCTCATTGCACGGAGATCAAAACGCACAGCTTGGTCAGTTGATTTCGGCAGTGCGCAGTTCCATGCATGCTGTTAAAAGTATGAATGATATCGGAAGTAATATCATTAACCTGAAAAGTTCATCGAAAGATATTAAGTTTGATTTTTTCATGCATCATAAAAAGGAAACAGAAAACCTTTATCACAAGCTAAACGCTTTTATCACCGAAGCGGATCAGGCGGGTTTCGAAAAACTAAAGGAGGCCTTCGTTACGATTCAGAAAAGCTATAGCCAGGCCTTAGATCAATTTTATAAAGACGCAAATCACGCTCCGATAGAAGATATGGATATGACCACGGCACTAAACTTTAACCGCGAGCTTTTTACTTCCAATAAAGCCATGCTGATGGCGGTAAAAGATTTTTTGTTGGAAGAAAAACAAGCGGAAGCTTTTAATGAAATTACAGTTTATCAAACTTAGTGTTGAAAAAACCTGAATACCAGACTATACTGGATCTACATCCGCATATACATAAACACTCCGGTAAATTTTGTCTTCATTCAGATGCTCCATACTTTTCCTTATATGTTGTTTAAGCAATTCAAGTTCGGGATTTTTACGGTTTATTTTGATGAGAATTTCTTTGAGATATTGGTTGCGGATGCGCCCTACGTGCGGACTTTCAGGTCCGAGTAAAATAATCTGATTTTGCCTCAGGAGCAGGTTTTTAAGTTGATTGGCAGCTTGCTCAACGGTTTTATAATCTTTATGCTTAAGCACTATTTTGATAAGACGGAAATAAGGAGGGTAGGCAAACTTTTGTCGTTCATCGAGTTCACGTTCGAGCAAGGCTTCATACTGATGCAACAATACAGCCTGCAAAACGAAATGGTTGGGCGTACTGCTTTGAATGATTACTCTTCCCTGTTGATGTTTTCTTCCGGCTCTGCCGCTTACCTGCAGCAATAACTGATAGGCGCGCTCATGTGCCCTGAAATCGGGGAAGGCCAGTAATAAGTCGGCATTGATGACGCCTACCAGGCTCACATGTTCAAAGTCGAGACCCTTACTGAGCATTTGTGTTCCTACCAAAATATCAAATTGCCGGGCTTCAAAACTTTTTATGATTTGTTCATGTCCGTATTTTGCTTTTACTGCATCCAGGTCAAGCCGTGCCACACGTGCAGATGGGAAAAGCGTTTTCAGTTCATCTTCAATTTTTTCGGTACCAACCCCTTTTAATGTTAATTGCGGCGAGCCACAGGCATGGCAGGTTTTAGGGAGTTTTTGGGTAAATCCGCAGTAGTGGCATTTTAATGAATCGATAAACTTATGATAGGTTAAACTGATATCACAGTTTTTGCATTTGGGAATCCAGCTGCAAACATTACACGTTAAAAGCGGAGCATAGCCTCTCCGGTTCTGAAATAATATTACCTGCTCCCCTTTTTCAAGTGCTTCTTTTATGGCAACAAACAATGTCGATGTAAAATCTTCCTGTACCATTGTTTTTACCCTTTTTTCTTCGGCCACATTGCAGGTTTCAATTAAGGGCATGGCAACTTCGCCAAAGCGTTTATCCATTATCACATAGGCATATTTTCCCTGCTGCGCCTGGTATATGGTTTCAAAGGCAGGGGTTGCTGAACCCAGAATGGTTTTGCAGTTCCACAAACGTGCCAGCATCATGGCGGCATCACGTGCATGGTAACGTGGTGCGGGATCATGTTGTTTATAACTCGAATCGTGTTCTTCATCAACAATTACCAAACCCAGATTTTGAAAGGGTAAAAACAAAGCACTGCGCGCACCGATAATGATTTTATACTTACCTGTTTTTACCTGTTGCCATACTTCTACTTTTTCATTGTCACCATATTTCGAATGGTATGAAATGCAAAGCGCTCCAAAATATTTCCGTACCCGGTTTACAATCTGCGAGGTTAATGCAATCTCCGGCAACAAAAATAAAACCTGTTTATCCTGAGCCAACACTTCTTCAATAAGCTTCACATAAACATGTGTTTTGCCGCTTCCGGTAACACCTTGCAGCAATAGTATTTCCTGGGTTTCAAAACCTGTTTTTATTTTTTGCAGGGCTTCTTCCTGATCCGGATTTAAAATAAAATCTTCTTTGGGTGTGGCTTCAATTTTTATCCGGTCTACAGCAATCGTATAGGTTTCAAAAATCCCTTTTTTTATTAAACCCAAAAGTGGTGCAGCAGTTCCATTGGCAGTTTTTATTAATAATGCTTTATCAATATGCTGGTGCATGGGTTGCAAATGCAAAAAAGCCAGCAGGATATTTAATTGTTTTTCCTGCTTTTCGAGTTTTTTAAACAGGGCCTCCATTACCTCTTCCTGCAAGTATATTGAACCAAGCCGGACACAAGTTAATACTTTTTCTTTATAGCGTTCTTCAAGCTCTTCCTTAATAAGCAACACCCCTTTCAATACCATGCTTTTCAAAAGCGGAAACACATTTTTCAACTGTACAATTTCACTTACTTCCTGCAGGCTCAGTTCATGTCTGATTTCTATGGCTTCCCATATCAGATATTCGCGGTCATCCAATACAACAGAGCCGGGTTCATACAAGGGATGTGCAACCAGGCGGGTTTCGCTCTCCAGTTTCAAACCGGCCGGAAGAGCTGAATTCATAACATCTCCCAGTCCGCATAAATAATACCTGCTGATCCAGTCCCAGAATTTTAAATGAATGGGTTCTATAATCGGAGCATCATCAAGCACACTATAAATGTATTTTGCTTCGTATTTAAGGGGAGGTTGATGATGGATACTTTGAACGAGCGCCGAATACACTTTTTTGCTGCCAAACTGAACGGCTACTCTTTTTCCAACAGCTATTTCAGCTTCCCATTCTTTGGGCACCCGGTATGTATAAAGCTGACTGATATGCAGCGGAATAATAACATTAACAAATACGGCAAAGTTTTCCGACACAGGCAGTTCTCTTTAAAATTTTTGTACAATTTAAGATAATGGCTTTAAATAACAAGAAGCCATTGGCATCAACCTTTTAAACCAGATGTTTTATAGGCGAAAGAGTAAGGCAAAAATTATCCGGTCTTCTGATTTAACAAGGTCAGGTACCCAACCTGGGGTTAATGGCGTAGTTGTATATCCGCTTGGCGAGGTAACACCACCTCTGCCTGCAAAATAAGGTACACTGGATTCGCGATGTACATATTCAAAACGAAACAATATATGTTCATTTGCCATCCAATCAATATTGGTTGAAACATCCCATCCTTCAAACGGATCTCCTGCATTTGCACTAAATGGATGGGTTCCGGATATTGTTGTGGGATTGGTTGGATTTGGCAAAGGGCTTGCATCACCGGCTGGATATAAAACCAAATAGCGTCCCGGATTTTTCATATATCCGCCACCTGCTGTCCATGCAAATTTATTTTTTGCAAACCATACCCTGTTATATGCCATCAAGCTTAAAAAATATTGTGCCGGACCTTGTGTTGCATTGCCGTTTTTAAATCCATTTACCCCACCTCCTTTTTCAAATCCTATATCGCCGGTAATCGAAAATGCCATTTTACTAATTTTCTTAGAAGAGGGTACATTATAATAACGAAGTAAAAAGCTATTGTCGGTATGAAACCTTTTGCGCGAAGGAATTCCTGCGGCATCGGCACCATAGTAATTATTGGTTATTAATTTAATATTCTCGTTTGGACACCAGCTTATGTTACCGCCAATACCCGGTTGTTTGTTAAACATGCCATAACTTTGCCAGCCATTAATAATCCAGGGTTCTATTTTTAATTTTTTAGTAGCAAAAATCTGAATTCTCATTCCATTAAAATACCAAGGAGTATTATCAGAAGTAAAAGAAGCCTGGTATTCCCAGTTTTCAGTTTGGTAATATGAATTTAATCCAATATACGACATAAACATTCCGGCATCCACATTTACACCGTATAGTACTTTAAAATGATATCCTGCATTGGCTTCAGCTAAAAAACGATACACATCCGCAAGCTGATACTGTCCATGATAAACACTGTAATCGTTTCTGGGAACCAGGATTGACCGGGTTCCGAACTGAGTCACAATATGAGCTCTTGCTCCATTAAAGGTAAAATCGCCGCCCAAATAAACGGCAGAAACCTGCATCTCATTATTTCTTGCCAGCGCGGTTGAACCAACAACCGTATTATCAATCGGATTGTTAAATGAATAGGTATAATTGGCGTCCAGCATAACGGTAGGTGTAAAATATTTGCCAGCAAGTGTAGGCGAAGATCGCCTGTCGCCACCGTTTAACCAGGTCATGTCCATTCCTTCCAAGGGCTCTCCTTTCTGACGATTAACCTGTTCGGTACTGTCATCCTGGGCAATGGCCGCCTGCATAAATAAAAATAAAGCCATGCATAATAATTTTGTTTTCATATTTAAATAAATCAGAAACACCTTTGAATTCCAAACTGATATCTGAATTTAAAATTTTCTTGTTCAGTATATGGTGCATTACTCAGGTATAATGGCATATCAAAACGAATGGTAAGCGGCTTGATTTCTTCCAGAATTCCCCATTTTTTTATTGTTAAGGCAAAACCGGCCCCGCCACAGGCTAAAATTGGAGTAATTACACGCTCAATTGATCCATTGTTACCATCAATCGGACCGATATTGTTTGCTCTAATAAAACCGGCATCAAAAAATAAATAACTGTCAATATGTAAATAATTTGAGAAATACCTGGGTTTAAATGGAATGAATTTATCGTAATCCATTTCAATGTTAACAGATGCTCCCGAATTGCCCCGGTATAAAAAGTATTGTTCACCATATTTAGTTACCGGCATCAGATAGCCAGCATAGCCTCTTAGGTTCAAGCCGCCACCTGCCTGCATATAATTGGGTTCAGTGCCATATAAAAAACCAGCAGCCGGCAATACGCCTGCCGAGCGGGTGTATTTGTTTTCTATCATTTCCTCAGGATTGGCTCCGGCCAGATAAAGTTGAGATTCAGGAGCAAAATTACTTCCAGTCATTATTTGGCCAAACAAGCGGGTTCTGATTTCAAACTTGCTCAGGTTATTGTTTTGAATAATCTGAAGATATGCCGTTGCATAATCAAAATCGGAAAACAAAGTATTGGTTTTTAATCCTGCCAATAGTTTACCGGAACCCAATAATGCTTTATATGCATGTTCAATTTCTATATTCAGCGTATTGTTCCATTGCCTGTATGAAGAGAGATTGGGATAAAAATATGCACCAGGAATATCAATGGGCTGATAGGCGGGCAGATAATATAACTGATGTCTTTGCATGCTTTTAACAAACAAACGATAACTGGTATTTCCCCGTGTTTTTTCAAGGCCTATCCGATTCAAAAAGATCCCATCCAATAAACGCGATTGAAAATTAATATCCAGAAATTTTGCAATGCGGTGTTTGTAGGAAAGCGAATAATGAAAAGGGTATATTGATGGACTTTTTTGGTAAATAACATCATATGAATTAAAAGGTAAAATATTTGCATTGCTCATAAAATTACTGGCAATACCTTTGTTATACCAAACAGTAAATTTAAACACATGTTTTTGGTTCATATAATTTCCATTTACATGCAGACCCGCTTTAATGCCATCGAAATTATTGTACCAGATATCGGGCCGCCATTTTAAAATATAGTGCCTTCTATCCAATGGATTATTTAACTGATGGTCGAAAGTAAACAGCACCGGGCAACGAAGGCTGTTGTTTAACTGGTTGATATCAGCCAGTCGGGTTGTGGGATCAATTACAATATTTCTGATTTCGTGTTTGTATGGAATGGTGACGGTATACGTTGGATTTAACATGCCCCATCCTTTCCAAACAGGCAATACTTTGGCTCCAGTGTTTTTTGCGAAATAAGTATTTGGAATAATATAAGACTGCCTTGATAAATCTTTGTTTATGATATCAAAATCAACAGGCATTTGCATGCTGCCTTTTCTGCTAAAAGTGAGCTGAACAGAATCTTTATTTATGCGATTCATTTTATCGAAACCATAGTCAATACGCTTTGTGGTTTCTAGCCATTGATCAAAGAACCAGTTTAAATCGGTATGCGTATATTGCATAATACTTGCTCTGAAATCTTCGAAATATGGATGGCATATTTTCCATTGGTTAAAATAATGCTGCAGGGCCTGTAAAAATAATTCATTCCCCAAAACATATTGCAGATTATATAGCATGGTGGCCGTTTTATAATACACATGCCCATAACCCCCGCCATGATTTAGAGCACCGTTAAAATCATCGCTGTGGGTGTTTAAAGGCACGTCGTTTTCATTTATCGCATCCCGTATATAACCAATCATTATGGTTTGATCCAAAGAAGGCATAGGTTTGAAATATTTATTGATATAAGTAGATTTTTTGTTGGGATTTATTTTTTCGATTATTAACCTGCTCATGCTCCAGTGGGTTAAAAACTGCGTAAACCCTTCATCCAAACTGGCCCTGTATGTTTCATTATTGCCCACCATTCCAAAAAACCAGTTATGACCTACTTCATGGGCAATCAACCCATAATAACCCGGACTGCTGCCCCCGTCAAGGGTTAGCATAGGGTATTCCATTCCGTCGCGTGCATCGGCACAAACCATTTTGGGGTAAGCATAAACACCAATATCCCTGCTATAGGTTTCAATAATTTTTGATGTAAAAAATGCAGCATCCTGCCAACCACTTGCATGGGGTTCCTGAACCAAAGCAATACAACGAACTTTTTTATTGGGATTACCCGGAAGTGATAAAACCACTTCGCCATAACGGTAAGTTGGGTCGGCAGTCCAGGCAAAATCATGTGTATTTACCGAGCGGTATTTCCAGGTTTTAAAACTGCCGTTTCGGGCAATAATCGTGCTGGCTTTTTCTTCCCAGGGCTTTTTGGCAAAGTTCTTTATGTCGAGTTGAGCCCTTAAATTTGCAGGTAACATTTCAGCTTCATTTTGCAGTTCACCGGTAGCCTCCATCAGGTAATTATTGGGCAGGGTAATTGCTACTTCAAACTGGCCAAAATCGCCATAAAATTCCTTGCCCAGGTGCTGGTCGGTTTCCCATCCAAACTTACGATCGTAAACGCATATTCGCGGATACCAATGCACCCCGTCATATTGTTTATTTCCGGCCGCATCGGTAAACATTTTCATGCGTCGGCGTTGGTTCCCGCCCGCATCAAAGTAGGTTTTAAAATTAATGCTGAGTTCACAGGAAGCGTTTGGTAACAGGGGTTCAGGCAATACTACCTTCATAATAGAATTATCAATTTCAAAATTTGATTGCCCTTTACCATCTGTAAAATTATCACTACTTGTATTCGAAAACCGGTTGCCATTTACTTCATTAACTGCCAGGTAAATAATCTCAGTACCTTTGCCGGTATTTTCATATTTGCCAAACTTCTGTTTAAAATGATTGGCTTTATTTAAGCTTTCCAGGTAGCTGCCTTTTACAAAAGCGTTTTGATATAAATGAAAATATAAAAACCAGAGGGTATCCGGTGAATTGTTATAATATTTTAATATTTCAAATCCTTCAACAATGTCTGCCGAATCATCCAGGCGGGCATTTATTTTATAATGCACATCCTGTTGCCAGTAGGCAGCATCCGGCATTCGGTTTTTCCAGTAATACGGATTTTCGGCACTGCGGTATTCAAATGTCTGGGCTGTTAAATTCAGGTTCAAACCCAACAATAAAAGTAAAATTATTTTTCTCATAGATTTCGAAAATAGGGGCAAAGCCTGAAATAAAAAAATGCGCTGAATTAAAGAACTGTTGATAAACGTAAACTGCAACCCAATTACCTCATTATATACACATATTTATCAATGTTTATTTTGTAAAAAATCCATACATTCGCTTTTAAATTTCTGTTGAATGAAAAAACTTTACAATCTTATATCATTTCTGGCTGTATTAATTATTATTGTACCCTTTTCAAAACATTTTTTTGAACCTGGTTTTAAAGGAACCCTGTTCGAAAAATATTTTGTTACCCAGGTTAAAAAAATTCCTTTACGCGACAGAATGGATCTGGCCTGGCAGCAGGAATTCGAATTAACCAAAGACCCTGCATTGGGAATTGTTCCCAGAGAACGATTGTATCAGGCATGGCTGTATCAGCAGTCTTTATTCAGGAATCAGGGATTGGGCAAAGCTGCCATACCGGGTGTTATCTGGACAGAAAGAGGGCCGAATAATTGTCCGGGCAGAACGCGCAGTTTGTTGGTTGATTTAAATGATGCCACCCGTAAAACCGTTTGGGCTTGTAGTGTTGGAGGCGGTTTATGGAAAACAACAGATATCACGGCAACAAATCCGGTGTGGGTAGTAAAAGATGATTTCTTTCAAAGTATTGCCCTGACACATATAGACCAGGCGCCCACCAACCCACAGATTATGTATTTTTGTACAGGTGAGGGAAATGGAAATTCGGATGCGGTTAGAGGTTTAGGAGTTTGGAAAAGTAGCAACGGAGGCAATACCTGGACGCAATTAACTGCAACCAATAATTCAAGTTACTACTATTGTCAGAAAGTATTTTCATTAGGCAACGGAGATACTGTTTTTGTAGCCACCAAAAGTGGTTTGTTCCGCTCGATAAACGGTGGCAGCACTTTTACGGTTGTTTTAGGCACTGGAATTTCATCTTCAAGTGGAAACATTTGCTGGGATATAGAAAGAGCTTACAATGGTACTTTATACGCAACCATGTCGGGCGGCACTAATGGTTCTATACATAAATCTTTTAACAATGGAACAACATGGACAATCCCATTAACGGTTCCGGCATACGTGAGTAAAAATCAAATGGAAATAGCCATGGCTGCCAATGATTCAAATGTTATTTACGCGTTGGTTGAATTTGGAAACAGAATTAAGTCCATTATCAAATCGTCAAATGCCGGAGTTACCTGGGATACTGTGCCTGCTCATCCAATAGACGCAGATGGAGGTGTTTCGGTATCGGGTACAAATTATAAGGACTTTAGCAGGGGTCAGGCCTGGTATGATTTAAGTTTGGTGGTTGACCCAAATAATACAAATGTAGTTGCAGCAGGCGGGGTTGATTTATTTAAAACTACCAATGGCGGGTCAAGCTGGACACAACTTTCACACTGGTATGGTGGATTCGGGTTTCAGGAAGTACATGCCGATCAGCATTACGCATATTTTGAACCTGGGAATTCATCAGTATGTTATTTTTCGAATGATGGTGGTGTATACCGCAGTACAAATTTTACGGCTGCTTCACCAACTATTACAAGCAAAGGAAACAACTACAATACCACTCAGTTTTATGCCTGCGATATTCATCCCAATGGCGGGTCGAATCAATATATAGCAGGTGCACAGGATAATGGTTCACATAGTTTTGGTTCCCCGGGGATGAACGCAACTACTGAAGTAACCGGAGGTGACGGTGCATTTTGTCATATCGATCAGGACCAGCCCAGTTACTGGTTTACCTCTTATGTATATACTTCTTATTTCCGCTCTTCAAACGGAGGTGCATCCTTTAGCAATGCGTTAAACCCCGGGGGCAATGTGGGTTCATTTATCAGTCCAACTGATTACGACGACATCAACAATAAAATGTATATGTGTGGAAACGCGGGCACCTATCAACGTTGGGAAAATCCGCAAACCGGAAATACCCTTACTACAGTTACGGTTCCTTTATTTAACAGCGTTAAGTTAACTCACGCAAAAGTATCACCCAATACCAATAACCGGGTGTTTTTTGGTACCAGTGGAGGTCGGGTAATCCGGGTGGATGATGCACATCTAACAGCGCATGTGGATTCGTTTTTAAACAATGGAAAAGGAATGCCTACCGGAAGTGTTTCGTGCATTGAAGTAGAAAACGGAGATGATGCGCATCTTATTGCTACTTATTCAAACTATGGGGTGAACAGTATTTGGGAAACAAAAAATAATGGCTTTACCTGGACCAGCATTGAAGGCAATTTGCCCGATATGCCCATACGTTGGGCTAAGTTTAATCCCAATAAAAACTGGCAGCTCATGATTGCTACCGAGTTGGGCGTATGGACAACCGATTCGATACGGGGTACCACAACAAACTGGCAACCCAGCAACAGCGGCTTTGCCAATGTAAGAACCGATATGCTGCAAATGCGTGGTTTCGATAAGCAGGTGGTTGCCGCAACCCACGGAAGAGGTTTATTTACCAGCAATGCATTTGCGCCTCCCTTTGCCGATTTTACCGCAAACAAAACCATTACCTATATTGGTCAGTCTATCAATTTCACAAGTGCATCAAACGGGGCCACCAGTTATAGCTGGAATTTTGGGGATGCAACTACGAGCACGCTGCAAAATCCGGTAAAGCAATATTCGGCGGCTGGAATCTACAATATCACTCTTACCATAAATGGCGGAGCCTATTCAAAAACCATTAACAGTTATATTCAAATTTTACCTTATCGTGCGGTTCCATACACACTTGCAGCAGGGGGTAATTTTGATGTGAACCCAGCTGATTTTGGCGGAGAAATAATCAGTGGAGTGGGTTTTGAAAGAGGCAGTTCATCTGTTGCTGCAAAAAGCGGAACAGCGAGTGGAAGCTTTGCATGGGTAACCGGAATTACCGGTAATTATGCAGATAATAACAATGCCAGGTTGTATTCACCCAGTTTTAATTGCACCGCATCCGGCGCGTATACATTAAGGTTCAAAACAAAAAATAAGTTTGAAATCGCGTATGATGGTTATATTGTAGAATACAGTTTGAATTCTGGAAATACCTGGACCAAACTGGGCAGCACGGTGCAAACCAATTGGTATGATTTTGCCAATACAGCAAATAATACAGCCTTCCCAATCAATGAACCCTATTTCAATGCAACCCGAACTTCATTCACCCAAATGAGTTATGTTTTTTCATCGCTGGCAGGCAATAATAAAGTATGTTTCCGCATTGTATTTAAATCCGATGTTGGGGTAACTGATGCCGGTATGGCCATTGATGATTTTGAGATACTGGGTCCAACCAATTCGGCTATGCCCGTAGTATTAACAAGCTTTACCGGACATCGCACAAGCCCCGAAACCGTTCAATTAAACTGGAGTACCGCATCAGAACAAAACAACAAAGGATTTGAAATTGAAAGGAGCATTGACGGCATTCAATTTAAGCACCTGTTTTTCCAGGCTGGAAAAATCAACACGAACACCATTCAAAAATATTTGTACATCGATACTGATGCACAGCAGGATCACTTATATTATCGCCTAAAGCAAATTGATTTAAACGGCGTTTTTCAATACTCACAAATCATTTCAATTGGTTCAACCCGCAACGAAGAAAAGCTTGCAAGGGTAAGCCATTTGATCAATTCAAAAATAGTATTTATTGACAGCTCTGAACCCACACTAACAGCACGCCTCATCAACCAAAGCGGACAGGAAATTCGCACATTTAATCTAAATCCCGGCAATCACAAATACAGTTTTGATGAATTGCCTGCAGGTATTTATATATTAGAAATCACCGATGCTAAAGGAGCAAAACAGGTTGAGAAAGTTTTGTTGATGGAATAGTTGGAATACGGGACCCCGACCCCGATATTCAAACATAAAAAATTGAACGTAAAACCGGATTCTCGATTTACCTATACTTAGGTAAATCCAGAACCTTCAAGTACTAGCTTTTTTCTGAAAAAATCACTAAAATGTAGATGCCTGCACATTAGTTTTTCTGTTAAAATAAAAAGTATATCTTTGAAAATAATTAGCAAATGATGACCACAGCAATTTTAAAAGCGAAATAACAAAGGCACTGGACGGCATACAGGACAAGTCGTTTTTGGAAGCATTATATACTATAATCAATATGCGTTCTGAATCCTTCGATTATGAATTAAATGATGATGATAAGAATATTTTGAATGAACGCAAAGCAGAATATAAAAGCGGTAAAGCAAAAACCTATACAAGGAGCGAGGTACGTAAAAAAGTATTGAAAAATCTACCTGGATGAAGTATCGTATTGTTGTTCTTGAGCAGGTTTGAATTGGATTCTGCTGAAATAGTTATCTATCGTTTCATACATGCAATGAGACATCCAAAAAAAAGATTTTCAACAAAGAAAAAATAATCGCCTTTAACCCAACTCCTGCAATGCAATAAAAGCCATCAGCCCGGCTCCAATAACCAAAGCATCTTCGTCAATATCAAAGGTTGAAGTATGTACGCCTGAAGTGATTCCCTTTGCTTCATTGCGGGTTCCCAGCCGGTAAAAACAGGCTGGTACTTCCTGACTGTAATAGGCAAAATCTTCGGCTGCCATCCAGATGTCTAAATCCACTACATTTTCTTTTCCCAGATAAGCTTCGGCATATGACTTTGCGCGTGCTGTAAGCAGGGGTTCATTCTTTAAAAAGGGATAACCTTTTCTGATTTCGAATTGAATGGTAGCTCCAAATGCTTCTGCAATATTTGTTGCAACCTGCATCATTTTCTTGTGGGCTGTTTCACGCCACTTTTCATCCAGGGTTCTAAAGGTGCCTTCCATATAAACTTCATTCGGAATTACATTGGTAGCCCCGTTTGCAATTACTTTTCCCCAGCTCAATACGCTTGGAATAATTGCATTAGCCTGCCGGCTTACCACTTGCTGCAATCCAGTAATGATCTGGGCCATAACCGCAACCGGGTCAATACACAAATGGGGCATGGCTCCATGTCCGCCTTTGCCTGTAATGGTCATGTATAACTCATCGGTACTGGCCATATACAAACCGCTTCTAAATCCAACCTTGCCAACAGGTATCAGTGGCATTACATGCTGACCAAAGATTCCTTCAACCTTGGGATTATTCAAAATACCTTCTTTAATCATTAAGGTAGCTCCACCGGGAATCACTTCTTCGCCGGGTTGAAAAATTAATTTAACCGTTCCTTCAAATTCATTTTTTAGCTGTTGCAGAATACCTGCCGCACCGAGCAAACAAGTAGTATGCACATCATGTCCGCATGCATGCATGATGCCCACATTTTTAGATTTGTAATCAACATTGTTTGTTTCCACTATGGGTAACGCATCCATATCTCCGCGCAGTGCAATGGTTTTTTTAGCCGGATTTCTGCCTTCTATTAATACTTCAAAACCTGTATTGGCAACAGATTTTATTTTGCTTATACCCATTTTCCCGAGATGCAGTTTTATAAAAGCTGCTGTTTCAAATTCCTTAAACGAAAGCTCCGGATGGCTATGCAAATGCCTGCGTATATCCTGTAATTTATGAGCCTGCTCCGCGGCAAGTTGTTTTATAGTATTTGGATTCATTGTTAATCTTAACATGCAAGTTAAGCAAAGAAAGGCAATTTAGTTAGAAATGGAAAATGGAAAATGGGAAATGAGGGTAAAAAATCCCGGGCTTTATCAAAAATTTTGGCACCCCCAATAGGTAAAATTTTTACGGATGTTAAAACGGTAATAAATTTTTATTTTGAAGTGTTATGCAATATTGTTTTCCAAAACTTTTTTGCTGCTCCACGACAGATAATAATCTTCCAGTTCAATATTCACCGCTTCTTTGGTTATTTGAACCGGATTAAAAGGATCAATCATAACGGCAAGCTCATTGGTTTCTTTTTTGCCGATGCTTCGCTCTATGGCACCCGGGTGCGGACCATGAGGCAAACCGCCGGGGTGCAGGGTAATCTGCCCTTTTTGGATATTGTTGCGGCTCATAAAATCGCCATCCACATAATACAGCAGTTCATCGCTGTCTACATTGCTGTGGTGGTATGGAGCAGGAATTGCATCGGGATGGTAATCATAAAGGCGCGGTACAAATGAACAAATCACAAAGTTTTTGCCCTGAAATGTTTGATGAATCGGAGGGGGCATGTGAATGCGGCCGGTAATGGGTTCGAAATTAAAAATTGAAAAGGCATAGGGGTAACTATATCCATCCCATCCCACCAAATCAAACGGATGATTTTCATATATGTATGGATAGATGAGCCCGCGCTTTTTAATATTAATCAGAAAATCTCCATGTTTGTCAATTGTTTCAAAGTTTTTGGGCCATTTAAAATCACGCTCACAAAATGGTGAATGTTCCAGATACTGTCCGTAATGATTGCGATATCTGTTGGGAGTTTCAATGGGCCCAAAAGATTCAATAATTAAAAACTTGTTTTCGGTGGTATTAAATTGAAGCTGGTAAATCGTACCCCGGGGAATAATCAGATAGTCGCCATATTCAAATTCTATCTCTCCATACATGGTTTTTAACATACCTGAACCTTTGTGAACAAAAATCATTTCATCGGCATCGGCATTTTTGAAAAAATAATCATCCGTACTTTTTGAAGGAGCGGCAACGCCAATCGTCATATCATTATTTACAAAAAGTATTTTTCTGCTTTTTATATAATCATCTTCAGGCTTCACATTAAAGGTTAAATAGCTGCGGTTTTGAAGATTGTCTTCTATGGCTATTTCAGGCCTTACAGAAAAAGGTTTTCCATGCTCTTTAACCATTGTTGGCGGATACAGGTGATATGCCAGTGACGACATGCCGGAAAAACCTTCTGTTCCAAATAATTCTTCGTGGTATAATTGCCCATTTGGCTGGCGAAAAACAGAATGACGTTTTGATGGTATCAGGCCTTCGTGACGATAAATAGGCATAAGCTTAAAATGTTTGGTTTATATTTAGCGAAAATTAGTATTGTGGCAATGCTATTCTTTAAAAATGCCAAATACCATGATATAGATCATGTTTTGTGGTAGAAATCATTTCAGCGTATAAATCAAACAATCATTTACCTGTTGTTTGAGTTCATATTTTTTTAATAAATCATTGGGTAATGTTTCATAAGAATGTATCAGATAATAGCTTGCCTGGTTTAAACCACATTTGATATTTTTAATTTGTTTTTGCGAGGTCCAATAGGGATAAAAAAAACAGCCATCGGAGCAGGTGATGGTGCTTCCTGCAGGTATTTTTTCAATTATTTGCAGGGCATTCGCCTTGTTTAAATTTAAATCATCGAAATACAGGAAAAAATTAAACTGCTGTGGATTTTTTACAATGGAAAAAGTAATTACAGCAATTAGTAATACAGGCATTCCATATGCAATAAGTTTGCTGTTTTTGAGAAACTGACTCAATTGGTTCAGTATAAAGTTAACAACATAAATGGCAACAAAAAGCATGATATAGCCATGGCCTGCAAGATTGCGGTGAAAAGGATGCCGGCGCATAATTACAATTAATGCAAAGGTGGCCGCACACAATAAAATAAAAAGTATCAGAAATTCTTTATGCCTGAATTTTTTACTGAACAGTAATAACAAAGGCAATATTGCGATTAATATTCCAATAGATATTTTCCCTACCGAATTATTTGAAATGGCATAATTAAGATAGGAGGAAAGTCCTTGCAGGGTTTTGAGGATAAAATCGAAATAAGTAACATCCATTGCATGCATATATTTATTTTGTGTAAATGCATGGATACCTGAATAGCATAGTGCCGGCAGGTACAACAGAAAGGTGCCTGCGCCAATATAAAACTGCCAGGTAAAGTAAGCAAGTGGAAATGTTTTTGAACGCAGGGCAAGCCAGATTCCAAAAAAAATCTGACTAAGATGCATATACATAAAGGTAGGTAAACAAATATAACCCAAAACCGATACGAAGCCATTCAACAAAAGCCAGTAGTTGCTGGAACTTTTTGCATAGGCAGCCAAACTCAGAAAAGAAATAAATATACACAAGCCATAGAGCTCATAGCCCCGGGCTTCAAAGGCGAATCCCCATACCGGAAATTGAAGGGCCAAAGCCAGCGTTCCTAAAAGCGCTACAGGTTTTGAACCCATAAGTTTGTTTAAAGCTATATAAGCTGCGAGGTTCCAGCAAACAAATGCAAGCAAAGAGATTATTTTTCCACTCATCACTTTGTCATCCATCCAAAAGAAAAATATGCTGTTGAGTGCATTAAAACCAATATGGTTATTGGGTAGCATATAATAGGATATAGTTTGAAACAAAGGCAAACCTGCTGCCTGCATGGCCGAAAATACTTCATCATAACTCACAGGAACCAACAGCACGCCATATAACCAGGCAGCGAATGAAAATAATAAAATTGCAAAATAATAAGGAATTTGAAGCCTTTCAAATTGAAGATGAATTACTGTTTTAGGTTCAGATTTGAACCTTTTGTATTTTTTTAACAGGATATTCAATAAAAGAAAATTGACAATCAGGGAGATAATAGAAAAAACATTGCCCGTTTTTTTTGTATTTTCATTGAAAAAGTTTTCGGCAAAAGTATGGCTTTTATAAAAACAGGAGTTCAGGTTCAGATAATCAGAAAGTAAGGATTGACGTGTATTTAGCAGGTAATAAAGGTTAAAAAGGATTGCCAGCAGGCAAAGCAAACCTGTTATAATGCATAGATTTTTTTTTAACAGAACCGGTTGAATTTTCAAGCGCTGGCAGATTAATTAATTAAAAACAATAGTATTGAAAACAAATTTTAAAAAAAAGAGAAAAAATTAAAGGAATTCAAATTATCTTTGAGTCACACAATTTTTATAAAATTCATTTAATTCAGTTTTACATATATAATCTAAAATCAAATTAAAAATGAAAGTAATAAAATTTGAAATACCCATTAGTAAGCCTGCTCTCAATATGCGAGAGTAGATTTGGGCCTTAACCAATTATTTATTAAGCTTAAATGACCAAAATCAAAATAAGAATTGATTATAATCATTTTGGCACCTGTTTACCGTAGTTAGTTTCGATTTGATGAATTGTATTCATATACCCTACCAATTAATATCAATAAAATGAAGCCATTACAAAAAAAACTGAGTGAATATGTTGCTCCACAGGAAGTAAAGAAACAAGGTTTTTACCCCTACTTTAATCCCATTGAATCGGCTCAGGATCCTGAAATTCAAGTTAATGGAAAAAAGGTTCAAATGTTTGGCTCGAATAGTTACCTGGGACTTACCAATCACCCCAAAACAAAAGAAGCAGCAGCAAATGCCATTAAAAAATATGGAACCGGTTGTGCCGGTTCGCGCTTTTTAAATGGAACCATTGATTTGCATCTCGAACTGGAGCAAGCATTGGCCGATTTTGTAGGCAAAGAAGCTGCCATTGTTTTTAGCACGGGATTTCAGGCAAATCTGGGAGCCGCTTCGGCACTTACAGGCCGGCACGACTATATACTTATTGATGAGTATGACCATGCATCGATTATAGATGGTTGCAGGCTCTCATTTTCAAAGGTGATTAAGTACAAGCACAATGATGTTGATTCACTTGATGGGGAATTAAAAGCACTTCCTCAGGACAAAAATAAATTGATTATTGTTGACGGTGTTTTTAGTATGGAGGGTGACATTGTTAACTTGCCCGAACTGGTTAAAATTGCAGAAAAATATGAAGCCAGCATTATGGTTGATGAAGCACATTCAATTGGGGTACTGGGCAAAAATGGGGAGGGAACCGCAGCACACTTCGGATTAACAGATCAGGTAGATATTATTATGGGAACTTTCAGTAAGTCACTTGCCAGTGTGGGCGGGTTTATTGCGAGTGATGCAGCAACTATTAATTACCTGATGCATCATTCACGCTCGCTTATTTTCAGTGCCAGTATTTCTCCTGCCAATGCAGCCAGTGCGCTTACTGCACTTGAAATTTTAAAAGCCGAGCCCGAAAGATTGGTACGCTTATGGGAAAATACCCATTACGCGATGCGCCGCCTTAAAGAATTTGGATTTGATATTGGAAAAACCGAAACACCCATTATTCCCATTTATGTGCGGGATGATGTGAAAACCTTTACGCTTGCCCGGATGTTGCTGGATGATGGTGTATTTGTAAATGCCATTGTGTCTCCTGCCGTTAGAAGCGATTCTTCACTAATCCGTTTTTCGTTAATGGCAACGCATACCCTGCAACAAATAGAAACTGCAGTTCAAAAAATGAATAAGGCTGCCATTAAACTGGGCATACTGGAAACTCAGGAAGTTCTTGAAAATATTTAAGCCTTGATCAATATTTTATTTTGCATTATTTTTCTGATTATCAGGGGTTCAATACGTTTAATCCGGTCAATATAAATATTATGGTTGAGATACAGGAAGTTCAAACAAAAAAGCAATTATCAGAGTTTATCAGATTTCCGGATGCGCTATACAAAGGAAATAAATTCAAGGTTCCACAACTTCATGTTTACGAAAAATCGGTTCTCAAACCGGATAAAAATCCTGCATTCGAATTTTGTGAAGCAAAGTATTGGCTGGCTTATGATAACAATAAAATTGCCGGTAGAATTGCAGGTATTATTAATAGGAAGGCCAATGAAGTATGGAATGAAAAAATCGTTCGTTTTGGTTGGGTAGATTTTACGGATAATACCGAAGTTTCTGCTGCATTAATTAAAACAGTTGAAGATTGGGGCAAATCAAAAGGGATGACTAAAATTCAGGGACCTATGGGATTTACTGATATGGATTTGGAGGGAATGCTGGTTGAAGGTTTTGGAGAAACAGGTACCCAGGCGGTTATTTATAATTATCCCTATTACCCGGTTCATATCGAAAATTTTGGATTTGAAAAAGAGGCCGACTGGATACAATTTGAATTAAAAGTTCCTGACAAAGTACCGGAGAAATTAATTCGTATGTCGGAGTTGGTTCAGAAGAAATATGGTTTGAGGCCGCTTAAAATAAAAAAGGCTAAAGAATTATTGCCCTATGCAAAAAAAATGTTTCATACACTGAATAGTGCCTTTAAAGAGTTATACGGTTATTCTCCGCTTAACGAAAAGCAGATTGATTTTTATATCAAACAATATTTTTCAATGGTAAATCCGGCTTATGTGAGTATTGTATTGGATGAGGCGGATGATGTAGTAGGCTTCGGGGTATCCTTTGCATCTTTATCTGAAGCCATGATTAAAGCAAAAGGGAAACTGTACCCAACCGGATTTATACATATTTTAAAAGCGATGCGTAAAAATGATAAAGTAGATCTGCTTTTACAGGGCGTGAAACCCGGATATCAAAACAAGGGAATCCCCGCAATATTTTTTTCGGAAATGATGCAGGCTTATATTGATAACGGCGTTAAAACTGCCATCACGAGTCATGCGCTCGAAAACAATAAGAGTTCATACCTGTTGTTTAAAGATTATGAACCGCGCCAGCATTTAAGAAGAAGGTCTTATGCCAAACTTTTATAATCAAACATGAAAAAAATACTCATAACCGGCGCGAGCGGGTTTATTGGAAGTTTTTTAGTGGAGGAAGCCTTAAAAAGAGATTATGAAGTTTATGCAGGTATTCGAAAATCCAGCAGTACAAAATATCTTTCAGATTCAAGAATAAAATTAACTGAACTCGATTTTTCAAATCCAGATTTGTTAAATCAAAAAATTTCTGAATTGCCACAATTCGATTATATAATTCACAATGCCGGACTTACAAGAGCTCCTAAAAAAGCAGATTATTTTACCTCCAATTATCAATACACCAAAAATATTATTGATGCTTTAATCAGTCAGAAAAAGGTTCCCGAAAAATTCATTTACATGAGCAGTCTTGCGGCATACGGACCAGGGGATCCGGAATTGTTGAACCCGGTTCAGGTATCAGACACACCTCGTCCGCTTACTGCCTATGGAAGGAGCAAACTTGAGTCGGAAAAATATTTAAACACACTTCCCAACTTTCCGCACATCATTATCAGACCCACTGCAGTATACGGACCCCGCGAAAAAGATCTGTTTACTGTATTTAAAATGATTAATAATAATATTGAGTTATTTGTAGGATTTAAAAAGCAACACCTTACTTTTATTTATGTAAAAGATTTGGTAAAAGCAGTATTTCAGTCAATGGAATCAGGCATTATAAACAGAGGATATTTTGTATCTGATGGAAATGTATATGACGGCAAAATATTGGGCAATATTATCAAAAAACAACTGGGAAAAAGAACCCTAAGGATATCCTTTCCTATCGGGCTTGTAAGATTAATTGCCATTATCAGTGAGTCAACAAAATACATCAGCGGAAAACAAGCCTTGTTAAACTACGATAAAATAAATGAGCTGGAATGCACAAACTGGCAATGTGATATACAGCCACTGATTGATGAACTCAATTTTAAGCCTGAATATAATTTAAATGAAGGCATACAGGAAACAATTACATGGTATAAACAAACAAAATGGTTAAAATAATTCGGGTTCAATAAAATGAAGAATATGCTTTTACGGTTTTTATTCCCGGCGCAATTTTCAACTTTTAATACAAATTGGAAGGAAGCTCTGAGTCAAAATTCCTTTATTATTCAACTGTTTTCAACACTGGGTATATTGGGATTAATTGGTGTTTTTATACCCATATTCTTCAGTTATATACAAAGCGTACAGGGTTATCAAATAAACGATTTGATATTAAACGAAATCCCGGTGCGGAATATGTCGGTGATTATTTTTCTGCTGATTTATTCTGTGATAATAATTGGGATTATTAATTTAATAAGCAATCCGTTACTTTTTATGAAATGCTTACAGGCATATTGCCTGCTGGTGCTGATCCGAATTGTTTGCCTGTACTTGGTTCCGCTCGAACCCGAACGTTCTATTATTCCTCTGGAGGATCCTTTTTTGGCACAGTTTTTTTACAGTGGTAAGGCAATCACCAAAGACTTGTTTTTTTCGGGACACGTTTCAACAATGGCACTTCTTACCCTTGCCATACCCTTTGTTCCATTAAAATATATTTTTGCAGTGGCAACTTTAATTGTTGCGGTATTAATTATGGTACAGCATGTTCATTATTCCATTGATGTAATTGCAGCACCCTTTTTTTCCTGGATAAGTTTTCGTTTAATCGGGCTGTTGACCGGCAAGTAGATACATCACGGCCATACGGGTAGCCACACCATTTTCAACCTGATCCAGGATGATGCTGTGTTTGCTGTCGGCCACTTCGCTGGTAATTTCAACACCCCGGTTAATCGGTCCCGGATGCATAATAATAATTTCTTTATCCAACGAATCCAGGCGTTCTTTGTCAAGGCCATAAAGCATGCTGTATTCGCGCAAACTCGGGAAATATTTGATATCCTGGCGTTCGAGCTGAATACGCAACATATTGGCTACATCACACCACTTGAGTGCTTTCATTAAGTCGAGTTCAACCTGAACTCCGAGCGATTTAATATGTTTTGGAATCAGGGTAGTAGGTCCGCAAACCATAACTTCAGCACCTAATTTTTGCAGACAAAAGATGTTCGAAAGGGCCACACGGGAATGGGTAATATCACCTACAATGACTACTTTTTTACCTTTAACACTTCCCAGTTTTTCCCGTATCGAATAAGCATCCAGCAAGGCTTGCGTGGGATGTTCATGGGTACCGTCGCCGGCATTGATAATTTGTGCACTTACATGCCGGGCTAAAAACTGGCATGCCCCCGGAGCAGGGTGGCGCATTACCACCATATCCACTTTCATGGCCAGAATGTTATTTACCGTATCGATTAAAGTTTCTCCTTTTGTAACCGATGACTGTGAAGCCGAAAAGTTAACAATATCGGCACTCAGCCGCTTTTGGGCCAATTCAAAAGAAATTCGGGTACGTGTTGAATTTTCAAAAAAAACATTGGCAACAGTAACATCGCGCAGGGAAGGAACTTTTTTAATGGGCCGGTTAATAATAGATTTAAAATTATCAGCTGTTTCAAATACCAGATTGATATCTTCAGCGGTAATATCTTTGATTCCTAACAAATGTCTTTGCGAAAATTTTTTCATTTTGTTATGGTTGTTTTATTTTGTTAGTTCGTTGATAAATTTGTTACATCCGGGGCAGGGCAGGCAAAAGGCCAGCCCTTACGAGCGGAATATCAATCATTTGTTAACATGTGTACCACATCTTTTTTGCCGTTTTCTTTCCATTCTACTTTTACTTTATCGTTGGTTCTTGTATCTACGCTCATACCAATGTAATTTGCCTGTATGGGCACATCCCGGCTGTATTTGCGGTCAATTAATACCAATAGTTCAACTTTCCGGGGTCTTCCAAAATCGGTAATGGCATCGAGTGCAGCTCTTACTGTACGGCCGGTATACAATACATCATCTATCAGTACAATTCGTTTGTCCTGAACCGTAAAATCTATTTTAAGTTCACTGGGTACAATTTGTTCGTTGCCTCTTCTAAAATCATCGCGGTAAAAAGAGATATCCAGTTCACCATATAAAAAATCCTGCTGTCCCCTGATGGCAATCATTTTTTCGCGGATGCGGCGCGACAGGAAAATTCCACGGGGTTGCATGCCGATAAAAGCAGTATCTTTAAAATCTCCCAGCCGTTCTATGAGTTCGTAACACAATCGGTTCAGAGTGATATCAAGCTGTTTTTTTTCTAGTATTATTCTTGAGTTCATGGCTTAGAACTTCTGGTTAATGAAGGCCAAATATGAGAAATATATTTGAATATTGTTTTATTTTTAGTTGAAACATGGGTTTATCATGACACATGTACTATTTTGTTGCTGACAATTCAAGGATAATATCAAACTCATCTGGCTTCAATGGGGATACCGACAAGCGGCCGATTTTAACCAGTGCAATATTTTGCAAACGTTTATCGGATTTTATCTGTTCAAGTGTTACAGGTTTTTTAAGCTTCTTAAATGGTTTTAATTCAACCACCAGCCAGGCTGAGTCTTCAGTAGTTGGATCGGGATATGATTCTTTTGAAACCTTCGCGATGCCCACAATTTCCTTTCCCTCATTGCTGTGGTACCACAATACCAAATCTCCTTTTTTCATGGCTCTCAGGTTATTTCTGGCGGCATAATTACGCACGCCATCCCATACCGTTTTTCCGTCTTTTTCAAATTGCTCCCAACTATAAGTTGAGGGTTCCGATTTAACCAGCCAGTAATTCATTTTATAGGTTCTTATAATATTGTTTTCAGCAAAACTTTCTTGATAAATCAGGTGTTCACATGGTCAAAAACATCCTGTAGATTCAGTGAAAATCCGGGTAAAACGGAAGTAGTAATAATATCACCGGAAGTAAATAATCTGGATGCCTTATATTTCCCATAAATCAGGGTGTTAACCTGCAAGGTTTGCCCATCTGGAGAGATAATCCAATATTCCAAAACACCTCTTTCTTCGTACACTTCATATTTATTTTGAAGTTCCTTGCGGTTGTTTCCCTGAGATAGTATTTCAATAATCAAATCGGGAGCCCCAATACAACCTGCATCATCGAGTTTTTCAGGATCACAGATAACACAAATATCGGGCTGAACCACAGTAAAGATGTCTTCGTTCTTTTTGGAATGTACCGGTAAACGAACATCAAAGGGAGCATCATAAACTTCACATTTTTTGTCTTCCAGAAAATTGTAAATTTTATTACATACTATAGCTGAAATTTTCTGATGAATTCTCTTTGGTGCAGCATTCATGCGAAAAACCCGGCCTTTTATCAGCTCAACCATATCTGGCATGGTCCATGTGAGATAATCAGCATAGGAGTACCCATAAAAAGTCATATCCGGTTCACGCGCTTCCATCAATCAAAAATACTGATTCCAATTTGGAATGCAAAAAAAATCCCGGCCATGGCCAGGATTTTTTTTCCACCTTCCGGTTATTTTCCTTCGAGTTTTGCTTTTAACTCTGCGAGTCCACCTACGTCGGCAAATGTTGATTTTTCATTTGCTTCGTTCGATTTCTTAACGGCTTTAACAACTTTCTCTTTCTCAACTTCGGTTTTCTTCACTTCAGCTTCTTTCTTCACTTCAATTTCTTCTCTCCAAACTGCTGTATGCGATAACACGATGCGTCTGTTTTCTTTATTAAACTCAGTAACTTTAAATATCAGTACCTCGTCTTCCTTGGCGGTTTTCTTATCCTCTTTCTGCAATTGCTTTAAAGGCGCATAACCTTCAACACCATAAGGTAACGCGATGGTTGCACTCTTGTCTTCAATTTTCAAAATGGTTCCTTCATGTTCTGAACCTACTGAGAATAACGACTCAAATGCTTCCCAAGGATTTTCATCCAGTTGTTTGTGTCCAAGACTTAAGCGGCGGTTTTCAAGATCAACCTCTAATACCAATACTTCCAGTTCCTGGTTCACTTTTACAAATTCATTCGGATGTTTGATTTTCTTGGTCCAGCTAAGGTCTGAAACGTGAACCAAACCATCTACACCTTCTTCGAGTTCAACAAACAAACCGTAGTTGGTCATGTTGCGTACAACTCCTTTATGGCGTGAACCCACAGGATATCTTTCCTGAATATTCACCCAAGGATCGGCTTTTAATTGTTTAACGCCCAGCGACATTTTGCGTTCTTCTTTCTCTAAAGTAAGAATTACGGCTTCCATTTCGTCACCCATTTTCAGGAAATCCTGAGGGCTTCGTAAATGCTGGCTCCAGCTCATTTCACTTACGTGAATCAAACCTTCAACACCCGGAGCGATTTCAAGGAATGCACCGTAATCGGCAATATTTACAATCTTACCTTTTACTTTGGCACCAACTTGTAAGTTTTCTGCCAAACTATCCCATGGATGTGCACCCAATTGTTTTAATCCTAATGAGATTCGTTTTTTCTCATCATCAAAATCCAAAACAACCACATTAATTTTCTCATCCATCTTCAATACTTCTTCGGGATGATTGATTCGACCCCACGAAATATCTGTTATATGTAACAAACCATCCACACCACCCAAATCAATAAATACGCCGAATGAAGTCATGTTTTTAACAGTTCCTTCAAGCACCTGGCCTTTTTCCAATTTCGATAAAATGTCTGATTTTTGTTTTTCGATATCTTCTTCAATCAGTACTTTATGTGAAATAACCACATTTTTGAAAGCATGATTTACTTTAACCACTTTAAAAGGCATGGTTTGACCTACATACACATCGTAATCTTTAATCGGTTTGGTATCAATTTGTGAACCGGGTAAGAAAGTATCAATACCCATTACATCTACAACCAATCCGCCTTTGGTACGCGATTTTACATAACCATTAACTACAATATCATTTTCATTGGCTGCCAGGATATTCTCCCAGGCACGCTCGCTTACCGCTTTTTTGCGCGATAAAATCAACTGACCCATCGGGTCTTCTTTGGTTTCCAGCAATACCTCAACCACATCGCCAACTTTTAAATCGGGCATATCGCGGAATTCGGTGCGGGCAATTAAGCCATCAGACTTAAAGCCGATGTTTAAAACTACCTCTTTTTCTGTAAAACCTACCACAGTACCTTTTACAATTTCTCTTTCTGTAAAGGCGCTCAGGGTGTTCTCATACAGGTTGGTTAACGTTTGGTGTTCCTCTTGCGAGTAGCCGCCAAATCCGGCTTTGTCCATGCTCCAGTCGAAATCCATTTCGGGAGCAGGGGAAGTTAAATTAGTGTTTTGTGACAATTAAAAAGTTCTCCTTTCGCTTAAAAAAGCCTGCGAATATAAGCCTAAAATGTTGAATGGCAAATAAAAAGAAGATATTTCAGGATGATTTTATCAGAAAAGTTTTTGCTTAAGTTCCTTGCGGGGGACATAAAGACTTTCAATAATTCAGCAAATCATTCAAGGTGTCTTTCAATTGTTGTATTGTTTCCTTTGGCACCACTCCAATCCGTTTTTTAAGTCGGTTCTTCGACAAACTTCTGATGTGAATAGTCATGACCTCAGATTTGACTTTTAACCCATTTTGTTTATTGGGCTCAAGAATAGGATTACCTTTGTAATTTTTAAGTTTTGTGGTTAAGGGGCAACACACAATAACCGGCGCATATTCATTTGCAAGGTTTCCACTTATTATGAGTACAGGTCTGAACCCGGCCTGCTCGCTTCCCTCAATAGGATTCAGGTTAGCCTGCCAAATTTCTCCTTGTTTCATTCCTGTTGGGTAATTTGCCGGAAGTATTCTGCCATACCTTCTTCCGCGAGATTTAAAACATCTGTGTCTTCGCTCATCTGTTTATAAGACTTAATATACGCGGCTTTAGTAAGCTGATCCAAATAAATACGCAGCGCTTTTTCTATAAGCTTGTTTTTAGGCAATGACAAAACATTTGCTGCATCGGTAAGTTTGTTTAACAAATCGTCAGGTAATGAACTTGTGAAGGTAGACATATTTATATTTTATATTTACGAAACAAAAATATAAAATCTATTTAAATATTCAAAATATTTTTGTTCCCCTTCGTTTCTTTGTTGCTTTGTAGCATAGAATTTATTGAGGCTACTAAGAAACTAAGGAACAAAGAATATTTAAATTTTTGCTATTGAATTTGTTTACTTACCTTGTATGTAAGTAAAATTATGAAAAATAATCATCGACTGGTTTTTAAAATCATATTGCTAATGTTACTGCTCCCTTCCTGCCTATTTTACCAGGAGCCCTCCTCATCGCTCGGCGATGTGCAGTTTGATATTTTTCCACATATTGTTAATCGCAAAGGGGAGTACTATCTTGAATACAAAGTAGATGTTTCGAAGAATAAACGAATCATTTCGGCAAGACCGGTTTATGCCAAAATTAATAATAACAAGGCCTATTATTATTTCAGTAAGTCCATAAATGTTACTGAGTTGGGTGAATTGAAAGTGCGTCCCCTGGAGCTTGATGGGTTCACGGAATACGCAGGAAAGGATGAAGTTTACTGGCTCAATAAAGATTCATCGGAAGTGAAACTGCTGATTGTTTGGGAAAAATAATTGGGATGATTCGTAAAGTATTTTCAAATCAAAAATTGATATATGAATGTACTCAGATTCGCATTTTTTAAATCAATTCATTAAAACCCTCTAATTTGTTTATTTTCGCTTCCTTATAACGTAAAATATGATTATTGTTACCGGTGCCGAGGGCTTTATTGGCAGTTGTTTGGTAGGTTATCTCAATCAGCAAAATTATAACGACCTGATTCTGGTGGACGATTTTGGAGCTATGGACCACCGGGCTCAGAATCTTGTGGGTAAGGTTTACAAAGCCAAAGTTGAACGTAAAGCGTTTTTTGAATGGATGGACAAGAATGCCCATGAGGTACAGTTTGTGTTTCATATAGGAGCCCGTACCGATACAACCGATAAAAATGAAGCTGTTTTTAAAGAACTGAACCTGGATTTCAGTAAACAACTATTCAAATGTTGCGTGGCAGAAGGCATTCCGATTGTTTATGCATCGAGTGCGGCAACTTATGGGAATGGTGAAAATGGCTATGATGATGAGAAAGGACTGGAGCTGTTAAAACCGATGAATCCTTATGGCCGCTCAAAAAATGATTTTGACAAGTGGGTATTGACCCAGGCTGAACAGCCTTATTTTTGGGCGGGTTTAAAGTTTTTTAATGTATACGGACCCAATGAATACCATAAAGGCCGAATGGCCAGCGTGATATTGCATGCCTGGCAACAAATTAAAGAAACAGGAAAAGTAAAACTGTTTCAATCGCATCGTGATGATTATAAAGACGGAGAACAGAAGCGCGATTTTATATATGTAAAAGACCTCTGTGAGGTTTGCCTGTTCCTGATGCACAACCGCAAAAATCAGGGTATTTATAATCTGGGTTCAGGCCATGCCCGCACCTGGAACGATTTAGCTAAAAGCATTTTTGCAGCCCTTAACCTTGAACCTAATATTGAATATATTCCGATTCCGGAAGATATCAGGGAAACTTATCAGTATTATACCGAAGCAACCATGACAAAGCTAAAAAATATAGGTTATACCAAAGCATTTACACCCATAGAACAAGGGGTAAAAGACTATGTTCAAAATTATCTGGAACCACATAAATACCTGTAGGTAAAATTTGAAGCCGCATATAAAATATTTTTTATGGTTACTTGCCAGTCTGGCATTACTGGTTTTATTGCTTTTGCTCGAAGTTGCTATTTTGCATAATACTACCCAGCAAACCAAAAACAGTTATGAGCAAACCCAATCTATTTTTCATTCAAAAGAAGTCAGAGGTCAACAGCTTATTTCTGTTTTTATTAGGGATACCAATAACCTGCAGCATAATTGGGTTGATTATATCGAACTTTCAAAAAAAGAAAATTTCATCATCCATATCTTTAAAAATGATTCGTTAATTATATGGACCGATAACAGCGTTAATTCAAAAAAATATTTATCCATTTTAAGCGATGGCTTTGATTATATAAGCACAAACAACGGAGCTTACCTGGTTTCATTTAAAAGTTCCGGTACCTATAAAGTTGCCGTTTTTTATCAGATTAAAACCAATTATATTTATCAAAACCAATATATTCAAAATCATTTTAATCAGGAACTTAATTTTTTAGGCTCTGCACTTTTCAGTCCTTCACCCATCAAAGATTTTATCGACCTGCTCGATTTAAAAGGAAACTATCTCTGCTCGATACAGATTTTTGGGGCACCCAAAATCACCCCCTTGTGGCTCAAGCTGGCCATACTAATCACTGTTCTGATTGGTATTTTTATGTTTCACAACTTTTCGAAATGGCTGGTTGGCCTTAATTTTGTGTTAGGCTCTCTGATTTTTATCGCACTTACCCAATTGGGGCGCTGGCTGTTTTTAAAATATAAAATTCCGGTATTTGTATACGGACTCAAACTTTTTACGCCGGATATTTATGCTTCGTCGCGATACAACCCCTCACTGGGAGATTTCATGATTGCAGTGGCGATCATACTCTGGTATTTCTTTCTTATTAAAAAGGTTGCTGCGTATAATCCGGCTAAAAAAATCAGTTTGTTTTTACAGCTCATCTTTGTTTCATGGCTTACCATAACCCTGGCCGATGCCGCTTTCGACAGCATTAAAAGTCTGGTGTTCGATTCCCAGATTTCATTTGATATCAAGAATATTTATGCTCTCAATGAATATACTTTTCTCGGACTGATTTTGAGTATTATGCTGCTGATGCTTGTGCATCAAATGGTATTGCGGCTTTATACGATACTCAAAAAACCGGCATTGAATGCTTATGAAAAACTGGTCATCACGGGTTTGGTTTTTTATTTTATACATCCTTATCTGGTTATTTATTTGTATGAAAGAAATATTTTTTACCCCATTGGCAGCACCCTGTTAATTGCAAGCTTTTTAGCCTATAAACACTGGATTCAAAACAAGATTAACCGCTTCCAGCAATATTTTATTCTGGTTGTTTTACTTTCGGTTTTTACTTCGGTTTGTATTTATTACTGGAATAATATTGAAGAAGAAGAAAACCGGGTACTCTTTGCCGGAAAACTGGTATCACAAAATGATGTAAATGCCGAATACTTTTTAAATGATATTGAAAAAAAGATTGCCTCCGAGCGGCAGATAAAAAGTTATTTCAACAATCCCATTGCCCTCAAATCGCAATTGGTTAAAAAGCTCAGGCAATTATATTTCTCAGGATATCTGAGCAAATACGATATTTCGGTTTACGATTTTGATTCAAGCTTAAATCATTACCAGGTGCATAATATTTTTACCTATAAACAGGTGAACTATATTTACCAGCAACTGGGTTCAAAAACCATTAATCAGAATTTCAGGTTCCTTAAAAACAATGCCTATTTAAAAGGATATCTGGCTAAGTTTATCATCCGGCATAATGGACGGATTAACGGTTATTTTTTCATCCATCTGCAACCCAAATTACTGCAGGATGAAAATCGCTTTGATGAATTGCTCATTGAAGGTTACAGAAGCAAAAGCCGCAAACGTTACGATTATTCCTATGCAATATACCGCGATTTTAAACTGCTAAGTCAGAGCGGCGAATTTGCCTACCGCACCACCTATACCTGGAGCGATATACCCGATAAGGTATTAATTTTTGAAGAAAATGGATACAGCCATTTAATTTTTAAGGAAAACGAAAAGTTGTTTGTGGTGGTAAGTAAAAAGGCTGCATCCTGGTACGAACCCTTTGGATTATTCTCCCTGTCATTCACTTTTTTTACGTTCCTCTTAATCGTATCTCTGGGCATTTATATCTTGTTTAACAATGCATGGCTCAATCATTCATTTTTAGAAAAAAATAAAATATGGTTGTTTATGCGGCGTTTAATCAATGAAGTACTGATTGTAAAGGATGCCGATTTAACGCTGATCCGTACGCGTATTCAATTGGGTGTGGTACTGATTGTATTTGCAACATTAAGTGTTACCGCATACTTTACCATCGATTTTATAAGCACCCAAAATGCAGAGAAACAAAGCGAAAAACTGATAAAGAAATTGCGCAATGTGGTGAGTGTGATTGAAAATGAAAGTCAGGACGGAGGATTTAGCACCCGGCAAAATGATGCAGAAGCTTATATTAATCAGATTGCCGATTTTTACAATACCGATATCACCTTTTACAATCCCCGCGGGGAGTTGATTACATCCACTGTAAAAAAGGTTTATGATGATGGAATTATTGCACCCCTGATGAATGCGGTTGCATACTTTCACCTGAATGGATTGCGGGAATCTCAGTACATACAAACCGAGCAGATTGCCACCTTTAATTATAACGGCGCTTATGTTCCCGTTTTTAATAAAAACCGGAGCTTAATGGGTTATATTCAGCTCCCGAATTTTTATCAGCAAAGCGATTTGTTTTCAGAAATATCCTCCATCATTGTGGGTTTCATCAACCTGTATGCATTTATGTTTTTAATTATTGGTATTGTAGCCTGGTTGGTTTCACGCAATATTTCATACCCTTTAATGCTTATACAACAGCAAATGGCACAGACTACCATCGGCAAAAAAAATGAGGCCATTTTATGGAACCGCAATGATGAAATCGGACAACTGGTAAAACAATATAATTTAATGATTGACCAGCTGGAAGAAAGTGCAGAGAAGCTGGGAAGAAGCGAGCGTGAAGGGGCTTGGCGTGATATTGCCCGGCAGATAGCCCACGAGATTAAGAATCCGCTTACCCCGATGAAATTAAGTGTGCAGCATTTGGAACGAGCCTGGAAAGACCAGTCGCCTAAATTGCCCGAAACATTTAAACGTGTAACACAAACCCTCATTACGCAAATAGATACATTAAGTGAACTGGCCACCGAATTCAGCAGCTTTGCCAAAATGCCCCTGCCCAAATATGAATACATAAATCTGTATAGAATGATTGATCAGGTGATTCACCTGCAACGTGAAACTTTTACGGGAGAAATTACATTTACTTGTGATGAAAATTTACTCATTTGGTTTGACCCCAGTTACCTGAACCGTACCCTTACCAATTTGCTCAAAAATGCCGTGCAGGCAATTCCCGATGATGTTGAAGGGAAAATAACCCTGCTCGTTGAGGAACTTGGAGACGAGGTGATGATTAGCATCAGCGATAATGGTTCAGGGATTGATGAAGCAGAAAAAGCTAAAATATTTATGCCTTATTTCAGCACCAAAGTTATCGGAATGGGATTGGGTTTGCCTATTGTAAAAAGTATGGTTGAGAGTGGTGGAGGTGAAATTTCATTTACCAGTACTGTGGGAGTGGGTACAACTTTTACCATCAAACTGCCGTTAAATAGCTTCGAATGAAATGCCCGTTAATCATTGCCTTTTTTGTGTTGAGCAGTTTTTGTGTTTTTAATGCAAAAGCACAAACATACGGACCCTTGCGTTTAAAAAATCAGGTACTCCTCAGTGATACTTTTACCTTGGATTCAAACCTGATCGTTAAAGGTTCTGTAAAAGTTTATTCTGATACTTTGAGATACATTGAGGGTATAAATTATAAAATAGATTATTATTCCCTTACATTTATTAACCTGAATATACCCATAGGCACCTTACTTAAAATTTCTTATATCCCGGTTCTGTATAATTTCAAACAAACCTACCAAAACAAAGATAAACGTATTATTCAGCCTGAATTTACAGACATCAAAAATCCTTTTGTATACAATCCATCCGGAACGTCAATAGACCCTTTTGTACGCAATGAAGGTTTATTGGTAAACGGCAGTGTGATGCGTGGTTTGTCGTTTGGCAATAACCAGAACGCGGTTGTAAACTCGAATCTGAATTTGCAACTGGCCGGTAAAATTAACAATGATGTAGATATACTCGCTGCCATCAGCGATGATAACAACCCCATTCAACCCGAAGGAAACTCACAGGAATTACAGGACTTTGATCAGGTATATGTACAGTTTAGCAAAAACAATAACAAGCTGGTGGTTGGAGACTTTTTAATGGTAAAACCCGAACCTTCTTATTTTTTAAACTACTATAAAAAATCAAGGGGCTTACAAACAACCGCAGCATTTAATCTCAATAAAAAAAGCAGGATGCAGATGGGTGCTCAGGCCGCTTTATCAAGAGGCAGATTTGTTAGAAATGTCATCAATGGGGTGGAAGGAAACCAGGGTCCTTATCGCCTGAGCGGACCGAATGGAGAATTGTTTATTATCATTATTTCGGGTACCGATGCCGTTTATTTGGATGGTGAACGACTGACCCGCGGCGAGCAAAATGATTATGTGATCGATTATAACAGCGGAGAACTCACGTTTATGCCCCGGCGCATCATTACCCAATACAGCAGGATTGTGGTTGAATTTCAATACTCCGACAGAAACTATGCACGCACCTTGTTTGGGTTCAGCACAAGTATTGATTTTAAAAAGTCAAGTGTATATTTAAATTACTTTACCGAACAGGATAATAAAAATCAGCCCTTTCAGCAAAATTTAAGCGACAGCAATAAGGCACTTCTGGCCAGTGTGGGTAACAAGCTGGAAGATGCTGTGGTAAGCAGTGCGGTGGCGAGAAATACTTTTGATGCAAAAAAAATACTTTATAGAAAAGTTGATACATTAGGTTATCCGGGGGTATATGTATTAGCTGCAGATGCAAACTCAGATACTGTTTTTTATGAGCTCCGATTTTCGTTTACAGGTTTACACAGGGGCAACTATAAGCAAAGTGCTTCGGGGGCCAACGGGCGTGTATTTGTTTGGGTTGAACCGATTAATGGAGTTCCGCAAGGTGATTTTGAACCGGTAATTATTTTAATTGCACCCAATAAAAAACAATTGTTTAGTGTGGGGACTCTGTTTAATCCCGATTCAAACAATTCGTTTCGGGTTGAACTGGCTCAAAGTATTTTCAACCGAAATTTATACAGTGAACTGGATAAACAAAACGATAAAGGTTATGGAGCACGATTCACTATAAATAACAAATTGCCTTTGGGTTCAAAAAAAATTATATGGCATAACGAACTGCAATATGAATTTGTTGACCAGAATTTTAGATATGTGGAACGCTACCGGAATGTTGAATTTGACCGGATCTGGAACCGGCAACTGGTGAACCAAAACCAGGCGGATACAGGCTTTAAGGAGCATATCTTAAGTTTAAAAACAGGCATCCAAAAAGCCAATGTAGGTTCAGTATTTTACCAGTTGGGTTATTATAACCGGGCACAAGGTTTATTTAACGGATTGCGAAATGTGCTGAATGCAAATTTACAAAACAACAAAAATCAATTTAGTACTTCGTTTGAATGGATGCAAACACAACAAAAACCATTTGTGTTGAGCACAGGTTATATAAATGCAACCCAAAATTTGCAATCATCGTATGCACGTAAAATATGGATATTACAGGCAGGAGCAAAAATAGCAGGAGAACAAAGCAGTTATAAAAACAACAATGACACTTTATTGGGAGGAAGTTTTGTCTACAAGCAGTTTGGCTTTTTTTTACGGAGTGCCGATTCATTAAAGACCCGCTTTTTGGTAGAATACAACCAGCGGCAGGATGAAGCACCCAATGGCAAAACGTTTCAGAAAGCCACACTTTCAAAAGAATTAAAAGGAAGCATGAGCCTGTTACAAACAAATTTCAACAAGCTCAATATAGACATTGCATACCGTGAATTTACTATAAACGATACAAACTTCAGCAAGCTGAAACCGGAGCAAACTCTGCTAACCAGAATTGAATATGATTATGCATTTTTTCAAAGATTTATATCGGCCAATACTTATATACAATTGGGTTCGGGCAATGAACTGCGCCGCGATTTTCAATACCTGGAAGTACCCATAGGGCAGGGAATTTATGTTTGGAAAGATTTTAATGCAGATGGACATCAGCAATTAAATGAATTTTTGCCTGCATCATTTTCAGATAAAAACCTGGCTAATTATATCAAGGTATATTTACCCACCACTTCGTTTATAAGAACCAACAGTACGCAGTTAAGTCAAACATTAAACCTGAACCCATTAAGTAAGTGGGGCAGGGCAGGGGGACTGAAAAAACTGATCACCCGATTCAACAATCAAACCGCAATCCGGTATGAACGCAAAGTACTGGCATCGCAAGGCATTGACCTGATAAAATTATATACGCCTAAATTGGCCGATAACAGTTTGATTACTGTGGGAACTGTTTTTAGGAACACCTTGTTTTTTAACAGGAACAATCCTGTGTACGGACTGGATTTAAACATAAACCAACAGCAAAGCAAAAACCTTTTAACCAATGGTTTTGAATCGAGAAACCGCGAAGAATATGGATTAAACCTGCGCTGGAATTTAACCGCAAACTGGTCGTTGCTGGGAACTTATAATACAGGCACCAAGCTTTATACATCTGAATACTTTACGCAAAATAATTACCGGTATCAGTTCAACGAAATCAAACCCAAACTCAGTTTTCAATGGCTGCAAAAATGGCGCATGGGAATTAATTATTCGTATTATACTGCACAAAACTTACCGGAGCTGGGCAATGAAAAAAGCCATATAAACGAAGCAGGAGCCGAGTTGCGCTATACCTTTACCAAAATAGGCGTATTAACCTTTAAATATAGTTATTACGAAGTAGGCTTTACAGGCAGTATAAGCAGTCCGCTTGCCTATGATATGTTGCAGGGTTTAAGTGCGGGCAATAATCAACTCTGGAATATTAGCTTACAACAACGCATCGGCCAGAACCTGCAGATAAACGTAAACTACGATGGCCGGAAATCGGGCACAGTACCCGTAACACATATCGGCAAAATGGAAGCCCGGTATTTGTTTTGATATTTACGATGTACGATGTACAATGTACGATGTACAATGTACAATGTACGATGTATCAACTTATAACTCATAACTCATATCTCATAACTCATATCTCATTAAATCGGCAACAGTAAATCATGTAATGTATTAAAAATATTGTGTAAGCGAATAAAGTTTAACATGACGCAGCTTTGTGTCGTGATAATCAAATCACAATCTAAATAAATTAAAATGAAAATAGAAAAAATGCTTTCAATCATCGCTTTAATGTTTGTGGTTGTAATATTGCAAAGTTGCAGTTGTAAAGAAGAAAAATCATCCGTAACTCCTGAGAATGCATTGGGGTCATCCCAGATGGTAGCAGGAACCCTGGCACCTGTAAATTTGGGTGTTGCCGGCGATTTCGTTATTTTATCGAAAACGGGAATCACCAACGTATATAAATCTACCATTACGGGTAATTTGGGCACAAGTCCGATAACCGGTGCTGCATTATTGGTAAGCTGTGCCGAAGTAGCCGGTAATATTTACACAGTAGATGCTGCCGGTCCTGCCTGCAAAATTACCAGTGCAACGATGTTAACCACTGCTATTGGTGATATGCAAACAGCATATACCGATGCTGCAGGACGTTCAAATCCTGATTTCCTGAATTTAGGTGCCGGTGATATCGGAGGCAAAAGACTTACCCCCGGACTATACAAATTTACCAGTGGAGTTACCATTCCAACCGATGTTGAAATTGCAGGTGGACCCAATGATATATGGATATTCCAGATTGCTGGTACCCTTATTGTAGGTTCAGCAGTAAACATTACCTTGACCGGAGGCGCACAGGCACAGAATATATTTTGGCAAACAGCCGGAGCAGTGACCTGCGGTACTACCAGTCATTTTGAAGGAAATATCCTGGGACAAACCGGAATCAATTTACAAACCGGAGCATCAATAAATGGAAGAATGCTGGCACAAACTGCAGTAACCCTTCAGATGAATACTGTTAATACGCCCTAATAATTTAGAGGTAACACTTATTTCATAAAGATTGTTTCTAATAAAAAAAAACGCTTGCCAATTAAGGGCAGGCGGTTTTTTTATTATTTAGTTGTCCGGAGTTTTAGTACTTTATAAGTTTCTAATTTATTTTCACATCAGATAGCTATCAGAATACTCAATCCTCAATTGCCTCGATACCCTGTTCTTTAAGTTTTGCCAATCCGTCTTTCATTGCTTTAACTTGTTCGGGCGCGTGTCCTTGCCAAATGGTAATTTCACCAACGACTTTAAATGGGTGCTGAGAGCGATAGGACCTTGTTGGATTACCCGGGAATTTTTTGTCTGTTAAGTTGGGGTCATCCTCAATGGGTCCGGTGGGTTCTACCAAATATATTCTTTCACGCCCTTCCCCTAAGGCAAGTTCAGCACCCCAAATAGCGGCATCCAGTGTTGCTGTGAGGTAAATATATTTCGCATTTTTTCTTTGTCCATAATTTGAGTTCAGGCCAACTTCAATAAGGTCTCCAATTTTTAAATCAGCCTTTGTCCCGTGGAAGTATGTTTGGGTAAAGGGTGTTTGAACAGATTTATTTTCGCTTTTATTTTGTTCCATTGTTGAATTAAATCCACTTATAATCTGGAGCGTTTCAAATATAAAAAATTAAAGCTGGTTTTTAAAATTTCCCGGATGGATGATAATCGATTCCTTAGCTGGTAGTGGTAAAACTTTCTTTTATAATTGGTAAAAGCAAATTTAGCTGGATGTATTTTTGGAGTACTCATTTTACTGCTTCAATGTGGCGTTCTTATTATATTTAATACTGTCGTCCTGTTTTATAAGGTTCTTTAAGGTCTATCCAAAAAATATGTATGGGTTCTCCTTCGTCTCGACTTCCATTTTCATTAGTGTCTAATTGTGCAAATACGTACATAAGGTCATTTTCAGAATCGTATTCCGATTTAAAAACTGAGTAATTTTCAGGAATAAGAGCCTTTTGCTTTTCCCCACTAATGTTGAACAAATATATTCGTCTGAGATCCTTGGGATTGATATAGCCATCTTTATTTGTGTCATCATTATACGCAGAAACAATAAAATAATTTCGATTTACAGGTTTATTATTCAATTAATGCCACATTGTATTAAGGATTAGGGAATTCGTTTTGCCCAGTTTTTTTTTGTCAAGTTATACTTGAGTCCAACAGAAGCAATAAAACCAAAATTTCTAATATTGCTGTCATGCCAGTATTTTGAATTTGACAGAGTGGTAAAACTTTGCTGGTATAAAATAGATGAATAGATGGCATATCTTTTTTTTATTTCGAATCCACAGCCCAATTCAATCTGTCCACCGATATCAAACTTTGTCACAGCATTTGTATTGTCAGTTGAAGTTGGATAACCTTCTACATTTGTCTTGGCGGCTATTAGATAAGATGGAGTAACTCCAAAGTATCCGAATCCGAAAAAATGTCCACCGAAATAATAACCCACTTTAACAGGAAGTGTCAGGTAGTCATAATTGAAAAAGAGAATCTTGCGTCCTCCAGTGCCAGGAATTGAGCCCTTAACTGGATCAATTGAGTCTTCGAAGATAAAGTAATTACCAAAGCCAAGTTGATTGTACTGAAGGTTGATGCATAATGAAAAATTATTTTTAAATATAGTTTCATAAGTCATTCCGCCCGAATATCCCATTTTATAAACTTTGTCATTGAAGGTGCTTTTTACAAAAACATTCGTCAAATTGAGACCGCCTTTTATTCCGATATAATTATTCTGTGCTCCAACAGAAAGTGTCAGCAGAGTTAATATTATAATAATGTAATTCTTGTTTGTCATTGCGTAAACAATATTTGGGCATAACGGCAGAGTGTTAAAAAACCTATCCACATTTCAGTTGGTAAAACTTGCTATTATAATTGGTATAAGCAAATTTATCCGGGTATATTTTTGTAGGACAAAAAACAACAGATGGAACATATATCAATACCCATCTTTTATCAGTTTGTCAACTCGAATCCCCTTTTCCATTTCAAGACGAATGAAATAAAGTCCAGGTCCCAGATTGCGGATATCAATGCCATCGGATTCGACATATTTTTCAGTCGCATACATTTTTTGTCCGGTAATGTTGTATATGCTGAGGCTAACGAAGCCGTTGGAGGAGCCATGAATAAAGAAATGGTTTGCTGCAGGATTGGGATAAATGAAAGGGTATGTTGTTATTTCATGGTCATCATCCATTCCGCTTATCTGGTCGAGTTTTGCCAAATACGGCCTGCTGCCGCCATTCTTTATCCACTCAGGCCAGAACAAAGAATCGCTTCCGAAAACAGCATACTCGGAATACGTACCGGTAATGAGCAAGCGGTTCTGAATGAGCTTCATTCCTTTAACGTTTTTGCCGCTTTTTCCTCCTTTAACACCTTTCAACCATAGCAGGTTTCCATCGGCATTGAATGCAGCGAGGTATATATCCGGTAACCCTGGGTTAGCATTGGTTTTAATGGTATCAGTTCCTATCCAGAAGCGGGATCCCGGGAAATAGCCTGAAATAAATATCTTTCCATCAGGCTTTACACAAATGGAGATGGTTGTGCTTCCTATGTTTTCAATGATCCTTTTTAGCCAAATTAGATTACCACTACTGTTCATTTTGGCCATCCATGTGCCTCCTACCGGCAAAGTAATTCCTTCGAAGGTCATACTGCTGAAACAATATCCCAAAAGATAAATATTGCCGCTGGCATCATGGTCTGCCTGAATCAGCTTATTATCACTATTCTGAGCTTTTTTAGCCCATTCAACATTGCCGGAATTATTATATTTTACGATAAACATACTGGCAAAATGGGTATCAGCATGCAATATATATGGGCCGCACACGAGACTGTCTCTGAATGATCCGCCTGCATAAAACGTATTCTCCGGGGCCTTTAAAATAACATTCGTGCTGCTTCTGGAAGGGGGTGCAACTTTAATGATATTGCCTGCACTATCATAGGTAACATGGAAACTTTGTTTTGAGGAGACAGGGCCATTATTTCTCAATGTATCGGTTCCAAAGATCAATTCCGCACAGGAAAATTCTCCTGCCAAATGAACATTTCCATTCCCATCAACAGAGAGCACCCTGGTACTGTTTATCTGATAGAAGCTGTTGTTAATGGCAATCGCATTGCGGGCCCACTTTATATTACCGGTGAGATCATATTTTATGATGAAGATATTGAAATTGTTGTTGGGATTGTCACTTAAAACATATTGTCCAACAACTATAGAGCTGCCCCTGTAATAACCGCTTGCATAAATGTTGCCCGATAGATCTGTGCCAATTGCCATTATTTCGTTGATCTGATTGGATGGAAGTACACCCCGGCCCCATTGCAGGTTCCCGGTCCCATCATACCTGGCAAGGTACATGCTCCAGAGCCCGGTATTGAAAAGCGTGTCGTTTGCAAGAACCAATGTGTCGGTTTCAAAATATCCCCCCATGTAAATATTATTGTTCTGGTCAGTGGCTATGCTGGCATTCGAATTACAGGTGGTTTGAATTTGCTTTGCCATGACCCATGTCGGATTCTGAGCTGTCAGCAATGCTTCACTTAGGAAGATACAGGAAACCAGGCTGCAAAAATACCGAAGTGATAGTTTCATTTTTTTGTAATGTTTTATCATTATTAATAATCGGACTTAATTGTGATCATTCTAGTAACTGAGGTATAGTTCAACGTTCCGTAAATATAATTGGTTTTGGATTTGGCACCTCAAAACTGTCCGCCGATACTGCATGAACGAAAGTATATTATTTACCGGGAACCACAAAAACCAAAAAACAAGGTATGCTCTTTGCCACATTTATGTAGAATTGTCTTCTATTCCAACAAGCATCCAGCCATCTTTATCCTTCTCAAAAAGGTAATCTACCATTATGCCATTATCGATACCTCTAATTTCGATTTTTGCACTAGTATTACTTTTATCTACAACAATCTTTTGTTCCCATTGATCATATTTCCCTTCAGATTTTTTCTTACGGAAATCCATCAATTCAAACCCATGCTTTTCCAAAAATATTATAGTGTCTCTTTCGTTGTCAATATCGTACATTTTAGTTTTCAAGGGAAAAGATATCCTGCTTAATTGAAATATGGAGTCGCTGCTAAATTTCTTAATGAAATCATTAAAGTTGTCATCAATAACTTCATTTTCCCGATTTATTGCAGTTTCGTTTTCTCCGGTCAACTTATAATTATTACTTTCGTTACAGGATGTTAATAGAATGACAACTAGTAAACAAGTTGTGAAATAATGTATGAACATGCCTTTATAGATATAGTTATTTCCATTATCAAACCTAATCATTTTTATCAAATTACAATTATGTTCGGAAATGATTTTGCTCATTTAATCGTGATTTCAATTTCGCACATTTACATAACAAGCAAGCTGTATTCGACCCCGATGGGGTCGCATGATTATAGAAATATACCACCCGCTATAAACATGCGACCCCAGCGGGGTCGAACATAGCATTCACCGGGCAACATGAATTCTGAATAAAATTTCGCTTGTTCGCAATTTATTCTGCCGGGATGCGTGTTGCTTGCGCTGATCCCCTCAGATATAAATTTGTATGCAATCAAAATGCATTGTTGTGCTGAAAATAATAACCATTATTTATTAAGAATTCTACTAATTCCCACCTCTGTCATCGGATTTTTTAGGTAGTCTAAATCGATGTTCTTGTTATTAGTATCAATTATATTATTATTGCCTGCCATTAAACAGGCAAATCGGGCCGAAAGCGCTATAAACAAAAGATTAAACTAAACCAATATGAAAAAACAACTACTTCCAATCTGCTTATCATTATTATTGATAGCTATTTACCCTTCAACCATGTATGCACAGCTTAATTTCGAGAAAACCTATCAAGCCAACATTAATAATGAAGGCGCCCGTTATGCACGACAAACAACTGATGGTGGATATATTCTTTGTGGAGATAAGGTGATAAAAACCAACCAGTATGGAGATACTACCTGGACAAAACCCATATCTTTTGGCAATATAATTAAGCAAACTGCTGACGGGAATTACATAACCGGAGGGAATGGCCTTGTAAAATTAAGTTCAACAGGCGCACAGATTTGGGCGGTAGCAACATCCTGTAACGGAATTAGCGAAACTAAAGATGGAGGTTATATTACTTCGTCAGCATCGGGTCTTATATTAGAGAAAAGAAATGCCACAGGTACAATACAGTGGACAAGCGGAAATTTCGGGGTTCCGGGTATTACTTCCGATAGCTGGTCAGCAATACAAAGTCCAGGAGGAGGATTTTTATTAAGCGGAACGCGAAAAGATAATGCTTTTGATGCACAGATAATGGTTGGAAAAGTAGATTCTACAGGTAATACGGTGTGGGCAAAATTATATGGTAGTACTTCATACTCCGACTATGGAAATGAAATTATAAATACAACGGATGGCGGTACCCTTTTAATTGGAACAGTGAGCAGCAGTTCATTTGACATGTATCTGATAAAACAAAGTGCAGCAGGTGTAACGCAATGGACCAAAACATTAGGGGGTACTGAACCTGATGGTGGATATGGAATTGCACAAACTACAGATGGAGGTTACATTGCGGTAGGCACCACAAAGTCATTTGCCACGCACGGTGGGACAGATGTTTACCTTGTAAAAACCGATGCCGGAGGAACTGAACAATGGCATAAATCGTTTGGGGGTTCAGGCGACGACTATGGTTTTTCCGTTCAACAAACAAGCGACGGTGGTTATATTATTGCCGCATCAAAAGATGCTCAGACTTCTTCACCTAAAATGTATCTGATAAAAACGAATGCAAGCGGCAGCACAGCTGTTGAAGATTTCCCGAAACAAATTAATATGGAACTTTATCCAAATCCGGCTACTGATAATATTACCATTGAATCGGAATTACAAAAATATAATTATCAGGTGCTGGATATAGCAGGTAAGCTATTATTAAGTGGCACTGTAAATGCAAATAAATTAAATTTAAATATCAGCTCATTAAGCAAAGGAATTTATTTCATCAGTATTTATGATGGAGATCAGCATGCGGTGCACAAGAAGATTATAAAAGAGTAAAGTCTCCTTCCAAAGTAATACAAACTCCTTCCATAATTGTACGAATTCCTTCCGTGATTATGCACTTTGTATAGTTTTATATAAAAATGTTTTTCACTAAATTTGATTCTAAATATAAATTAAATCCTCCTAAACCATGACAGACCTGGAAAAATTAAAATACCCAATTGGAAAGTACACGAAGCCGGAGAACGTTACTCATGAAATGATTCAGGATTACATTTCAATCATTGAATCATTTACCCAAAAGATTACAAAGGAAGTTATGTCATTATCGAACGAACAACTTCAGTATACTTACCGGCCGGGTGGCTGGACCATCAGGCAACTGGTGCATCATTGCGCCGATAGTCATATAAATGCGTTTACCCGCTTTAAACTTGCACTAACAGAAGACAAGCCAACCATTAAACCTTATATGGAAGCGCTGTGGGCCGAGCTTGCTGATTCAAAAACCTCTATTGAACCAAGTCTGAAAATGATTGAAGGAACGCACTCGAGGTGGACCGTTTTATTGAAATCCATGTCACACGAAGATTTTCAAAAATCATTTGTGCATCCTGAGCATAGCAGGGTATTTTTACTTGAAGAATCGCTGGCATTGTATGCATGGCATTGCAGGCATCATTTGGAGCATATCAGGTTGGCGAAGGGAGCTTAGGAGGGTATGAGTGTATGAGGGTAGGAGTGTATGAGGGTAGGAATGGAGGAGGGTAGGAAGAGAGGAATGTAAGGAGGAAGGAGTGTAGGAAAGGAGGAGGAAAAGAATGGGTGATTGGAGGAGTGGGGGAATTTTTAAAATTGATGGGGCTTGGGTTATTGCTTAAATGAAATCAGGCAATTTTTGGTGGCGATGCCCAGATCGTATTCGCTGGCATCGAGGATAAATGTATCGGGGAGTTTGCAGTGTTTCATGAAAACTTCCAGTAATTCGCCGTCCAGTCCGGTTATTTTTTGAATGAAATCTTTGCTGAATTTTTCATCAATTTTTTGCTGGGCTTTGTAGTGGTCAATGAGTCTTAATGTTTTTGTAATTTCTTGTCCACGTTTTGAATACCTGAACCAGATGGCTGTAATGCAACCTGTACAACCAATACCTATTGGTGATACAACGAATTGCGTACTCCTGGGCCAATATCTTATTTTGTTGTAATTGTTTAACAGCGAATCGGTTTTTAAAATAGTTGCAAAATGTTTTGCCAGAGAATCATTTCTATATTTATTTCTGTTTACCTCAAACCGGTTTAATGAATATACCTTTGCCTGAAGATAAATTTTAAGAATTGTATCTGATTGATGAATCCCAAAATCTTTTAATAAAATTCTTTTTGACTGATACCCGATCATCGAGATTTCAAGCGTGTCGCTTGCTCTGGCAATTATTGAAAATGCCCCGAATTTATTGGTGTACGTGCGCTGTCCCGAAGGATTCTGTAATATATTTACAAACGCCAGTGCTTCATTTTTATCTTCTGAAAAAATAAAACCCTTAATATGAATTTGCTGCGCATGCGTTTTGTAAACCAGAAAAAAAGCAAACAACAACGAAAAACAATATCTCATCGTATAAATTGATCTGCTATACCTATTTGATTTATCCATATTGCAAAATCAAAAATACAAAAAAAATTCCTGTCTCATAACTCATACCTCATACCTCATACCTCATACCTCATACCTCATACCTCATATCCAGTTCCCCTTAAGTGCATGTGAAGAAATACAATACCAACCCGGCAACAATCATTAAATTCCCCTGCCATTCTATTTTGCTGAGCTTCTCCTTAAATATAAAATAACCGGCAAACAGGGAGTAAGGGAAAAATGCCAGTTGCATAAAGCCCAGAATATTTAAAGAGAATTGCTGATAACAAATATTAATGAGATATGAACCCAATATGGTAAATAAAGCTACCAAAAATAAGTTGAGTTTGAGTAAACCAGGCTTGAATAAATTAAATTTGCGGTCAGCAAAAAACAGGAAAACGGCACTTAAAATCAGAATGCAGAATTCCATAATCCAGGTTCCCCAAATCGCATTGGTATTTTGCAAAGGAACACTCAGCAAGGCATAACCAAATCCCCAGGTAATTGCACTGATAACTGCATAAATCAAACCCTGTCTTTGGTTTCCTTTGCGCCATTGGATTACAATACCCGAAATACAAATAACTGCAGCCAGATAAAACCAGGGATTTGCCTTTTCATCAAACAACAAAATGCCCAACACATAATGTATCAATGCACCTGAAATACCGATTACCGACACATTTACAAAATGTATTTGCTGTAATGCTTTCACATAGGTAAATAATCCAATTGCACAGAGTATGCTGCATCCAATTAATTGTAAGGTAACGGTTACGGAAGGTAATGGATAAAAATTTCCGGAAGCCAGTAACCAGATTCCCGCCAACAATACCGAAAACAAACTGCGTATATAAACCAAGCGGCCTGCTGAGAGTTCCCTGCTTCCTAGTTTTATAAAAATATCGGCAATAAAAAAAGCGCTGTTTACCAGCAACGAAAACCAAAATGCCTGCATTAACTTAGTTTTTCAAGAGCTTGGTTTATATTATTAAAAACACGTTCATTGAAGTTATTGTAGCTTTGTTTAACAAATTTTCGGCCGGTAATTCTTTCAAACAATTCAATATATCTGTTTGATATCAGTTCAATAAATTCATCTGTAAACACCGGTGCGGTTTGGCCATCCAGTCCCTGAAAATTATTTTCAATTAACCATTGCCTCACAAATTCTTTTGAGAGCTGTCTTTGCTGCTGGTCTTTTTGTTGTATGGCCTCATAGGTATCTGCATAAAAATACCGGCTCGAATCAGGGGTATGAATTTCATCCATCAATAATATCTCTCTGTCTTTTATCCCAAATTCATATTTGGTATCAACCAATAACAAACCTTGTTGTTTTGCATAGTCTGAACCAAATGCAAATAACTTGCGGGTATAATCTTCGAGTACCAGATAATCTTTTTCTGTTGCCAGTCCTAACTCAAATATTCCCTCCCTTGAAACATCCTCATCATGCCCTTCGCTGGCTTTAATGGTTGGTGTGATGATGGGTTCAGGAAATGGGTCATTTTCCTTCAAGCCGTCAGGCATACTTACCCCGCATATCAAACGTTTCCCCAACTTGTATTCGCGCCACGCATGTCCGGCTAAATAACCTCTTATTACCATTTCAACCCGAAGGGGTTCGCAGTAATGTCCAATGGTAACATTTGGGTCGGGACTCGAAATATGCCAGTTAGGGACAATGTTTTTAGTAAGCGTTAAAAAATGTTCTGCAATCTGGTTTAAAACCTGCCCTTTATACGGAATGGGTTTAGGCATTACCACATCAAAGGCCGATATTCGGTCGGATGCCACCATGGCCAGATATCGGTTATTGATATTATACACATCGCGTACTTTACCCCGGTAAAAGCTTTTCTGACGGGGAAAAGTAAAATTGGTTTCTGCAAGAGCTTCCATAACATTTAAATAAGTCTGCAATATTGCTTAATATTTTTGATCTCCAAAATGTAAATTTAAACAGTCGGAAATAATAAACAGTTACATTTAATTGCCGTTGCAGTTTATATAACTTTGTTACTTTGTTTCTTTGTAGCAATTGCGATTTTGCTGGCTACAAAGTAACTAAGAAACAAAAACTAAAATTGACTAATTAAACTCATACCTCATACCTCATACCTCATACCTCCTAAGGTACAATCTTAATCTCCGTTCTCCGGTTCTGTGCTCTGCCGGCTTCGGTTTTATTATCGGCAACAGGTTTGGTATCGGCGTATCCTTTATGGGTTAAACGGGTGGCTACAATTCCGTTTGCAATCAGGTATGTTATTACTGCCTTTGCCCTGTTGGTGGATAATACTGTGTTCTTTTTGGCTTCACCGGTATTATCGGTATGGCCGCCAATTTCAATTTTTATATTCGGGTTTGCGTTCAGCAATTGTACTACTTTATCAAGTTCGGCTTTAGATTCGGGTTTTAATTCAAATTTTTCGGAATCAAAAAAAACATTTTTAAGTACCATGGTTACATTGTTGGCAATGGGTTGTAAGGGAATACTTAAAACAAGCGGCTCAATGGCACTCTGGTTTTTTAATGCAAAGTTTTCGGAATAAAACATATATCCCTGGTTTGCCACATTGAGCATATAATTTTTGTTCCCCTGCAGGCATACCAAAAATTCGCCGCTTAGTTTATTCGAATACGATTCAACAACTGTTTTGCCGGTTGCCAGATCTATCAGCTCAACTTTTGCAGTAAGTTTCTTCCGGGTTACTGCATCAAACACAACGCCTTTGGCATAGCCTGTTTTTTGCGGACGTGCTTCCTCATATAGTTCAAACGTATACAGGTCGAGTCCTCCATAGGTATCTTCGCCTTCTTTGGCTATAAAAGCATCTTTGCCATTGGAAGCAATTACAAAACTGTTTTCACTTTTATCGCTGTTTATGGGGTAACCCATATTTTTCGGTTTCTCCCATCTTCCATCTTTCGATTTTTTGCTGATAAATATATCCAGACCTCCCATACCTGGATGACCATCGCTTACAAAATATAAGGTTTGATCGTCTTTGGCAATAAAAGGAGATTGCTCATCTTCGGTGGTATTAATTTCGGGTCCCAGGTTAATGGGTGGCGACCATTTGCCATTTTTAAATGTGGTGTACCAGATATCGCTTTTACCAAATCCTCCTGCACGATTGCTTGTAAAATAAACCGTTTTGCCATCATAGGTTAAGGAGGGTTGTGTTTCCCATGCATTTGTATTTACAGGAGCTCCCAGGTTCCTGGGTACCGACCAACTGTAACCGTCGAGTTTTGAAATATATAAATCGCAACTGCCCAAACCATCTTCTCTTTTGCAGGCGGTATAAAATATATATTGACCATCTGCAGATAATGATATAGTTCCTTCATTACCATCGGTATTAACCGGAGTGCCCATGTTTTGAGCCGGTTCCCATTGATCATTGATTTTATGACTGATATAAAATTCTTCATTTCTGCCCAGATCGAGCCGGGTAAAAATAAAGGTGTGTTCATCTGCGGTAAGTCCGGGAAAATAATCATGATAAGATGAATTGATGGAAGGGCCCATATTCACCGGCTTAAAGGGCACTGGCAACAGTACTGCACTTTTTGCAAATGCTGCGTTATTTTTAACAAGGGTGAGTTCGGCCTTTTTCCCATAATAATCCGGATAGGATAAAAACTTTTCAGCATTCTGAAGGGCTTCATCATATTTTTTTAGTTTAAAATAAGCCTTGCTTTTACCTGAATAAATTCGTGGAAATTCAGGATTCAATGTATATACTTTATCAAATAGTTTAATAGCTTCTTCGTATTTTTCATCATTCATTTTCATCTCGGCCATCATCATGTAGGCTTCAATAAAATTTGCGTCAGCATTAACCGCTTTATCCAACCAATTCTGAGTTTTTGGATAATCATACCCCTGATACGTTTTAAGTGCTTCTCCAAAATAATAATTAGCTTTCTGGTTTTTTGATCCCGAAAACGGGGCCTCCTGAGCGAATAAATGAGTTGGGGAAATAGAAAGAGAAACAGAAAGAGTGAGAATAAATAGTTTGCTTATGTTTTTCATGAGTTGATATTCATATCTGTAAATTTATAACAAGGGCAACTTATGTGGATTTTGAGACCAGATCAGTTTTCCGGATTGTTGTTGTATCATTTTCCAGGTTTCGGTTTCAAACTCAACAATTACTATGCCGGAAGTTGGTATTTGCTCAACAAAAGTAGGAGTGAGGTATCCCACCAAACTGGTAATGGAAGGATTATGTCCAACGAGCATTACTTTTTTATATTGGTCGTTGATGCTTCTGATCACATGCAATAAATCGTTCAGTTCAGCTTCGTAAATGTGGGTGTCCAACTCCATTTGGCTTGGTTTCAACCCCAAAATTTTATTCACAATCTGGGCAGTTTTTAAGGCCCGTTTGGCAGGACTGGAAACGATAAACTCAGGACTGTATTTTAACTTTTTAAGCAGTTCACCCATCGATCGGGCATCATTTTTACCTCTTTCAACCAGGTTTCTGTCATAGTCGGTACCATCAAACTCTTTGCTAGCCTTAGCATGACGCATTAAAACCAGGTGTTTCATGATTATTAAATTTTTTGGAAAGATAAGTATTGAAATTGAAAGTAGAAAGGAAGTCAGAGGTATTAGGTACAAGGTATGAGGTATGAGTTTTAAAATACTTCAACTCATACCTCATACCTAATAACTCATACCTCTTTATCAGGTTTTGCATCAGATGAGCTATGGGATCTTTTTCTGTGATGATGGCGGCGCGAGTGACTTTCGGATTCCAGTTTTTCTGGTTTTTCTTCTTCGGGTAAAAAACCTTTAAAAAATAATACCAGCCAGCCGGCAATAAAACAAACTCCACCGAGGGGCGTAATGGCACCTAAAATTCTGAATGAATCGTTCCCCCAGATATTGCGTGTGGCAAGCAAATACAAACTGCCGGAGAAAATGAGGATTCCACTGAAAAATAAACCCATCACCAGATCCAGTTTTTTTTCATCGAATTTGCGGTGGGTCATGGCTAATAAAATGAGTGCAAGTGCATGAAACATTTGGTACCGCACACCCGTATCAAAGGTGTTTAATTCTGTGTCTCCAATCATTTCCTTTAAAACATGCGTTCCAAATGCCCCCAGGGCAACGGCAATTGCACAAAGCAGAAAACCTAAACGGGCATAAATTCTATGTGTATGTTTCATAGGAATGTTTATTCGTATCTGTGAACAAGTAAAAAAAATATTCTCTAAATACCAAATTAATTTCGAAAGGGTAAAATGAACAAGCAACTAATCAGTATTTTAAGTGTATTTGCCTCCATTGTATTGGCTTTGGTTTTATATTTTTATTTCTCAAAAATTGACGATAAAAATCTGAAACCCATTGAGGTTGTTCCTGATAATGCGGCATTAATTATTGAGGCGGGTCAGAGCAGTGCAACACTCAGGGCATTGGCAGATCCCGACTTTATGAAGCGGCTTTTAATGAATGAAAAGGTATTGGCCTTTTATCAAAAACTGATATACCTCGATAGTTTGTTTATGCAACATGAAGATATGGCGGATTGGTTTGTAAAAGGCAAAGCGGTTTATTCGTTCCATTCATTTTCAAATAAGAGCGTAGGTTTTTTTATGGCGGTTCAAACCTTCCATGAAATTAATGCAGGTAAAACTTTGGGGTTCTTTCAGAAGAATTTCCCGGGCAGGTTTAAACTTTCAAAGCGCAGGTTTAATAATGAAGAAATTTACGATTTCACTGATTTTAAAGAAGGAATGCAGTTTAGTATTGCATTTAAAAATAAACTCATGCTGTTTTCCTTTGATGGTTCGCTGGTTGAAATGAGTTTGTTAAAAAACAATCAATTAAAAGCAAATGCCAAGGTGGAAGATAAATTATCATTTGTGCAAAATGGAGGCGATGGGTTCAACCTGTATATAAACTATAAAAATTTACCCAATCTGCTGCAATCGGCTGCCAGTGAAAATTACCAGAAGGGATTTGGACTTTTTGATAATTTTGGTGAAAAAGCCATTTACAATATTCAATACAATGATGCGGAAATGATTTTAAAAGGAGCTGCCAGCTCACATGAAAGCAATTTTCAGTTTTTGGATTTGTTAAACGGACAGGCGCCGATAGAAAACACCATCATTCCCTTTTTGCCGGAACAGATTAATTTTGCTTTCTCATTTAATTATAATGGATATTCATCCTGGTTCAAAAACGTGAATGAATATATGCTCAGCAAAAAGTTGTATGTAAAGTATTCAACATATATCGACAGTATTGAAGTGAATTTGCAGGTTCGGTTTTCAGAGAAAATGGCTTCTAAATTTGGCAATCATGTTTCGCTCATATCCCTTAATGAAACCGGTATCTGGAAAGACAGTTGCTATATAACTGCTGTTGAAGTTACCGATGAAGCCGGATTCGAACAGATATTGGATCAGATGCATAAATCCTTTATGGTAAAATATGATAACGATACATTAAAGAAATCCAACGACACCTTGCTGGTGATAAAAAAGGCTTATTTGGGAGATGCTTTTAAATTTTATTTTACGGATATGTTTGAAGGAATTGATGCCAACTATTATATTAAACACAAGGGTTATTTCTATTTCGCCAACAACGCACCCATATTAAGGGCTTTACAAAACAAATGGCAGCAAAATCAGCTATTGGTAAATATACCCTCCTTTAAAGACTTTGAAGAAAAGCTGGCTCCACAAAGCAATCTGGAGTTGATTATAAACAATGAACATGCTGTTAATTATGCTCTTAATTTTGTAAACAAACCCTGGTATAGTATTTTAAGTCAGAATTTGGGAACCATTAAACGCGCCCAATGGATCGGGGTGCAATATGCAGGGAGCTTTGATAAGGTTTTTGCCAGTCAGATTTGTATTCGGTTCAACCTGAGCAAGGCTGATAAAACTGAAGAAATCTGGAATATCCGGCTCGACAGCAATTTACTAAGTGATCCTTTTGTAGTGTTTAATAAATCATTGGGGACTCATGTAATTATTGTTGAAGATGCATTTAAGCAATTGCAAATGATTGACCGGGATGGAAAAATTTTATGGAAGAAGCAAATTGATGGGCAGATAATTTCTGATTTTACAGAATTGAATCTGTTTCGCAATGATAAAATTCAGTGGGTATTTAATACGGAACGATATATATATATTATTGATGAAAACGGGAAAAACATTTCAGGATGGCCCGCTTGGATTCCAACCGGTACCAAATATCCGGTAGCTGTTTGCGACTTTAACAAAGATGGGAATTACCAGTTTTTTGCATCCGGAAATCTTTATAAAGCAACAGGATATTCAAGTCAGGGAAGGCTGTTAGCCAATTGGAATCCAAAAGATGTATGGCCGAATTTAAAATCGGCTCTGCAATCTTTTTATATGGGAAACAATCCATTGCTGGGTGCAATTAATGAAAAGGGCCGTTTGAGTATATTTACAGCCTTGGGACAAAAGCATAAGGGTTTGGGACTGGACACCAATTATAAATGGATTGATTACCGTTTACACAATATTGACACGGGTAATATTTTGATTTTAGGTTTGGATTCTGCACGTTTTTATACCATTCATTATTCAAGCACCCTGCCTGCAAAAGTTAAAACTTTATCTGCAGCGGGGTTTACTTCTTTTGAACCCCTGAATATTGACGAGGGTATATCTGCTTATCTGTTTAAATCAAGTACAGGAGTATTAATAAAAGACGAGAATGATCGTACCAGGTACCAAAAAACATTTCCAGACAGTTCATTAACGCATTTTAGCTGGAACTATATTGGCGACAGCTATAAAATTAGTTTTTATAACTCACAGTTAAAAGAAATGCACGTGCAAAACAGTTCCGGTATTCCTTATAAACCTTTTCCAATGGCAATAAACAGAAATTATGCAATAGGTAATTTATTTAACGATGGTGAGAATTGGTTAATTTGCAGTGATCAGTCTAACCGTTTGTTTTTATACCGCATAAAGTAACTTATTTATAGCTTAATGTTAAAATAAAACAGGCTATACACTGCTATAATAAATCAAAATTTAAAAGCAACATTTTAGATTAAGTGCTTATATTTGTTACTTTTAAATAATAATTATGCGCGTTATTTTTTATCTGTTTATTTTATATTTTATTTCCCCTTTAAAAGTTATATCTCAAACCCTTCCCAAGCTGGGTAACGATACCCTGTTGGATATTGCCTGCTGGAATGTGGAATGGTTTGGGGATATTAATAATGGCCCAACAGATGAGGCTTTGCAATACAATAATATAAAGGCATTGATGTTGCAAACCGATTTTGATATATTGGGAATGGAAGAAATAAGCAATATAACAACTTACAATAACCTGTCGATGGAAACTGCAATTGCTGCAAAGTATGATACGTATATTTCAACATTTTCGGCTACACAAAAAATGGGCTTGTTTTGGAAGAAATCGATGTTTGATGTGATTGGATTTGCCACCTTAAACATACTCACCAATGAATACAGCAATTTTGCCACCCGCCCGCCTTTGCAGGTTTGTTTAAAAACAAAAGGAGGTACAAAGGTTGATACCTTATATGTCATCGTAATTCATATGAAGGCAAATACCGGTGATGATGCTGCGAAGTATGATTCATACACCCGGCGCCAGGCTGCTGCTGCTGCCCTTAAAACATATACCGAACAATCTCTGGTAAATAAAAAGTATGTAATCATCGGAGATTGGAATGATGATCTTTCGGTTTCTATTTACAATGCATTGCCAACACCTTACCAGAGCACCTTAACCGCAGGTTATACATTTCCAACCAAAGAATTAACCGATGCCGGTAAAAAGTCATACGCCTTTGGCAGTGCAATGATCGACCATATTATGCAATCGAAAACACTCGACTCATTTTATCTGAAGGGTTCAGCAAAAGTTTTTGATATTGCGGGAAATTATATCAGCAATTTTAGCAATAATACATCCGATCATTACCCTGTTTATGCATTTTATAACTGGAGTAAACTAACCACCTATATAGCTCCTGTGGGAATTGACGAAAATAAGATAGATTTAAATATTCAGGTTTACCCAAATCCGGCAAGGCATTATGTAAGTATTAAATCAGCGCATCAAAACACAGAGCTTTGGCTGTATGATTTGAGCGGAAAACTACTTTTATATTCCAACGAAAAAACAATCGATGTTTCATCCCTTCAGGCAGGTTTTTATCAATTGTTAATCTTTACTCTCAATGGCAATAAAATGTTTAAACTGGTAATCGAATAATTGGTGTTTCACGGAAACTGGGTTGCAACCCAAATAGGGCCAATGCAATTGGCCCCTACAGGTTATCCCCGATAATTTTTGTCATCGTACATTGTATATCGCACATTGTATATCTTACATTGTACATCGTACATCGTAAATCGTACATCGTACATCGTATATCGTATATCGTACATCGTACATCGTATATCGTACATTTCCTATTCCCATCTCTTAAGCTGGTTTTCTTCAAAATAGAGCATATTTAGGCGGGTGTTCTGGTAACCTTTGCCTTCGGCTTTTGGACTTATTTTGAACCAATTGCAAAGCGGTTTTGTTCGCGATTGTTCAGTAATTTTATCCATGTTACCCTTGTTTGTTACAAAGTAATTAATAAAAAAAGTAGCCTGTTCATAGCCATTTATTGCAAATTCAGCAGGTTCGGTATAATAATGTTCACGGTAGTGTTCAATAAATGTTTTTACTTTTGCATCGTTGTAATCAATATAAACCGGACAAATAATATTAAGATTGAGTTGTTGCCAAAGCGTTAAATTAATGGATTTAAAATCAAACCATTTAATTGAGCCATAGGTCATAATTTCATTGAATTGATTTGTATCTCCAATAAATTTAATTACCGAACTAACCAAAAACTCATTATCGCTATCAATTATAATATGGTTTGGCCTGTCGGGTTTATAAGCAACTTTATAATCTGCATATTTATTGATATCCATTGTTTTGATGCTAAAGCCGCTGTACTTATTTTTTAATGCCAGCATTCTTGCACCAATTACTTTTTCGTTGGCATTTTTTCCTGTAAACACCACAATATTGGCATCATTCCAGCCACCTGATTTTATTTGATCCAGGATAAAGTCGCCGTAATAGCTTAGGTCGGGGTAGGCAGAAATGAGGTACGCATTATCGGTTTTGGTTTTTGTTAAAGTGAGAAAGGGAGAAACATTATAAACTTTAAATTGCTCACAAAATTCCTTTAACCGTACACTATTTTGGGTTCCAACCGGACCAAAAATGAGGTTGCTTTCCTGAAATTCCTTCTTTTTCAGAATTCTTTTAAAAACATTTGTATCCCCCTCAGAGTCGAATACTCTTATTTCTACTGGAAAGTCAGCTTGAGTCATGCTATCCAGTGCCAGTTTAAAACCTTCATAATATTGCCGGCAGGCATTGCCTAAGGCTGCATTTTTTGATTTCGGATCAGCCAGAATCTGTTTACTGCAAAAAGGCATCACAACCGAAATAATATATTTGGGTTTTACATTGGTGTCAACAATGACTGTATCCTGAGCCAAAGCATTCGGTAATAGCCAAAGCAGACTTAACAAACAAACAAAAATATTTCGCTTCAATAAACTCATATTAATTTCGCAATAAAATTAAATTCTAAATCATCGTACATCTATAGGTTTAGTTCCGATAGGTTTCGACTTCGCTCAACCTGACATGTTGTACATCGTATATCGTACATCGTACATCGTACATTGTACATCGTACATTCCCTATTCCCATTCAATAGTAGCAGGCGGTTTACTGCTAATATCATAAACCACCCGGTTAATGCCTTTTACTTCATTGATAATCCGGTTTGAAACCAAGCCCAGAAAGTCGTGTGGTAGATGGCAAAAATCTGCTGTCATTCCATCAACAGAAGTTACAGCCCGCAAACAAATTACATTTTCATAAGTTCTTTCATCGCCCATAACACCAACGGAGCTGATGGGTAAAAAAATGGCTCCGGCCTGCCAAACGCTGTTATACAAATTTTTGTCTTTTAGTTCAGAGATAAAGATATGGTCGGCTTCCTGCAAAATTCTTATTTTTTCTTCGGTTATGTCACCCAAAATACGAATAGACAGTCCTGGTCCGGGGAATGGATGCCGGTTTAGAATAATCGGTTCAATTCCTAGTGCAGTACCCACGTTTCTTACTTCGTCTTTAAACAGCATACGCAGGGGCTCTACAATTTTGAGGTGCATTTTTTCGGGCAAACCACCCACATTGTGATGCGATTTAATGGTAGCTGATGGTCCCTTTACACTTACACTTTCAATAACATCCGGGTAAATGGTTCCTTGCGCGAGCCATTTTACATTGTCTAATTTTTTAGCTTCATCATTAAAAACATCAATAAAAACCCGGCCAATCGTTTTCCGTTTTTCTTCCGGGTCGCTAATTCCAATTAGTGCATCCACAAAACGTTTTCGGGCATCAATCCCAATTACATTCAACCCCATGTTTTTATAGGCATGCAGTACCTGGGTATATTCATCTTTGCGCAAAAGTCCGTTATCAATAAAAATGCCCGTAAGGTTTGAACCGATAGCAGCCTTTAACAAAACCGCTGCCACAGATGAATCCACACCACCCGATAATCCCAGAATCACGGTGTCATTTCCTAGTTTCTGTTGTAATTCCAGCGTGGTATTTTCAATAAAATGTTTGGGTGTCCAGTCTTGTTTTAAACCTGCAACTTTAGAAATAAAGTTATGCAGCAAGGTTTTTCCATCGGTGCTATGCGTAACTTCGGGGTGAAACTGAATGGCGTAAGTAGGCTCACCCTTAATTCTAAAAGCGGCAACCCTTACGCTTTCGGTACTAGCAATAATTTCAAAATTTTCCGGTACTTCCTGGATGGTGTCGGCATGGCTCATCCATACCTGAGTTCCCGGCTCAATATCATCAAATAAAACATTTTTTACAATTTTCTCAAGCCGGGTTCGCCCATATTCTCTCGAATTGCCCGGGGCTACAAAACCACCGTTTTGATTTGCCAATAGTTGGGCACCATAGCAAACGCCCAAAAGGGGTAGTTTGCCTCTGTAAATACTCAAATCAATGTTTGGCAAAATGCCATCATTAACGCTATACGGACTTCCGCTTAAAATTACTGCCTTTGTTTCAGCATCCAGTTTGGGCAAATGTGTGCAGGGATGAATTTCAGAGAATACATTTAATTCGCGCAAACGGCGGGCAATTAATTGGGTATATTGCGACCCGAAATCAATAATGAGGACTTTTTCTTCCATAATAATGGGCGCGAATTTCAATTATTTTTATCATTAATTTATACTAAAGTAAATAGATTTGCCACCAAATACAATGCTTAGTTCCGATTGCAATAGAAATTCTGTGCATTTATAAGTCCTGAGCCCTTTGTAAGATGCTCAAACAAATTTCAATAATTGAATTTTTAAATCGCCCCAAAAACGCACTATTACTTGACAGCAGGAGTGAAGGGGAGTTTTTACAAGGCCATATTCCCGGAGCTGTTTCGTTTCCCGTATTAAATAATGAGCAGAGAAAAGAAGTAGGAATTTGTTACAAACAAAAAGGACATCAGGTGGCAGTTGTTCTGGGTTACGAGTTGGTGGGTCCGCATTTTAAACGATTTGTAGAGGAAGCCTATCGGAATTTTCCCGTCGGCCCTATTTATTTACATTGCTGGCGGGGAGGCCTCAGAAGCCTGATAATGGGTAATTTGCTTTCATCGGCAGGTTATCAGGTTTACTTGTTAAAAGGAGGCTATAAAGCATATCGCAATGCGGTTTTAGAGGTATTGTCAGGTCAGTTTGAGTTTAACGTTTTGGGTGGGTTTACGGGCTGCAATAAAACAGTTATATTAAATGAATTAAGCCGCTTGGGCAGTCAGGTACTTGATTTGGAAGATTTGGCCAATCACAGGGGCTCCGCCTTTGGCAATATTGGATTGCCTGCACAGATAAGTCAGGAGCAATATGAAAATGATATTTATTCGAATCTGGTATCATTTGATTTTTCAAAACCGGTATGGGTTGAAGATGAAAGCAGGTTAATCGGCAAGTTTCAGATTCCGACGAAAATACATGATGCCATAAGAAGCAGTAAAGTTTATTTTTTGGATTATTCATTTGAAACCCGATGCAAAAATATACTTGAACTCTATGGAAAATTTCCGAAGGAAGAATTAATCGCCTCGACCCTGAAAATTAAAAAGAGATTGGGTGATTTGAAAACAAGAGAAGCCATTGCTTTTTTAGAAGCTGGCAATCCTGATGAATGGATAAAAATTGTACTTACTCATTATGATAAGTTATATCAGTTTGGACTTGAAAAAAGGGATCCAAACAAAATTGTTAAAATAGGATTAGCAGGAGATGAATTGCTGAATTACCTGAAGCGCGTGCCCTAAACAAATTCTTAATTCTTACCCCGATAGCAATCGGGGCTTAATTCTTAATTCAATAGTTTTTTTAACTACCTGATATACAATTTTGTATTGTCACGGTATCCTGCAGCCGTATTGGAGTACCAATCGGTATAAGATGCGCCACTGCTTTGAGCCCATTCTGCAAAATGCAAATATCCGGTTACAAAATCGTTGATGGTATGCATGTAAAGGATCGATGAGGTAACATTTAAAGCCCAGGGCAGGTTGTTTACAGTTTTGTAATATCTGTTTGAAGCAGGAATGGTATTATCCTGATCCACTCCAAAATAACTTGTTGAAGCTTTAGTTGTTGGAACAAAATCAGGTAAATGAACTTCTTTTCCACGGGTTTGGTCAACAATGATATAAGGGTTGAAAACCACATCACCCAAATTGATCATTTGCCCGCTTGTAGTGGTAAAGGTTACCGTAACACTGGTGGTATCAGGTGTTACATATGGATTGGTAAGAATTACATTGGTTCCGCTTCCACCCGGTGAAGGCAATACCTGTTGGGCATCATCATACACAATTATATTCGCATAAGTCTGACCGTTTTCGCAGCCATTAGAAGCATTGCTAATCCATGCAGCACCAAAGTTACGGGTTCCGCTTACCGCAGTAACTTTTGATGGAACCAAGCCATTTAGCTGAAACGCAAATCCATTGTGAAAACTGGCACCAATGGCGCGGGTTACAAATTTTGATTTCATCTCCACCACTTTATTGGAAGCATTTGTTACCAGATTATAGCGGTAATCAATCACCAGATCATTAAAATCATAATCACCTGTTGCAGGCCAAAGGTCTTCAAACATAAGCGTACCATATGTTGCAGCTGGGTACCAATTGTTATAAGCACGTGTTGCATCAGCCGGATACGCATCATCACCATCTGCAACTCCATCACTGTCTGCATCCGCAATAACAGATAGGGGGTAACAACTATTAGAAGGATCTGCCCAATAAGTACCTGGCATTACACAATCATCCATCATAATTTTACTGCTGGAGCCTGAACCTAAAAAGCTAAACATTATTTTATAGGGAAGGCCTGAACCTGCTATAGCAGATGGAACAGGAATCGTTAAATTTTGCACATCATTATTTGAAGTGTTAAACGCATAAGTATAAAATTCAACCCGGGTACCTTCTTTTAAAGCCGCAGAAGCACTGTATGGTATATATCCAATTGCAAGTGTACGTGTAGTACCGTTATCATTACTTAATTTGGTTTTTAAAGTAATATTACCTGCATTTGGTTTAAACCAGGGAGATTTGATGCAATTGGCAGTAACAGAAGTACTAACCGAAGAGTGGGTTGTTGAATAATTACCGTTAATTTCATCGTTGCTGGTATAAGTTACATTAGTAAAACTAAAGCAGCGTGCAATATCATAGTTTCTATTATTGGAAGTGCTCTGCGAAGAAGCAGAACTTTCGCAATTTAAAGTAATTGTTTGGGCACCTGCGTTTGCAAAAATTCCTGCCAGGAACAGGGTGCTGAAATATAATTTTTTCATAGTTATTAATTAATGTTAATGTGCAAGGTGGCACTTATTTTTTATTTAAATTACTGCATTTTGTTAGTGGAACCATGTTTAATATGAGCCTCTTAACCATAAAATGATCAATTAAAAAACGGGTTACTGATTGCAGGAAATGAATGGAGGTTTTCATATTAATGTTATTTTATTTGGTTTATTCGGGTACTATTTCGGGCATGAAATCAAAGATGATACTGCTCAACTGAGTACTGTATTTCTTACTGATAGTTCCATAACTCACCAATACTTCCTGAACATTGGAAGGAATTGCCAACTGAGCCGTTAAGTTTTGATCCATCAGGTGCATCGCATTAAAATACACGGTTTTACCGTCTACTGTAGTAACCCATAGTGTTTTATTTATCGGAGCCTGCGTAGCAAAACCCTGTACATTTAACTGAATTGCTTTGGTGGTTTTCCAGTCGAAATTTGCACTGGCTTTTATCTGATTAAACTGGCTCACCTTGTTTGGATCACTGGGAGGTGTTACCTTATCCATTAACGTTTTTTTACAGGCTGTTAAAGCAAAAATGGCGATTACCGCAATTATTAATATCTTTTTCATAGTTTTCTGTTTTCATTATTATTTACGCAAGTCCTGTGCCAATAAAGAAAATTATAGCAATTAATCGTGTGCAAATTACTGTAATACACACAAATATGCAAATAATCTCTGAAGTTATTTTTACACATCTTGAAAAAATTTGTATCAAAATGGGAGCAAAATGCAATTCTGGTTCGAGCCTGCAATTTACAATTAATGGATTGATTTAAGTTATGTTATTTGTTTTAATCAGCAGTTTCAATTTTAAAAGACCTATATATTGTTTAATTTCGCGGAATCATACAATATATATATTATGGCAGGAAATGAATTTTTTGGTACAGAAGAGAAAAAAGAAATAAATGATGTGTTGGAAACCGGTATTTTATTTAGATATAATCATGATGCCCAGCGCAATAATATATGGAAAGCAAGGGAATTTGAAGCAGAAGTTGCCAAACTGGTAGGGGCAAAGTATGCCCATGCTGTATCCAGCGGCAGTACTGCTGTAACTTGTGCATTGGCTGCAGCCGGAATTGGCGCCGGTGATGAAGTTATTGTTCCCCCGTTTACCTATATAGCTTCAATTGAAGCCGTTATTTTTGCTGGGGCCTTACCGGTATTTGCCGAAATTGACGAAACTTTATGTTTAAGTGCTGCCGGCATTCGCAAGGCCATTACACCCAAAACCAAAGCAATATTATTGGTGCATATGTGCGGACAAATGGCACAAATGGATGAAATAATGAAAATCGTTAAAGAATTTAATCTGGTTTTGGTTGAAGATGCGGGTCAGGCAATGGCAGCGAGTTTCAAAGGTGTTTCAACAGGCCTTTGGGGTAAAACCGGATGTTACAGTTTCGATTTCTTTAAAATAGCTACAGCCGGTGAGGGTGGGGTTATGGTTACCAACGATGAAGCTGCGTATAAACTAGCCGACAGTATTGCCGACCATGGACACGACCATCAGGGTGATAACAGGGGTATGGAAAATCATCCGGTTTTGGGCTTTAATTACCGTATTTCGGAATTACACGCTGCTGTAGGTTTGGCTCAAACCCGCCGTGTACCCATGATCAGGGATAAAAACAATAACATTAAAAAAGCCATGATGGCCGAACTTGGGAAAATTAAAGGCATTGGCTTTGCTGTTATTCCTGATCCCAATGGCGACTCTGCAACTTTTTTAAACATATTGATGCCCGATACTGAACTGGCTCAAAAAACTGTTGAAGAATTTAACAAAAATGGGGTTTCGGGTTTTAATTACTGGTATACCAATATGTATCATTTTATAAACCAATGGGACCATATTAAAGAAGGCAGGGTTGCAGCCAAAACCAATGTTCAGTTATTGGGAGCACCCCAGGATTATAAAAACCTGGATTTACCCAAAACCCAGAAAACCATTGGAAGATTAATTTCTTTTGGTATTAAAGCCACCTGGGATGATGCAGCACTTAATGATTTGCTGACTAAAATGAAAGTTTCGATTAATTCTGCATTATCAGTTACCGCATAAAACATGCATAAAAATTTTAAAAGTATTGAAAAAACCGTTTTCGGAAGGGGAAGTTTTAACCAGTTAGACGAAATAATAGCTCCAAAACGGGTTGAGAATAATGGCTTCATGGTTTTTATAGTTGATAACTATTTTAAAGGCAAAGAGCTGGAAAAAAGGATTCCTGCAAAACCGGAAGACATGGTTTTATTTATTGATGTAGATCCGCATGAACCCACAACAGAACAAATTGATGCATTAAGAGATGGGATTCTTGCAAGCAAAGGATTGCCTTCAGGACTTGTTGGAATTGGTGGTGGCAGCATTATGGATATTGCCAAGGCATTGGCTTTAATGCTAACCAATGAAGGTTCTTCCACTTTATATCAGGGTTTGAACCTGATTAAAAAACAAGGAATTTACCATGTGGGCATCCCAACCATTTCGGGTACAGGTGCCGAGTGTTCAATGACCGCTGTGTTAACCGGGCCCGAGAAAAAACTGGGTCTGAAATGCGAATGGACTATTTTTGATCAGGTAATTCTGGATTCAGAATTAACAGCCAGCGTACCCGTTGACAAGTGGTTTTATACAGGTATGGATACATTTATTCATTGTATTGAAAGCCGGGATGGTATTTTAAACAACGCATACAGCATGGCCTATGGTGAGCAATCCTTAAAACTGTGCCGGGATATCTTTTTGGGTGAAAATGCGGGACAAAACCCGGAGAATGATGATAAGTTAATGGTAGCTTCATTAATGGGAGGCTTAAGTCTTACCTATTCGGAAGTTGGAGTTTGCCATGCATTGAGTTATGGTTTGGGAAAAGTATTCGGTGAAAAACATTGTTTTGCAAATTGCCTGGTTTTCCAGCATCTTGGAGATTATTATCCTGAAGGTGTTAAAGAATTTAAAGTGATGCTGGAAAAACACCATGTGGAATTACCAACCGGATTAAGCAACAAATGGACAGATGCCGAAATAACGGAAATGGCAACAGTAGCCTTTAATTTAGCGCACATGTGGAACCACGCAGTTGGAACCGATTGGAAAGATAAGATTACTGTTGAACGGATTGAAGGTTTGTATAGAAGAATGTAAGGTTAATAAATATATAATGACAAAAATAGTTAAAGTAGGAAATATAGAATGCGGAAGCAATGAGTTGTTTCTCATAAGTGGCCCTTGTGTAATAGAAGATGAATCCATAATGATGAAAACTGCCGAGAAACTGAAAGAAGTATCGGAACGTTTAAACATCGGTATGATCTATAAATCATCCTTTCAAAAAGACAATCGCAGCAGTTTAAAATACTATGATGGTCCGGGTTTAGATAAAGGTGTAAAAATTCTGGCCAAAGTAAAAGAACAATTCGGTTTCCCGCTTTTGACCGATATTCATTACCCGGAACAAGCCGCTGCAGCAGGTGAAGTTTGTGATGTTTTGCAAATACCTGCCTACTTGTGCATGCAGTCTACTTTAATGGTAGCTGCAGCAAAAACAGGACGTGTAATCAATATCAAACACGGTCAGTTTCTTGCACCTGAAAATATGAAACATCCGGTTCAAAAATGTATCGATTCTGGCAATGATCAAATCATATTAACTGAAAGAGGTTACACCTTTGGATACAATGATATGATTGTGGATCCAAGAAGTTTCTTTTTAATGGGACAGATAGGATATCCGGTTGTTTTTGACATTACGCATGCCATTCGTAAATATGGAATTCCAAGTGCCGATGCCAAAGGCGGAGCCCGGGAGTTTTTGCCGGTTTTAAGCAGGGCGGGAGTTGCAGCCGGAGTTGACGGAGTGTTTATAGAAACGCATCCCGATCCGGCAACTGCTTTGTGTGATGCTGCATCTCAACTGAGTGTTTATGCACTTGAAGAATTTTTAAAGCCCCTGATTGAAATCCATAATCTGGAAGTAGCATACAGAAAAAACAAATAGGTTTATAGTCTGACATATCCTGTTGAAACTCTTTTTTCTTTAAATTAAAATTGCTTAAGATTGAAAACTAATAAAATCTATGTTTCCAATTTCTTAAAACCCAATTTAAAATGAAAAAACTTGTTTTCTCAGTATTCATGTTCTTAGGCTTTTCATTTCAGTCCTTTAGCCAGTATGAACCACCCGTTCCAATAGAAAACAAAACCAATACAGCTGAAAATCCCGGTCAGCAACCGGCTTTTTATATTGGCCTGGGCACAGGCTTATTTTGCAAGTATGGTTTGATAGGTTTGGCGTTTGCAACCAGAATTACCGAAAAAACCCTGGCCGAAGTTCAGATAGGTTCGGGAGGATGGGGCAATAAGGCCGGTTTTTCAGTAACCACGAATGTGAAAAGAGTAAACGGATGGTGTCCGAGCATTGGTTTTAACAGAAGTTTTGGTGCCGATGCAATAGAGTTAGAACCTGAAGTAGTGAATAACGGAGGTGCTCCTTTTAAAATTAAGACCAAATTGAATTTGAAGCCCATAAATGTAATTTGCCTGAGTATGCAAAGACAATTTGTTAATATGCGGGGTAACCGCTTTATTCTGGAATTCGGGTATTCAATACCCATTTCAGAAACTATAGTAGAATTTGCAGATCAAACAGTTGTTTATAATGGAACCATCATTCCCACATCCAACCTGAAATTTTCTACAATTCAGAAAACAGCTTTTAAACTACAAAATCCTTCTGGTTTGTTACTCAGCCTCAGTTATCATTTTGCATTAGGTAAATATAATTAGGCTGTTTATAGCTTATTGGTTTTTTAAACCTATTTTTGCCAAAAGCATAATTATTTAGCAAAACAAATGGAATTATACCTGGATTCAGCAAACTTAAAAGAAATTGAAGAAGCCTTTAAACTGGGTTTTTTAAATGGTTTAACCACTACCCCCACGTTTATGCAACGCGAAGGGATTACCGACGTTGACGCGATGATTGTTAAATTATCCAAAATAGTACCGGTATTGCAGATTGAAGCACTGGGAGACACAGCAGAGGATGTTTTAGCGGAAGCGAAAAGATTGCTGGCACTAGGACTTGACCCTAAAAAAACGGTGTTTAAAATTCCGGTTTCCTTGGAAGGTGTGCGCGCATGCAGAATGCTCCGCAATGAAGGATTATTGGTAAATGTACATTTGGTTTATACTTTGCAGCAGGCTTATATGGCAATGCATGCAGGTGCAACTTATATATGCCCGCTGGTTGGCCGTTTACAGGATCAAGGTCATGATGCCCTTGATTTGGTATCGCAGATTGTAGATGCTGTTGACAAGTATGGTTACGATACCAAAGTTATGTTTTCATCAGTTCGAACTATGGAACATGTTCGCAATGCCATCAATCTGGGCGCACATACCATTACAGTTCCATTAAAAATAATGAAACAGCTAACCGAAAATCATTTTACCACGGTAGGAACTGATCAGTTTATACATGATACCCGGTTAATGACAGTTCGTGTAAAAGAGGCTTTAAACGGAATCAATCCGATTGTTTCTGCCGATGCCAACCTCGCCGATGCAATTGTTAAAATGACGGAATACGGTTTTGGAGCCATCACCATTGTAAATACAGACGGAAGCCTGAAGGGCGTATTTACAGATGGAGATTTGCGCAGAAAAATTCAAAGCGATGGCCGCGATGTTTTAAGTAAAAAAATGGGAGATTTTGAATATGGTAAACCTGTTTCCATTGAGGGAGGCGCTTTATTAAATGAAGCCGCAGGCATATTTAAATCCACCAAAGTTGATACCATTCTGGTAACTGATGATGGCAAACCCATGGGAATGCTGGATATTCAGGATTTAGAAGCTTAATTGCCTAATACGAACCGTAGGTTGGATATTTATTATAGTCGAGAATATATTTACGGTAAAAATCTGCTCCGCCGTTACGCGTAACGGCATGCTTGCATATTGAAGAAACACCCACAATATTGTGTTCTTCGTTTTTTATAAAATTACAGTTTGATCCGCTTTCACCTAAACAGGTGTTCATATTGTTGTCGAAGTTCAGTGGAAATTCGTTTTTAATACCGGCAATATCACCAAAGCAGGGAAACGCAATTTTCAAAAGCTTATTTGAATAATTTCCATCCATGGTTAAATAATAGTGACCATAAGGGCCTTCAATTTTAAAATTTCCCATCGTAAAATTGGCGTGTTCTACTTCATCAATATAAACAAAATGCAATGCATCAATATTGTCTAAAACTGCAATGCCATTTTTAAAATAACCAATACCCACCCGGTCATCCATTAAACGGATAATGGTATCTGTTGAAGCTAAACCGGAAGTTTTTAAATTGATTTGGTTTGATGAAGCTGTTAAATATTCCTTACCTGTGATAGGATATTCCAGAAATGTTAAAACGACAAAAACCATTGAACAGATAAAAATTAATTTTTTCATTGGTTTTGAATTTGTACTTCAAATCTACCTATTTTAATTGAAATCTCACATTTCGTTTCGCAGCTCACGTTTCCCGGGCAATTTCCATATATTTGAACCCAATCATGAATACGAACCATACTGAATCGATCTTTACCCAAATAGGAGGCGTTTTTTGTACCCCTGCGGAAAAATTAACCGATAAGTTAAAAACCATTAAAGCATTTGTGTTTGATTGGGATGGTGTATTTAATAATGCTGCCAAAAATGAAAACAAAAGCAGCACCTTTAATGAAGCAGACAGCATGGGTACCAATATGCTTCGGTTCAGCCATTATATTTTAAACAATAAATTGCCCGCAACGGCCATTATTTCGGGGGAGAAAAATGAGATGGCGTTATACTTTTGTAATCGCGAGCATTTTGATGCATGTTATTATAAAATTCCGGATAAAATTATAGCGTTACAAAATTTTTGCGGATTGAACCAACTCAAAATAGAAGAGGTATGTTATGTGTTTGATGATGTATTGGATTTAAGTATCGCAGCTGTATGCGGAGTAAGAATTTTAATCAACCGTAAAGCCAATCCCTTATTCAAAAATTATATTGTTCAAAATAATTTTGCAGATTATATCACGGCCCACGAAAGCGGAAACTTTGCCGTACGCGAAGCCTGCGAATTAATGATCGGACTCCTTGGAAATTATAATCAATGTATGGATGAGCGCAAAGATTTCACACCGCTTTATGCTACTTACCTCGCACAAAGGCAATCCGGCGAAACCGGATTTTTTACTCAAATTGATGGAGTGGTTATTGAAGGAGAGAGAGGGTAGGAGTGTAGGAAAATAGGAGGGTAGGATGGTAGGAGTGTTGGAAAGTTGGAGTGTAGGAAAATGAGCATACTCACAAATAATCCTAAAATCATACATTCTTACCCTCATACACTCCTACCCTCATACCCTCATACCCTCATACCCTCCTCCCCTCTATAAACTCGTAGGTTGCCTGTTGTGAACTCTTACTCAAATTTGTATTATCTTTTTTAACATAGCTGTTATCATCAAATCCATCTATTTTTCGCGCCTTTATTTGATCCGATAATTGAAGGTTAATAATATCCCGTACAAACTTTTTGGCTTTTTCGTTGTATATTGGGAATGCGCATTCAATGCGGTTATTCAGGTTTCGGCTCATCCAATCGGCTGAAGCCAGATATATTTTCTCATGGCCTCCGTTTGCAAAAATATAAACCCGCGCATGCTCTAAAAACCGGTCGATAATACTAATAACCTGAATGTTTTCACTGCTGTTGTTTATACCCGGAACCAGGCAGCATATTCCTCTTACAATCAGACTAATTTTAACCCCTGCATTACTGGCTTCGTATAATTTTTTAATGATTTCAAAATCAACCAATGAATTCATTTTTGCAATAATATAAGCGGGTTTTCCTTGTTTGGCATTTGAAGCTTCATGTTCTATCAGGTTTAAAAACTGTTTCTTCATAAACTCGGGAGCTACCAGCAAATGCTTGAAATTACGTTTCATATTGGCAAATAACATATCTGTAAGGTTTGCTATTTCTTCAGTAATAACCGGGTCTTTGGTGAATAAGCTAAAGTCGCTGTAAATGCGAGCTGTAACGCCGTTGTAATTGCCCGTTGAAAGATGGGCATATTTTACCAGCTGGTTATTCTCTTTTCGGTAAATCAGGCATAATTTACAGTGCACTTTCTGACCCGGTTTGCCAAAATGCACTTGGGCTCCTGCCTCCTGCAATTGGTTGGTCCAGTAAATATTTGATTCTTCATCAAAGCGGGCCTGAAGCTCCATTAATACCACTACTTTTTTACCGTTTTTAACGGCATTGATTAATGCATTTACCACATTGCTGTGCCTTGCCACACGATATAGCGTTATTAAAATAGTAGTTACACCCGGGTCAATGGCCGATTCGCGCAATAAGCGGATTACATAATCGAAACTTTGGTAGGGGTGATGGGTAATTATATCTTCCCTGCTGATGGCATCAAACATGATTTGTTCAGCATCCAAATTTTTAATGGGAATGTGTTTAAGGGGTTCAAAATAATCCTGCTTTGAACCAATTTTTGGAAATTCCATAAAATCTTTGAAATTATGGTATCTGCCACCTGCTATCAGGTTTACATGTTTTAAATCCAGCTTTTTAACCAGAAATTCCAGCATTTCTTTCGGCATGGCTTCATCGTATACAAAGCGGGTGGGAATGCCTTTTGAGCGTTGTTTTAAGCTCTTTTGAATTTTGTCCAGCAACGATACCGAATAATCTGTTTCATCCTTTGAAATTTCATATTCCGCATCGCGGGTTAGTTTTATAATATACGATTCAAAATGCTGATAATCGAAAATAGAAAAAATTAGATGCAGGTTAACCCGTAAAATATTTTCAAGAAAAATAATATGTGTATATTCCGTATTTATGGGTAGTGAATAAAAGCGATTAATAATTCCCGTAGGAATTTCAATGATTGCATGCTTGGGCTGCGCTCCGCTCTTGCTTTCCTTCATCCGTACCGCAAGGTAAATACTGCGATCACGCAAATGGGGAGTCTGCTTTAATTCGTCGATAATAATAGGAAAGAGGTTGTTTAAAATACTGTTTTTAAAGTAATTTTTAACAATCAATTTCTCAACGTCATTTAATTCGTGTTCTTCCTTTAAATAAATATTTCTTTTGTTCAATTCCGGTATTATCTGCGTTTCATATACTGCTGTAAACCGGTCTTGTAAACTCAAAACAATTCTTTGTATTTCCGCCAATATTTCATCCGGGGATGCCTGGTATTCATTGATATTCTTTTTCCCGTTTATGCGTTGCAATCTCCTGATCTGAGCCACGCGAACCCGGTAAAACTCATCTAAATTAGATGAAAATATGGCCATAAACTTTAAACGCTCCATTAAGGGTGTTTCAGGATTTTCGGCTTCCTGAAGTACCCGTTCATTGAAATGCAGCCAGCTAATTTCCCTGTCTTTGTATAAATTCCCTTTATGGTTCTTAATCATATTATCCTAACAAAGCTAATCATTTGAAGCCCATGTCAAAATGCTTAAAACATATTTTAATGTTAATTTATCGTTAAATATAAGGTGCAGCATACAGTAAATACCTTTACCCAGGTATAAATTTTATTATCAACTTGTAAAAATAGGGATTCAACAATTAACCCAATTGTTTCAGGCACGATAATTGAGATTCTTTCGTTTTATTGTAAAGAAGATGAAAAAGAATTTCATGGTTGAATTGTTTTTACCCGAAGAGCTGGATCTTGAATTTATGCGCATGATTCCTGCACACCGTGCCTATATTAACGAGCTCATTAACAAGGGCATAATTATTACCTATTCCATTAGTTTCGACCGCACCAAAGGCTGGATTATTTTTTCGGCCAACGAAGCCGAAGAGGTGCTTGATATTGTGCAGCAATTCCCAATTAACCAATTTATTACTATTGAAATTAACGAACTGTTTATTCATGATGGCGAGGCATTCCGGTTTCCAAAACTGCACTATAATTAGAGTCTGTCTAGAATGTCCTCTGGCTGCGTTATGCTCATTCGTAAAAATGCTCATTTACATCAGTAATCCCGATAGCTATCGGGAGCGCTTTTTACGAACTTCGCAAGCCTTGCCAGAGAACATTCTAGCTCAGACTCTCGATTAAATGGACATACTCTAATTAATTAAAAATTTTTTCTGTCTTCATAATTCTTTAATTTGCCCGAAACAAATGATGCATGCGAATAGGGTTTGATGCCAAACGTATATTTAATAACCAAACCGGATTGGGCAACTATTCACGTTCGCTGGTTAAGGGTTTATTGAAAGCATACCCAGAAAATCAATTCGATTTATATACCCCAGAAATAAAAATATTCAAAGATTTTTTATTGGCTGAACCCAATGTAAAGAGGTTTTTACCGGACAGCATACTGTCAAAAACTTTTCCGGGCTTATGGCGAAACCAGTGGATGCTGAGAGATTTGATTAAAAATAAAACCCAAATCTACCACGGTTTAAGCAATGAATTGCCTGTAGGTATTGAGCATAGTGGCATTAAATCGGTAGTGAGCATTCACGATTTAATTTTTTTACATGAACCGCAAAATTACTCCTGGATTGACCGGCAAATATACCAGCGCAAATTTAAATCTGCGGTTTCGCGTGCAGATATTGTAATCGCGGCAAGCCAGCAAACCAAAAGAGACATCATTCATTTTTATGGCACTGACCCCAATAAAATAGAAGTGATTTACCAGGATTGTGACCCGGCTTTTGCTGAGATTTATTCGGATGAAGTGAAAGCGGCAGTTACCAAAAAATATATGTTACCCGGACAGTTTATTTTAAGTGTGGGTACCCTCGAAAAACGTAAAAACCACTTATATTTACTTAAAGCATTTCATCAGGATAAACTCGAAAAGATACACCTGGTATTAATCGGTAAAAAAGGAGATGCATACCATGAGATCATTGATTTTATAAATTCAAACCATTTACAAAAACGCGTTACCCTAATCAATCAGGTTGATTATACCGATTTACCCTGCCTGTTTCAACTTGCATATGTGTTTGTGTACCCAAGCCTGCTCGAAGGGTTTGGCATTCCGGTTTTAGAGGCATTGAAAAGCAGGGTTCCTGTAATTACTTCCAATTGTTCATCACTACCAGAAGTTGCAGGCAATGCAGCTATTTTGGTTGACCCAACAAATATTAATGAAATTAAAGATGCATTAGAAAAGGCTTGTTTTAATAATTCATTAAGAGACCAATTAATTGCAAATACAGGGAATCAAATTAAGAAATTTGATGGAAAAGAATTAGCTACAGAGTTAATGGAAGTTTATAAGAAGCTGGTTTAAGTTATAATCGACTTAAGATTTTAACTCGCATCAAAAATTAATGTAAAGGATAAGCAAATATTAGTTTTTCAATTATAATTGTTGATTTCTTATTAAATTCGATTGGTTAAATGTTGAAATAAAAAAATTATGAAAAATAATATATTAATAACATTATTTTTTTGTTTAATAAGTGGTTTTACAAAATTACATGCACAACAACCCAAATGTGAGTTTGATACTATATACTATCACGTTCCTATTAATTTCAATAGTGGAAAAAAAGTTATTCAATTAAACGATAATAGCTTTTTTATTGTTGGCACCTCAAAAATATATGATAATACTCCACCTAGATATTTTTATTCAACATCATTTATTAGATTAGGAGCTTGTGGGAGTATTATCTGGACATTTAAAGATAGTGTTTCTGTAAATTATATCGCAGATACAAGGTTAATTGAAGAACAGGATGAAAGTATTACCATATTGGTTAATGGAAACCGCTTAATAAAACTGGATAAATATGGCATTAAAAAATGGGAAGTAAAAGTTGGAGATTCTACAAATTATTTAAGCACTTATAGTTTTATTAAATTGAGCCCCAACAGATATTTATTTGCCGGAGCAAAGGCCAATCAAACAAGCATTTTACTTACAGATTCACTTGGCAATGCCATACTTCAAAAGAGCTATTTTATTAATGCAAATGCTAATAGTTATATTCAACAAGTGTATAAAAAATCGTTGAATGAAATAAATTTGATCGGATTTGAAGGCAGCAGCTTATTTAAACTGACAATAGATACAATGGGAAACCTACAAAACAGCAATTATACCGTAGTATTTAATGGTTCATCTCCTGAAAAACATGCTTGTTATAATTTTGATTCAAACGAAATTCTATATTCATCATTAGTTTTAGAAACATATAAAATATATTTGGCAAGATATACATTAAATGGAGTTAAAATTAAAGACTCTATAACAAACATAGATGGACCTGCGAATACCAATGTATCTTATCTATCAGTAGCACCTAATAAAGCCATTGAATTACGTGCACTACGCAATACTATTTTAGTTGATTCGGATTTTAATACAATTTGGAAGGATACATTATTATCAACTGGTTATGCTTATTATAGTTCTATATTTACGAAAGAAAATTCAGTAATTACTGTCGGTGATATGGTACATTGCCCAGGCACTCCCGCTTCTTGTTATTGGGATTTACATGTTAAAAAGTCTTTCACTTACAAGTATATTAAATCATTAACTATAAGCGGGCAAAATTATATAAATACAAATACAGGTCAAACTCAATTAACTGCAATAATTACCCCAGCCGATGCACTTAACCAGCAAATAAACTGGAGTGTGAATGATACCAATAAAGCAATAATAAGCCAAACAGGTTTGCTCACAGCTAAAGCCAATGGAACAATTACTATTAGGGCAACATCCGCAGACAATTCAAATGCAACGGCTACAAAAAGTATAACTATTACAAACCAGTTAGTATACATCACATCAATAGTAATTAACGGTTCAGATTCTATTAACCAGAATCGTGGGAAAATACAGTTGACAACCAGTATAGCACCCACAGATGCCACAAATAAAAAAATAAAATGGAGTTTGAATGATACCAGTTTAGCGAGCATAGATTCAATTGGCTGGATTACAGCCAAAGCTAATGGAACCATAATAGTTACGGCAGCATCTGCCGATAGCAGCAATATTTCTGCAACAAAAAGTATAAGTATTACCAACCAGTTAAAATATATTCAATCAATTATTATTTACGGCCCAAATTCCATTACTCAAAATGCCGGACAAATACAGTTAACAACAAGTATTATACCCACAGATGCATCAATTCAGAAAATAAACTGGAGTGTGAATCTTGCCAATCTAGCCAGCATTGACACAACAGGTATAGTTACAGCCAAAGCTAATGGAACAATAATAGTTACCGCCTCGGCTTCAGATGGAAGTAATATTACAGCAACAAAAAATATTACCATTACCAATCAAACCAATGCAATAAATGAAATGTTGCCAAATTTGGGAGTGTCCGTTTATCCAAACCCGGCAAACCAAAGCATCAATATTTTATTTCAATCAATAGTAATAAGCCCCGATTTTGAGTTATTTGATGCAAAAGGAATGCTTGTAAAAAATGCACACTTTGATAAAATAAATGAACAGCTTTATAACCTGAATATAAAAGATTTGGCAGACGGAATGTATTTGCTTTCTGTAAGTAGTGATCAAAATAAAATTTACCAAAAAGTAATGGTGGTAAAATAGTATAAGTGCGCAGTTGCTTTATCATTCAACTATTGATTGAATGGAAAGTTGTTCTCGACTTCGCTCGAACTGACATTATTTCACCCTGACCCCTCTCATACCCTCCTACACTCATACCCTCTTACCCTCATTTTCTCATCTCCCAAATCTAGCCAATTCTCCTTACCTTCGCCTCCGTGAAAATCGAACTGAAAGACCCTGTATTTGCGCAACTGGCATCATTGGCGGCTAAATTGCAAATTCCTGCTTTTGTGGTGGGTGGTTATGTGCGCGATCTGTTTTTAAACCGGGTTTCTAAAGATGTGGATATTGTTGTAGTGGGTGATGGGATTAAATTTGCCAGCGCTTTTGCTGAACGCATGACCGAAAAAACCGATTTTGTGGTGTTCAAAACCTTTGGTACCGCCATGGTGAAAACAGCAGATTGGGACATTGAATTTGTAGGAGCACGCAAGGAAAGTTATAGTCGCAATAGCCGCAAACCTGCAGTAGAACAAGGTTCGATAAAAGACGACCAGTTGAGAAGAGACTTTACAATTAATGCATTGGCAATTAGTTTGAACCCGGAAGATTTATTTGAACTGGTTGACCCTTTTGATGGGGTGATGGATATTGAACGACAGATCATAAGAACCCCACTGGCGCCAGAAATTACCTTTGATGATGACCCTTTGCGCATGATGCGGGCCATACGCTTCTCGGCACAATTAAATTTTGATATACACCCCGAAACCTTTGCTGCCATTAAATTGCACGCCGAACGCATAAAAATAGTTTCGTTTGAACGCATTAGCGAAGAGCTGAACAAAATAATGCAAAGCAAAAAACCGGGAATTGGTTTTACCCAATTGTTTGAAAGTGGTTTGTTAAAAATTATTTTTCCGGAACTAAATGCCATGCACGGGGTTGAAGTAATTAAGCGGCAGGCTCATAAAGATAATTTTTACCATACCCTGCAGGTGCTTGATAATGTTTGTGCCGAAACTGATAACATTTGGTTGCGCTGGGCAACTTTATTGCACGATATTGGAAAACCCATAACCAAAAGATTTGATATAGCCGAAGGGGGCTGGACGTTCCACGGACATGAAGACAAGGGAAGCAGGATGGTTTCCAGAATTTTCAGGCAATTGAAACTACCGCTAAACGAAAAAATGAAATATGTGGAAAAAATAGTTGCGCTTCACCATCGTCCCAAAGCACTTGCCGAACATGGGGTTACCGATTCGGCCATCAGGCGGCTTATTGTTGATGCAGGTGAAGACCTGGACGATTTGTTTACCCTTTGCCGGGCCGATATGACCAGCAGAAACCCAGAGAAAATTAAATTATACCGCAGCAATCTGTTAAAAGTTCAGGAATTGGTACGGGAAGTAGAAGAACGCGATGCCTTACGCAATTGGCAACCTCCGGTTACCGGAGAAGATATTATGAAGTACTTTAATATCAACCCATCAAAAGAAGTGGGAATTATAAAAAATGAAATCAGGGAAGCCATTTTGGAAGGAAAAATAAAGAACGATTTTGACGAAGCAATGCAATTGATGATTGACTTAGGTTTAAAGCTTGGTTTGAAACCAAATTAACGGATAATTATTCAGGCTTAAATAAAAAATTAGCCTTTATAGATATTTTAACTTGCAGCAATCAAAAAAAATTAGAAATTCGCAAAACCTAAAACTCAAACTCATAACTCAAAACTCATAACTCAATACATGGCTGTTTATAAATTTAAAGTCTCATTTGAAGATTACGAAGATATTAATCGAACAATTGAGATTAAATCAACGCAAACCTTTTTCGATTTTCACAAAGCTATTTTGGAAAGCATCAATTTTGATGACAAACAAATGGCTTCCTTTTTTATGAGCAATGACAGCTGGAAAAAAGGCCAGGAAATTACGCTGGAAGACATGACGGAAAATGCGGAAAATCCCATTCCGGTTATGGCTAAAGCGAAACTGAACCAGTATATTATTGATCCGCACCAGAAGATTTTTTATGTATATGATTTTATAGAATGCTGGACCTTATTAATTGAACTGGTATCTATCAGCATTACCGAAAATCCAAAAACCAAATACCCGGTTTGCATTAAAAGTGTGGGACTGGCACCCAAGCAATATGATAAAGTACAGCGTTTTGGACTTGTGGATGACAATGAATTTGATGAAATAACCAAAAATTACCTAACCCGGGCTGAAGAAGTTACCGGCGAAATTGTGGATGATGAAACAGATGAGTTTGGCTTATTTAATAGTGGAGAAGAAGGAGGGGACGAAGCAGAGGGTGGTGCAGGTGAAGCAGAACCTGAAGAACTTATTTAGTAATTATGTTCAAACTTAATCTCAAACGTCCGCTGATCGTTTTCGATCTCGAAACTACCGGCATCAGTATTTCAAACGACCGGGTTGTTGAAATTGCTTGTATAAAAATTTTTCCCGATGGAACTGAGGAAGTGAGAGTTGAAAGGGTAAATCCACAAATTCCAATTCCGCCTGAAGTTACTGCAATACATGGAATATCGGATGCAGATGTAGCCGATAAACCTACTTTTGCAATGCTTGCCAAAGATTTGTCGGTTTTTATGAAAGGCTGCGATTTTGCCGGGTTCAATTCAAACAAATTCGACTTCCCGATGCTTGTTGAAGAGTTCTTAAGAGCAGGGGTGGAGTTTGATGCCGAAAACAGAAAGTTTGTAGATGCCCAGCGGATATTTCACACCATGGAACCCCGCAACCTGAACGCAGCATACAAATTTTATTGCAATAAACCTCTTGAGAATGCACACAGTGCCGAAGCAGATACACGAGCCACCTATGAAGTTTTAAAAGCTCAAATACAGCATTATCCAGAACTCGAAAATAACCTCGATTTTTTATGTAAGTTTTCGGGTCAGAACAACAATGTAGATTTAGCCGGAAGAATGGTTTTTAATGCGGCAGGTAAAGAAGTATTCAATTTTGGCAAACACCGCGGCAAATTGGTTGAAGACATTTTAAAAACGGATACCGGCTATTATAAATGGATGCTCGACGGTGATTTTTCACTGGATACAAAACGCAGACTTACGCTGATTAAGCTGAGATCGAAGTTTAGTTGATTTACGATGTACGATGTACAATGTACGATGTAAAATGTACATTGTACGATGTATTAAGAACTGAAACAACATACTTCATACTTCATAACTCATAACTCATAACTCATAACTCATAACTCATAACTCGTCATTCGTAATTCAGTTACCTTAATATGGTAAAATTACCTTTCAGGGTGTGTTCGCTATTATCCCAACCGGTATAGGTAACAATATAAAAATACACATCCGATTGAATTTCTTTACTGTTGAAAGTGCTGTTAAACCCTGTTTTTTTATTGTGTGTTTCAAACAGGAGTTCGCCCCAGCGGTTATAAATTTGCAGGTAATAATCTTTAACAAAAACCGGAACGGTATTAAACATATCATTTAAACCATCTCCGTTTTCGGTATAGGCATTGGGCACGTATACAATGGGTGCCTGAATGAGTTCAACGGTATTGGATCTGCTGGTTTGATTGTTACCAAAAATATTTTCATAGGCAACCACGGTGTATTGGTACAAACCATTATCGTAATTTAAGTTATCATCTTTGGTGAACAGATTTTTTTCGCCTGTTTGGGTCAGGAGTTTTTCGGTATAAATTCCGGGTTCATTTTTTAACACTTCATACCGGTTAATGCCTAAAGGCCAGTAATCATAAGGGTACCAATCGAGCGAATGGCTGAAAGGAAAACTTTTGCCTGCCAGTAAAATACTGCACGAAGGGGGATTGTTTTTACTTGTGTTTCCACATAAATCTGTATTCACAAGCTGGTAACAATACGATTCCTTATCAACCTTAACATTATTATCCAGCATAAAGGTGTCGTCAATATTTTCTGAGATTTTAAGCAGAGAATACACTGGGTTATTTCTACCTTCTTTTTTGTATATCTGGTAGCGCCAGAAACTATCCGCGTTGGCTCTTTGCCATACCAGTTTCAATTCCTTATTGTTTTGAACCGTTACGGTATACAATGCAAGATCGGGTGCCGGAAATGAATTGGATTGAATATAAGAACCGCTGCTGGTGTCTCCATAATAACCACAGGTATCCATAGAAGTAATATAATAATATACACTCATGTTAGGATCATATTTAACGATATCCGTATATGACCTGCGGTTTAAATCTCTGGTTTTTAAAATAAGTTTGGGTATGCCGTTTGATACCCTTACCAGGCAAAGGTAAGTGGTGTATTTGAGCGGGAAAAACGGATTCCAGTCAATTTGAAAACTATCATTGGGGAATTTACGTGGACACTTTATTTCGGGTGCTTGTGCTTTGTCGAGCGGACTCACATATATTTTAACGAGTTTGGTTTTCATTCTCCAAACCGGACATTCGTTGTTTCGTACAATTATATTTGCATATAAGGTGTCTTTAAAAATATCCTCGCATCGAGGTTGCCATGTAAGGTGAACCACAGCTGAACCCATATTGTTTTTTATGGTATATTGGCCTTTGTTTAAAAAGCTTCCGTTTACAGATGCAAAAACTGAATCCTGGGGCTCAACACTATTAATTAAAAAATCGGCACTAAAGAGGTCAAATGGTTGTAAATTAATTAGGGTATCATTAACTCCTGTAAATGCTGAACTGGTATCTTCAATTTGGATACTGCAAATTTTGCGCGAGGAATCACCTGGCATCAGGCATCCGTTTAATGCAACAATCTGATAACAATAATTGGTGTTGAAATTGTTCAGCGCTTTCAGGTCGTAATAATTGTTAGTGCTTTGACTTGATACGGAATCGTAAACAACGATGCCGGCAGATCCCTCACTTCTTAAAATTATGTATTTACCAAAATCAAATACAGGAGGATTATTTGTCCATTTTAACTGAATAGAACTATCGTTAATAATTTGAATGCAATCCGGATAGGGTGGAGGAACACGTTCAGAAATAACTACAACCTTTATGGTAACTTTAGTAACGTTTGGTACCGGACAGGAGTTATCATTAAATTCAAGAAAAATATACTGTGTATCTAAACTGATATCATCACATATACTTTGCCATTCAATATGTGCACTGATTCTGCCTGGAATTGAAATCGTATCGGTTATTACAGCAGGGTTCGGTGATTTAGAAAACAAAGTACTATTGGCAGTCATGGTTATTACATCATTATTGGCATCTGTTGCCGAAAAATCAAAAGACAATTTTTGCCCTACCACTACAATGGCTAATGAATCTAAAAATACCGGTGATGCCAGATACGTTCGCATATCAAATTTGAAAAGGCCTAAGTTACATCCACCTAAATTGTGATTGAATGCTCTTTTTCCCGGATTAATTCTTGAATAAGCAGTTGGGGTTGTAGGGAAATCGCTTAGTCCGCCGCAACCTGCGCATACAGCCTGATATACGATTCCGGATTTGTCGAAATGGCTGGTTCCTCCATCAACGTGTTCCTGACTCTGACCGCCGCCATAAAAAGTTGCATACAACAACTGGCCGAAATTCTGGCTTAATACCATCAGATAAAAATCCGAACCATCTGTTGTTTTCTGAAATGCATCAACGGTGGTTGGAAGCCCGTAAACGAGGCTCATTCCATTATGGTAAGAGGTGTTTGTACCTCCTCCCCATCCGCTTACATAAACGCGTCCGCAATTATCAACCAAAAAAGCAGTAGGCGAAATTTCAGGTTGAGCATTCCCATTTCCAAAAACAGTTTTTAATAAAATGCCATTTAGGTTCGGGTCGTATTTCTGAAGAAACTGTTTTCCATTAACTTTTCCGTAAACACCCGTGCTCATAGTCATTGTACCTGCGGTTTGACCCAATGTATAAATATTGTTTTGGTTATCGGTTTGTAATAAATAAACCTGATCGTATGAACTCGTTCCTGTATATATAATTTTTAATTTTTGTCCGCTGCTTGAGTATTTACCGATAAAGCCATCTACTCCTCCGTTATAAGTAAATGCTGAACTCGCAAAAAGCATATTGCTACTGGTGGCACCTCCTCCAACTATTATTTCATTGATGTTGTTTACACAAACAGAATACACCGCATCATCGCCATTTCCACCTACATACGTGCTGAACAAAAGTGATGACAGGTTATTCGAAAATTTTAATAATAAACCATCCTGACTTCCGCCTCCATAAAAACTTTGGGCAGGATTAACAAGCGGGATTCCCTGGGATTGGGTACAGCTGGAAACAACAATATTCTGGCTTTTATCATAGATAATTTCTCCCCGGTAACAATCTGCATAATTGTAGGGTAAAGGGTTACTTTGTGCAGCATAACTGTATCCTGCATTCCCGTTTATACCATCATTCCCGCTTCCTCCATAAAATGTTGAGGCAATAAGCGCATTACCGGCAGTGTTTAATTTGCATATAAAAATATCTGCATTGCCATTATGGGTTCGGTCAAAAGCACCAAAAGTGGTTGGGAAATCAGCAGAATTTGTGGTTCCCATGATTACAATACTCATGGGTCCGGATGAATCAGCAGTCACCGTCACACTATGGGGTTGTTCATTATCACTTCCCCCGATAAAAGTTGCAAACAAAAGTTGGCTGCCAACCGGATTAAATTTGGCGATGAATGCATCTCTTGCATAATCACCATTGTCGCCGTTACCTCCTCCATAATATACATCATAGGCTCCCGTAGTTACCGGAAAATTTGCTTCATATACCGTACCGGCGCCGTAAGCATTTCCATAAGCATCATAGCTTGCTGCAAATCCAAAATTATCAGCAGCACTTCCGATATAGGTTCCAAAAATCACAGAAGGATCAATGACTAAAGGTGCTTTTTTATTGTAATGATCCAACTTAAACGTAACGATATTATGATTTAAAACGTAATCTGTTTTAATAACTTCCTGAAATTTATCTAAATCCTGGTAACTCACAGGAGCCTCTTCTATCCATTCCCCCATACTGGTTTTAATGTGCAGTTGATTGTTTTCAAGATTTAAATTGTCGGCACCATCATACTGCAATTTGATTCGTGAAGGATCGGCACCGGCAGCCATTATAAAATTTATTTTTAAACCATCGGGTTGAGCCAGAAGTTCTAAATCGGTTTTGGGATAAACATTGTGAAGTATTATTTTTTTAAAAGCAAAAACATTGCTGGCCCAGTTTTTTTCTTCGCCTACAAAATAATTAAAGTATTCCTTGCTTTTATAATCTTTGCTTATTGTTGGATTGAGGTTTGATCCCAGCAATTTAACTTTTACCGAATGAAAATGAATACTTTTAATGGGTTCTCCGTGTTGCTTTTGATGGGTGGCGATTTTATCAACAAAAAGGTAAGTGAGTTGATTTCTTTCAATAAACAAACTTCCAATTGGCAACTCGGCCCTGAATAATATATTACTCTCCCACTGCCCTTTATTTTCAATGAATTGAATTGCGGAAGATGGGAAATTACCTGCAAAAGAATTTGCATAAGCGTAAGAAAACATCAAGACAAAAAAGCTTATCTTGCAAGTGAGAGACGTATATGTTTTTCTACATTTCAAATACGTTGTAAATATACTATATATGTTAGACAAAAATAAACCCCATTTAGTTGTATTAAGTGGTGCAGGTATTAGTGCCGAAAGTGGTTTGCAAACCTTTAGAGACAGTGGTGGGCTCTGGGAAGGCCATTCTATTGAGGAGGTAGCCACTCCGGAAGCCTTTGTGAAAAATCCCAAAATGGTGCTGGATTTTTACAATGAACGCAGAAAAGTAGCATTAGGAGCCCGGCCTAATGAAGCGCATTTGATTCTGGCACAACTTGAGGAGAATTATCAGGTTTCCATCATCACCCAAAATGTAGATGACCTGCATGAAAGAGCCGGAAGTACACAGATTTTACACTTGCACGGAATGTTAAACAAAAGCCAGAGCACAGCAAATCCAAATTTGATTTATCCCATCGCCGGATCAGACCTCAATATAGGCGATACCTGCGAACTGGGATCACAACTCAGACCATTTATTGTATGGTTTGGAGAAGATGTGCCTCTGATTACTGAGGCGGCAAAATGGGTGGGTATGGCAGATATTTTTCTGGTAATTGGAACCTCTTTACAAGTTTATCCGGCTGCTGGTTTGTTAAGGTATCACAGTTCATGGAAACCACTTTATGTAATTGACCCAAAGCCAATTATAGTTTATGACAAACCCAATTGCATTCAAATAAATGAAAAGGCATCGCAGGGAATGAAAATTTTGATGAAAGATTACTTTTTTCTGCCAATAAAATAGCTGATACCCAGGTGAAACTGAAAATAAGCATCGGTAAAATTATTTGTTGAACGCCTGGCATTGGGGGCCACTCGATCATCATAATGTAGTGTTTGCGACAAAACCTGGTCAGAATAGTTGGTGGTTTCTTTGGCTGACTCGATGAGTTTATTAAAATCACCACCATACCACAAACCTGGTCCAAAATCATCCAAATAATCGGTAGATGTTAATACAACTTTTGCCTCTCCTTTAACCGACCAGTTTTTCATTAAAACACAAAGCGAAAAAGTAAAATTTGAGCTTACAGCTATAGAGCTGTATCTTTTCGCACCAGGCAGAAAATTCTGACCTTCTGTACCCAACTCCCTTAAATTGACTCTGTTGTTCTTATAAATCCGTTGTCGCCATTGATAAACAGATTCTTCAGGATCTCGCGCTTCCCAGATATAACGATAAGGTGTAAAATGGAAAATACCGGCACCAAATTCAATAGCCGGGATGAGTTTTGCCTGTTGATTTTCGGCGAGCGAATAGTTTTTCAGATACCATAAACCCTGAAATTCCAGAATTTGCATTTTGCTTGAAAACATATGGTCATATGACCAGCCAACATCAATTTTATTATAATCTTTATCAACGGAGTATACGGTAGATATGCCCGAAAACTGACCTGCTGCCCAGGGATTATGCATGGAAATGGTTGTTAAATACAAAGTTGCCCTAACTGAAAACCAATTATTGATATTGTACTGGCCATAAAAGCCTCCGCTGTATTCAATGGTTGATGGAAACTGAGGTCCGTACCGGTGTTTTAAATCGGCACCGCAATAAACACCACCACCAAACCAGGATCCGATTTCCCAAAACCGCAAACTGATTAGTTTTTTATTTTTACCTCCAAATGTTGGGATTTTAAACCAAAATGCAACATGGGTACTATCACGAATTAATGTAGAATCGGGCCATACAGGGCTAATCAGATTTAGACCCGGTTTTTTATAAATGGGTACCGGAAGTTCCTTTTCTGTTAATTTAGGAATGAATATTTTGATGCCATTAAAAAGTAAGGCATATGCTGGATTTCCCACTTTATAAGTCAGAATTAATGTATCGTTAAGTTTTATTTGGTTACTGATTACTAAATTCTCAAGAGAATCGCGTAGTTCTTTTATTCTTGGGTAACCTTGAACCATAAAAACAACCTCTCCAAACGAATGGCTTACACTTCGAACAAAATTATTGGCACCATCCCAATCTGAAATATCATTTTTGAACACAACATCCACATTTGGAATTCGATTATTTACCTGTCTGTCGTAAATGAGTCGGTTGCTTTTATTGTTTTGATAAAACTCATTAACAGTTAGAACGTCTAATCCACCACCCACCGACAATCCTACTTCATTTTTACCCGCAAAATTCCTTAAAAATGCAAGTTTTCCAATATTAACCTGTGCTTCATGAATAGGCGAATTGCAATCGAAATGCAATACCCCCAAAGTTGATCTGTCACCCTGGATATTATTTTCAATAAACAACAGGCCGTCAATAGAATAAATTATACCATCTGCACCAACGGCTTCCAATAAAAAATTGCCTGAATTATTATAAGACTCAATATTTTCCATATTAAACGCAATGTCTTTACCTTCACGTAAATCCAGAATAGGTTTTGATACATACAAAACAGGTTCACCCGATAAGGAGCCTGAAAATACAGTATTGCTGATATTAACTTCTTTTCTATACCAAAAAGGATCAAAATGCATGGGTTGCAGCAACGATTCGAATTTAACATGAGAAATAAGTATCACCCCTTCGGATTCTTTACCCGAAATCAGCAAACCAACTCCGGGTTTAAACCGGTTTGCGGAAATCAATATTACGGGATGTTCACGGGTACCTTCCAGATCAATACTTCCTTCTATTTGTAGGGTTGCACCTGGTTCAAAATACAAAACTTTCCCGGCTCCAAAGGTGAGTGTTTCCCCTTTTTTAACATATTGGGTACCCGAAATTCTTAATGTATCCTGAGCAAAAATATTACCCTGTAAGCAATTCAAGCCAGTTAGAATCAGAATACAAATGAGAAGTTTTTTCATAAATTAATTATTTATTTGGAATACCATTTGGTTATCAAGATCAAAATATTTATTGGACGTTTTAACTTTTACACTTTCTATAATGATATATCTTAGTTTTTTCACCTGCTCTTCTGTTAAGAAAATATCGGGTCCATTTATGGTAATTGTTTTATTGCCAACTCCTATTAAACGGATTTGGATTGATTCTACCGAATAAATAAAATCCGGCATTTCGGGATGTCTGGCGGCAAATGAAATTTTCTTTGTTTGGATCAACCTGTTGTACGATAATTTATTTTCTGAGGAGCCTTCAATAAAAATAAAAGGTATCGGAACCGGTTGAATGTAAACAGAATCAAATAATAAAAGTTCAAGGTTTGAGGAGCGTAAAACAAACCGGCACCAACCGCTTGAGTTAGGTGTAAATTCGAGACTTTTTGAAGATTTTTTAAGAACTAATTTTTTATCACAGCTACAGGAAGCACTTCCTATATCCGGTAAATTTGAATATTCAATCTGACTCTTTTTTCCCTGATAAAAAGTTTGAAATCCATTTTCAGCATCAAATGCAAATTCTTTTGCCTGTACATGTATCTGAAAACGTTCCACATCTCCATTTCGGTCCAAAATCAGATCAAACGTACCTGCATGTGCAGGAACGAAAATCAATGTATCACCACGCCAACTATTAATGGGAAAAGGTTTCCCCATGTCATTTATTAAAACATTTAAATCGGTTTTATCCTGAATTAAAAATTTAATGCTGTCACCAACACGCGAACTCTCAGTATTAAACGCCATTTTTAACATGGGTTCATCATGTTCAGGTTTATTACTTACCTCTATAGCTCCGTTTAGTAAATTTAACCTTAACAGCAAATCGGCCAGGAGCGTTTTTACAACTGCCGATGGGGCATGTTTAAACTTCCATTCAGCCCATTTTGTAGCATCGGTATTCGTTAAACCATTGCTAATATCATCTTTAAATAATCGAATAAATTCACTTTTCTTAACCGGATTACTTTGTTTTGTGGTGAAAAAATCAAACAATAATTTAAGTTCGTGATGCAAGGGAACTGCATTTCCTTCGGTTATAAAAAAGCGGTCTGTTTTTGAGTATTCATTGGGTTCAATAAATTTACCGCTTACGGCATCGGTTGTTAATTTATTGAATTCGTTATTCAAGTGAATTACCAGATTATGAATTTTTTGAATCTGAGGATATTTTATTTTTTGAATCTGAGGCTTCATTAAATATGCCGAAATCGGGCCATTAATACGCAGCCATTCAATCGGGATTTGAATGATGGATAAAGATATAAATAGCAGGTATAGTAAGCTTATCAGCTTAAATCTGAGATTTTTAGAACTCTTTATCCTTATATGATTTGCCATACTATTTTAATACTACAACCGGGCTTCCCATTGTTGTGGTAGCTCCGTCGCGTCCTATTAATTTAATATTGTTAAAAATAATGGTACTTCCATCGGGTGCACTGGCTTCAGCCTGTCTTAATTCGTTTCGTAAAAAACGGGTAGCACAATGAAATAAATTTTGTGTTCCTCCCGGCTGAACCAATATCATATCAAAATGAACTACCTGCCAAAAAGTATTAACAGATTCTAACCTGTGTGCATTTTGAAATTCAACTTTTTGTCCCGAAATGTCCATTAAAGCAACTTCGGGGTTATTGGGTGCTGATGCAAAAAATGATAATTTGTCCAAAATTTCCCCGTTCTCTGTCATCATAATTTCAAACTTTCCTTCCTTTTTGGGAATGATGGTAAGTATATTATCATTTCGTGAGATTTCAGCAGCATTTGAAATAAAGTGTAATTTTGGACTCATTTTCATCTGGAAATTATACAATTGCAGTACTATAGGTTGTCCAACTTCACCTTTTAAATTTGACTCTTTGGGAATATATCGAAATGATGGACCTTCAACATTAAATGATGTTAATACTTTTTTTAAACCCAAACTTATTTCAACTGCATAGTTACCTGCTTTCAGGGGTTTGTATATTACTTTGCTGATGCCATTTTTGCCTGGCATAACTCCCACAGGACGGTTGTTGATTTTTATGTATGGATGTATACTGGTATCATTCGATTGAATACTAATGTCAATGAATTCACCTAAAATTAAATTCTTTTTGAAGCTTTGAATAAAATCGGATTGTTCAAGAGTTAATATTTCTATCTTTTTATTTGTTCCTGCTTCTTTGTTAAAAGCAAGAATGGTTTGATACAAGAAAATGGTCTTAAAATGTTCAAAAATACTTGGGATTACTCCGTTTGGGGAGTCTTTAAAGTAAAATTCTAAATTTGAGTATTCCTTGTTATTATAATCAACAGGCATGAACAACTGGGTACTTAAGGTTTTATTTGAGACAGCATGATAGGCATTTAAATATGCATTAATGGTCTGATCCAGCTTTTGCCCGATTGCTCCTAACCTTATGTATTTCTCAACATAATTATTTTCCCTGAGTTTTTCACCTTTAACGCTTTTATCAATGGTATATTTTTTAAATTCAGCCAAAAACCCATCAATCGTTGCACATGCTTTTAGTGTGATGGCTTTTAATTTCAATTCGTTTTTACTGATTGGTTTTATTTCATTTAAATCAGCCCGTAGTCTCGTGTTTAATTCAGCCTGGGTTACCGCCAAACCGGGAAACTGGTATACATATTGTCCGGCACTTGAAAAGAAAAGAAATAAAATAAACACCAGATACAGAAATGATAATTTCTTAAATGTGAGGTTTTTTGATTTCGATATTTTTACTGTGCTTGCCATTATTTTTTAGTAGTTCACTTGTTTAAGAGTGAATTGTATTTGTGGTTTATTTGCCGCATATGGTTATTGTACGTATCCATTTGTTCATTAAACTCTGCAATACGGGAATGCATTTCAATAGATTTATTTGCACTGTTTTGCATTTCAATTTTTATCTGCTGAATGCTCTTATTCATTTCTTTCAGTTGAATGGTAAGTTCGTTTAAAGTGCCTGCAAACTGAGTCATTGCGTCGCCATAGCCCGTATTACTGGAAGTATTGCCATCCCCACCGGTGAGTTGTGGGAACACATTTTCCCAATGATAATCTTTGTCTTCGGTATTGCGTTCAAAAGCCGAAATCAAAAATACTACGGCTTCAATACTTAATCCCGCCACAAACATTTCGTTGGCGTAACTCCAGCCTAAAAATTTAAACATGGCACCCACCAATACTACTGCAGCCCCAAATCCATAAATAAATGTTATTGCGTCTAATTTCCCCTTTGCTTTCTTCTTCATAGTACTTTGATTATCGTTTTTTTAAGATATATTCCTGGAAGCTGTTCCAGTTTGCAGAATGCTGACTCAATGCCCTTTTTCCAATTGATTTTGTTAATATATAGACAATTACAATAAATACAATCATAAAAATAGATAATAGGATCAATTGTGTGTTAAATTTTTTATCCAACTGGTCTTGTACAAATGAAAAAGTTTCATTTTGTTCCTTAAATTTTTTCTCAAATTCATCCAGGGCCAGGTTCATGGCTCTTTCGTTTTGTGCCTGAAGTTCTAATCCTTTTGTAATTTGTTCATTAACATTTGATTTAATACCTGCCAGAGTTTTAGTAAGTAGTTGGTTTTCAACTTTTAAATCATTAATTTGTTTGTTTAAAATTGAATTTTTTAGTTCCAATTTTTGGATTTTCATGTCCAGATTATTGAACTTTTCATCCTGGGAATTCGCAAAAAATGGAAGCAGAACAAAAAGACTAATTGTTAAAATTTTCATAATTTTTTCAATTTGGGACAAAACAAACATAAATATTAATCTTTAATTTAGGTATAAAAAAAAAGGATTTTGGGGTGTTAATTTTAGAGGAATAACTTTCTAAAAATAAAAAAATACCATATACTTGCCAATTACATAAAATTTAAATTAGGGGGTATTTAAGTTTAGATGAACAATAACCTTAGCGTTACATTATTTCAGCAAAATCTTTTTTGGGAAAACATTGAAGCAAATATTTCGAAATTCGCGGCTTTAATTAATTCCTCAGGCCTGATAACTGATATACTGGTGTTGCCTGAAATGTTCAGTACCGGATTCTCCATGCAACCCGAAAAATTTTCCCAAACTATGGACGGGAGTGCCATATCTGCAATGAAAGCATGGGCACGTGCATGCAATGCAGCTGTTTGCGGAAGTTTAATTATTTCCGAAAAGGGAAAATACTATAATCGTTTTGTGTGGGTTGAACCGGATGGGAAATTAACTTATTATGATAAAGGCCATTTATTCAGGATGGGTGAAGAACAGTTGCATTATTCAAAAGGAAATAATAGAATAATTATTGATTATAAAGGATGGAAGATTGCCCCATTTATTTGTTACGATTTACGTTTTCCTGTTTGGCTCAGGAGGAGCACAGCTTATAATTATGATTTAATACTGCTCGTTGCAAACTGGCCCGAAAAGAGAAGCCTGCACTGGAAGACCTTAACTCAGGCACGTGCAATTGAAAACCAATCATACCTGGTTGCTGTTAACCGGGTAGGTATAGATGGAAATCAGGTAAATCACTCGGGAGACAGTCAGGTAATAAAGCCTACCGGAGATATCATTTTTACTGAAGCCCATAACGAAACAGTAAAAACACTGAAGTTAAATTTTGACGATTTAACACAATACCGCACCAATTTTCCCGTTGGCATGGATGCGGATATTTTTGAATTAAATAATTAATGCAACGATTCAATGATAAAGTGAATCAATAAAGATATGAAGAAAACGAAAATTTTAATTGCTGTGTTTATACTCACAGGCATGGTAATGGCTCAAAAACCAGTTAAAAAAATCCCGATAAAACCAAAAGAAGTTCCGGCATCTCCTGCAAAAACAATTGGCAAGGGCCTGGTTGATTTTGAGTATACCAAATTTGATTTTGGTAACCTGAATGAAAAGGGAGGCAAGGTGTTTCATGATTTTATGTTTACCAATGCAGGCAATGCACCTATTACAATTGTTAATGTAGTTACGTCCTGTGGTTGCACCTCAACCGACTGGACCCGGGTGCCCGTAAATCCGGGAGAAAAAGGAGTAATAAAAGCCAGTTTTGATCCGAATGGGCGCCAGGGTAAATTTAACAAATCACTTATGGTTCAAACAGATGGAGATCCGGCTTATTTATCCATTGAAATAAGTGGGTTTGTTTTTCCCTCAAACTATAATTTTGCTGACACCTATAAATACCAATATGGTAATCTTGCAGTGAAATCAAATACCATTGATTTTAATAATGTTAAAAACACCGCTTACGACAGTACTTTAATTGGTTTGTATAACATGAGTAATAAAAGAATTTATGTGTATAAGATAGAAGGTCCGGGAAATATGTTATTTACGAAACCTTACGATAATATATTACCCAATACCGATTTAAATATTAAATTGAAATATTATCCAAGAAAACCAATGGAATACGGACCTGTACGCCAGGAGATAAAAGTTTATACCAATGACGATTCATTACCGGTAAAAACATTTTATGTGAGTGCCAATATTGTTGAAGATTTTGGAATTCTTGACAAAAGCAGGCTTAAAAAATCGCCCAAAGCAGATTTTAATAAAACCGAAATTGATTTGGGAAAAGTATCGCTGTTTTCCAGTCCGGTTGCAACATTTACCATTACAAATAAAGGAAAAGAAGATTTAATAATCAGAAGAGTAGTAAGGGCCTGCAATTGCCTGGTTCCGGAGCTGGATAAAACAGTGATTCCAAAAGGCAAAACAGCTACTTTAAAAGTTGCGTATTCACTGGCAAATATGGCTGGCCCTGATTCTAAAACAATAAAAGTTATAACAAACGACCCATTAAATACAGAGATTACACTCACGGTAAAAATTGATGTGGTAGGTCAATAATTATACCTTCCGGTTTTAACGGTAAATTTATTCAGGCAATTGGAATTAGCATTATTTTTCGTTTAAAAAATTTATATTTTTGAACCCCAAAAATCAACTTATATATGAAGAAGTTTTTTATTGTGCTCATTGGCTTTGTAAGTGGCATTTCAGGTGCCTGGGTATTTAATAAATATCAACCCAAAACTGTTTATTTTCAAAATGCATCCGGCGATAATTATAATTTGCCACTAAGCACGGTTAACTATAAAGGATCCAATTTAGCAAGTACGGATTTTGTGAAAGCTTCGCATGCATCAATTAACAGTGTTGTGTTTATCAAAACATTAACCAACCAGCGTATTACCAATGACCCGTTTTTTGACTTTTTTAATGGAATCGATTTCTTTGGCAGGAGGGGACCTGTTGCAAGCTCGGGTTCAGGTGTTATTTTAACGGATGATGGCTATATTGTAACCAATTTGCATGTGGTAAAAGATGCCAGTCAGATTGAAGTAATTACCAATAATAACAAACAATCGTATAAAGCCATTGTGATAGGAACCGATGCGTCTACAGATTTGGCGCTTTTAAAAATAGAAGGAAACAACCTGCCACATATCATTTTGGGTAATTCGGATGCCCTTCAAATTGGAGAATGGGTTTTGGCCGTGGGGAATCCTTTTAATTTAACCTCAACCGTTACTGCCGGTATAGTAAGTGCCAAAGGAAGAAATATCAATATCGTAAACAGCCAGTTTCCCATTGAATCATTTATCCAAACCGATGCAGCCATTAATCCGGGAAACAGCGGCGGAGCTCTGGTTGACCTGGATGGTAAACTCGTTGGTATCAATACTGCAATATCCAGCAATACCGGTTCGTATAATGGCTATGGATTTGCCATCCCTGTTAATATTGTTGCTAAAATCGTAAAAGATCTGGTTGAGTTTAAAGAAGTTCAAAGAGGTTATACCGGTTTAAATGTAAAAGATATTGATGCTGCAATGGCTCAAAAGCTAAAAATCAGTAATAGTCATGGGGTTTTTGTGGATTATATAATGCCGGAAGGACCAGCAGAAAACAGTGGGATCAGACAGGGAGATGTTGTTATAAAAGTGAATGATAAAGATATAGACAGCAAGGCCAATTTCGATGAGCAGATTGCTTTTATGAGACCCGGAGATAAAGTTAAGGTTGTTTATTTAAGGGATGGAAAAGAAGGAGAAGCATCAATTGTATTATTAAGCAAAGAAGGAAATACAGCCATTTTGAAAAAAGGTTCCGTTTCTTCAGATATTTTGGGAGCCGATTTACAACCGGTTTCAAAAGGCGAAAAAGATAAAATGGGATTGAAAAGCGGGTACCGGATTAGTAATATTCGGCAGGGAAGGATTGCTAGTATGGGAATTCAGGAGGGTTTTATCATTACATCTATCAATAGGAAAGAGTTTGACAATGTAAATGAAATGATAAAAGTACTGGAGCAGGCACGCGGACAAACTTCCATTGAGGGTGTATTCCCCAATGGGGGCAAAGGAGTCTTCTCTTTTTACATTTATTGAACAAAAAGTGTTACTTCGTGTTTTAATAAATACGAATGAAGATACTCATCAGTTATTTAAAGAATTATAAAAACCTTGTTTTTTTATCATTGTTACTGGCTACCATAAATCAGTCGTTTTCAATGATGGATCCCTATATTTTTGGGAAAATTGTGGACCGTGTAATTCACAAACCTGCGGGATATGATCAGGATGTATTTTTAAATGGTATTGGCTTATTGATACTGGCAGGAATCGGTGTGGCCATGGTTAGTAGAATTGCCAAAGCATTTCAGGATTATACCCAGAATTTGATTCTTCAAAAGTTTGGGGCTGCTGTTTATACCGATGGTTTAAAACATGCTTTACAGTTACCCTTTCAGGAGTTTGAAGACCAAAGAAGCGGGGAATTACTGAATGTTTTGCAAAAAGTTCGGACAGATTCCGAAAAGTTCATCATTAATTTTATCAATATCTTTTTTACCTCAGCAATCGGAATCATATTTGTTGTGATTTATGCGGTGAGTGTGCAGCCCTGGCTTATTTTTATTTATTTTGTTGCCAGTTTTTTTTTAGCGTTTCTCACCAGTTATTTATCAAAAAAAGTTAAAAAGGTTCAACAAAAAATAGTACAGCAAACCCGTGTATTGGCAGGTTCTACAACCGAATCGCTACGTAATATAGAACTGATAAAAAGTTTGGGTTTAACCCATCAGGAAATGAAACGACTGAACCTCTCAACACAAAAAATATTAAAGCTGGAGCTTGAGAAAGTACGTTCGATAAGAAGCATAAGTTTTATACAGGGCACTATTGTAAACTTATTGCGCCAAAGTATCTTGTTTTTACTCATGTATCTTATCTTTAAAAACACCATGACACTGGGCGAACTGATGACTTTGCAGTTTTACTCTTTTTTTATTTTTGGTCCGATGCAGGAAATGGGAAATGTAATAATAAGTTACCGGGAGGCAGAAGCTTCATTACAAAACTTTGAGCAGATAATGCAGAAGCCAATAGAAGTCAAGCCGTTGAATCCGGTTGATATCAATCAGATTGCCGAACTCGAATTTAAACAGGTTTCATTTACACACAGAACGGCAAAATCAAGGGCCTTGCATACTATTGATTTTAAAGTATCCAGCGGCCAAACGATTGCCTTTGTCGGGCCATCGGGCTCAGGAAAAACAACTCTGGTAAAATTATTGGTTGGATTATACAAGCCCGATGAAGGCCAGATATTATACAATAATATTGATTCACAGAATATAGATTTTGACCGGCTGAGAAATCAAATTGGATTTGTAACTCAGGACACACAATTGTTTTCGGGTACCATTAAGGAAAACATGTTATTTGTGAACCCCAAAGCAAGTGATGAAGAAATAATAACAGCCCTGCATTTTGCGGCATGCCAGGGATTACTGGAAAGAAGTGAACACGGAATTGACAGTGTAATCGGAGAGGGTGGCATTAAAATTTCGGGAGGTGAAAAGCAGAGACTTTCTATCGCAAGGGCATTATTGCGCAAGCCCCGCCTCTTAATTTTTGATGAAGCTACATCCTCGTTGGATTCAATTACCGAAGAAGAAATTAGTGCTACCATCAGGCAAATTAGCAGCAACAAATCGCATTTAACAGTAATGATAGCACACCGGCTTTCCACCATTATGCATGCCGACCGGATTTTTGTTTTGGAAAAAGGGGACCTGGTTGAAACGGGTAAACACAATGAACTATTGGCAGAAAAGGGCCTCTATTATGCCATGTGGAGGCAGCAGATTGGAGAGCGTAAGGAAGTAGTGGTTCCTGGGTATGGTGTTTTGGTTTAATGTTTTTAAGGAGGGTAGGAGTGTAAGAATATAGGAGGGTAAGAATAGGAGGGTAGGAAAATAGTATGTTCCGTTTGAGAAATTAATTAAGCTTAGTAAATCTGCTAAAGGCTAAGAGCTAGTGGCTAAAAGCCTTTCAGGCACTTGCGGTATTTGCTTCCCGGTGTATTTTTTTAACAAGGCCTTGTAATACATTACCAGGTCCGCATTCTGTAAAATCGGTAGCACCATCTGCAATCATCGCTTCAACCGACTGTGTCCATCTAACCGGAGCTGTTAATTGGGCAACCAGATTTTGTTTTATTTCATTTACATCAGTTACCGATTTTGCAACATAGTTTTGGTAAACCGGACATGTGGGGGTATTAAACTGAGTGGCATAAATGGCGGCTTCCAGTTCAATGCGGGCTGGTTCCATAAATGGAGAATGAAAGGCGCCTCCTACCGGCAAAACCAAAGCTCTTTTGGCTCCGGCTGCTTTCATGAGTTCACAGGCTTTATTGATGCCCGCGATGCTACCAGAAATAACCAATTGTCCGGGACAATTGTAATTGGCAGGAACCACTATTTCATCCGTGATGGAAGCACAGATTTCTTCAACTTTGGCATCCTCAAGTCCCAGTATGGCAGCCATGGTTGACGATTCCCTTTCACATGCCTTTTGCATAGCCATAGCACGCGCATAAACAAGTCTTAAGCCATCTTCGAATGTTAGTGTTTTATTGGCAACAAGCGCCGAAAATTCACCCAAACTATGACCGGCAACCATATCCGGAGCAAAAGCGGAAAGGGTATGGGCTTTAATAACAGAATGTAAAAATATGGCGGGTTGTGTAACGCGGGTTTGTTTTAAATCTTCATCAGTGCCCAAAAACATAATATCGGTAATACGGAAACCCAATTGCTCATTTGCTTTTTCAAATAAGTCTTTCGCGGTTGGGTTTGTATCATACAATTCTTTTCCCATTCCTGCAAACTGGGCACCCTGACCCGGAAATATATAAGCTTTTTTCATGTTAAACAGTTTAGATTACGCTCCGTAATACTCAACAAAATTGTTTTCGGTTTCAATTAATTTTATGCAATGCAATTTGCCATTTTCAATATGGGGTTCCAGTATATTCCAGACTGCGACAACAAGATTTTCAATAGAGGGAATTTCTCCTTTTAAGAATTCAACATCCTCGTTCAGGTTTTTATGATCCAGTTTTTCGGTAATTAAATCTTTTATAAGTTGTTTTAATTTTTTAAGGTCCATGATCATTCCGGTATCCGCTTTGGGAATGCCCTTAATTGTAACAAAAAGTTCAAAATTATGGCCATGGTAAAATTTGTTTGCGCATTTGCCAAAAAAGGCATCATTTTCTTCTTCCGACCAATTGGGATTATATAATTTATGTGCGGCATTAAAGCGCTCCCTTCGGGTTATATATACAATATTTTGCTTTTCAGCCATTTTAAGATTTTAAAATAAGGGGGCAAATATATGCTAATTTGCTGAAGGATAAAATTTAAAAAATTCACCGAAATCAGATTATATCACACAACTAAAAGACTTAACTTGCTGCTCATCCAACAGAAAACTGTTAAATAAATCAATCTTTTTTTTGCTGCCAAAAATATCAATGTTTAAATGAAACACTTCATTGCTTTTTGTCTCAATTTTACGGTGATACCGGATGCCTAATTCATGTAATTTGTTTTCAATTTTATTCGTTTTTATTTCCGACATAAAAATAATGCTGTATGCACGATGGTGATGATATCGGGTTATTATTTTTTGTATATATTCAAATAAAAATAAAACGATTATTGTTAGCACAGCTCCTTGAACCGCCAGGGCATAATCTTTGGAACCAATGGCCATTCCAAGTGCGGCAGTAATCCAAATAGTAGCAGCAGTGGTTAAGCCAACCACATTAAACCCATCCTTAAATACAACACCTGCTCCAATAAATCCGATACCGGTAAGTATGTTTGCTGCAATCCGGTCTTCACTACCATGTGCACCGAGTTTAACCGACATCATGGTAAACAGGGTTGAACCCACACTAATCAGAATCATGGTTCTAAAGCCGGCAGCTTTGCTGCTTACCTCCCTTTCTATACCAATTATTCCACCAATTACCAATGCAATAATAAGTTGCAGGGTTTCTTCAGATGCTACTTCCATTTGTTTTGAGATTAATACTTTACCTGACGATTTTATAAGCAAGATATTTTAAACTTTCAGGATTACAAAAAACAAACAATTTTAATTTTAAATTACGTTTCACTTTTTAAATTAATCAGAATGTTATAAAAAGTGTGAATAATGTAATTTTTTTCAGAAATAATGTAATTCAAAATTATAATTATCGCTCAACTTTGTTTAATGAAAAATCAAATAAAATCGGCAGAAGAAATTACCCGTGAGGTAGATAAAATTCATAAAGAAATTCAACCGGCTCTCTATGAATCCAAACCAAAACCAGATGCTGTTATTTTGGAAACAGAAAAAGATTTGAATGCAAAAATTCTACAAATTACGATGACAATCAGCGAAAAATATCCTGAGCTGTCAAAGTATATTGAAGAAATGCCGGAGACCATTCCTGATGAGAAAGACCCCGAGATTACAAAAAAGCATTTAAAAGGCTATTATAATTCATTGAACACCATGTTGAATAAATACATACTGGAACATCAGATTATTGGTAATTAATATAAGCTGAACTAACAATCAAAAATAAATGCAAATGAAAAATGCAGGAATCATACTCATTGTAATGGGAGTTATAATGATGGTATATACCGGTTTCAATTATGTAACTACAGAAAAAGTGGTTGATCTGGGACCTATTCAAATAAATCAGGAAAAAAATCATCCGGTACAATGGTCACCTATCATTGGGGGCGTTCTGCTTTTGGGAGGCATCATATTAATTATTAGTGATAAAAAGTCTGACAGTTAATCAAAACAAATGCAATAATACATATTCATTATATCATCAGGATTCTATAACAAGCTGTAGCCTAACTTCAAAATCTGCTTTTTGCAACTGTGTTGATTTTACATTGTTCATGTCAAACTTATATGTGCCCGGTATGGGTTTTTTATTTATATAGGATATAAATAATTTGGTTTGAAAAGATTAAGAGAATATTAGGAATTATGCTGATTCTTAAATTGTACCTTTATAATATGAAAGGACTTTTTATAAGATCAATAACCCCTTTTTGGGTTCAATCAATTAATCACCCTAATTATTTACTAAAATGAAATCACTGTTTACCCGGTTGTTTTTGAGTAGCTTTTTCTGGCTTTCTGCAATTGCATGTTTTGGCCAGTCAGTAAGCGTAATTGTAAATCCAAACACAATTTGTTTGGGACAAAACGCACAGGTTTATGCAATTCTATCCGGAGTTGCTACCACAAATGTTACGTCTTACACTTTTTACTGGAACGCTGCCAAAACTGACTCTGCTTATAATAATTATAATACAGGAACTCCTGTAAAAAACAATGTAAATAAGTTATTCGCAAATGCAGGTGTTTATAAAATAAGTGTTCGTGTTCAATTTTCAAACCGGGCAGATTTATCAGCCGAAGTTTGGGATACTGTCTATAATCTTCCAACCGCAGGTTTCGCATTAACCAATCTGGATAGCCAGTGTTTTAAAGGCAATAATTATTGTTTTATTAACCAATCGGTTCCAGGAGCGTTTCCAGGTTTGCCAATTGGTTCAACCTTTGCATCTTTTGGAGACGGAGATAGTGTTTCTGTAGGATCAGGGGTTTCATACTGCCATTCATTTACAATAGGAAATTCAGTATTTCAGGTTACATTAAGAACTACTGATATACGTGGTTGTTGGTCAAAAGTGTATAAAAATATTTTTGCAGCTCCTGATATGAATGCCAATTTTACAATTAACGGAACTCCAAAATGTGATACTACTCCTTATATTTTTATAAATCAAACGCCAGTTTCTCCAACAGCTTTAGCATGGTTTGCGTGGTATTTTGGAGATGGAGAAAGCTTTATTTCCAGTAACCCACCTGTACCTTCAGAAGTTATAGGTCCCAATAATAAATGGAACGGCTTTACCCATAAATATACAAAAAGCGGTTTGTTTGATCCGATTTTAGTAATTAAACACAGGTATTTTAACTGTACAGATAGCTTTGTTTATTCTCGAACCGGAAATCCTTTGCCCGAAAATCTAATAATTAATTTAGATATTGCAACCAAACAAGCTACCCAAAATTTGGCAAGTGCCGATAGCGTTTGTTTTGGAAATTTAAATAAAGGGCGCGTTTGTCTTTTCAATAAAAATTCCTTGTCTGGTGTTAATGTGAGTCCGGGTATTATATGGAATTTTGCAGACCCTTTTGCAAATCCACCGGGTTCCGATAAGTTTTATAATACGGCCGAAGCCTGTTATACTTACAAAAAGTTAGGGCAATATTTCCCAACTCTAACTGTTGGTTGTTCGGGAATACCCAATAAAGTTTTCACTTATGCAAATGGGGTAAAAATTCTGGGTCCAAAGGTACAGGTTGAAGATCCATCGGCAACGGGGCCTGTATTAATTAAACCTTTTTTGAAAAATCAGTGCGGTCCTGATTTACCTGTTGAGTTTACCAATGCATCACAAGTTTATCTTTCCAATAAATTATACATGAGGTGGGATTTCAGTGATGATTATTCACCCAGGTGCACCTCTTTTTCGGTGCCTGATCCCAGCAAACCTGTATCACCTGTAAATGCAAACAGTTGCAATGGTTGTGAACCCTATACCACATCAAATGATATGTTAAACCGTACACTGGGAAAATTTATTGTGAATGGTATAACATATACAGGAAGGGTGAATTGTAATTATTCGCATGATACTTTACCCATACATATGTACAATAACTGGGAAAAATTGTATAAGTGGTTTGTTAACGGACATGATTTCCCTCCATACGATCAGAGTGCAAATGGATGGACAAAAGATCCTTCACAGGTAACATGGCCGGGTGGTAATCCTGCAAATCCTACAGGTAAAAAATTAGTACATCCTGATGATACTGCCAGCTGGGGTAAACCCATATTTTCTGCAGGTCCCAATCCGGTACGAATTGATACCATGATTTCAATGTGGCCTGCTGATATTATTCCCAATAAGCCCATTACGCTTACCAAAGATATACCTGATCCAAAAGCAACAGCAGCTGGTTATTGGAATGCATATATCAGTGCAGGACATCGCATAGATACTAATGGTTTTATTTTTCCAAACGATTTATCCAATTTACCGGATGGAACCCAAAGGAGATATAAAGGAAATACGCCGTTACCCAACCTTCCAACAAACACTTCTTTATACCAATACTTTTTTAAACGTCAGGTTGAACATTGTATTGATGCCAGATTATTAATGCGTGACAGTATTGCCATGCAATCAGCAGGTCCGTTTGGTAATTGTAGTGATGAAGCTATTGTTACCCTTCCTTTGGTAGGAGTTGATGCACATGGTTTAGGTAAAAGCGGCAATGAATGTATTGGATTGTTCAATGGTTTAAATGGAGGCAATGTAAAAATTCATTTTAATGGCAGTGCTGGTAATCCGGGCTTATCTCCCGAGTGCAGTGCCAAAACTTTTTTATTGTTTAATCATGATTCGTTGCTCGATAGAAAAGACAATACACCTTGCGCTTTGGATGGGTTTGTACAATTTGATGGAACTTCTCCGATGTTTACACCTCCTCAAGCTACCACTCCGGGTGGAAGCCGGTTCCCTCCGTTTAACAATGCCCCGAACTTTAATCCTTTAACCGTTTGGTTAAATATAAATGGTGATGTTAACAATACCCATTATATGCCTAATGGTGCATGGCCATACTCAAATAGTCCAATAGACCCTAAAGGTTTTGTTACCGTTGGATTAATTGTAGGAACCGGATGTGCAACATTTGCATGCAATTCACCGGCATGCATATCCGATACGATATGGTATCATAATTTCTTTCATTTTATAAATCTGGATGCTTCATTTACCTATCGTAAAGTAGGAGGGTACCCGGCTTATGGAAACGGAGGCAAATTACCCGGACAGGATTTTACCTACGATGCAACAACCAAAGAACCCTGGAGCCGCCTGTATGGAAAGGGCGATATCATCCAGTTTGAATCCAATATAAAACAACAGGATTTTGTTTTGGCTGATGTGTGGGATTGGGGTGACGGAAGGCTGACAGTTGACTCGTTTTATACCAATCAAACAGATGCATTTTTTCATTTGAATCCGTCAAATCCAAACGATTCTGCATTTTTTGTTAAGAATACATTTCCACTAAACAGAATACGATATGAATACAATACAGAGACACTACCCTGGACACTCATCAGTCAGTTTGTTCCATACCCCGTTGGGGTAAATGTTTTGAACCTAGTGCGCCATGATACGGTATGGCAGTGTTTTGATATTATGCATTTTTATGCGCCACTCAGTATAAAAACAACACATTTACGAATAGATTCTGCTTTCTTTATACATCCCGTTAATCATCAATTTGTAAAATCCACATCGGAAATGAAAGTGGGCCCGGGCACTATGCAAAGGAGGAATGATATTACTCCTGTTCAGCACAACCTGATCACAAATAATCTATGTTCAAATCAGGGTTTGAGGTGGCTGGTTATTGGAGTAATGGATACTTTTACCATAAAAAATAATGATGCAGTTTTATGTGTAGGTGAAAATGCTGAATTCAGTGATTCCATTCATTATTGGTACCCTAAAGATGATGGACTTCACAATCCGAAACGACCATTGGACATAGGTGAATATCCATTATTATCAGGTTATCAAACCGGTACCAATCCAAACACCTATTGGGGTTCAAATACCTATAAAACCGGAATGAGCGGATATCCGGCTGACAGCATAAAAATACGTGCCAATGCCAGTAAGGGTGGAAAACTGGATACGTTCTTCTACGAAAGAATTTATTGGGATTTTGAATCGGATGGGGTAATTGATTATGCAGGTATCAATGCCAAACATAAATTTACATCGGCAGGTCGCTTTAAAGTTTCCATGATCAGCAGAGATAGTGTTGGGTATTTTGATACCTGTTTTATGTATGTTGATGTAGTAAAACCCAATGCCCATTTTACCAGTAAATCTTTATTTCAATGTGGTGAGGCTGCACAGTTTCATGATTCATCTTATTTAAGTAGCCCTTGCATAAACAATACGGGTACTTCATGCGATCAGATTGTTCTTCGTCATTGGTGGTTTGGAGATAAGGGCTACGGGCCGAACGCCTGGAGCTCAACACTTCCTGATCCAATGCATGCATATAATAAAAAAGGTTGGTTTAAAGTTCAGGAATCTATTCTTACCCTTGAAGGTTGTGCAGATACATTAAGAAAAGATATATACCTCCTAGGCCCGCGTCCAAGAATAAAATTATTAACAGATTCGGTGGGATGCGCACCTTATACTGTTAAGGTTGTTTCATATCCATTCGATTCTTCAGGATTTGCACAAACGGGTGCAACCCAAATTTTCTCAGGAAGAGCGGATCACATTGGAGATGTTGTTACATTTAAAAATCCTGATACAATTAGTATCACTTATAATACCGCAGGTGCTTATAATATATCAGCAATAGGATGGGATAAATTCCCTGCAAATGATTGTCCGCCGGTAATTACTCCGGATACAATTAACGGTATTGAAAGACCCATTCGAATTTATGTAAATCCCAAACCAGTAAAACCGGTAATTTCAGGCAAAACAGCTGTTTATGCTTCTCAACTGGAACGTTATTCGATTATAATTAATTCAGGAAATACGTACTTATGGAAAGTTGGTGGTGGTGTTATCAACTCAAACCAGGGTGATAGCGCAGTGTTTATAACCTGGGGTCTTGCAAATTCAAATGCATGGATAAGTGTGGATGAAAGTAATGGATTGTGTTTAACACGCGATACACTTAAAGTTACTATTGGAAATGTTGGGATCAATGAAGTTGCCGGACTAACTGATATTAAACTTTTTCCCAACCCAACTGCAAATGGTTTAACTTTTACCGCTTCAACGCTTTACACGGAAACATGGACTTTTGACTTATACAGTGTTGACGGGAAACTAATTTTGAGCAAAATCCAGCGTAGCGACAATAACTTGTTAAACATTATTTTTGATGTGAGCAATTTAAGTTCAGGCGCCTATTTTGTCCACGCTCATTCAGAAACCGGAAACGGAAGAATGAAGTTTATAAAAAAATAATCCATATATAATCCGTTCAACGCCGTAAAAAAAAGAGGCTGTCTCAAAAGGGCAGCTTCTTTTGTATTATCCGATTTAAACTTTGTGGAAACGTATCATTAAATGTTCTTTAATATTAAAAAAGAGCAGACATATATTTGAACCTGACAAATATCATCTAATTGTAAAATTCAATAGAATGATTAAGGGCTATGTTCGTATAAATGCGTGTTGTTTAAGTATTTATAAGTATTTTATACAAAATGCACAACCCTGTGTGATTTACTCTTCATTGCATTCATTTAATTAAGAAAATATTAATAACTGATTAAAGTTATCTTTGGTATATATATTATTTTTATGAAAAACATCATACGCCTGCGGTCGATATTTTTAACCGGACTTATATTCACTATTACTGTTTCCAATGTTTTTAGTCAAATACCCAACTGCCCGGATATTATTTATGTCTCGCCAAAACCCGGAAGCATTCACAATCATCCTGCTACAAATATTTTAATCAAGTGCATTCGTCCGATGAACATAGAATCAGTACTAAACCGAAATACAATTTTTCTAAAAACAGGATCAAAGCAATTGGAATTTAACGTGAAAATTCTTGAAGATAAAAAAACAATTATCATTCATCCTTTAAACAATTTGCCTGCAGATGAAAAAATTGAGGTTTTGGTTAAAAAGTCAATTTTGTGCGAAAATGGAAATGTTATAGAACCTTTTAAATTTAACTTTTATATTTCAGGTAAAATATCCGGAGATTTTGTTGATAGTGAGCCTATGGTTCCTCGCGTAAGTCCACCTGCAATACAAAATAGTGAAGGGAAGACATTAACAGGAAGTACTTCAATTATTGGAAAGGTAAATAGCCAGTATCCTATAAATGTTATGGTGAATAATAATCCCGGGGCGGGTTATTATTTTGTATCCACATTTTCATACAATTCAAATTATCCAAACAGGGCAATGATTCTTGATAGTAAAGGTAAAATTGTTTATGACAGAATGCGATCGCATTATGTATTGGATTTTAAGCAATTAACAAATACTACTTTCTGTTACGCCGATTTTACCGAACATGTATATTATGTTTTAAATTCAAGGTTTCAGGAATTTGATACAATACGAGCCGGAAATGGTTATTTGTTAGACATACACGAATTACAGGTTGACAAAAATAACGGACACTATTTTATTCTGGCTCAGGAAAACGTTGAAGTGGACATGTCGGATAGTGTGGATGGCGGAAATCCCCGGGCCATGGTTTTAGGAATGATTGTGCAGGAATTGGATGAGAATAAAAATGTTGTTTTTGAGTGGAAAACATTGGATCATTTACCCATTACAGCAACGAAAGGACAAAACTTAAAGGCAAATAAAATTGATTATGCGCATTGCAATGCCATTGAACTGGATACGGATACTACTTTCTTACTGTCATCAAGGCATTTAAATGAAATAGAAAGGGTTGACCGCAGAACCGGAAAATTAATCTGGCGAATGGGAACGGATGCTACCTATAACGACTTTACTTTTTATGATGATACAATTGGTTTCACTTATCAGCATGACATCAGAAGGCTGCCAAACGGAAATATAACTTTATATGATAATGGCAACCTGAGAGGAGGTGATACATCCTATTCAAGAGCATTGGAATATGAACTGGATGAAGACCATAAAACAGCAAGACTTGTATGGCAATACCGCAGTCCTTTAAATACATATGGTGGTTTTATGGGAAGTGTTCAACGTTTATCCGACGGGAATACATTAATTGGATGGGGAGGAAATTCAATTACGTTTACCGAAGTAAACATGAGTAAAAATAAAGTAATGGAAGTAAGTATAGCTCCCTGGGCATATAGTTACCGGGCATTTAAATTTGATATTCAGGAAACCATTAATTTAAATCAGATTCCACTTATTTTCGATGATACCCTGCCGTATTGTAACGAAGATTCTATAACTGTATTCAATAACTTGGCAAGTGCAATTCTTCCTGTCAGCATACCTGAAGGCTCATACGAAATACAAATTAAAAATAACCTTGCAACGGTGTATACTGAGACCTTCAATAATTTTTTCAATAAAAAAAGCACCTATTTGGATTTTACATACGATCAGTTAACGCAAAAGGATACTACTATTTGTCTGGGTTCATCTTTACAATTAAACGGATCCAATAAATGTGGTAATTTAAAATACAAATGGTCAACATTAGATAGCAGTTTATCAATAAATGTTTCACCTAAACTTTCAACAACTTACTGGCTTGAAATGACCCATGGAAATTACAGGCGAACCGATTCAGTAAGAGTTAATATTACTTCGGTTCCCAATTTCTCGATTTTAGGAAGCAAAACATTTACCGTACCTTATCAGGTAATGACTTATTCGGTACCTTATAACCCTTCAAACAGTTATAGTTGGGATGTATTTAATGGAAACATTATTTCGGGATACAATACAAACTCAGTAAACGTTCAGCTTGATAACGTTGACTCTATTTGGGTATCAACACAAATTACAAATGCGATTGGTTGTATTAATAATGCCAAAATAACAATTACTCCCGAATCCAAAGCTTCGGGATTAATCGAAAGCCAAAATCGTTCTGAATTTAATGTTTTTCCCAACCCTGCATCCGATAATCTGAATATATCTTCACCATATAAAAACTTTCAATATAAGTTAGTTGATTTAACCGGCCGCATAATAATGAAATCGGATGTTTCATTCCAGCAAAATCCGGTTCAGCTTGATATACGCGATTTACCAAATGGATTGTACATGCTCTATTTAAATTCAGGAGATAAGCGTGCGCATTTGAAGATTGAGAAGTTTTAAGGTTTGTAAACTAAACATGTCTATATTTGCATGCTTAAATAATTAATTTAAAGCAACTAAATGGCTTTGAACCAAAGCTTTGTACCTTTTCATATATGCAATCCAAATCCTTCCCTATCGAACAAATCCTAACGAAATTAAAAATAAATGCCCTAAATGATATGCAGCTGGCTTCGTTAGAAGCCAATAAAAAACATCCGGATATCATTCTATTATCTGCAACCGGTTCAGGAAAAACACTGGCTTTTTTATTGCCCCTGTTGCAATTAATGGATAGCGAAATTAAGGAAACCCAGGCTATCATTATAGTTCCTTCCCGTGAGTTGGCATTGCAAATTGAGAAAGTTTTTAAATCTGTTGTTTCGGGATTTAAGGTTACCTGTTGCTATGGCGGTCATAAACGCGAGATTGAAGAGAATAATTTAATTGAACCGCCTGCTCTATTAATAGGCACGCCCGGTCGTCTGGGCGATCATATCCGCAGAGGCAATTTGAGTCTGGGTTCGATACAAGCGCTTGTATTGGATGAGTTTGATAAGTCCCTTGAAATGGGATTCCAGGAAGAAATGGCTTTTATTATTCGTGCATTGCCGGCATTAAAAAAACGAATTCTTACCTCGGCAACAGAAGCAGTGGAGATTCCTTCTTTTATGGGTTTAAATAAACCATATCGATTGGATTTTTTAAAGCATGAGGATTTGTCAAATTCAGGACTGGAAGTGAAATCGGTTTGCTCAGAAACATTAGATAAGTCGGAAACTTTATTTAAATTGATATGTGCCCAGGGCGGTCAATCCACCATTGTTTTTTGTAACCAGCGCGAAACCGTTGAGCAATTAAGTGCAATGCTTGATAAAAAAGGAATCCGTAACGAATTTTACCATGGCGCATTGGAACAAAAGGAACGTGAATCGGCATTATGCAAATTCAGGAATGGTACTTCAGATGTTTTAATTACCACAGATCTTGCCTCACGTGGATTGGATATTCCGAACATCCGGCATATCATCCACTATCATTTACCTTTAACCGAAGATGCCTTTACACACCGGAATGGACGCACCGCACGTCAGGAAGCTAGTGGAACTGCAACCATCATATTAGCCCCAAAAGAATATTTACCCGTTTATATTGACTCAACAATTGAAAAAATAAAATTGCCGGAAACAGCCATCATTCCAGACAAACCTAAATGGATGACTCTTTTTATTGCAGCGGGAAAAAAAGATAAAATCAACAAAATTGATGTCGTTGGATTTTTATCACATGTAGCATTATTGAAAAAAGAAGATATCGGTTTGATAGATGTGAAGGATTATTTTTCATTTGTTGCCATCCGGAAATCAAAAATTGCACACACGCTTGAATTGATACGGGACGAGAAAATAAAGAATCGTAAAATTAAGATGGAAATCGCAAAATAATCCTGAAAGAAAATAATTCGCATTTAACATTAGTGATGATCTGATTGTATAATTACCTATAAAACAAACTGAAAGAGATTTTGAATAAGTTAATTTTTAAGTTTAGTTTATTTTTTTCAACTTTGAGAGGTATGAAAAACCCCAAACTCCCAAAATTCAATATTATTTTCATATTCGTATTCCTGTATTTTAATACATGGCTTAAAGGTGAAATTTGTACCATTAAAAAGCCGCTTTTTAAAACATTCGTTATCGCAAATGATTCTCAGGAGACCCTTCCCAAACACACCAAAAAACCAAGCCCACCCAGACCGGTTGTAAACTATTCAAAAAAAACGAATATGATCCGCTCAGCGCCATTTGTTGCCCGGCCAATTCTTCAAAAAGTGTGGTTTGATACGAGTTCATATTTTCAATTTTCCGATACAATTCCGGATCGTTTTTGGATCAAAGCAGTAGGAGATTATGACTATAAGGCAATGGTTTTCTTTAAGATTATCAATAAAGCTGGAAAGATAATTTACAGAGATTCGTTCCCGTTGATGGATATTCTGGGAATTTATATTGAAGGAGGGGGAAATTATGCAACCCGAACCCGAAAGGAGGAAGCGATTGAGCAGTATGTTGAAGAGTTTTTTTACGAAAATAATTTCAATGTCAGTGTCCGCGATTTATCCGTTTCTGAGGTTTATGAAAACTATATAGTTGAAAATTATCAGGCGTTCCAGAATAAATCTCCCAGGCGAACATTTGTATACTCTAAATTAGAAAATTCGCAAAGTTTAATTGGTTACCACCCACAATTGAAAAAAGCATTAATGTTTTATGAATACAGGTAGGTAACGGAATTACTTTACAATTGCTTTTGGGATATGATGCAAGATGAATTAACAGCCTACTGCTATCTGCACAGATTGATTTACCACTATCCAATAACCGAATTCTGATTAGCAACATTATAAGTCATTATGTCTGCTAAATGAAATGAAAGCGTTAATTATTTACTGAAATATGCCATTGTGGCTCAATATTTGAACTGGTATGGAGCTTGATGATTTTGGATATCTTAAAAAAATTTAAATAAAAGGAGACCAAAATTATGACACTTATTAAATTTAATCCTGCAAAAGAGCTTTTTAAAGAAAGCATGTTACCATCAGAAATCAACAGCTTGTTTGATTCTTTTTTTAATGATGGTTTGGGAAAATTTGAACGCAACGTATTTTTTACCCCCAGGGCTGATGTGATTGAAAAAGAATCTCACTTTGAAGTTCAACTTGCCTTACCCGGTTTAAAAAAGGAAGAAATTAAACTCGACATCAATAAAAACGTATTGACGGTGAGCGGTGAGCGTAAAATGAACAGCGAAAACAAAGACGACAAATTTCACATGGTTGAAAACTTCTATGGAAAGTTTTCAAGGAGTTTTACCTTACCGGAGAACATCGACCAAACTAAAATTGAAGCACAGTTAACAGATGGCATACTGAATGTGACATTGCCAAAATCAGAATTAAAACAAAATAAGACCAGCGTCGTTATTAAATAATGTATGTCCATATCGACCAGGCTCTAAATAAGAATCAAGGGTAGCTTGAGTTTTCATAGGTTAGAAAGTCCCGCATCCACAAAATGGAGCGGGGCTTTTTTTTGCTGTAAAAACCTGAACCTGAATTCATTTTCCCTAAGATGTTTTTACGCATTGTTAATTGCTTTTTTTATCGTGCGCAAACCTGTAAATTCGTAAAATTCACATGAAAGTTTATTATAGTTTAGCTGAATTTCCAAAACTCGAAAATGCAATTGTAACGCAAGGCACTTTTGATGGCGTTCATGCGGCTCATAAAGTAATCATTTCTCAGTTAAAAGATATTGCAAAAAGCACGAATGGACAAACGGTACTTATTACTTTTGATCCTCATCCAAGAACTATTTTATACCCCGATGATCATGGCCTGCATTTGCTGAGCACACTCGATGAAAAAATAGAACTCTTGCGGGAGCAGGGCATTGACCATTTACTGGTATTGCCTTTTACCCAGGAATTTTCAAGGCTTAGTTCATTGCAGTTTATCAGGGATATTATTGTAAATGGTATTCATACAAAATATTTGGTAATTGGATACAATCACCGATTTGGCAAAAACCGTGAAGGTAGTTTTACGCATTTGCTTGAATACGGCCCGGCATACGGATTTGAGGTAATAGAAATTGCAGAACAGGATATTGATAAAGTTTCGGTGAGTTCAACCCGCATCAGAACCGCTTTGGATGAAGGAGATGTGGCGCAGGCCAGCAGATATTTAGGCAGATTTTATTCTCTGGCAGGATTGGTTATTCATGGCAGAGAAATGGGGAAGACCCTGGGTTATCCAACTGCAAATATCCAGGTTAGCGATCCCATTAAATTAATTCCGGCAGATGGTGTTTATGCCGTTTTTGTGTGGGTTCAGAACAAAAAATACGGGGGTATGTTAAATATAGGCAATAATCCAACCATACCCGGTAAAGGAAGAAGTATAGAAGTAAACATTTTCAATTTCAGTATGTCCATTTACAATCAAAGCATCCGCATGGAGTTTGTTGATAAATTAAGAGACGAATTGAAATTTAATACCCTTGAAGATTTAAAAACTCAATTACATAAGGATAAATTGCACGCATTAAAATCAATCGACAGTTTATCACTAAAATCAAATAATGAAGTTGGGTAGGTATTTATTTCTGTTATTTTTATTTGTTACTTCAATAGGTTCGCTTCGGGCGCAGGTAATTGAAGATCCTGATTCCATTATTGTTCTTGACATTGAGGAAGAGGAAGAACTCGAAGAGGAAGCCAGTGAATACGACAGTGTAATTGTTAGTCCCAACGATAAATACTGGGATTTTATAAGACCGCGCAATTTTTTGTTTGATACATCCTACGCACCCGCCAATAATTTTTATTCCATTTGGGATACGCTTACCATCAATCCCTACCGAATTGATTTAAAAGCGATGAATGATACCATTCAATTGGTATTGGCCGATTATGATGATTGCTCCTTTCACCCGCCTGCCATTGGTGATGTTACTTCGTTGTTCGGTTTTAGAAATTGGGGACGAAGGCAAAAATTTCATTTCGGAACCGATATCCGGATGGAAGTGGGTGACCCTGTTTATGCGGCATTTGAGGGGGTAGTGCGGGTTGCCAAACTCAGTGCCGATTATGGTTATGTGGTTTTAATCAGGCACAATAACGGGCTCGAAACTTTGTATGCCCATTTCTCGCAGCTGCTTGCATATCCGGGACAACCGGTTAAAGGAGGCGATATAATTGGTCTTGCAGGGAGTACAGGTCGCTCAACCGGACCTCACCTGCATTTTGAAGTACGCTTTAAAGGAGAAAAAGTGGATCCAGCGCTAATCATTCATTTTCCTTCCGGCTCTTTGTTAAACGATACTTTTCGGGTTGACAAGGGTTGCTTTAAACATTTGTATGAGGTTCAGGCTGCAAAGCTTAAAGCCAAACATGTAAAAGTTCCCCGTTATGTGAAAGCGCGTAAAAACGATACCATACTTAAAATTGCCAACAGGTACAGACTCAGTCCAAAGCGGTTAAGCCGCTTAAACGGACTTAAAATGAAAGCCAAAATTAAATCGGGGAAACGAATTCGCTTACGCTAGGGAATGTACGATGTACGATGTACGATGTACAATGTAATTTAATACATCGTACATTGTACATTGTACATTTATTAATCCTTCATTCTACTTAACAGATACAAATAAGGTTCAAACTTGTGATGGGTAAAAATCGCTTTGGGTTCATCGGGGAACAATTTATAATAACTATTGTCGGCCAGTAAGATGATTTGTTGTCCGCAGCGTGTGTAATTGCTGGTGTGTGAATAGGTGGGTTGAGGCTGATTTTGCAGTCGCTTTTTAGCTCTTTTATAAATTAACTTACCCAAATATTTTTCATGTTTCTTTTGGGCTTTGTTTAATGGTTTTGATAATTGATTAAAGGCATGACGCATCAATAAATTTTTAGGAAATGACTGTTTTTTTATTACTGTATTTACAATTGCAAAAGGATTGGTTTTATTAAAATCTCTTTCTGTCTGAATGGATACCGGAGCTTCCGGAACCCAGTCGGCACTGTTAATAACTGTAAAGGCCCAACCCCCATAGGTAGCAGTTTCGTAGTCGTATGCAAAATACAAATTACCGGGTTTGGGTGCGGCACTGCTGTATGTTTTAATTGTAATGGATTTTGTGAATCTGTTTTGTGCAATTAAATTTCTCAGATATGCCGTGAGTAAAATACTAATGGCACCACCCTGACTATGACCGGTAATAATAAATTGATTTATATTTTGCAGGATACAACTATCTATTTTGCTTAAGATATCACCCGATAAATAACCCAGTCCGGTAAGCCAGCCTGCATGAATGGTTGCCCTCGAATTTGTAGCCAACTGATACTTGAACAGGGATGTATCGCTAAGTCTTAAAACGCCTGTTGCAGGCAGCATGGCAGCATAAAAATTTTCCATCCAGCTATCCGCATTTTTAGTAGTTGCCCTGATGCTGATTACTGCGATGTTATTATTATATATCCATAAATCCCAGCTGTTATCGAGCGCAATGCTTAGCGACCGGTATATTAAACGTGAAAAAGCAGGTTTGGGGATTTTGGTTTTATAAATTGAAGTATCAACTTGTGTTACTGCAATTTTTAACAACTCGGCATACTCAGCTTTGTCAAATCCGGGTTTTAAATTTTGGGCAAATATTCGGTTTGAACCCACATTGAATAGTAAAACTAAAAAGGTTAACTGAACTATTTTTTTCATCGGCTTTTTTAAGTAACTATAAAGTTTAATACCGTTTCATAAAAGTCGTCAGGTTTATCGGCATGAACCCAATGCCCTGCGCCGGCTATTGTTATTAACGTTGAATTGGGAAATAATGTTTTAATCATTGTATCATCCGATTTTAAAATATACGCAGATTTTTCGCCTTTTATAAAAAGTGTCCTTCCCAGAAAGGGTAAATTATAAAAAATTTCACGGCTCATGTCTTCGTAATTTTCATACAATACCGGAAGATTCATTTTCCATTGAAAGCTTCCATCTGCATTACGTTCCAGATTTTTCAATAAAAACTGTCGGGTGCCATAATCCGGTAAAAACGGAAGCATGGCATCCTCAGCATCTTTTCGGGATGTGAGTTGGTTCAGTTTAACCGCAAAAAGTGCCTTAAAAACAGCATCATGACCACGCTCATAATGCTTCGGGGCAATGTCTACTACAATCAGGTTTTCAACAATTTCGGGATGCTCCAATGCAAACTGCATAGCTACTTTTCCTCCCATCGAATGTCCGATAATAGAGATATTTGATAGCTTATGTTCCTTTACAAATTCAAGTAAATCGGCAACCATGAAGGCAATTGAATGTGCCGGACTATGTTGTGTTTTGCCATGGTTTCGCTGATCGATGGCAAACACGTTAAAACTTTTTCCAAAACGGGTTGCCAGTGTATGCCAGTTGTCCAGTGAACCTAAAAAGCCATGTAAAATTATCAGGGATTTACCTGAACCATATTCTTTGTAATGAAGTTTCATTTTTACTAATAATACCAACGCAAATAAAGCGCTTTACATAAAAACATGGGCATTAAATGGTTTAATTTTTATGAAGAAATTAAGAATTTGTTTAAAAGTTAATTTTTTTAATGTATAAATTGCTGAATATTAATATTAATGCTTATGCTAAAAAATTACTTCATCAAAACCGTATGCTTATCAGCATTGGTTTTTACAACAATTATTACGCAAGCCCAGTTAAATTACCCTGTTTCAAGTTTTCAAAATATTACGGGTACTTACACGGATTTGGGTACTACGGGTACTGCCATAACTGTAGCCAATTCAAATGATGCCAATTCATCAGCTATTTCAATTGGTTTTACTTTTGTATATAATGGCACGTCGTTTACCAGTTTTATTTTAAATACAAATGGTGTTATTAAGCTGGGTACAACAGCGCCATCTACAACAGCACTTTATACCGTTGCCCAAAACAGCGGGGCAGGAACAGGAGGTATATTTAATATTGCTGATGCAAATATGATTGCACCCTTTGAACTTGATCTTGTTGGAACAGCCAGCTATGAGTTTAGGTCGGCAACTACTGGGGCAGTAGGCTCAAGAGTTTGTACCATTCAATGGAAAAACGTTACTGAAAACACTACAACTCCGGCCGTGCAGTATTCGAATTTTAGTTTCCAATGCAAGTTGTATGAAAGTACCAATATAATTGAATTTGTATATGGAGCGGCAACTGCAAGTACAAATACAAGCAGTTTTAAAACAGCGCAAGTGGGTTTAAAAGGCAGCTCTACAGCAGCAATTAATATGATTTCCATTACCAAGGGTTCAACCCAGGCCTGGAACTTAGGCACTGCGTTACAGGGAAATTATACGGGGAATAATTTTAATTATGGTAACAATGTTGGTGCCGCCAGACCCTTACCTGTTCCCGGAACTACTTTACGTTTTGTTCCCATATATGCCTCTGATATGGCTATCAGACAGGTTTATTCATTGGGGAAATTACCGGTTCCATTTGGAGTACCCCACACAGTAAAAGCAGCAATAAAAAATGCCGGTTCAACAGCGCTAACGAATGTTTATGTTAGTATTGAGGTAACAGGCACTATTAGCATTTTGGATTCTGTTTTGATTACGGGTATTAATGCAGGAATAGATACAACCATTAGTTTTCCATCTTATACACCTTCTTCAACAGGTACGAATTTTATTAAGGTTTTTGTTTCTCAGGATAACAATGTATATAACGATACAAATTATTATACACAAATAGTAAATCAGAACACGTATAATTATGCTGATCCAACAGTTGTTACTGCCGGCGGAGTTGGTTTCACGGGTGCTACGGGAGATTTTGTAGCTAAATTTCCCTACACAGGTTCAGCTTCAATCAATCAAATCGGAGTTAATTTTAGTGCAGGTGGTAATACTTTAAAAGTGGGTATTTGGGATACAACTTCGGCAGGCACTCCGGGAACATTACTTTGGTCTTCATCCTCTTTCTCTACCTTAGCAGGTTTAAATACAATTCCGGTAAGCCCGGCAGTATCAATTTCAGGTACTTTTTTCGTGGGTGTAATACAAACTGGTACTGTCAATGCAGCCTTTTCTTTTCAAAACGAATCCCCCATAAGAAAACAAACATTTTACTATACTTCACCAACCGGAGGCACCACATGGACAGATTTTTTTACCACCTCTTCAAACTTCAGGTTTATGATTGAACCCCGGTTGCAATTAGCAGATGATTTAGGTTCAACAAGCATTGAAGCACCCTGTAATGCGTTTCCTTTAGGGCAGGGAAGTATCAATCCGATTGCAACTTTTTATAATTATGGTTCAAATACACAATTTGCAATAAAGTTGCGGGCCAAAATATATAATCAAGCAGGTTCAGTTGTTTATAATGACAGTTCATCTTTATCTTTTATTTTACCATCAGTAAGTCAAACAGTAACTTTTACAAGTGTCTTTAATCCAACATTAGCGGGTACTTATACCATTAAAACATGGTCGGAGTTAATAGGTGACGGAGACAACAATAACGATACAGCTACTAAATCATTCACGGTTCAAAATCTGGTTACAGGTGTTGGCTCTGGTGATCGCATTCAATTTGACGGAACGGATGATTATGTGATGATTCCTTATGCAGCCAATTTAAAGCCCAACACCAATTTTACGGTGGAAGCCTGGGTGCGTCCTTCCAGTGTTGTTTCTATCGGTACCCTATATTCAAAAGATTCTACAACTACGGATTCGTCTTTAACAATTTATATGGTTGGAGCCACACCTCAGGTTGTGATGCGCACAGCCAATGGTTCAGTTGCATTAATGGCGAGTTCCTCGGGCAGTTTGTTTTCATGGACGCACGTGGCGGTTACCTATGATGGCAGCGACCTTAGAATATACGTAAACGGAGACACAGCCGGAGTGGCATCAATAACCGGATCCGTTACCTGTTTAAATGGTCCAACTTATTTGGGCAGAAGAGCAGGGGCTACATTACCGGCAAATTTAGGTCTTGAAAATTTCATGTTCTGGAATACGGTGCGAACCGAAAGCCAGATCAGACTGGGCATGCATACAAAAGTTCCGGCCCTTTCAAGCTCCAATCTGATGGCATACCTGCGTTTTGATGAAGGTCCGGGTAATTTATACCTGGCAGATGCTTCGGGTAATTGCAATGAGGCATTGATGAATAATTTTGATCAGGCAACCTGCTGGTTTCAAAGCTCTTTGCCTTTAGATACTACATTGGGAACTTCTATGATTTTTACCAATGATAATTTGCAGTCGTTTGCAAACAAAAATCTGGCTTTAAAATTCAGTAACTTATCAGGTTCAGCACAGGTTGTGGCTCATTATTTTAAATATTTACCTTTGGGCTTTTTACCTGATACCGTTATTGCCACCACCCCTAAAGTGAGTCACAACAGGCATTGGGCCGTTTATAGATATGGAAGTAATTCTTACGACAGTGTAAGAGCGAGCTTTACGTTCCCATCAGGTAATTTAGGAGCTTCGGGTACTGCAGCGAGTTTATATTTAACGGTTAGAGACAATGGTGCTTCAGGTATTTGGACAACAGCCCGAAATCCTGCTGATTCGCTGGATATTTTCAATCAAACGGCTCAGTTTTGGTTGCCTCAGTCCATTTCAATTAAAAAGCAATTTGGTGTAGCGAGTTCGGGTACCAGCAACCCACTGCCTGTAAAATATCTGAGTTTTGCAGGATTTAAACAACAAAGCGGAGTTAAATTAATTTGGATCACTGCAAGCGAAATAAACAATGCACATTTTGTAATTGAACGCAGCACTGACGGCAAAAATTTTGATGCCATCGGAAAAGTTAAAGGAGCCGGAAATAGCCAGCAAAAAAATACTTATTCCTTCCTGGATATGAATGTATTCTCATTGAATGCCAATAAAATTTACTATCGTTTAAAACAATTTGATGTGGATGGCAATAACGAAAATTCCAATACGGTTATTATTGAAATGGAAAAACAGGATGTTATTTTTGTGAATACAATTCTTCCCAATCCTTTCAGTGATAAACTTGAACTGTCCTATACAAGCAGTCAGGATTTACATATGGTTATTGAAATCATAAATATTAACGGTGAAATCATGTTTAAGAAAACAATAGATTCGGAGGCAGGTTACAGGCAAATTAACCTGGATGAAGCCGGGGATATGCCTCATGGAGTTTACTTTATGCGTTTGCAATACAATGGTATTGTGAATATACAAAAACTGTTGAAACTGGCGAATTAAACATTCGTTAAATTTCTTGTATTCAACATAATAATTCATTTCAAAATACGGCAGGGGCGATTACTATTTCGCACTTGCCGTATTTTTTGGATTTACATGTAAATTTCCTGACAAAAATTATGTTTATTATTTAGATTTATTACAAATAAGTCAATTAAAGCCTTATTTTTGTACTTCAATAAATACTCATTTTTGCATGCCTGAACCCGAATCAGATATTATAGATCAAGTAGTTAGCCAGGATTATAAGTACGGATTTTCTACCAACATTGAAATGGAAATGGCGTCCATTGGATTAAGTGAAGAAACCGTGCGCTATATATCCAAAAAGAAAAATGAGCCGGATTGGATGCTCGAATGGCGTTTGAAGGCCTACAAACATTGGCTTAAACTGGATGAACCGAAGTGGCAAAATTTTGAATATCCAAAAATAAATTACCAGGAAATCTATTTTTACGCAGCCCCCAAAGAAAAAATAAAACTTGATAGTTTAGATCAGGTGGATCCGGAGCTTCTTAAAACGTTTGAAAAGCTGGGAATCAGCTTGCTGGAGCAAAAAAGACTTACCGGGGTAGCAGTAGATGCCGTATTTGATTCCGTTTCCATTGCCACAACATTTAAAGACCAACTCAGGGAAAAAGGAGTTATATTTTGTTCCATAAGTGAGGCATTAAAAGAACACCCCGAACTGGTGAAGAAATACATTGGATCCGTTGTTCCTCAAACCGATAATTATTTTGCCGCTTTAAACTCAGCAGTTTTCAGCGACGGTTCTTTTGTGTATATTCCAAAAGGAGTTCGCTGCCCAATGGAATTGTCGACTTATTTCAGAATTAATGCCGAGAAAACTGGTCAGTTTGAGCGCACCCTGATTATCGCCGACGAGGGCAGTTATGTTAGCTACCTGGAAGGCTGTACTGCACCCATGCGTGATGAAAATCAATTACATGCTGCGGTTGTGGAGTTGGTTGCACATGAAAAAGCTGAAATAAAATATTCAACGGTTCAAAACTGGTACCCAGGCGATAAGGAAGGAAAAGGGGGTATTTTTAATTTTGTAACCAAACGTGGATTGTGCGAAGGGGCTTTTGCCAAAATAAGCTGGACCCAGGTTGAAACAGGTTCAGCCATTACCTGGAAATACCCGAGCTGTATTTTAAAAGGAGACCATTCGGTGGGAGAGTTTTTTTCGGTTGCTGTTACCAATAACTGCCAGGTTGCCGATACGGGAACCAAAATGATTCATCTGGGCAAAAACACCAAAAGCAGAATTGTTTCAAAAGGTATCTCTGCAGGGAAGTCGCATAACACGTACAGAGGTTTGGTTAAAGTGAACAAAAAAGCAATAGGGGCGCGCAATCACACCCAGTGCGACAGTATGTTAATCGGCGACCGGAGCGGAGCGCATACATTCCCTTATATTGAGATTGGCAATAAATCGGCGCAGGTTGAACACGAGGCCAGCACTTCCAAAATAGGGGAAGACCAAATATTTTATTGCAACCAGCGGGGAATTGGAACCGAAGCAGCCATAGGCTTAATTGTTAATGGTTTTTGCAGGGAAGTGCTGAACCAATTGCCCATGGAGTTTGCTGTGGAAGCCCAAAAATTATTGGCGGTATCGTTAGAAGGAAGTGTAGGTTAGAAAATAAAAATGATGTTAAGTATAAAGAATTTAAGTGCAGAAATAGACGGAAAGAAAATCCTTGACGGATTGGAATTAGAAATAAAAGCAGGTGAAGTACATGCAATCATGGGTCCGAACGGAGCCGGCAAAAGTACATTATCTGCAGTATTGGCCGGCAGGCCCGAATATGTGGTAACAGGTGGTACTGTTACATATATGGGAAAGAATTTACTGGATATGTCGCCCGAAGACAGGGCTTGTGAAGGCGTATTTCTAGCATTTCAGTATCCGGTTGAAATACCCGGGGTATCAACCACAAACTTTTTAAAAACAGCTGTAAATCAAAAACGCTTATACAATGGCCTTGAACCCATGGAAGCAACCGATTTTTTGAAAATGATGCGTCAGAAAATGGAATTGGTGGAAATGGACAAATCACTAACAGGCCGTTCATTGAATGAAGGCTTTAGCGGAGGAGAAAAGAAGCGTAATGAGGTTTTCCAAATGGCCATGCTTGAACCCAACCTGGCAATATTGGATGAAACAGATTCGGGTTTGGATATAGATGCGCTGCGTCTGGTTTCAAACGGAGTAAACAAAATGCGTAATACGGAACGTTCATTTGTGGTAATAACCCATTATCAGCGTTTGCTTGATTATATCATTCCCGATTTTGTGCATGTACTATACAAGGGTAAAATTGTAAAAAGCGGTGATAAGGAACTGGCCAAAGAGCTTGAAGTAAAGGGATATGATTGGATTAAGAACGAACTGGAAGCAGCAGTGTAGCAATAAAAAATGTTAGCAGAAATTATAAATTCTAATTTTAACCGGTACGCATCTGGTGCTGAAAAAGACCTGTTTTTCGAGACCCGAAAACAGGCATTTGAGGCATTTGAAACTATGGGATTTCCAACTCAGAAAAATGAAGAGTGGAAATATACCAATATTAAAGGAGTTACTGCAGGGAGCTTTGAAATGAGTGATGAACGCCCGGCACATGCAAAAACAATATTTGAAAAATCGGTATTAAATGAAATCAAGGCCAATCAACTCATATTTGTAAACGGCATATTTTATCCTGATTTGTCAATTTTATTAGAAAAAGATAAATCCATTGTTCTAACAAATTTAGCGAATGCAAGAACAGAATACAGCGAATTGTTTAACCGGCATTTTTCAAAATATGCCAAAACAGAAGAACATTCATTAAATGCACTCAATACAGCATTATTGAATGATGGGGCCTTTATATATGTTCCTGAAGGCGTAAAGCCTGAATATCCTGTGATTATTAACCATTATATTGACTCAACGCATATCAATGTGTTGGTTCAGCCGCGAAACCTGATGGTGATAGATAAAGGAGCTGAAATTACGCTCATTGAAACTTATGAATCTATCGGTTTCAATGCTTCTTATACCAATGTGGTTTCAGAAATTTATGTTGCTGAAAATGCCCATCTGGAACATTATAAAGTGCAGCAACAGGCAGGGGAGAGCTATCATACCAATTTTACACAGATGTTTCAGGAGTCAAATACCAGCATCAACCAGGTTACATTAACATTGGATGGCAAACTGGTACGTAATAACCTTCACTTTTATATGAATGGTAAAAACTGTAACAGCCTTTTGTACGGTCTTTATATTATTGAAAAACAAAATACAGTCGACAATCATACGCGTGTTGATCATGCACAGCCCAATTGCTTTAGCGATGAAAAATATAAAGGCATTTTAAAAGACCAGTCGACAGCTATTTTTAACGGTAAAATTATAGTGCATTTGGATGCGCAAAAAACCAATGCATACCAACGCAATCAAAATGTGTTGTTAAGCGATGAGGCTGTTGTAAACACAAAACCCCAGCTTGAAATATTTGCCGATGATGTTAAATGTACGCATGGAGCCACCATAGGGCAGTTGGATGAAGAGCCTATGTTTTACCTGCGTTCAAGGGGTATTCCCGAAAACGAAGCCCGTAAAATGTTATTAAATGCCTTTGCCGATGAAATTGCCGAAAGAATAAAAATTCCTGAGTTGGTTGAATTGCTTGAAAAGAAAATTGAAGAAAAATTATGATGTACGATGTACGATGTACAATGTACAATGTACCATGTACGATGTACGATGTACGATGTACAATGTACAATGTATGAAGTTAATTAAATACTAATTATTATGAAATAACGGGTAGGGAACATTATTACAAGCCTGTCCGAAAGATGAATGATAGAAGTCACCTATTAAAACAAAATGCATCAGTCAAAATTAAATATTGAATCCATCAGGGCGGAGTTTCCGGTATTGCATCAGCAGGTAAACGGCAAGCCGCTTATTTATTTTGACAATGCCGCAACTACGCAAAAACCCAAATCGGTTATCCATGCCATCAGGCATTATTACGAGTTTGACAATGCAAATATTCACCGGGGAATTCATACCCTTGCAGAGCGTGCTACTGCGGCTTTTGAAGATACACGTGTATCGGTTCAGCAATTTATTAACAGCAGGGAAAAAGAAGAAATTATATTCACAAAAGGCACTACCGAAAGTGTAAATTTGGTTGCTTCATCTTTTGCAAAAGCATTTATCAAAGCCGGTGATGAAATCATCATCAGCGGAATGGAACACCATAGCAATATTGTTCCATGGCAAATAGTTTGTGAAGAACGGGGAGCTGTTTTAAAAGTGATTCCGGTTTTGGATCATGGTGAACTGGATATGGAAGCCTATCAAAAACTGCTTTCAGCAAAAACCAAAATGGTAGCCTGTGTTTATGTGTCAAATGCGCTGGGAACGATAAATCCCATCAAAAAAATTATTGAAGCTGCACATTCGGTGGGAGCAAAAATTTTGGTTGACGGAGCACAGGCTGTTGCACATCTGGATATTGACGTACAGGAACTGGATTGTGATTTTTTTGCGTTTAGTGCACACAAATTATATGGTCCAACCGGTGTTGGAATACTCTATGGCAAGCGCGAATTGCTGGATGCGATGCCACCCTACCAAAGCGGGGGCGAAATGATAAAAGAGGTTCGTTTTGAGGGTACTACATATAATGAGATTCCCTATAAATTTGAAGCAGGTACCCCCAATATTGCAGATGTAATCGGATTCAAATCTGCAATTGATTTTATCAATAACATAGGTAAAATTCATATCAGAAAATACGAAAACGAATTATTAGAACATTGTACAAACGGATTAAAAAACAAGGTAACATTATACGGAACTGCTTTGCAAAAAGTTGCAGTATGCAGCTTTGTCATTAAAGGAATGCATCATTTTGATGCAGGTATGATGCTTGATGCGAAAGGCATTGCGGTACGAACCGGACATCATTGCACGCAACCCTTAATGGAACGATTTGGGATTGAAGGAACCGTAAGGGCTTCGTTTGCAATCTATAATACAAAAGAAGAAATAGATGTGTTTTTGGAAGCCGTAGAGAAGCTTGTGAAATAAGATCCCGATAGCTATCGGGAGAGAAACGAGAAGCGAGACAATGAAAGTTTTTTATCCCGTTTCCCGGGTCTCGAAATCTCGTTTCTGAGAATAATAAATGAAATAGGAATTGAGAGATGAAATCGATAACAGAAATACAGAACCAAATAGTTGAGAATTTTGAGTTATTTGAAGGGGATATGGAAAGTACTTTGTTTTATCTGATGGACCTGGGTAAAAAACTTCCACCCATGGATGAAGCGTTGAAAACAGAAGCCAATATTGTGAAAGGTTGCCAAAGTAAAGTATGGCTGAACGCAAAGTTGGAAAAGGGAAAAGTTATTTTTGAGGCCGACAGTAATACTGAAATAACAAAAGGTTTGATTAGTTTATTGATTCAGGTTTGGAACAATCAAACACCAGAAGATATTTTAAACAGTGAATTGTTTTTTATTGAAAAAATTGGCATGAGCCGGATGATTGGAGGCCAGAGAAGCAATGGATTTGCAAGTATGATCAAACAGATGAAGATGTATGCGCTGGCTTTTAAAAGCATGGGGCATGGGGCATAGGGCAAGCTGCATGCTGTTTTAATGAAATGAAAAAAATATGGAAGAAACCACAGAAAATAAGGAATCAACAGAGCTGATTACAACAGAAATAAAACCGTTGCGTAATTTTGTGGATGTACAAAATGAAGCGGTTCAGGTATTACAATCCGTGTACGACCCTGAAATTCCTGTGAATATTTATGAGCTTGGATTGATCTATGAAGTGAATGTTTCGCATGAATTAAATATAGAAATTGTAATGTCGCTAACCTCGCCGTTTTGTCCTGCGGCACAAAGTATGCCTGCCGAAATAAAAGAAAAACTGGGAGCCATGGAAGGCGTTAAAGAAGTAGAAGTTAAGGTTACATTTGATCCACCCTGGAGTCAGGATTTAATGAGTGAATCGGCCAAGTTGCAGCTGGGCTTTTTATAGGGCAGAGGGCACAAAATGTCTGAACTATGATTTATAAGATTTATATTATTAACATGATTTGAAATGCAATGGATTAAAAAAGGGTATAGAATAAATATTACCCTATACCCCAATATTAAATTTATCACAATTGAAAATTACATCGTACATCGTACATTGTACATTGTACATCGTACATCGTATATCGTAAATCATATATTACACAAGACCCTGAGCCAGCATGGCTTCCGCAACTTTTACAAATCCGCCTATATTGGCTCCTTTAACATAGTTTACATAATTACCTTCTTTGCCATATTTTAAACAGGTTTTGTGAATATCTTTCATAATGGTATGCAGCCTTTGATCTACCTCTTCACTGGTCCAGCTTAAGCGCATTGAGTTCTGGGTCATTTCCAATCCGGAGGTTGCTACACCCCCGGCATTTGCGGCTTTGCCCGGGCCAAAAAGAATTTTGTTTTCAAGAAACAACTCAATTGCCTCTGGTGTTGAAGGCATGTTTGCCCCTTCCGAAACACAGATACATTTGTTGGCAATCAAAGCTTTTGCATCTGCTGCATTCAATTCATTTTGCGTAGCACTTGGCAAGGCGATATCGCATTTAATATGCCATGGTGTTTTTCCGGAATGATATTCACAGTCGTACTTTTTTGCATAATCTTCAATTCTTCCGCGTTGTACATTTTTCAATTCCATTACAAAAGCAAGTTTCTCTGCATCAATGCCCTCTTTGTCGTAGATAAAACCGTTCGAATCAGACAGGGTTACAACTTTACCCCCCAGTTGAATGGCTTTTTCGGTTGCATATTGAGCAACATTACCTGAACCGGATACCAGAACCGTTTTGCCCTTGAAACCTTCGTTAATCGTATTCAGCATTTCCTGTGCAAAATATACCTGTCCATAACCGGTTGCTTCCGGACGAATAAGACTGCCGCCCCATTCAAGTCCTTTACCTGTCAGAACCCCGGTAAATTCATTTCGTATTCTTTTATACTGTCCAAACATAAATCCAATTTCGCGTCCGCCTACACCAATATCACCTGCCGGTACATCTGTATCGGGGCCAATATGGCGACTTAGTTCCATCATAAAACTCTGGCAGAAACGCATCACTTCATTATCCGATTTTCCTTTGGGATCAAAATCAGACCCCCCTTTACCTCCTCCCATAGGAAGTGAAGTTAAACTGTTTTTGAACACCTGTTCAAATGCGAGAAACTTTAAAACGCCTAAGTTTACTGAGGGATGAAAACGTAAACCTCCTTTATAAGGACCTATTGCACTGTTCATTTGAATTCTGAATCCTCTGTTGATTTGAAATTCACCACTGTCATCAACCCAGGGTACCCTAAAGATGAAAGTTCTTTCTGGTTCAACCATTCTTTCAAGAATTTTTGCATTCTGGTAATGTGGATTTTTTTCGATGTAAGGAATTAACACTTCCACCACTTCCATTACGGCCTGATGGAATTCATTTTCGCCAGGGTTCTTACTTACCACCCTGTCCATAAACAGTTTTACTTTTGGGACCATTTGTTTTAGTTTATTAGGTTTAAATTTAAGAATAATTAAAGAGGTTTTTAATTTTGCCCAAAGTTTTCAATATTTATCAAAGAAAAAAAAAAATAATTCAGTTTCTGCAATTTATAATGCTTCTAAAGTGACATTATAACTAATTCATAATTAAGGCTTAAATTTTTTTGAAAAAATTACTGCTTTATTAGTTTATGAATTTGCCTGCCATTGGGACTTTCTATGGATATAAAATAGATACCGGCATTTAACCGGTAACTGCTTGGTTGATCTTTAATAAACGACTCAATAATTACATAATTAATTGAGAAATTACTGTTACTCATTTGTATTGTATTGATTCCTGCATCAAGCCAAAAAGTTTTACTGTATAATGTTTTCCCGCTAATATCTGTTAAACTAAATTTCAAATTATTATTCGATTCAGATAATATTCTAACTGAGAAGCTCTCGGAGAATGGATTTGGAAACAGGGTAATATCTGCTGTTTCGGTTTTTTTAAATTCCTGAACCGATACAATTTTTGAAACAGTAATGCTGCCATCAAAGTCTTTAACTTTAAGCTGGTAATAAATAACTGCAGCTGTTTGTGAAGCCAAACCGCCACTTTGCTGATGCAGTTTGAGATTGCTGAAAGCGTCCGGATCCAGATACTTGTAATGTGTTATAGAACTGCTGTTTCCGGCAGCCTTTATACTCCCAATATGTTCAAAGTTTTTGCCATCATACGATCTTTCCACTAAAAATAAATCACTGTTTATTTCTTGAGCGCAACTCCAGTTTAAAATTACATTGGCTTCTGATTTAATTGCATTCAGATCAACCCAAGTTACAGGCAATGTTCCTCCGCTGCCCACTCCAAAAGGAGAGAAGGCAGTAACACCAGAAATGGTTTGTGTATAAGGATTAGTTCCCGCTGCAGCACTGATTGTATTTGGCATCCATTTGATGCCGTTATAACGGGCAACATAACTGCTGCCTCTTGTAAATCCGGTGAGTTCATCCATTACATTCCACTGCAGTGCAAGGGTAGTTGTACTGCCTCCCGCATTGGCTTCATTAATAATCCAGGTTCGGTTTACTGCATTATTTAAAATAGTTGCTCCAACGGGTACATTACTGCTGTTATATGATTCACTCAGCCCAAGAAATACGCGCATCCTGAATTCATCGGATGTTCCGGAATTTGCCATCATTACCGGACTGTAATTTCCTGTACCGGTTCCGATAGGGAAGGTAACTACGCCGGTTCGTCCGCCAATACCTATGTTCTGGATATTTAAAGTACCTGTTCCATTTGATAAAACAAACCTGTTGGCATTGGCACCGGTGATGGTAGAAGAAGTACCCGACATTGTTAAATTGTTGTTCCCTAAATACAAGATTCCATTGGTAAAATTCAGAGTACCATTAACAATAGCATTACCACTTAAAGTAGCCCCGCCAGGATTACTCAGGGTTAAATTATTATAATTTATACCGGGAATATTCTGTGTTGTGGTTCCCGAAAATATAATGATGCCGTTACTGTTGCTTAGTGTTCCGTTTAATGCAACAAGGCCTTTAATATTTAAAGAGGATAGGGTGTTGTTTAACGTAAGACTCGCCAGTGAATCAATCGTTAAATTGTTACAGGTTCTGCCACCATCACTAATTACCGGCTGATTGCTAACATTACCAATTACAACATCTGTTCCAGCAACAGGCACAATTCCGCAACTCCAGTTTGCTGAGTTTCCCCAGGCTGTACTTGCAGTACCTGTCCATGAGCTGGTATTTGAAACAGTGAGCGTTGCTGTATTTGATGTGAGCGCCGTGCCACATACACCAATAACTGAACAACGATATTGATACAGGTTCATGGCAGGTGCTGGTCCGCTTATTGTTAAAGTTGCCGTATTCACACCCGAATATACTCCTGCATTGCTTAAGTTATTCCAACCGCTTCCACGGTTCTCTTCCCATTGATAGTTTGCAATATAACCGGAAGTAACCAATGTAAATTGTGCGTTGGCTGGGCCACAGGCAATGTTTACATTAACTGGATGTGTGAGTATACTCATTAAACCGGTAGCTGTATCAAATTCAACTGATCCAATATCCGACGGGGAGCTTCGTATAGCGTTCGTAAAATCATTTGTTATGGCAACAAATGCACCTGCGTTAGAAACGCGGCAGGAACTGGTGCTAAGGTCTCCGTTAGCCAGGTTGGGAAAGAACAGGGTAGCGTTAAGTTGGTTATACGTATTTCCCAGATTGAAATTGGGATTGCCCGAAAGCGAATTCCAGGAAGTTAGGCTGCGGCCGGTGCCAATGGCATATTCAATAATTGAAGCAGGCAGGCCTGAAACAAAAAGGTTATTGTCGTTTGTAAAGTTGGTATTGAAATTAGCCGACATGGCATAATGCGTACCACCACCCGAACGCTCATTATAAAAAATATTATTCTTTACAAGGAGAGCGGCTGTTGCCGAATTCGTATTCCGGTAAAACGCCGTGCTGGTGTTCGCTCCATTGGCTATACCACCAATGTAAATGGAATTATAAAAAAAGCTATTGGTACCACCCCATGTATTTAGTTCAATTCCTCTTATTCGGGGTTGGGTTCCTACAAGGTTATGTTTAATCGTAATTTGATTATTGGCATAGGTAGCACTTCCGTTGGAACTGATATAAATTCCACGGATAATGGGGCTGTTGCCGCCTCCGTTTGTACTGCCGGCAATCAGGTTATAGATTCTGTTTCGTTGAATAAAACCAGAATTGAGTGCATTCGTTATGGTTATACCACTTACCGTAACCGATGCCGCATTGCTCAGATTGCTTAAATTAAATACCTGGTTGTTTTCAATGTTATTCCCCGAAGTTGCAGTAGAGATTCTGATGCCATTGCAACTGTAATCTGCAGTAATATTTGTACTTGCATAAGTAGTGATATCCCTTATGGTGTTGCCTGTAACACTTGCCACACCTGCCTCAACGCTCATGCAGGTTGTTAATCCCGTGCCATAATTATAGATATTGGAAACAAGGTTATTTGCAGCAATATGGTTTGAGGCACTCGTAAACCGAATGCCATAAAAGTCCTGCGATGGATGTATGGTGTCGTATGCATTTGTGCTCACAGCAGCACCTCCAATCCAGTTATTTGAAATACTGGTATTGCCGCTGTTAACTACAATGCCTGTAAAAACAGATGCTCCGGTTAAAGAGATATTGCTTATGCGGTTATTGGTAATGGATGATGTGGCCAGTGTTCCCCCGCCAAAGCTAATGGCTGTAAAGTTAGCCGCAAGGGTATAAGGTCTTCCACTTCTGATCGGACTGGTGCCGCCTATTGAATTATTACTGATGGTAATATTGTTAATATTATTGAAAACAAATATACCGTTTACCGGTCCGGTATGGGAAACGCCAAATGTACTATAAATGGCATTTGAAGAAATAATATGTCCATTACCTGATCCGGCAAGTATGCTAAAATGATTCGACCTGGAGGCGGTTTGATAGAAAATGTTTCCTTTACTGGTATCTGTTGGATCACCAATGGTAATATTATTCCCTGCATTGGCTAAATAAACTCCAAACAAGGTATAATCAGAAATCTTGTTTTGTGAAATAACGCTGTTGGATATATTTCCTGCAGCAGAATTAACCAGGATGGCAATTGCAGGTGCATTGCTGTTTACATTAGCCGCAGGCCTTAAAATATTGTTTGAAATCACAATTCCCGACGATGGATTGGCGGCTGAAGAAGTACCCAGCATGAGCGTTGCGTTTGCGTTGGAACTTTCATTGCTTTCAATAATGCAATTACGTATGGTATCATTGGTTGCATTCCAAAAGTATACTGCAGGGGCTGTGGTATTATTTGGTGTTGTGCCAATCACATTCCGGATCGTGAGGTTCCTTGCACTTCCCCCGTCAATAGTTACACCTCTGGCACCATTCAATGAAATCAAACCCAGGGCACCTGCCACTAATGAGCCACTCAGTACCCGCGGATTGTTATCGGGTTTAATAAGTAAGTTAAATCCTGCCATACCCGAATTACTTAATAAAAAAGTACCCGATTCAGTAATATCAGAAACAATGGTAGCAATGGTATTACCCGAAAGAGCACCTGCATTAATAGAAGCAAATAATCCCCCCGAACCTGTGAGGGTTGTATAAGTTTGACCGGCACCTACATTAACCGCGGTTGGAAAATTATTCACAATATTGTATTGGTTTGGATTGGCCGGTGCCGAAACCTGATTATATACATTGGAATGATTTGCTCCGGGGAAAGGATTATAAAAAAGATTAACGGGTGAAGCAGAATCCTGTACTACTATATAATACTGAAATTGATTACCTACCGCTGCGGCGGCTCCGGTAAGAGAATAATCAATGGTAAAGTTCCAGGTTCCGTTTATTCCATTACCCGCTGTTAAAACGCCGCCGGTATTAAACCAGCCTGAAGCGGTTGGAGCTGTTCTCCTGTACCAGATCCGGGGTTGTAATGAACCGGTATTACGCACACCGGTGCCTACATCGCTTATGGTTGCAATAAGTGTACGGTTGGCGGTTGATGCTGTATTTGTTAAAGGAGTAAAAACAATCGTTGGTGAAAAAATATCAACTCCGGTATAATTGCCTGCATCCGATCCGATATCAGCCGGGGTAAATGAACTTCTGATATCGCCATCAAAATCGTCGGTGACTGTAGCAAGCGGTGTGCCGGCCCCTTCGGCAGGTGTTGGACTTTGCACTTTTAAACTAAGCAAGCCGGAAGAACCGTTGGGAGCCGCAAAATTTGGATCACCCAGACCCGAATTATAATCGCTGAATGTAACTGAACGCCATGGATTGAATGCCATGTAATCAACCCCGTTAAAGCGGCCAATGGTTCCTCCAAGCCCGGGGGCATAATAAATATTATAATTTAAAAGGAAGCCGGTTAATGTAACAGAGTTAAGATAAATAGCATAGTTTCGTCCCGATCCCAGGCTGTTCGACCGGGCATTACAGAAAATATTGTTTATCACGGCACGGGTTCCTGTGCTTGCCGCCGAGTTATAAAAAGCATAGGTGTTGTTGGCCCCTATATTAACTGCGTTACCACCGATAAAAACCGAATTGTGGTAATATGCATTTGAATTTCCTGCGTCGTTGATACCTGCAATTATATGGTTGGCATTAACAGATAAACCAGCGGTATCAATACCCAGTCTCACCCTGTTATTACTGCTTACAACGCCACTGCTTCCATTATAAATGCCTGTAATAACTGAGGCACCCGAACTTTGTGAAACAATGCTGTGAACAAAGTTTCCCGATAAAATATTTGTTCCTGACGAGGTGTTGGAGTAATAAATTCCGTTTATTGAAGTTGCAAGGCTGGCATCGGTGGCATACAGACTATTTACAATATTTCCGGTACAAACCTGATTTAAGCCGGAGGCATTATGCAGTATTCCAGTTAAAGGACTGCCAAGACCTGTATTGATTGATGTGCTGGCAGTTGTTAAATTTCTTACTGTATTGCCGGTTATGGTAAACGTTCCGGCCGAAGTGGCAAAAATTCCGTATAATCTGGTATTTGTTGAAGCATTGGAAGCGGTAAGATTGGCAATGATATTTCCCGAAATGGTATTGTTTGATGAACCCAATGTTGCACTGATACCATATAAGCCTTGCGCGGTGGAATCGCAAATACTGTTTATTGAAGTCAGACTTCCGATGAGGTTATCGCTGATTAACAGCAAGGGTACTGCTGTTGCGATATTGATGCCCCTGAACTGTACGTTACCCGTACCTCCAATTGAAATCCCCCCGATGCTGTTTGCATTGATGCTGATATTATCGTATGAGGTTCCGCCACTTAACAGCATAGGTGAAAACTGTATATTAGATGCTGTTGAAGTGAACCGGATGCTTGTGGATGCAGTGGTACTTCCGATTACATTTCCACTTATGCTAAAGGATCCATTGGCCATGTTAATAAATGAATTGGGCGTACCACTCAGATTCATACTGATGTTTTGCATCACATTATTCTGAATATAACAGGTATTGTTGGTTGGAAGATTCATATTGATGAATGTTATGGAACCGGTTCCATCATAAGCCATTGCATTACCTGTGCAAAGCGGCGCAGAGCCGCCAATATAATTTCCAAAAATGGTATAGGCAGCGCCACTGCTGGCAAAAATTGCTCCGGTATTGTTGAAAGATAAACTTCTTGAAGCTGTTTGATAAAAATGATTGTTTCCAATAAACCAGGCATTGTTACCCGTAGTCAGGTATATTCCATAAGTTGGATTTGAGCTATTGAAATAGTCGAAAATCGTATTGCCATAAATGGTATTATTCAGGTTTGGATAATTTGCGTTACCAGAAGAGTAAATTGCATAAATGGGATTGCTGATTGTATCCTTAATTACACAATTGAGAAAGGTATTGTTACTATTGCCATTTGTACCAGTGGTTGAGGCAAACGTAATCACTCCGGTATTGATAGATGTTGAAGCACCGCTTATCCTGCAATTGCTAACTGTATTATAATTGGCACCGTTTTGAAAACGGATGGCTGTGCCTGAACTACTGAAATTACTGATATTTATATAACTCTGTGTTCCGAGTCCTCCTTTACTCCCGTCAATAGTCAGGTAATTGGTTGTATTAAAATCAAAAGTAGGAGACACAACTGAAATGAAATTGATCACATTCGTTACATTACTTCTCGGTTTTAATGTAATGTTATTGCTTCCATTGGTCAAAAGATTTCCAAAATTCAAAGGGTATGTTTCAACCGATGGGCTATAGGTAGCGTCCAATTCAAGAATCAGGCTGCCGTTTATTCCCTTGCTTCTTATATCTGTGTTGGCATTCCCAATGGAGGTATAATCACATCCGCTTGGGCAGATGGTTTTTACCCCGGACAACAAGCCGGCTAAAGTAGTCTGAGAGCCCGACACATAATTGGTTGAGGCACTGCCTTCATTGCAGGCAAATACCCTGAAATAGTATGTACTTCCCGTGTTTAGCCCGGAAACTGAATACTGATAAACCGTTCCTGTTGAGGTTACAGAAGTAGAGTAAATAGTTGAAATCTTTGAGAAGTTAATATTGTCGCTCGACATAAATACCTGGTAATATGTCTCTGAAATGGTATTGTCGATCCAGTTTACAGTCATGGAAGTTGCACTCACCAGCGAAAAGCTGAGTGCTGCCGGGGCAGCAGGTAAAACATATTTAGGTATGAATGCGTATGATTGTCCGTTTGCAGGTTTTGTATTTAGTGTATTTGTTTCGGAAACGGTGCTGGTATCGTATGGATTATTGCCGGTGGAGGTAATGGAGAAAAAATTTCCCGGACCGCTTGCCGCGTTGGTAATACCGATAGAAGCCGAAGGATTGAGTAGCGTACCGGCTTCGGCCCGGTATAAAAATTCTATTTTACTGTCGGCTTCATAGAGTTTCAGTTGCAACGAAATTCCGGAAGCCGCTGCATTATACTGCCATCTTGCATTGAGCCACTGCATGGTAAAAACCCGGTTGGGGGCGATTCCGCTTCTGAGGTAAGAGACATCAGTTGTATTAAAAAAATTCAGATCGTCCCACAAAGGTGCCAGGATTGGGCGGGGAGATAGGGGATTGGTACCTGCTGTCAGGTTGTTTCCAAAGTTGTTTGTTGCACCGATGCTTTGGCCGAGCGTAACAAATCCGTTGGTTGAAACCGATAAGGTGGAATAAGCCGTACTGTTATAGTAAAAAGTAAAGCCTAATGATATATTATTTGCATAACCATCATCCATATTTCCTGCATTTCGTGTGATTGCGGTAGCCCCGGTAAGTGCCGAAAATGTTGATGACGCCGGACTAAATACATAATTGGCTACAGTTTGTGCCGCAGACCGGAATGTAGTTAAATAAAGCAAACCTGAAATTAAAAAACAGTATAAAAAGTTTTTCATAAGTTGCAAAATTTGAAAACGAAATGTAAACAAAAAAATGTAATCACAAAATGATGTTATTACCAATTGCTCAAAATATCAAATAGTTAGCTGTTGCGATTCTTTCGGTAGCCTGCGCTAATGAGTTCATATATGATACTTCTTTTATAAATCATACCTATTGAACCGATAAATCTGAATATTGAATTAGAATCGCATTTAGCATGTATGGTATTCAAAATATTACAAATTTATCTGAACTAATATTTGTTCAAACAGGCAATAATTCTATATTTGCACTCCAATCATGCATGTATGGCGGCCTCGATAGCTATCGGGATGGTAGACGTGCTGAATTTAGCCCGGATGGCGGAATTGGTAGACGCGCTGGTCTCAAACACCAGTAACGCAAGTTGTATCGGTTCGACCCCGATTTCGGGTACAAAAATCAGAGTGAGCGTGGGAGCGAGAGCGCACACGATTACTCTGGTTTTTTTTATCCCACATTCACACCCATTACAGGAATTTATAGAGTAGAACATAATATGATAATCTATTAAGTTCTGAATCCTGATTAAACTAATTAAATAAAGCCAAAGATTTAATAAGCGTTTGTGTAATTCCCCAAATCATTGGAGTCACAACAAATAACCAGGCCAATAGTAGTTTTATATAGAATGAATAATTTGTATCTGTAGAAATATTTTTATTTAAGTGAGATTGATTCATTTCATTTACGAAGGAGTTGGAATCACTGGGTTCAGGACTTTTAGCATCAGATATAACAAAATGTTTTTGTAAAACCGGTTTCACCAGACTATTGCAAATAAACCCAAGAATCAAGAGCCCCGCCATAATATACATGGTAATGGAATATGCTTTGGAAGGAGGCATTAACAAGGTCTCAATCTGGTAATCGCGGATATAATTAATGAGCACCGGTCCGATTATTGCCGCGGCAGACCAGGCAAGCAGCAGGCGGCCATGTATGGCTCCAACCTGCGTGGTGCCGAACAGATCCCGCAAATAGGCGGGTATGGTTGCAAAACCCCCTCCATACATACTAATGATTAAACAAAAGCAAAGGACAAATAATTCAACACTGCCCGTGTTGCCAATTATGGGAATGGCAACATATAATAATGCCCCAATCAGAAAAAAAATATTGTAGGTTTTTCTTCGCCCGATTTTGTCGGATAAGGATGACCAGAAAAATCGTCCGGCCATATTAAACAGACTCAGCAGACCCACAAAACCACCTGCTGCGGCAACGGTAACAGCCATTTTTTCACCCACTGAAGCAATGGAAAATAATTCCTGTATCATAACCGATGCCTGACCCAGTACCCCAATTCCTGCAGTTACATTCAGCATAAGAACTCCGAAAAGTAAATAGAACTGTGGTGTACGAATCGCAGTATCTGCATCCACATATCCATGGGATACCATATTTTGTTTAAGGGTAAGGCCGGGTGTCCAGCCTTCAGGTTTCCAGTCTTTGGCAGGAACTCGTACGGTAAAAACTCCAAACATCATAAAACAAAAGTAGATGATTCCTATGCAGAGAAGCGTTGATGCCACACCCGTTGAAGATACAGATTTAAAAGTATCCATCAATGTTACACTTAATGGAGAAGCGATCATGGCTCCACCACCAAATCCCATGATTGCCATGCCTGTGGCCATTCCGGGCTTGTCGGGAAACCATTTGATGAGGGTTGATACCGGTGAAATATATCCAAGTCCGAGACCTACACCACCCAGCACTCCATTGCCCAGGTAAACCATCCAGATCTGATGAAGCCGGACGCCCAAAGCGGAAATTAAAAATCCTCCTGAGAAACATAGTGCGGATACAAACATGGCTTTACGCGGACCTTCGCGTTCAACCCACTTACCAAATAATGCTGCTGATGCGCCGAGCATAAACAAGGCAATAGAAAAAATCCAGCCCAGAGTAGTAAACTTCCAATCATCGGGTGCCGAAGTGCTAATCCCAATAATCTGCGTCATGGGTTTATTAAAAACGCTATATGCATAAATCTGTCCGATGCACAAGTGAATAGCTAAAGCAGCAGGAGGGACCAACCAACGATTGAAGCCAGGCTTTGCTATAGAATGTTCACGACTGAGGAAAGAAAAAAGTTTCATAATTAATGCTTATGCTTTGGTGTTGAAAAATTTATTATTCTAACCACAATATATAATATTTATAAACGAAATTAGAATATAATTTCAAAGCCCGATTGGGGATTAAATATGAGTATCTAAATGATTTCCCGATAAACTTCCTGCGAAGATAGATATCTTTGAAGGAATGCATTTTATCCGCAGCACTTTTTTTAGCCTTCTTTGCTTTTGTTCAGCATCGAGTTATGCGCAATCACTATACGAGATTGACTCGGTTATTTCAAACATTGCTGCTGCAAACGCCAAACTGTACACAGGACTTGCAATTGGCATTGTTCAGCAAAAGCAGATAATCTATCATAAAGGCTTTGGCGTCATCGACAGAAAAGAGCGAACACTTTGCACCGATACTTCCATCATGGAAGTTGCTTCTATCAGTAAGGCTATAGTAGGAATGGCAATCGCAAAAGCTATCGAAATGGGATTCTGTCACCTCGATTCGCCTGTTAATTCAATGCTGCCATTCAATGTTGTGAACCCACATGCAGCCAGTAAATTTATTACCCTCAGGCAGGTGGTCACGCATACTTCCGGCATCCATGATACGCCCGGGTTTTTCTGGAAAACGTTTCAATACACCGATTTTGAAGACCCCGATGTATTGTTGTATGATTTTGTTTTTGCTTTCCTTAACCCGGCAGGCAGGTACTATAACAAACGTGGTTTTCATAAGTCAGGCATAAATGGCTATCCTGTTGACTACAGCAACCTGAACGCAGCCCTGGGTGCATTGATGGTTGAACATGTTACGAAAATGAAGTTCAGCAACTTTACTCAAAAGTATATTTTCAACAAGGCCGGCATGTCGAAAACAGGGTGGTTTTTCTCCCAACTTGTAAATAAAACACCTGCTCAGAAATACACTTCAAATAAACTGCGGCTCCGGCATTATACCATTCGCTCCTATCCATCGAGCACCCTGTTTACCTCTGTGGCCGACATGAACAATCTGCTTCTTTCTGTTGCTAATGCAGTTAGCAACAATGTATTCGATAATCCTACTACATTGTCGATTTTGTTTGATGATGTCAGTCATAAATATGACTACGGCATATTCTGGAAACGCTATGGTAAGCACTATGGATGCACAGGTGTCAACCTGGGTATAGAAGCGTTGTTGAGGTTCAACCCTGCCTCCGGGAGCGGCTATATCATCATCTTTAATCAAACACTTAAGGGGAAACAGAAGAAAATTTATACTGAATTGGAACGGTACGTTGATAAGCTTACACAATAGAAAGAGAGAAAGAGAAAGAGAAAGAGAAAG
>JAUXUD010000095.1 GCA_030680835.1 Bacteroidota bacterium
TGAGTTATACCAGAGCGATGAAAGTCATCCTTCACTTGCAGGTTCATACGCAGCAGCCTGTTGTTTTTATTCGAGCATCTTTCGGACTGATCCAACCCAGATAAAAAGCGATTATGGATTAAATGCTTTGGAAGCTGTGGTAATCAGAAATGCGGTTAAAACTGTTTTTTATGATCAGATGAATAGCTGGAATATTGGGATTAATAGTCCTTATGCAGATTTTAATACGCTCTATGTTGATTCAAGTATGTATTATAGAAGAAAAGTAAGGTTTACTGCTTTATCGGATAGCAGTACTTATAAATGGGATATGGGTGATGGTGTAAATAAATATACTCGCACCGTTGAGCACGTTTATAGTTTCCCAGGACAATATGCAGAATTTACAGTAACCTTAATCGTTTATGGATGTCCTAATGATACTGTTAGTAAAGTAATCAGTGTATACAAACCGTTTACCGGAATGTCAGATTTAACAAAAGATGCGCATAACATAGCATTGATTCCCAACCCGGCACAGCAACAAATAAACCTGATTTCCGAAACCTACAACTTCTATAGAAACAAAATAATTGTGCGGGATATTTTAGGCAGGCAGGTAATGGAAGAAATAATTTACGCACATACCTCAGAAATAAATTTGGAACTGAACTTAGTATCCGGTACTTATTTTATTGAATTATTTGACCCTGCCCTGGAATTGGTTTACAAGGGAAAATTTGTAATTGCGTTTTAAGTATTGAAATTTATTAAGGCGATAATTTTATAAAACCCTTGAATTGCTAAAACATTAAATTCAGGTTGATAAAAGTTGGCAATATTTTAACTGGTTTTATTAAAATCTTAAAACATAAAATTTAAATTGATAAAACCTGGTAAGGCAATGCTAGTTACTTTTGTCGTTCCTGAAGTTGATTGTGATCTGTAACTGGTATAATTTGAGCCATCCGACATGGTATATGTATATAAATTTGAATTGGTTCCACTTATAAAATACATTCCCGCTTCGGAAGAGAGGGAAAGGTATTGATTGATATTAAACTGAATCCCGATAAATGGCCCCATCCCATAAAACTTATTTGTATTTATATTATTTACAATCAAAAACCGAGTTGGATTGGCGGGTGGATTAACATTATAAACAGATTTATTATTGTTTTCAGAAACTGTATTGTTATTATAATAATCGGCTCCATAAAATAACACAAATCTCTTGCTGATGGTTTGTTGCATTTCAATTCCTGCCCTCCAGACCATAGTATTTGTTTTCGTATTATTGTAAGTAGTATCCGTACCCGAATTCAATTCATTATTCGAATAATTAAATCCAAGTCTTAATCCGAATTTAAAATTTGAAGGCAAAATTACATTGCTAAACAATGCTTTATATGTAAAACTGCAAACCGGTACATATGTATTTGTAGGTATACTCGTATTACTGAAAGTTAAAAAAGATTTTATAAACGCTGTTGCATTAAACCCAATTTGATTTTGCATTTGAAGCGTACCGTATGGAGTTGATTTTTGATCCTGAGCATGGCTATTCAAAAAGAATAAACCAAAGATTGCATTTAAGTAAAAACGTTTCATTTTTTTAGGTTTAGGTTAATATAACGAATAATTTGCTATTTTATTTTTAAGAAACAAATTGTCTCAGATGTTGATCAAGAGGCACATTCAATAAAAGACTTTAATATCTTATCAAACGCCGCTGTTTTTATATTTAACCTTTTACCCCAGTTCGTCACATATTCTGTGATCGAAACATATTCTGTTTTTCCACCTTTTCTAAAATCCCGGTGCATGGATGTAATGGTATCATAGGGCAATGATTTTTGTTTATTAAATGTTTTAATTCTGATTTCTGCATCAAGCTGTATTCCTTTTGCCAATGCAATATCTGTGGCCTCATCAATCAGCTTTTTTAAAGTTTCCTCATGTTCTTCAAGCAGCTTTCCCACGCAACAATCAAAATATGATGTTGCCGTTGCAATGCTTGAAATAAAAATAAATTTCTCCCATACTATGGTTGAAATATTTGGGGTAAGCGTTGCTTTGATGTCTGCTTCTTTGAGTAACTTTTCAAGTAAGCGTTGTTCCTGGTTAACTGCATTATCAGTTCCAAAGAAAAGGGACTGAACATTGCCTGTAACTTCTATGGTTCCTGCTTCCTTTAATTGTGAGATGATATATACACATGCCGATAAAACCTGATTTTCGGGCAACATCCCTTTTATTCTCTCAACGCTGTCCACGCCATTTAAAAGTGGTATCAAAATAGTTTTCTTATCAATGCAAGGTTTTAACTGCATAATGGCTGCCTCTAAATCATAGCTTTTTGTGCAAACAATAATAAAATCAGCGATGCCAATTTCTTCAGCATGTTCTGTGGCCAAATGAGGTTTCGCAATAAAAGTGTTTTCACCGTTTACAATTTTCAAACCCTTTTCCTGAATTTGTTTCAGGTGCTCGCCGCGGGCAACAAAATATATTTCTACCTCATTATTTTCTGCATACTTTTTTGCCAGCACGCCCCCAAAATATCCTCCAACAGCTCCTATTCCGATGATTACTATTTTTATTGTGTGTGGCATAATTGCTTTTAAATATTGATAAAAAATAAAATTAAGAAGTAAATGTAGTATATTAATAAACTGAAAAACAAATCAAAAAAAATCCCGGGCTGCAAAGGCTATAAATATTCAGCTCCTGCAGACCGGGAAATGAGGAATTGGGAAATCTTATTTCTATTCTTGTTTTGATGCCATCAAGGCTTCAAACTCTTCTTTTGAACCTACAACCAGTTTTTCGTAATCACGGATACCGGTACCGGCAGGAATTAAGTGACCTACAATTACGTTTTCTTTCAAACCTAACATCTTGTCAACTTTACCTGAGATAGCAGCTTCGTTTAATACTTTGGTTGTTTCCTGGAACGATGCAGCACTCATAAAACTATGTGTACCCAAACTGGCTTTGGTAATACCCATAATGATCTGGGTTACGGTTGCCGATTGCGCATCTCTTACTTCGATCAGTTTTAAATCCTTACGTTTCAACTGAGAGTTCTCATCACGTAATTTACGGATGCTGATAATCTGTCCTGCTTTTACATTGGGAGAATCGCCCGGTTCAACCACAACTTTCTTGTCAAAAATCCAGTCGTTGGCTTGTTTCAAATCCCAGCGTCCTACAAATTCACCTTCCAGGAAGGTTGTATCACCCGGATCAGCAATTTCAATATGTTTCATCATCTGACGAATGATAACCTCAACGTGCTTGTCGTTGATTTTTACACCCTGCAAACGATATACTTCCATAATCCCGTTTACGATATAACGCTGAACGGCCAATGGACCTTCGATACGTAAAATATCCTGTGGACTAATAGAACCATCGGATAATGACGAACCTGCTTTTACAAAGTCATTTTCCTGAACCAGGATATGCTTGGACAATGGCACCAGATATTTCTTCTGCTCACCATCTTTTGAACTGATCATAATTTCGCGGTTACCACGCTTGATACCGCCAAACGTGACTACTCCATCAATCTCAGTAACAATGGCAGGATTGGATGGATTACGTGCTTCAAACAATTCTGTTACACGTGGCAATCCACCGGTAATATCTCTTGTTTTACCAACAATACGCGGAATCTTCACCAGGATTTCTCCTGCTTTGATTTTATGTCCGGCTTCTACAATAATATGTGCACCAACAGGCAAGTTGTATTCTTTGGTTGCTTTGTCTTTGCCTTCAGTTACAATAATTACCGGAATTTTGGTTTTATCCCTGCTCTCAACAATTACGATTTCCTTATGGCCTGTTTGCTCATCACTTTCTTCTTTGTAATTGATATTCTCAATAATATCAGAGAAGGTAATTTTACCACTAAATTCAGAAATAATTACCGCATTGTATGGATCCCATGTACAAATTGGAGTACCCTTTTCTACCTTCTGGTTATTCTTCACTTTCAAGTGCGCACCATACGGAATATTAACAGTAAGAATCGGGTTGCGCGTTTTCTCATCCAAAATACGAACTTCACCCTGACGACCAACCACCACTGAATTAATATTACCTTCAGGATCGGTTAAATCTGTTGTACGTATTTCTTCGAACTCAAGGATACCACCAAATTTTGCTACCATTTGAGATTCGGTTGCAATATTGGAAGCAGTACCTCCCACGTGGAATGTACGCAATGTTAACTGGGTACCGGGTTCTCCAATAGATTGAGCAGCTATTACCCCTGCTGAATCACCAATTTGTGAAGCACGTCCGGTTGACATATTGCGTCCGTAACATTTTGAACAAATACCATAACGGGTTTCGCAGGTTAATGCGGAACGGATCTCAACGGTTTCAATCGGAGAGTTTTCTATTTTCTCAGCAATCGGCTCCATGATTTCTTCGCCGGTTACACAAATTAATTCACCTGTTAACGGATCATAAATATCATGCAGGCTGGTTCTTCCTAAAATACGTTCGTATAAAGTTTCAACAACTTCTTCGTTATCTTTTAATGAACTGATTGGAATTCCACGCAGGGTTCCGCAATCCATTTCACTTACAACCACATCCTGGGCAACGTCATGCAACCTTCTGGTAAGGTAACCTGCATCCGCTGTTTTTAACGCTGTATCGGCCAAACCTTTACGCGCACCGTGTGTAGAAATAAAATATTCGATAACCGAAAGTCCTTCTTTAAAGTTCGATAAAATCGGGTTTTCAATAATCTCTCCGGTTCCACCACTTAAATTCTTTTGTGGTTTTGCCATCAATCCCCTCATACCGCCCAACTGGCGAATTTGTTCTTTTGAACCCCTTGCGCCCGAATCAAGCATCATATATACAGGATTGAAGCCTTGTTGATCTTCTTTTAATTGTTTTAACAAGGTATCAGCCAAACGGGAGTTGATACGTGTCCAGATATCAATTACCTGATTGTAACGCTCGTTGTTTGTGATGAAACCATTGTTATAATTATCCCATATTTCATCTACTTCGGCCTGAGCCTGTTTAATGAATTGTTCTTTTTCATCAGGGATATTTACATTGGATAGGTTAAAGGATAATCCTCCGCGGAATGCGTATTGGAAACCGAGGTATTTAATATCATCAAGAAACTGGGCACATCTGTCCTGTCCAACTTCTTTAAACATATTACCAATAATATCACGCAATGATTTTTTGGTAAGCAATTCATCAATATAACCATGCTCAGGCGGCACTACCTGGTTAAACAAAATACGACCCAAAGTGGTTTCAATAATCTTGCTTACCAATGCACCATTCTCCATTACATTTACACGGCACTTAACCCATGCATGCAAATCAACACGGCCTTCATTGTAAGCAATAATTGCTTCCTCCGGCGAATAAAATCTCAGGTTTTCACCCATTACCGGATGTTCCGGAATTGATTTACGGCCTTTGGTTATATAGTATAGTCCCAATACCATGTCCTGTGAAGGAACTGTAATCGGAGCTCCATTGGCAGGGTTCAGAATATTGTGTGGTGCAAGCATTAACAATTGTGCTTCCAATATCGCTGCATTTCCAAGCGGAACGTGAACAGCCATCTGATCACCGTCAAAATCCGCATTAAAACCGGTACATACCAAAGGATGCAACTGAATTGCTTTACCTTCGATTAACTTCGGTTGAAAGGCCTGAATACCTAATCTGTGAAGCGTAGGTGCACGGTTTAACAGAACAGGATGTCCTTTTAAAATGTTTTCAAGAATATCCCAGATAACGGGCTCTTTGCGATCCACCAGTTTCTTGGCCGATTTAACTGTTTTTACAATACCACGCTCTAATAATTTACGAATAACAAATGGCTTAAATAATTCGGCTGCCATGTTTTTAGGAATCCCGCACTCATGTAATTTCAGGTTGGGTCCAACTACAATAACCGAACGGCCGGAGTAGTCAACTCGTTTACCTAATAAATTCTGACGGAAACGACCTTGTTTACCTTTAAGCATATCACTTAAAGATTTCAAAGGACGGTTGCCTTCGGTTTTAACTGCACTTACTCTGCGGGTATTATCAAAAAGCGAATCAACTGCTTCCTGCAACATCCTTTTTTCGTTACGTAAAATTACCTCAGGCGCTTTGATTTCCATTAAACGCTTCAAACGATTATTACGAATAATAACCCTGCGGTATAAATCATTTAAATCGGAAGTGGCAAAACGACCGCCTTCCAATGGAACCAAAGGACGCAGCTCCGGTGGAATAACCGGTAATATTTTAACAACCATCCATTCAGGGCGGTTATCACTATGCTTTTGAGAATTACGGAAACCTTCAACAACTTTCAAGCGTTTTAAGGCTTCATTTTTACGTTGCTGTGAAGTTTCGGTACTTGCTTTAATGCGTAAATCAAAACTCAGTAAATCCAGATCAATACGCGACAACATGAACCAAAGTGCCTCACCACCCATTTTGGCGATAAATTTATTTGGATCCGTATCATCTAAATGCTGATTATCTTTTGGTAATGAATCCAAAATATCCAGGTATTCTTCTTCTGTTAATAAATCCAGATTTTGAACACCATCGTTGGCTTTTAGTCCGGGCTGGCAAACTACATAACGTTCGTAGTAAACCACCATATCCATTTTTTTAGATGGGATTCCCAACAAATAACCAATTTTATTTGGCAATGAACGGAAATACCAGATATGGGCCACAGGAACTACCAGATTGATATGTCCCATGCGCTCGCGTCGTACCTTCTTTTCAGTTACTTCAACACCGCAACGATCGCAAACGATACCTTTGTAACGAATGCGTTTATACTTACCGCAATGACATTCATAATCTTTAATCGGGCCAAAAATCCGTTCACAAAACAAGCCACCCATTTCAGGTTTGAAAGAGCGGTAATTGATTGTTTCAGGTTTGGTAACCTCGCCAAAAGAACGTGTTAAAATGTTTTCAGGCGATGCCAAACCAATACGAATCCTGGTAAAGTTGGCTTTTATTTTTTGTTCTTTTTTCAAAGACATACGCTATTATTATAATTTTTGTGAAGTCCCGCTTTATCGTAATGACAGGTCGCGACCTGTCATTACGATAAAGCGGGACAAATTTATTTACTCTAATGTAAGATCTAATCCAAGTCCGCGTAACTCATGTGCCAGTACATTGAATGACTCAGGAATACCCGGTGTTGGAAGGTTATCTCCTTTAACGATTGCTTCATAGGTTTTTGCTCTTCCTATGATATCATCCGATTTAAGGGTTAATACTTCCTGTAGAATATTAGAGGCACCGTAAGCTTCAAGTGCCCAAACCTCCATCTCACCAAAACGCTGACCTCCAAATTGTGCTTTACCACCCAATGGTTGTTGTGTAATTAATGAATAAGGTCCGATGGAGCGTGCGTGCATCTTATCATCAACCATGTGGCCTAATTTAATCATGTAAATTACACCCACGGTAACAGGCTGGTCGAAACGATTACCTGATAAACCATCTGTAAGATAGGTTTTACCCCAGTCGGGAATTCCGGCTTTACGTGTATATTCCAATACCTGCTCATCAGTGGCTCCATCAAAAATCGGAGTTGCAAATTTTATATCGAGTTCTTTTGCAGCCCAGCCTAATACGGTTTCGTAAATCTGACCCAAATTCATACGTGAAGGTACACCCAATGGGTTCAACACGATATCAACCGGCTTACCATTGTCCATAAACGGAAGATCTTCTTCGCGAACAATACGCGCTACAATACCTTTGTTTCCATGACGACCTGCCATCTTATCCCCTACTTTCAGCTTACGCTTTTGAGCGATATAAACCTTGGCAAGTTTTAAAATACCTGTTGGCAATTCATCACCCACACTAATGGCATATTCCTTACGACGGTAGTCTGCCAGTTCCTGATTGTGACGGTTTTTAAAGTTGGTTAAAATATTACGAATGGTTTCGTTCCGCTCCTGATCACTGGTCCAGTTGTTGGCCATTACGTTTGAGTAATCAATATCATTCAGGTTTTTCATACTGAATTTGGATCCTTTAGCAATCAGTTCTTCATTATAAACATTGAACACCCCTGCTGAAGTTTTACCGGAAAGCAAACTGAATAATTTTTCAATTAATATTTCCTTGATTTCTTTCAGGTTCTTTTCGTGCTCATCTTTAAGCTTAACAAGTTTAACCTTATCATCAACCTTTGTAGCTTTTTCCTTCTTGGCGCGGGCAAACAATTTCTTGTCGATTACCACTCCGTTTGTTGAAGGAATTGCTTTGAGGGAAGCATCTTTCACATCACCGGCTTTGTCTCCAAAGATGGCACGCAGAAGTTTTTCTTCAGGAGAAGGTTCGGTTTCACCTTTCGGCGTAATTTTTCCAATCAGGATATCACCTTCGCCCACTTCACAACCGATGCGGATCAAACCGTTTTCATCTAAATTCTTGGTGGCTTCTTCACTTACATTCGGAATGTCATTGGTTAATTCCTCTTCACCTCTCTTGGTGTCGCGAACTTCCAGTTCATATTCGGTAATGTGAATTGAAGTAAAGATATCTTCTTTGGTTACCTTTTCAGAAATTACAATCGCATCTTCAAAATTGAAACCCTGCCATGGCATGAATGCCACCTGCAGGTTACGTCCCAATGCGAGTTCGCCACCTTGAGTTGCATAGCCTTCGCATAGTACAGTTCCTTTAACCACTTTTTGTCCTTTGCGAACAATTGGTTTTAAATTGATACAGGTATTCTGATTGGTTCTGCGGAATTTTATCATCGGATATGTTTTGGTATCGGTACCAAAACTTACGAGTTTATCCAGTTCGGTTTGTTCGTAACGGATACGGATTTCATTTGCATCCACAAATTCAACCACTCCATTACCTTCAGCAACCAATAAGGTTCTCGAATCTTTTGCAATCCTTCCTTCCAAACCGGTTCCAACAACAGGCGCCTGTGGGTTCAGCAAAGGAACAGCCTGACGTTGCATATTTGAACCCATCAATGCACGGTTGGCATCATTGTGTTCAAGAAAAGGAATTAAAGATGCTGCGATTGATACAATCTGGTTGGGAGCAATATCCATGAACTCCAGTTTATCTGCTTCCACCATCGGGAAGTCACCTTCGTAACGGGCTTTAATTTTATGATCCAGGAAATTACCATCCTTATCGTACTTGGCATTTGACTGCGCAATTACTTTTCCTTCTTCATCTTCAGCACTCAGATAAGTTACCGGCTCATTGGCTTTTACTTTTCCACCCACTACTTTTAAGTAAGGAGTTTCTATAAAGCCCATGCCGTTAATTTTTGCATGAACACAAAGCGAAGATATCAGACCAATATTCGGACCTTCAGGTGTTTCGATGGTACACAAACGGCCATAGTGGGTATAGTGTACGTCACGAACTTCAAAACCTGCACGGTCACGACTCAAACCACCTGGTCCCAGGGCCGACATTCTACGCTTGTGCGTAATCTCTGCCAGTGGGTTGGTTTGATCCATGAATTGTGAAAGCTGGTTGGTACCAAAAAATGAGTTAATCACCGATGATAATGTTTTTGCATTGATCAGGTCGGTGGGTGTAAACACTTCATTATCGCGAATGTTCATACGTTCACGAATGGTACGCGACATACGGGCTAAACCTACTCCAAACTGTGAATACAATTGTTCGCCAACGGTACGTACACGACGGTTACTCAAGTGATCAATATCATCCACATCGGCTCTTGAATTTGACAATTCAATTAAATACTTGATGATGGAAACGATATCGTCTTTACTTAACACGCGGTTACTTAAAGGCTCATTTTTATTTAATTTACGGTTGATCCGGTAACGGCCCACATCTCCCAAATCGTATCTTTTATCGGAGAAGAATAATTTTTCAATTACTCCGCGTGCTGTTTCTTCATCCGGTGGATCTGCATTCCTTAACTGGCGATAGATATGTTCATGCGCCTCTTTACCGCTATTGGCTGTATCTTTTTGTAAGGTATTTAAGATAATGGCAAAGTCGTTATGACTCGATTCGTTTTTGTGAAGTAAAATGGTTTTTACTTCAGCTTCAACAATCAGGTCGATATGATCTTCTTCGATAATGGTATCGCGTTCAATGATTACTTCATTACGTTCGATAGAAACCACTTCACCTGTATCTTCATCCACAAAATCTTCAACCCAGGTACGTAATACCCTTGCTGCCAGTTTGCGTCCCATTACTTTTTTCAATCCGCTCTTGCTTACTTTTACTTCTTCGGCAAGTTCAAATAAGTTGAGGATATCTTTATCCGTTTCAAAACCAATTGCACGTAATAAAGTAGTTACCGGGAATTTTTTCTTACGGTCGATATAAGCATACATTACGTTGTTTACATCGGTTGCAAATTCAATCCAGCTTCCTTTAAAAGGAATTACGCGGGCCGAATAAAGCTTGGTACCATTTGTATGGTAGCTCTGGCCAAAGAAAACACCCGGTGAACGGTGTAACTGTGAAACGATGATACGCTCAGCACCATTGATAACAAAAGTACCGCGTGGTGTCATATAAGGGATGGTACCCAGATAAACATCCTGCACGATGGTTTTAAAATCCTCGTGTTCGGGATCATTACATGACAAACGTAATTTTGCCTTTAATGGCACTGAATATGTTAAGCCGCGCTCAATGCATTCATCAATTGAATAGCGAGGCGGGTCAACAAAATAGTCAAGGAATTCCAGCACGAAAATGTTGCGTGTATCGGTAATTGGAAAATTTTCCAGAAATACCTTAAACAAACCTTCGTTGGTACGACTTTCAGAAGTCGTATCTAACTGAAAAAACTCCCTGAACGACTGTAGCTGAACATCCAAAAAATCAGGATAATCAATTACAGGGTTGACAGAAGCGAAATTAATTCTTTCCCCTGTCGGGTTAATTATATTGGCCAATGTTAATATTTATTTTTAAAAGGTGAACCGACAATACGATTTCCATAAACAGAGAAGTGACCCTCGGCAAAAGCCGGGGTCACATGATCCAATTCTTTTGAGAATGAACTATTTAATTTCAATCTCAGCCCCTGCTTCAGTAAGCTTAGCTTTTAAGTCTTCTGCGGTTGCTTTGTCAACGCCTTCTTTAATAGCTTTAGGCGCTCCATCTACCAGTTCTTTAGCTTCTTTTAAGCCTAAACCGGTAAGGTCTTTAACTATTTTAACCACGTTAAGTTTGCTTTGACCAGCACTCTTCAATATAACATCAAATGATGTTTGTTCTGCCGGAGCTTCAGCAGCAGCAGCGGGAGCTGCAACCGCTACAGCAGCTGCTGCGGGTTCAATACCATACTCATCTTTCAAAATTTTAGCCAACTCATTAACCTCTTTTACAGTTAAGTTAACCAATTGTTCTGCGAACGCTTTTAAATCTGCCATTTTTCTTAAATTTAATTGTTTATAATTTATACACTAATTGTTTTTGTTATTCAGGACGCTCAGAAAGCGTTTTTACGATGCCTGCGATTTTTCCACCGCCTTGTTGCAATCCACTGATTACGTTTTGAGCAGGAGCCTGCAACATTGCGATAATGTCTCCGATCAGTTCGTTTTTCGATTTCAGGGTAATCAATGCATCCAGCTGATTGTCGCCGATAAAGATATCTGCATCAATGCAAGCCCCTTTGAGTGCAGGAATGCTGTCTTTCTTCCTGAATTCCTTTATTGCTTTTGCGGGTGCCTTGGTATCTTCGCAATACATTAAAGCACTGTTGCCGGTTAATGCAGTTGCCAGATTCCCAAAATCGCGCCCTGATTTTACAAACGCTTTTTCGATCAAAGTGTTTTTAGCTACCTGTAAAGTAATGCCTTTTTTAAACAGCATTCTTCTCAGGTCACTTGTTCTTTTTGCATTTAAGCCCGAGATATCTGTTATATAGATATTCTTAAACTGATTGAACTTTTCAGCCAATGCTTCAATTGCTATTTCTTTTTCTTCCTTTTTCATTGCCTTCTGCTTTTATATACCAGGTACCGACTTGGTATCAACAGTAATACCCGGACTCATTGTACTGCTGACGTGAATACTTCTAAAATAGGTTCCTTTTGCGGTTGATGGTTTTAACTTGGCAAGTGCCTGAATTAATTCAACAGCATTTTCATATAATTTCTCAGGAGCAAATGTTGATTTACCGATGGAAGTATGAATGCTGCCTTCTTTATCCACTTTAAAATCTATTTTACCTCCTTTGATTTCCTTTATTGTTTTACCCACATCTTGTGTTACGGTACCACTTTTAGGATTGGGCATTAAATTGCGGGGTCCTAATATTTTACCCAGTTTACCCAATTTAGCCATTACAGCAGGCATGGTTACGATTATATCCATATCTACCCAACCGCCTGTAATTTTTTCAATATACTCTTCCAGACCTGCATAATCGGCACCGGCTTCCAGAGCTTCGGCAACTTTATCGGGAGGTACCAATGCCAAAACTTTAATGGTTTTACCTGTACCATGCGGTAAAGCAACTACTCCACGCACCATTTGATTTGCTTTTTTGGGATCAACGCCTAAGCGAACATCGATATCAACGGAAGCATCAAACTTGGTGTAAGTAATGTCTTTAACCAATTTGGATGCTTCTGTTAAAGTATATGCTTTTGTAGCATCTACTTTTTTCAAAGCTTCTTTTCTTTTCTTACTTATCCTTGCCATTTCTTTACTTATTAATTGTTTAAAGGATTATCACCCGAAATGGTTAAACCCATGCTGCGGGCGCTACCGGCCACCATTTTCATTGCTGATTCAACTTTAAAACAGTTCATATCTACTATTTTATCTTCAGCAATTGCACGTACCTGATCCCAGGTAACGGTACCATTTTTCTTACGGTTCGGTTCAGGAGAACCTTTTGCAATTTTTGCAGCCTCCAATAACTGGGCAGCTACCGGTGGGGTTTTGATGACAAAATCAAAAGACTTATCACTGTATACCGAAATTACTACGGGTAAAATCTTACCTGCTTTATCCTGGGTTCTTGCATTAAATTGCTTACAAAACTCCATGATATTTACACCTTTTGATCCCAAAGCAGGACCAATTGGAGGGGCTGGATTTGCAGCGCCACCTTTAACCTGAAGTTTAATAAAACCTGTTAGTTCTTTTGCCATAACATCTAATTTTTACTTTGCCGGCCTTTCGACCGAACTATTTATTTTCTACAATTAACTTTCTTTTTCTACCTGCACAAAGTTCAATTCAAGCGGGGTTCTTCTGCCAAATATTTTAACCATCACTTTCAATTTCTTTTTGTCTTCGCTCACTTCTTCAATTACGCCGCTAAAGCCTGTGAACGGACCATCAACTACTTTCACATTTTCACCTACTATGTAAGGTTCAACCAATGTTTCACCCTGTTCTGAAATATCATCAACATTACCCAAAATACGGTTTACTTCTGACGGACGTAAAGCAGAAGGATTGGCTTTGCCTCCTAAAAAACCAACAACGCCATTAATAGAAGTAATAACATGACCCACTTCTCCTGAAATATCTGCATTGATTAAGATATATCCCGGCAGGTAAGCTTTTTCTTTGCTTGTTTTCTTACCGTTTTTTACCTGGTAAACCTTTTCGGTTGGAATCAAAATCTGCGGTACCTGAGCGGTAAGCCCGGCTCTTTCGAGTTCAACTTCCAGTTGTGCTTTTACTTTTTTTTCCTGTCCGGTAACCGCACGAACCACATACCATTTAAATTGTTCAGTTCCTTGTTCTGTCATGATAATACTAACCGATATCGAATCTTAGTTTTGGAATAACTGGTAAAAAAAGCCCAATGTGGTACTGCTTGCAATGTCTATTACACCAATAATGAGTGCAATGATTAAAGAAGCAATCATTACGATAATGGTGCTCTCCTGCAAGTCTTCCCAACTAGGCCATGAAACCTTGTTCATCAACTCGTCATACGATAATTTGATATATTCTGTAAACTTGTTCATTTCTTTAAAATTGCACGGGAACAAGGATTCGAACCCTGATCAGCGGTTTTGGAGACCGACATTCTACCATTGAACTATTCCCGTAATAAAACTATTCCCGTATAGACAACAAATGTCCCGATCTTAAATCGGGACATTCGTCAATCTGTTAATTACTATTTCAAAATTTCGGTTACCTGACCGGCACCTACTGTTCTGCCTCCTTCACGGATAGCGAAACGCAGGTTCTTTTCCATTGCGATAGGAGCGATTAGCTCAACCGTGATGGTAACATTATCACCAGGCATTACCATTTCAATACCTTCAGGTAGCTGGCATTCGCCGGTTACGTCGGTGGTACGGAAATAAAACTGAGGGCGGTATTTGTTAAAGAAAGGTGTGTGACGTCCACCTTCGTCTTTGCTCAATACATAAATCTCAGCTTTAAACTGGGTATGTGGAGTAACTGAAGCCGGCTTGCAAATAACCATTCCTCTGCGGATTTGGTTTTTGTCGATACCACGCAATAACAAACCTACGTTATCACCTGCTTCACCACGGTCCAATATTTTGCGGAACATTTCAACACCTGTAACTACAGAGGTTAATTTTTCTGCACCCAAACCAATAATTTCAACACTTTCGTTTGAATTGATGATACCGCGTTCGATACGACCTGTTGCAACAGTACCGCGACCGGTAATGGAGAACACGTCTTCAATAGGCATCAGGAAAGGCAGTTCAGTTAATCTTGGAGGAACCGGAATATATGTATCAACCGCATTCATTAAGTCCATGATTTTCTCAACCCATTTGGCATCTCCGTTCAATCCACCCAAAGCAGAACCCTGGATAATTGGAATTTCGTCGCCCGGGAATTCATATTTGTTTAACAAATCACGGATTTCCATTTCAACAATTTCCAACAATTCCGGATCGTCAACCATATCCACTTTGTTCATAAAAACAACGATACGGGGAACACCTACCTGACGGGCAAGCAGGATATGCTCACGGGTTTGTGGCATCGGACCATCTGTAGAGGCAACCACAAGGATTGCACCATCCATTTGAGCAGCACCCGTAACCATGTTCTTCACATAATCCGCATGACCCGGACAGTCAACGTGTGCATAGTGGCGGTTAGCAGTTGAATACTCAACGTGGGCAGTATTAATAGTAATACCGCGTTCTTTTTCTTCAGGAGCCGAGTCAATGGATTCAAATGAACGGGCTTCTGATAAGCCTTTGTCGGCTAATACTTTAGTAATAGCAGCAGTCAAAGTAGTTTTACCGTGGTCAACGTGACCGATTGTACCGATGTTAACGTGTGGTTTACTGCGGTCAAATTTTTCTTTAGCCATTTTGTTTATTATTTATAGTTTGTTTATTTGTTTTTCTTTCTGAGCCGTTGAGCAGAATCGAACTGCCGACCTCTTCCTTACCAAGGAAGTGCTCTACCACTGAGCTACAAAGGCTTTTCGTACGAAGCAAGTTTTCACTTACTTTTTTCTACTTTTTTGAGCGAGAGACCATCCCGATAGCTATCGGGAGAACCCGCGACCTATCGAAATTTTCTTTTACTCTTTCGAGCGAGAGACCAGGTTCGAACCGGCGACCTACAGCTTGGAAGGCTGTCGCTCTACCAACTGAGCTACTCTCGCAATTTAATTTTTTCTTCCAGACTCAATTGGTGTGAATCCGCATATTTCAATACCCAAACCCGCGTCTTACAGCTTGGATCCCGATAGCTATCGGGAGTCGCTCTACCAACTGAGCTACTCTCGCAATTTAATTTTTTCTTCCAGACTCAATTGGTGTGAATCCGCATATTTCAATCATTGAACGCAAAATTTCAGATTCATTTGGCGTGAATCTGAAAAAGACCGCCATCACTTTCAGCTATGGCGGTCGATGTGGGGAGAGAAGGATTCGAACCTTCGAAGCTTTCGCAAAGGATTTACAGTCCTTCCCATTTGGCCACTCTGGTATCTCCCCAAACTAATTTACGATTGCCGATTTACGATTGACGGTTTTAATAAATCGTAATTCGTAAATCGTAATTCGTAAATGAAAGAGAGCCACTTGCCGGGATCGAACCAGCGACCTACTGATTACAAATCAGTTGCTCTACCAGCTGAGCTAAAGTGGCATTTTGTGCGTTTCGCATAATCTAAATGTTGCTCTACCTCCCGATAGCTATCGGGAGAGCTAAAGTGGCAATAATCCCATCAAACTCAGACAGAGGTCTGAATATAACGAATGCGTTTATATGTGTTTTAACAACCCGAATTGGCGTAAACGCCTAGCATTCTGGGTGTTAACCTGCAAAGAACTTTACTACACGAATCCTTCTTTTTTAAAAGGACTGCAAATGTAGTATTTTGCAGGATGTTTACAAGTAGGAAGCAAAAATAATTTAAAGAGAAACTTTGAAGCGTAACAGTGGTGCAAAAGTAAAAACTTAATCAGGATTGACAAATATTCTGAGGTTTATTTTGTTAATTATTTCTGAAAAAAGAAAATAAAAGCTGTTTTTCAATTGTTTAACCTGATTCCCGACGGGAATTATCCTTTCAAAAACGCAATCATTCTATATATTCGGACCCAAATAAACCGCTTTTCATGAAAAAATTAACCAGTTTCCTGCTTGTAATATTTATTTATCAATACGGCTTTTCGCAAAACTATACACATGCATATTTAGAAAATAAGACCCTAAACTATGACCGGCTAATCAACGAATACAAAAAACTGGATGCACAATCGGATCAAATGAAATTATTTGAGTATCGGGAAACGGATGGTGGATTTCCCATCCATTTGTTGGTTATAAACAAAAAGAAAAACTTCGCAAAGCCTGATTTGAAACAAAATACCCATACGGTTATTATGATTATGAACGGAATTCATCCGGGAGAAAGCGAAGGGATTGATGCTTCCTTATTATTGGCGCAGGAAATGGCAGGTGGAAAAACACCCATTCCGGATAATGTAAGCATTTGTATTGTTCCTGTTTATAATGTCGATGGCATGCTGAACCGAAAAAAATATACCCGGGCGAATCAAAACGGTCCTGAAGAAAAAGGTTTCAGAGGCACTGCATGTAATTACGATTTAAACCGGGATTTTATCAAGGCTGATGCCAAAAACACGTTTGCCTTTTATCAGATGTACCATTACTGGAATCCGGATGTTTTTTTGGATAACCATACTTCAAATGGTGCCGATTACCAATACACCATGACTCTTATTTGTACGCAGCAACAAAAACTGGGTGGAGAAACGGCAGATTTACTGCACAATAAAATGAAGCCGTTTTTATATTCGAATATGCTTCAAAAGAACTGGGAAATGGTGCCTTATGTTAATATTTATGGCAAATCACCCGATGAAGCAGGGTATGAGGAATTTATTGAATCCCCTAAATTTTCGACAGGTTATACTGCTTTGTTTGGAACCCTGAGTTTTGTTGCTGAAACGCATATGCTAAAGCCTTATCCAAAAAGGGTAACGGCCACTTATGAACTGATGAAAACCATGATTGAATATTGCAATACAAATGCAAATATTATCAGAACAGCCCGGAATGCGGATCTTGAGCATTATAAAAACATGAAAGTTTATCAAAGCAATTATGAAGTGGAGAAAACACAAGTATCCAAATTGCAGTTTAAAGGGTATGAAGCCGAAAAAATAAAAAGTAAACTAGGCAATTATGAGCGAACTTATTATAACCGTGAAAAGCCTTATACCAAAGAAATCAATTACTGTAATTTTTGCAAACCTGCTTTAGAAGTTCATCTGCCGAAAGCATATATCGTACCTCAATGCTGGCAAAAAGTGATTGAGCGATTAAAGGCAAATAATATCCAGTTTAAGCGGTTTGAACACGACACATTAATGGATTTGAACTACTATACAATCACGAAATGCGAAAGCAGTAACAGGGCTTATGAAGGCCATCATGTAAACAATAAAATTGAAGTTGAAAAGCGGGTTGCCAAAATAAAAATATTAAAAGGTGATTATCTTATTTATGCCAATCAAACCGCTAACCGGTATATAGCCGAAGTATTGGAACCACAAACAGAAGATGGCTTTTTTAGCTGGAACTTTTTTGACCCTATTTTAGACCGTAAAGAAGGTTTTTCGGATTACGCTTTTGAAGATGATGCTGCAAAAATGCTGGAAGAAAACCCTGTATTGAAACAACAATTTGAAGTCTGGAAACTAGCAAATCCGGAAAAAACAAGCAACAATCATGAAGTGCTGAATTTTATTTTTACGCATTCCCCGTATTTTGAAGTTGAGTATAGGAGATATCCGGTTTATCGGATGGAGTGATTTTGTAGGAAGAAAATCGACAGGCCCCAAGAAAAGAATGAATGATATTAATATGGTACATTGGTTGACATTTAAACCCGTATTGATGATGTACTGTCACCCGTTTCGGGTTTTGAATTTTGTATATAGTGCCTGTTATAATCATATCATCCCTTCGGGATTGGGAAAAGTATCTTTTTCCTGATATCGGGAATATGATCAGGAAGCAATGTGGTGTTGGGTTTCTACCATTTTGCTGGTGTCAGCAAAATGGTCTGGAAATTAATGTTTACGATAACAACACCTCAGCAGGAATCCGAAACTCTTTATGAAATAGCTTTACTAACTCTAATGTTAAAGGTTTGCGTTTATTTAACAGTGCAGAAATATATCCTTTGCTACCTACAAGCCCAACCAAATCCTTGTTTTTCATGCCTCGTTCTTCCATCTTTAGCTTGATTGCTTCAATTGGATCAGGAAATGGTATCGGATATTTGTCATCTTCATATTGTTTTATTAATAAAAGTGCAATCTGCACCTTTTCCCCATCAACTGAATTTGGTTTAATTTTTTTATCAAACATTTCATCTACCCAATCAAGGCATTTTTGATACTGTTTTTCTGTTTTGATTATTTTGAGTTCCATCTCTTATTTCTTTTTGTATTGGATTATTGCTACATCAATTTTGTTATATTCTGCATGTGTTCCAAACCATTTTATCTGAACAGTTTTAAATTCAAATACTATTCTTGTAACCAGCCTGTATTTATTCCCTCCAATGTTAAATACTACCCTGCTATCATCTACCAAACTCGCATTCCCATAAACACGCTTCAACTCATTAAAGTTCCTAAAATCAAAATTTATTAATTCATGATACCATTCAAGCAATTCTGTTCTTGCATTGGGATATTTATTGCAATATTCAAGTAATGTTTTTCTGGTAATGATGTTAAACACATTGCAAATGTAGTAAATGTTTTCTAATAGAAAACTATTTGTTTGAATAATTTTTAAAACAAATGCTGTTGTATCACCCGTTCCGGGTTTGGGGTTTTGTAATAATGCCAATTTCTATAATCATATCATCCCTTCGGGATTAGAATAATCATCGTTTTGCTGGCATCAGCAACATGATCAGAAGGCAATACTATATTGGGTTTCGACCATTTTGCTGATATCAGGTATGAATACGGTTTGTAAATCTCCATATGAAAACAAATCTGCTAAGGGCTAAGTGCCAAAAGCTAAGTGCCAAAATCCCATAAAAAAAGCAGCGAATGCTGCTTTTTTTATGGGATTTGTTCAGGCCAATTTAGCCATCAATTTTTCCTTGTGTTTTTTTACCTGGGCTACCAATTTATTCAATACCAAATCTGTTGCGGCTTCAAAGGTTGAATCCTGATCTTTTGCGAAAATGGGCATACCTGCCAGATTTAACTTAATCTCCACAATCTTGTTTTCGCCCTGATGGTCTTTTTCTACCTTTAAATAAACTTCGGCCTGATGAACGCCCTCAAAAAATGTTTGCGTTTTCTCTACCCGTTGCGTTATAAAGTCGAGCAGTTTTTTGTCGGCTTTAAAATGAATAGATTGGATTTGAATCTTCATAATATTACTACATTTTATATAAGCAATTGCAAAACCTGCCGATTTGCATATTACTTGTGGTTAATGGGTTTGGCAGGATTTTTAAGCTCTTGGATGTTTCTTTTTATAAACCTGTTTTAATCGTTCAATGCTGTTGTGTGTGTATACCTGTGTTGCCGATAAATTTGCATGTCCCAGCAACTCTTTGATGGCATTTAAATCGGCTCCATTGTTTAACATGTGAGTTGCATAAGTGTGGCGTAAAACATGCGGACTTCTTTTTTGAATGGTGGTAACCTGAGAAAGGTATTTGTGAACCAGGTTATACACTTTCTTTGCATACAGCGGTTGGCCCTTTTCATTACAGAACAATACTTCGCTGTGAATGTTTTCCTGTTTGCAAAAATCAAGGTAAATCTCAATTTTTTGAGCCAGATCATTGGTTATGGGGATAATTCTTTCTTTATTTCTTTTACCCAAAACCTTCACCTGGCGTTTAAATGCGTCAATCTGGTTGAGGCGCAAACCAATCAATTCGCTTTGGCGCATGCCGGTTCCATAATACATATTTAAAATCAGCGAATCTCTCAGGCCTTCGAAGCCCTCAGGGAATTCTGTAACATTTAAAAGGGTGTCCATTGCTTTTTGCTCCACATAAACCGGTAATTTCTTACTTATTTTCGGAGCAACAATTTTGTTTAACGGATTTTGCTGAACCAAATCTTCCTTCATTAAAAATTTATACAATGATTTAAGGCTGGAAAGTTTGCGGCCAATACTTCTTGCCGATACGCCCTCGCCCATTAAATGTGCCATCCAGGAGCGGATTTGTAAATGGTTAAAAGCATTTAAATCGGTAATCTGATAAACCAGTGAAAGGTAAGTCTGAAACTGCTGAAGGTCGGTTTGATAAGCTAAATGAGTATGTTTCGATTGTTTTTTTTCATACCTGAGGTATTCGAGAAATTTGTCTATAGCGGATTGAAATACCATATTTGAGAATAGCTAAGGCAATTTACAAAATTTCCCAATTAAACAAGCATAATCTGTGGATTTTACAAAAAAAAAGCAATCAGGAATTCTGACTGCTTTTTTGTATATCGAAACAATTTATGTTATAAATCGGCTTGTTGTTGCATTTGCAATTTATAAGCTGCACGTATTTTTTCGTGACGTTTTTTAATACAATGTTTTGTAAACGCTTGACGACCACGTAATTCCTTTACTACGCCTGTTTTTTCGAATTTCTTTTTGAACTTTTTTAAAGCTCTGTCCAATGATTCGTTTTCTTTAACGCTGATATGGATCATAATTGTGCACCTCCTTTCCTTTTAGATTTTTCCCTTTTTGAGGGACGGCAAAGGTAATCCATAATTGTGAAAAACAAAATACTTTCTTGAAGTTAAGGATTTGCGGAAGATTCGGGCTATTTACGAGTTACGATTTACGATTTACGATTGAGTATGCCTCATTATTAAATTGTAGGTGTTCCAATTCGTCATTCGTCAATCGTAAATCGTAAATTCATTTTTACCTCACCAACAAAATTCTCCCGTTTTGCTGGAAAAACTGATCTTCTTTGCTGGTGCCTCTGATACGGTAGAAGAAATGGCCGGTGTAGTGTCCTTCGCCGTGCCAGCTTGAAATATTACTGTCTGTGAACACCCTGCGGCCCAAAATATCGAATATTTCGATGGTAAAATCTTTCAGGAAAAAACTTCTGATGGGTAGACCTGAGGTAAAATGGTTTACATCATATAAGGTGGGGATAATTACAAAAGGTTCATAACCAATTTTTGCAGAATTGGATGAAATTCTGGCTCCGGAATGATAGTTTGTGTAAATTTTGTAGCCTGTTTTAATGGAACTATCAGAATAAAAACCATAATCGGTAAAGCTGTTTTGGGTAATGGTTTTAATCCATGAAGTATCAGCATCGCGTGTTTTGAAGAGATCGTAAACCAATGGAGTTCCATCGTTATTATTCCGGTTCCAGTTTAATGTGCTATACGCATTTTTATGGTTTTTACCTGTTAACAAAATGCTGGTTTCATATTTTCCCTGTGTGCTTTTGTTCTGGCATTGATCCTGGTATTGCAGGGTATATTGATAACTTGATGAAAATACATTTTTAGCAGAATTATCGGTTGTAAAAGTATCGCTTACGCTTTTTAAGAAACCGGTTGATTGATAATTTTCGGCTCTGAATAAATGGTATAATGAAACATCATTGTTCCTTGCCCAAAATATTTCTGCAATATTATTTTCATTGATACTGACAATGGGTTGGGTAGGTATGGCTGTACTTAAATTATTGTAGACATTAATATATAATGAGTCTTTAGAGATACAACCACTGGGACTGTATAAGGTTTGAAGGATTTTATATTTGCTTTTTGTATGGTAAACATAATTTATGCTATGCTGGTTTACAGGAATAATAGAATCTGTTAACCCATCATCAAAGCGGTATGTTTTTTTGCTAACAAGTTGGGTAAGTGTATCACTCACCGTAAATTGTGCAGATGGAGGAACACAATCCATTAATTTATCCAATACAAAGCCAGGCTTGGGTGCAGGAAGTATATTGATGACGGTTGTTTTTGAAACAGTTTCCGAACATGTTCCTGAGCTTACTTTCATTGAAACATCATACACCCCCGATTTTTTGTATACATGCGTTATCATAGGTAAATAAGTGATTGCTGATTCACCATCCCCAAAATCCCATTCGCGTTTAATAGTTCTTACATTGGCACAAGTGGTATCGTAAAAAGTTTGTGCGATCCATTGGCAACCCACGCTGTCTTTTACATAATAGCCCGGGTTGAGATAACAACCTACAGTAATACTATCGCTATACCAGGCCCAGTAGCCGGTTGATAAACTTCCTTTTACTCTCAAAAAGTAAGTACCTTGTATGGAATATTTATGCTTTACAAACTTTTGCGTATCTGTGGTAACAGTAGTATCTCCATCGCCCCAATACCACACAAAGTTTTTAAATGGTGCGTCACTTCGGTTTACAAAACTATCTCCTGCACAGGTTGATGGAAAATAATCAGTGTAAACATAAAAAGGGTTTATTGGGGTACCGTTTCTTACATCTTCATATTTTGAATACCTCCATCCATTTCTAAGGCCAATGCTATCATAATCGCTTTTATAAATGTTATAACTTATTTTGCAGTCAGGGTATTTTCTATTGGGTTGTTCAATAACATGATAACGGTATGGATAAATTGAATCGCCTGAATGGGCTCTTATATAAATTTTACCATTTGGTGCTATTGCCAATTTATTTCGCGAGGTGCTTTGCCCAACTTTAAATATTTTTGAAATTAGTATGCCTGTTTTCTCACCTGTAAATACATTAACTTGTAAAAGACTATCAGAATAAACGTTATTTTGAAAAAATGCTGTTTTAAGCAAATATAAAAAAGAATCATTGGCTGATAATACTGCAGCTATATATCCTCCACTTATATTGTTTAATAAATTTTTTGTATTTGATAAATTAAAGTTTGTATCAATTTCAAATACAAATAAACTGTCTGCATAAGTTGAAATATTTTTTATACTGTCATAATATGTATAACCTCTTATTGCATAAATTTTACTAGATAACTTGTTTATAGCTAAGACTGATAAACCATAAGATTCTGAATAATAAATTTTTGAAAATGCATTCTCTATAATATTTAGATTTTTATCTAATTCTATTAAAACCAATCCCCAGAAAAATTGAGAATTAATGGGCTTTATATAATCAAATAACACAAAAACCCGATTATTCTTTTTTAAAATAATACCCTTCAATCTCAAATTCGAGATAATTAATGTATCTGCCCCCTGAATGGTATAATTCTTACCTCCGGGTACCTTAATGTTGGAGTAGATAAAACTAATACTATCTAAATGAGCATTTGTAAAATTTAACTTAAAGAAATTTAAACCGATGTGAAGATAATTGTCATTTGGTTTGATGAAATAATGGGTACTGTCGTCAAAACTTAAAAATCCAGGCCCTAAAAACTCAATATTCGGATAAAATTTTTGTTCATAATAGATTTTTTGAATTAACTGATGGTTCATATCATAAAAACCGTATTGATAAAAGTCAAGATATGTTGAATCACAAAAATAACCTAACTGTTCACCAGACTTATTAGTTATTACATTACTTACGGATTGAATATAGGAATAAACTTGTTGGTATTTTGGCAGAAAATCGAACGTATCCATTCGGGGAGGCTCAAACCGAAAATCCAGATTTACTTTATCGTTGGATGGCCAGTAGGTGGGTGGGTATTGCGCATAAGCAAAATTTGTGAGTAAAATAAATAGCAGAAGGCTAAGCCTGTTTATCATTTAATTACGAAGTAACGTATTAAAATGATATTAACATAAAAATTTATTATTTCATCAAAGTCCGAGCAACTGCTGGCACAAATAATCCCATGTGAATTTTTTTCTTTCTTCAATCAAACCATTTACAAAATCTGCCTCTTTGTTTTCTGTATAAAATGAAGTGATACTTGCTGCAATTTCATTGGGTTCAAGCTTGCATACATAACCTACTTTGTTATGCGGAACCAGCTCCGCCAGCCCACCCACATCGGTTACCAGCATGGGTTTGTTATAATAATAGGCTATTTGTGTTACGCCGCTTTGCGTTGCACTTAAATAGGTTTGAACCACCAGATCGCAAGCCGAAAAATAGGTGGACACTTCACTGTTGGGAATAAAATCGGTGCGCAATATTACATCATCTGATAAAGCCAACTCTTTCAGCTGATCATAATAAGGCTGTGCATCTTCATAAAATTCGCCTGCAACAATTAACTTCAGGTTCAATGTTTTTCTGTCAACCTTGGCAAAACTTTCGAGCAATAGGTTCAGTCCTTTGTATTTTCTGATGAAGCCAAAAAATAACAGATAATTTGTTTTGGGTTCAAGACCTAATTTTTGTTTTGCTTCTGCTTTATCAATGGCCGGGCCGAACATATCATACATGGGGTGCGGTACATATACTTTGGGTTTATTGGGTTCAAGTATCGCCACCTGTGCAAACACTTCCCTCGACATACTTAAAAAACCATCGATGCTTTTCAGGAAATAATTTGTGAAGCTTTTATCGTAAAATCTTTTTTCGTGGGGTATGATATTATCGGTAATGGCAACAATCCGGGCATTGCTTTTCTTTTTGATGATTCGAGCAATGGTTCCAAATGCAGGTGCCATAAAACTCATCCAATATCTGAAAACTATGAGGTCGTAATTATTTTTTGCAAAACGGTTTCCAACATGGAACCAATTAAGCGGGTTTATTGAATTTATTTCTGCATGTATAACGATATCATCCGGTTTGGGTTCAGCTGAAAACTGGGTTTTACCCGGAAATAAAATACCGGGATATTGTAAGCTAAAACTAAGGATTTCGCATTGATGCCCCATGGCCTTAAACTCCCTGCACAGGCGTTCATCATAGGTTGCCAGTCCGCCCCTTAATGGGTGTGCGGGACCCACAATTAAAATCTTTTTCTTAATCATCTATGCCAATGCGTTTGGTGATTCCAAAAACATTTCGTTCGGTGGCATTGCGAGAAATCATTTCACCGATAAAGCCTGCGAGGAATAGCTGAACACCAATTACCAATGTAACCAAACTGAGATAAAACATGGGTTGTTCAGTTATATTCCTGGGTAAGGTATTGCCCTGATAAATGTGTATCAGTTTATCAACTCCAATCCATAAGGCACCCCCAAAACCAAAGAAGAACATGATGGTGCCCATTACTCCGAAAAAGTGCATGGGCCTTTTGCCAAATTTTGAAACGAAGAATATAGTTAATAAATCAAGAAATCCATTGATAAACCTGGATACACCCCCAAATTTAGTAGACCCGTATTTACGCGGCCGGTGTTGTACTACCTTCTCTCCTATTTTCCTGAAACCGGCCCATTTGGCAATAAC
>JAUXUD010000098.1 GCA_030680835.1 Bacteroidota bacterium
CATTTCTTTTCAATGGATATAAAAAATGACAGGAAAATGGAACCCTGGCGCGAAAGAGCATTAAGTTATGGACTCCGGTCATGTATATCTCTGCCTTTAATTGCTTTTGGAGAAATTCGTGGAATTTTAAATTTATATTCAGATAAAGTCGGACATTTTGATCAGGAAGAAATAAATTTATTAAATGAACTGGCAGAAAATATCTCTTATAAAATTGAATTTATGTATACCGATTCGGAGCGAAAGAGAATTGAACGAAAACTCAGATTGAGCAAGGAAAGGATTCGTTTGTTACTGGATTCAACGGCCCAGGGTATTTATGGAATTGATTTGGAGGGGAATTGCACATTTGCAAATAGAGCATGTTTAAAATTACTTGGATACGACAAGGAAGAAGATTTACTGGGAAAACATATTCATAGCTTAATACATCATACCCGAACCGATGGTACGCCATACCCTGCTACTGAATGCCGTATGTATAAAGCCCTTTATGAAACAAGAGGAACTCATGTAACAGATGAGTATTTCTGGCAACGCAATGGAACCTCTTTTCCGGTAGAATATTGGTCTCATCCCATTATAAATGATAGTAAAATAATTGGTGCAGTTGCTACTTTTTTTGATATCACAGAAAGAAAAAAAGCGGAAAATGAATTACTGCAAAGCAACGAAAGATACAACCTGGTTGCCAAAGCCACCCATGACTCAATCTGGGATATGAATATATTTAACGGGGAAGTTAACCGGTCGGGCGAAGGTTTTAAAATGTTGTTTGGTTATGATATGGAAAATTATAATAATCAACACTTTCATTATACTAATTTAATTCATCCCGATGACCTGAATCGGGTAAAAGAATCAATGGATCAGGCGCATAAAAATCCCGATGAACATTATTGGGAAGCAGATTACCGCTTTCTGAAAGCCAATGGTGAATATGCACATGTGCATGATAAAGGATATATTATCCGGGATAAGAATGGGAACGCAATCAGGATGATTGGAGCTACCCAGGATATGACGGAAACAGTAAAATATATAAAAGCAATTGAAGAAAGAAATAAGCAGTTACAGGAAATAGCCTGGACACAATCTCATATTGTTAGAGCCCCTTTAGCCCGTTTAATCGGGCTTGTAAATCTCCTGGATTACGAAGGTCAGTTGAATGAAGAAACCAATCAACTTTTAAAATATACTTTAACATCAGCACAGGAATTAGATGGGGTCATTAAATCTATTGTAATGAATACCCAGGAAGTTAGAGGTAATAATTGACTACTACCAAATATGTAAATCATAATTTTGTTGGGAAAACAAAAAGTGCCTTTATATAGTTTTTTTTTAATTTACCTTTCCTATGATAATTGTCACATTGTATTCCCTTGATTACATTTAAACATAAACTACTAATTTTGTATGTAATATTTAATTATGCGTTTAAATACATTAATCAATTTTGAAAAGTAACCCATACAAATCTGAGGCCACTGCTACTGAAAGTCCTGAACTTAATCATATGAAGGAAGACCTGGAAGATACCTATCAGTTATAAACAAATTTTTGGTAGTATACAAGATGGAAATATCGTATATGACCGCGATTTGTGCTATATGCGTGATTATTATACTCAGGTGGGAAGTCTTAAATATAATGACATATACCAGCATACTATGGTTGGAACCATACGGGATATCACAAAATTTAAACAGGTTGAAGCAGAAATAATAAATAAGAATGAATCACTTTTAAAACTTAATGCCGAAAAAGATAAACTCTTTACCATTATTGCCCACGACCTTCTTGGGCCTTTAAACAGTTTTCTCTCGATAACACAAAGGAGGTAAAATTAGTGTTTCGGCTAAAATTATCCTTGATAAAAAAAAATTTCCATAAAAGATACCGGTATTGGAATGAACAATGGCATGATACATAATTTATTCACGATGAATGTTCAAACCGGACATACAGGCACTGAGGGCGAGCTAAGCACGGGTTTAGGGCTTAATATATGCAAGGAATTAATTGAAAAACTTGGCGGTAAGATTTGGGTGGTAAGCGAAGAAGGCAAAGGTTCAATATTTTACTTTACAGTTCCCTATTATTCTGAATAGAATTTTATTGGATGTCTGATATTTTCTAAACAATAGCTTTAATGAGGATTAACTCTGCAAATTAAAAGTTGCACAAAATTGACAATGATATTTTTAAACTGAAACCAAAAAGGATTCCGTACATTTGAAATTCGCTCTTCCAATTCTTCGTCATTCAGGAAACTAATAATTTCAATTATGTCAGAAAAAGCGGGTAAATCGGAAAAATCAAAAAAAATACTTTTTGAAACATTAGAAAGGATAAGCGATGCTTTTGTGGCACTTGATAAAAACTGGTGTTACACATACATGAATAAAAGGGCAGGTGAGATTTTCAGCCGTGACCCTGCGAAAATGACAGGAAAGCATATCTGGAGCGAATTTCCTGAAGGTATTGATCAGCCATTCTATAAGGCATATTATAAGGCGATGGAAACCCAGCAATACATTTACCTGGAAGAACATTACGCACCTTATAATCTTTGGTTCGAAAATCATATTTACCCTTCACCGGAAGGACTGACTATTTATTTCTGTGATATCACAGAACGTAAAAGGGCCGAAGAAAAAATTATAGAAAGCGAGGAGCAATACCGCTCTCTATTTGAGAATAGCGGAGAGGCCATATTATTAACAACAACAGACGGACGCATTTGTTCAGCCAACCCTGAAGCATGCAGAATTTTCGACAGGAGCGAAGCAGAAATTTGTAACCTGGGCCGTAATAGTTTGGTAAACCTGAATGACCCCCGCCTTCCTTTGGCTTTGGAAGAGCGGAAAAAAACGAGGAAATTAAAAAGCGAATTGACTTTTGTAAGAAAAGACGGAACTGTTTTTCCGGGAGAAATAACTTCAAATGTATTTACTACAGTTGCTGGTGAAGAAAGAACAAGCATGCTCATCAGAGATATCAGCGAACGAAAAAAAGCTGAAGAAAATTTAGCTGAAAAAGAACAACAACTGCGATTATTTATTGAAAACAGTCCTGCAGCCCTTGCCATGTTTGATAAGGATATGAAATACATTATTGCCAGCAAAAGATTTGTACTTGATTACAAAATTCAAGACAGGCAACTCATTGGAAAAAGCCATTACGAAATATTTCCCGAAATCTCACAATATTGGAAAGAAATACATATACGTTGTTTGGCAGGTGCCATTGAAAAAAGTGATGCAGACTTTTTTGAACGGGAAGATGGTAGTATTGATTGGGTGAGTTGGGAAATCCATCCCTGGTATAATACGCGTGATGAGATAGGCGGCATTATTTTGTTCTCAGAGGTTATCACTGAACGAAAAAAAGCCGAAGCGGAAATTAAAAAAGCATACGAACAATTACGTTTACTTACTTCTCATCTTCAAGACGTGCGTGATGAGGAACGCAAGCGGATTGGGAGGGAAATTCATGACGATTTAGGCCAGCAATTAACTGCCGTAAAAATGGATGTGGCCTGGATAGATAAAAAAATACCGGAAGAAACAACGATTTTAAAGAAAAAGTTAAAAAATATAATCCGTTTATTAGATGGAAGTAATCAATCCATCAGAAGAATCTTGACTGAATTAAGACCCGTTATTTTTGATGATTATGATTTGCTGGACGCACTGAAATGGCTTGACACCCAATTTGCTGCCAATACAGGCATTCCGGTTAAGTTTAATACCGACTTAATTGAAATTAAATCATCAGAACCAATAATTACCTGCATTTTCAGAGTTTATCAGGAAGCATTGACAAATATTACCCGTTATGCCAAAGCAAAAACAGTTATTGCTTCAGTAAGCCTTACTGTCAATACAATAATGGTTACCATTGAAGATGATGGGATAGGCTTTGATATTGCATCCATACAAACCCATAAATCTTTTGGCATGTTAGGCATGAAGGAGCGGGTGGTTTCGCTGGGTGGAAAATTTGAATTGGTAAGCTCACCGGGAAATGGAACCAGAATATGCGTTCAGTTACCTTACCATTGAATGCTAAAAAACAACATGTAACAAAAATGAAACGGATACTTTTAGCTGATGATCATCGCATCATACGAATAGGCCTGATACAAATTCTAACAGATGAATATCCTTCCGTTGAAATAAAAGAAGTTGGCGATGGGGAGGAACTTATCAGAGAAGTAATCGCGCATGACTGGGATTTGGTTATCTCTGATCTGGATATGCCAGGCCGAAGCGGACTTGAAGCATTGGAACAGATTAAGCTGATAAAACCCAATTTGCCGGTTTTAATCCTAAGCATTTATTCGGAAGATTTGTATGCAATACGGGTACTAAAAGCAGGAGCCTCGGGTTATATGAATAAAAACGCGGCTCCCTATGAGCTGATTAAAGCTATTGAACGTATTCTGCTCGGGAAAAAATACATTACCCCTGAAATAGCAGAAAAATTGTTGATCAATCAGGGTGCTGACAGAAAACCTCATGAATTACTTACCAACAGAGAATTTGAAATTTTTAAACTCCTTGCGCATGGAAAAACAATATCCCAAATTGCAGATTCACTTTCTTTGGCGCTGACAACGATAAGTACACATCGCAGCCGAATTATGGAAAAGCTTGATTTATCAACCAATTCCGAACTGACCCGATATGCAATAGCCCATCACATTATTACTGATATCGCATTATAAGATCTCCACATTTTTAATCATCTCCCTTTTTATAATGTAGTATTACTACTACTCAAAATAGTATACTACCTTCTATCAAACAAATGTTTCTGTTGCTATTTTGTCTCATTTGATATTGTGGGTCCTTTGTGGGGTAAAAAAAATAAAAACATGAAGGTTTTAATAGTTGATACTTCTATCCAGATTGTTGAACGATTGGAAGAAATGCTATCTGTTGAAGGAAGCATAAGGGCCATTTATGGCGCGGTTTCATATGAAAAATCAATAAAGCTTTTTAATGAAATAAAACCGGATTTGATATTGCTTGATATTAATTTACCGGATAGATTATCTTTTAAATTATTGAAAGAAATAAAAAACAGCAACTACAAAACCTATGTGATTGTTCTTTTGTATAATTCAGACCTGTTTATTTTGGATCAACTTAAAACCGCCGGGGTAGATTTTCAGATTGACAAGTACAACGACTTTGAGAAACTACCCGGCATTATTCATTCAATTGCATCAAACAAAAAAAAAGGTTTTACCGACATACTATTTAATATTTATCGGTTAAAGAAACAGATTAAGTGATTAAATCAAATGTTATGAATACTGAATTAAATTAAAATTAGCATAAATATTACATAAAAGGAGTCATTATGATATGCCCAGGAATGAAAATCTGTATATATAGAAATTACTCTTTGCTTTTTACTTATAATAACAAAAATGAAGCACAAAATAGATAAATTAGAAAAAGTCAATAAGCGATTGGAAGAAGCGGAGAAAACCGCGCGTCTTGGTAGTTGGGAGTTCAACACATTAACTGGTCAGGGTTGGTGGTCAAAACAAATGTACCAATTGTTTCGTTTGGATATCTCAAAGGGATACCCAACGGTAAAAGCGTATCTCGCCTCCATTCACCCTGATGACAGAGATAAGGCAGAAAATAAATTTAAGGGCATGCTGCTGGGAAATGACGAGACTCCATTGGAATTCAGAACCAATCCCGAGATGGGTCCGCTTCGTATTTTATTAACTAATGTATATTGTGAACATAATCATGAAGACGAGCCAATACGGTTTTTTGGAACCGTTCTCGACATCACTGAATTTAAAAAAATTGAAAAAGAACTAATTATTAGTGAAGAACAATACAAAGACCTGGTTGAAAATATTACAGACCTGATTTGTACACATGACCTGGATGGACGGGTACTTTCAATGAACAGGGCCGCCGAGAGAATTATTGGACACAAATTTAGTAAGCGGAAAAATTTTAATATTAAGAGTATTCTGTCACCCGACTCAACAAAATATTTCGACAGGTATGCAGCCAACATACAAAAAAATGGATATGCAATCGGATTGATGAAGGTTCAAACCATAAATGGCGAAATCCGCTTTTGGGAATTCAACAACTCTTTGAAAACTACTGGCGTTACAACTCCTATTATACGAGGTTATGCAAGAGATGTTACGGAAAGCAAAAAAGCTGAAGCAGCACTTTTACAAAGTTTTAATGAAATTTCAAATTACAAAAATGCATTGGACAAATCTTCTATGTTGGATGTTTCAGACAAAAACGGTATCATACAATATGTAAACGATAAATTTTGTCAAATTTCAAAATATAATAAAGAGGAGTTAATCGGACAAGACCATCGAATGCTAAGTTCGGGGTATCATGATAAAGCATTTATTAAAAATTTATGGAATACCATCAGCAAAGGAAATATTTGGCATGAGGAGATTAAAAACAAAGCCAAAGACGATACTTATTATTGGGTAGATACTACCATTGTCCCTTTTTTGGATAAGAAGGGTATCCCTTTTCAATATATAACCATTCGAACCGACATAACAGTTCGTAAGCAGGCTGAAGAGGAAATTCTCCACCACAATGAAAGGTATAATCTGGTGGCTAAAGCCACCAATGATTCTATATGGGATATGAATATTGCTACCGGAGAAGTTAGTAGATTTGGCGATGGATTTAATAACCTGTTTGGGTACAGTTTAGCTAATTATGACAATGATCATTTTCATTTTACAAACTTAGTTCATCCGGAAGATTTGTCTGAATTAAAAGAGTCCATGAATTCAGCTTTTAACAATCCAAATGAACGATATTGGGAGAAAGAATATCGTTTTCAAAAAGCAGATGGTCAATATGCCTATGTTTATGATAAAGGGTATATTATTCGTGATAAAAATGGGAAAGCTCAACGAATGCTTGGATCTGCACGAGACATTACAGAACGCGTTAACCATATAAACGCGATTAAAGAACAAAACAAACGATTGCGTGAAATTGCATGGAAACAATCGCATATTGTAAGGGCTCCTCTGGCACGGATGATCGGACTTGCAAATTTGCTGGACTACGAAAATCAGGTTGATGAAGAAACAAATCAGATCTTAAAATATATTTTATCATCAGCCCATGAATTGGATGAAGTGATC